>JAZRYK010000059.1:0-24100 GCA_045600725.1 Lachnospiraceae bacterium
GGCTTTGTATTGTTCCTAAATCATCTGATATCACATCATAAAATCTTTTTATTTACCAATTCGTGTTAAATTTTCAAGGTACAAAAATAAATACAATATTAGAAAGTGTCTTTTGACACCCTAATCCTATGAAATAAAAAACGCCCGACACTTTTCCTGCCGAACGTCATTGTTCATAAAAGCACAAAAGGGAATTCACAAAATGTGAACTCCCTTGTCCATTTATTATCTTGTTTATTCTTATATCATACCTGTAAAAATAAAACAATCGCTTTTACTGACAAATATGCCAATGCACAATCAACCCATGGTACGTAGTTACGCCTTCTTGTTTACTTTTATCGTCGCTGCATAAGCACTGTTACACAGGCCAAGCACCGCAGAAATAATAAATAAGGTCTCAATTCCAAGTTTTTGCCATACCCAGCCGCCAAATAGAGCAATCAGAACCGTAATCAAATGGTTCACCGAGATGCCCGTTGATATCGTAGCCTTAACTTCTTCTTTAGAATCTGAAATATCCTGAACATAAACATTTGAGGCCATTGATGCAAGAGAGATGACGGAGTCAAGTATATAGTTTACACAGCAAATAATAAATGCCACATCCTTTGGAAATATATGATGAGCAAATCCGTAAAAGAAGCATACAATCACAAGAATAAGCGTATCAGACACCATTACAATTTTGTATCCGATTCTGTCGATAAGTTTTCCGACCTTTGGAGCCAGGAAGAAGCAACATATCGCGGAAATAGCAAACAAAAGACTTATTACTGCTGCATTTGCACCGTAAAAGAGGATTAACACATACGGACCGAATGTGAAAAACACCTGCTTGCGAGCTCCGTAGAAAACTTCAAGCATGTAATATTTTGTATACTTTTTTCTGAAGTAAAATCTGCTTTTGGATTTATCGGTCTCACTGTTTCCTTTAATTCTGAAAGAAAAAAAAGCCCCTACAGCCATTATTAGCGTAGCCATTAAGAAAACCGGTTTATATAGCTTGTTTGCAGCCAGAACAGCAAACACACCAATAATAACGGCATAGCCAATCAAAGTTCCTGCCTGATAAAGAGCATTCTGATAGCCCAGTGCCTGTCCGCCTTGATTTTCCTTGGCATACTCCAAAGATAATGTGTTTTTCATTCCCAACTGGATATGTTCTCCAAGTGAATAAATACACACAGCAATAGTAACTAAAAGCTTTGTTGGTGTGACTACTGACAACATACCCATGCCAAGAAGCATGATAACCGCTCCAAGCTTATAAAGCTTTTGCGCAGAGAACATATAAAGAGCTGCCAAAATAAATATTAACATAAGCCCCGGCAATTCTCTGAAAAATTCGGCAAGTCCTCTGTCGAATTCTCCCATGCCTACCACTTCTGCCATGTAATTATCTATCACGCCTTTGTAAATCCCATAACCCAAGCCGGTTATCATCAGCGAAGTCAAAAATACTTTATAAAATGAATCTTCCCTAAAGATACTTTTTAATTTATTCATTATTCATCCCTATCTGCTCAACGAATTGATTTATTTTCTCTCTGTTCAATCCGAAGTCTTTGTGCTTTTTATCAAGCAATGAAACTCTGTATTTCAAATTGGGGAGTTTTGTTTCCAAGGCTTTTACGCACTTGTCGATTTCTCCCCCACCGGAAGTAATAATCAATCCCGTAACCTTACGGCACACATTTTCATCTGACAAAAATGCATTAATTGCGGGCACACCCTTACTGTTCCAGATAGGAGTTCCTATAAAAATTTCATCATAATCGTTCATATCCTTATCTATGGGCTTAATCTCAGGAACAATATTCATTGCAACCTGTCCGCCACCAACAAGAATTCTAGCTGCAAATGACTTAGGCATAGCCTTTACCGTATCAATTTTCAAAATTTCACAGTCAAGCTTCTCTGCCACAGACTTAACTGCTTCTTCCGTGTTCCCTGACAGGGAATAATAAACAATAATTCTTTTCATATACTACCTCTCCTGTGATTATTTTCTGTTCCCACGCCCCGCTATATGTGCGGGATACCATTTTTCAAACCATACCGTAAACAGCCCCATGATAATCGGTGCGGCATTGTTTGTAATCAGTGAAACCGTGCGAAGGTCATATTTATAGAGGAAAAAAGTAACTATCGAAACTACAATATACAGAAGACCCCAACCTGCTGCAAGTATGTAATTGGTTTTCATGAAAATCGGGTTATTTAATGCATCTTCCCCATTATAATTGTATTTTACATATGCCGCGCAGACAGGTTCTTTTGTTAGGCAGGACATTAGCCACATGGCTCCAAAAGAAAGATATGAAATAATATATATTAAGTCATATTTTTTCGTGAAAAAAGCCAAGCCTGCAAATAAAGCACCTGCTCCCATGGAAATCACATCATATACAGTCAGCTTATTTTTAAAAAATAAAAGAGGAATAAATGCGCATATAAGCATTACAATAATTGGTCCCCAATCCTGATTAACGGACACCAAAATCCAGAATGCCATCCAAGGCAAAAGCATTGTTATCATGGCAGGATTCTTGCTTCTGCCGTCTGCCGACTTTGCACTTTCACCATGACTGCTTCCGGATTTTTTATTCTTTCCTCCGCCAAAATAATCATTCCAGTGAATCATAAGCTCAAAATCGCCGGTTACCTTATACATACCTTTCATAAGGGCTTCATCTCCGCGAATCTCTCCACGTGCAATTGCTTTCCAAACGTCATACGGGGTTTCTATTACCGTGGTCGGCTCATATTCACATTTATCAGATACTTCACTTTTGCTATCTGTCAGCTTAATCTGATAATTCTTTCCACAGTCTGTGTATTTTATCTCCAAGACTATATCTTTGCCATTGTAGGATTCTTTATTATAAAGAGCAGCCATTTGCTTTGTAAAAACAAATGTTTCGTCAAGTGGTTCCTTTCCGTCCTTTGAAACACCCCAGCTTGAATCAGCCATGCTTTCAAAGGTTTCTTTATCATAAAGCAGCTGTGATAATTCTTCCTTTGTTTCTGCCAAGATGCCACCTGCAGCAAATTCTTTTCCGGCCTTCTTTACAATCTCAAGATACTCATCAGTTCGTTCTTTCAATTCCTTAACTCTGAACAATTCACCCTGCCCGCAGAAAATAGCTTCGTAATTATCGTTTCCGCACACATGATTAAACATACTTTTTACGCTGTCATAATTGTTTTCAGCAGAATAAAATCCGCAAGTAGATATTATGACATTATGCTTTCCGCTCATATCATATCTTGAAGGATGGCTTCCGCTACCGTATCCGTCTTCTCTTTCTTCCATAAACGGAAGGGACATTGGAAGCTGCCTGTCGATAAGATTTTTAAGAATAGCCGGTACGTTAAAATAATAAAGAGGAAAACTCCAGATTGTAACATCCGCCCAGATTCTCAAATCAATTATTTCCTGCATATCATCCTGCATTACACATTTTCCCGGCGTTTTGTTCCAGCAGCAAAAGCATCCTTTACAACTGCCTATATTTTTTGAAACAACATCTATACTTTTTAATTCCACCTCACCAAGGCCATCTACAAAAGCATTTGTCAGTTTTAATGTATTACTGTTTTTTCCTTTGGGGCTTCCATTTAGTACGAGTACTTTCATCTACCGACTTCCTCCGGTTCCGTTTCATATTCTTCCTACTATATTATTCCGATTAATTGCGGGCTTCTTCCTATTCTCAAAAAAGTGGCGGGAACTAATTCCCGCCTACTATAATACCTGCAAAATTCACTTAATTTCAAACAGAATCTCTAAATCTGCAAAAACAATTTTATAGTTTCCTGCTTGTAGTCTTTCCTTTAATTTGATATCTATCACATCCATTGAATGGCCGCTTATTTTGTTGTTGTATGGAGTATTTCCTTCGAGCATAAGCGTATCGGTATCCGCATTGACTATTTTATATGTTTCAGAAAACTCCGTATCCTCGTCTGTACCATTTAAGATTTTTATTCCAAGTGTATTTTTAGCATATGAATTAACATATATTACCAATTCGTTTTCCGGAATAGAATAATTATCTTCTTCACCTGCCCTTGGATTTACCAGCCCCGGAAGTTTTTCAGCTGACCCGATGTATTTTTTTACAACATCATCAAGTTTGGAAAGCTTATTGCCGTACTCAATAGGATAAATTTGTGACGAAAAAGAAATATTCGCTTCGTCAAAGTCAAAATCATAGCTTGTACTTTCCCCATCGTGTACAAACATGTTGGTAAACTTTTTTCTGTTCCAGAAGTTCATCTTATTCTCGCGTACAACCGTCTCCAGTTCATCCAAAACAGCAACGTCTGCCAAATACTCCGTTACAGTCGGATCCTGTGAATACCATTCGGCAGATTCAATAGTTATTATCGCATAATCTTCCTGCCGTTTTACAGTTTCCCTATG
The DNA here is from genome assembly GCA_045600725.1 of Lachnospiraceae bacterium. Classification (GTDB taxonomy): domain Bacteria; phylum Bacillota; class Clostridia; order Lachnospirales; family Lachnospiraceae; genus UBA1258. The sequence goes on from JAZRYK010000059.1 coordinate 4,433, forward strand.
ATATCCGCCCGTCATTCCGCCACCCGAGCTATAGCTATATTTATTAAGATGCTTACCATGAATGCTTACATAATTTCTAAACATTAGTATACCTCCACCAACCATAAGAAGAACAACAACTACTGCAACAATCACAAGTATCCACTTATTTATCTTTTTTTCTTTTAGCATGGTGTTATGCCCCCTTTCTCATATACTACCCTATTGTAGGCTTTCTTTTCAATCCCCTGTAATAACACATAAATGGCGGAGTTCATTTTTCCAAAAGAATCCCGCCATCAATGTTCAATAGGAAAGCAATATCCTATTGAATAAAAATAAGATTTACGACAAAAACATCAAACTCCGCAGAAATTTCCAGCTTTGCTTCCATAAGATCCATAAGGCTTTTGACAATCGAAAGTCCAAGACCGTATCCTTCGGAATGTCTTGAAATATCTCCTCGTACAAATCGCTCCGTCAATTCTTCCGCTGATATATTAATGGGACTTTCGGAAATATTTTTTATTCGAATTACAACTTCTTCCTCCTGCTTAAAGGACTCAATATATGCACGGCTTCCCGGCATGGCATATTTGCAGATATTTCCCATAAGATTATCCATAATACGGCTTATTGCTTTAACATCCGCATTTATATACAAATCATCCTCTGCTTCTTCTTTAATAAGTACAATATTCCTTTTCTGCAGCTTGTCTTCATACTCAATTACAGCTTGCTCTAAAAGCGTTGAAACCTTACATGGCACAAGATTAATATCTACAGCACCAACAGACGCGCGGGATGCTTCAATAAGTGCATCCATCATCCCTTTCATCCTAATGGACTGAGTATGCAAATGTTCAGCATATTCTGTAATCATCGCATTATCGGTTTCTTCTTTATAAATCAGATCCGAAAAATTAATTATTGACGTCAAAGGTGTTTTTATATCATGAGAAACATTTGAAATCAGCTCTGTTTTTAATCTCTCACTTTTCATCTTTTCATTGATAGCGAGAACAATATTGTCAGACGCCTCATTAATATCTTCGACAAAAGGCTTAAGTGAATATGGGAAAAATTTCTTATCCAGCACCTGTCTGTCCGCTGAATTACCCATTTTATTAATACTTAATCTTATCTGTTTAAGCTTTATGATGTAAAATGTGCAAAACGTCCCAAGAATAATTTTTTCCGCTATGCAACAGTTAATAAATATCTCCGAATTGTCCACCACACCTTTTATTGCAACGCATTCGACTGAAGCGATTGCCAAAAGTCCAAACCACAGCTTATACAATACAGGTGCTGTTGATAAGAAAAACAGAAGGCTTGGTACAAAAATCAAAAGCCAAACTAACATCCCACCAATCAACACAGCATTATTCCTGTTAATATATATCCATGCAATGCCCATAACATTCGGCTTGTCTACCTGGCGAGTGTTATCTATATGAATTCTTGCCCGTGCCGGGACTCCATATTTCGTATTGAATGAAAAATAAAAATCCTCATTCATAGCACTTCCGATAACATTCCCGGCAATTCGCCCACCGCCTATCTCAGTTATTGTATACGCAAAACCGTATTCCTGTGCAAATTCACGTAATCTGTCATAGTCCTCATCATTCACGAATTCAATTATTTTCTCCTTAAGAAAATCGTCTCTCTCATCAGAAAAACCTATGTAATTTTTAAAATATTCATCGTATTTTATATTTCCGGTGCATTTGTCCAGTGCAATTATTCCCCATAATGCAATTCCAGCAATTGAAATAAGTAACAATACAGACAATGCCATTCCTATAAAATATTCTTTAATTTTCCTCATATTTTACCCCCAATCATTTCAAACTTATGCTCCAAGTATTCTGTATCCCTGCCCCCAAACTGCCGTGATATATCTTGGATTAGCGGGATCTATTTCTATTTTTTCACGCAAATGTCTTATATGAACGGAAATTGTTCTTTCACTTCCAATCGCATTCTCTTTCCAAATTGAAGAATAGATTTCATTGGGTGAAAAGCACTTCTGTGGGTTGCTCATTAACAGCTTTAAAATTTCATATTCCGAAAAAGTCAGTGAAACCTCATCTCCGTTTACAGTCACTTTCTTTAATGAGTCATCAAGAACAATTCCGCCTATTGTCAGGCTGTTGTTCTCAATTTGTCTGCTGCCAAGCCTGGTATATCTTCGTATCTGCGCGCTAACTCTTGCGGTAACATCCATGGGATCGAATGGCTTTGTTATATAATCATCTCCGCCCTCTTCAAAACCCACAACCTTATCATAACTTTCGCTTTTGGCTGTAAGAAAAATAACTGGCACATTACTGAATGTTCGTATTTCCTTTACTGCGGTGATACCGTCCATTACCGGCATCATCACATCAATCAGCACAAGGTCCATATGATTATTTTTCAATATATCCACAGCCTCCAGCCCGTTCTTTGCTTCATAAAAGGTATACTCGGGATTTTTTAAATATATTTTCAAAGCATAAATAATATCTTCTTCATCATCACATAACAAAATGTTATACATATCTACTTAATCTCCATCAGATATAAATTGACTCTTGTCTGAATAATCTTCGCCGTTTCCTCGGCAGATTTATCGCTGTTAAAAAAGTCCTCTGTTTCTTCTTCGATTATACCGCAAATTGTGTTGGTTACCGTATCAGTGACAGACAAATTTTCACACTGAGAAAGTAGTTCAAGATACTCATCAACATATGTTGTTCCATCAGCCTTTCCGGGAATGGGGCTGATTGTCCGTGGACCGGTTCTTATAGCGGGCTGACTGCCTACCCAATCATTATCGGAAGGAAGAATAATGCGTCCGTCATAAGCATCCATTCGTATCGGAACAGCATATGACAATGACTCCTCCATATTATCCGGTATATACAATCCGTTTAGAAAATCCTCTATAACTGCCTTTTTGTCAGAATCCGTCTCCATGGTTTTTTTGTTAACCGCAAGATTCCCCGAAAAGATTATTTTGTTTCCGTTTCCTTTTTTTGTGGGATAACCAATTGTTCTGTAATCATCTCCAAGTTGAGAAAAAGCCTCAGAATATTCCCTTAAGGTCATTGGAAAATCAATATACATCAAAGCCTTATCATTTTTTATCAATGATATGCTTTGATTCTGCGGATATGTAGTATTCTCAGCCCTATCATTATATTTTTTACAAATATTCAAGAATCTCACAAAATTCATCGAATCAAAATCACAGGTAAACTTGTCCATATCTATAAATTCCGACTCGGCAATATTCAAATACAGCAGATAACTTATGGGATTGTAATAAGAATAATCTTCCACAATCAGCCATTCAAAAGGTTCGTTCGCAGCTTCCTTTTCTTCAAGAATATCTACGATATCCATAATGCTCCAAGAGTCTTTCTTACAATATTTTTTATTTATAATAAAGGTTCTGATATTTGGCTCCAGCGTCATCGCATATTTTCCGCCGTTTGCATATCCACTTTCCCGAACTGCCGGAATAATTTTATATTTCACATCCTCCTTCAGGACATTTGACAATTCATACAAGCCTTCAGTTTCAGCAATGGTACCCAGCTGATCGTTATTTAACATTATAATATCCGGGCCCTCGCCGTTTATCAGTTCAGTATAAAGCTTGTTCATCTCGACATCCCTGTTTTCCCACTCTGTCTCCTCAAGGATTTTAAAGGTAACTCCCGGATGCATTTCCTCGTATTTGTCAATGTACTGCTTTACCATGTAACTTAGGAAAGTCAAAGGTTTTAAAACTATTTCAACCTTCTTTGCGGCGCCGCCCATTGATAATACTTTCAAATTATTGTCACTTAGAATAAGAACTTCTCCCTTTTCATTTCTTGCAAAGCAATCGATGTCATTAATATACTGACTGACCTCACCTGTGGAATAAAGCTTTTCCTGCTTCCCGGATTCCGTATCCCAGCTTGCAACAGTGTGATCGCCGTCACACAAGAACAAAATTCTGCCGTGACTGTCAATAAATCTGCTGTCTCCAAGGCTCTCCTGTCCAATATCACCTTGATACAGAATCTTTATTTCCCCATCTTCATAAATGAAAATTGTTTCTTCATTATTGCTTCTGCAAACAAGAATAATATGTCCGTCGTCCGCGTTTGCAAAATATTCGATTTTGCTTTTTGCTTCTTCATTAAAGCCTTGAAATTTAGTTACAGTCTCGCCGTTTTCATCTATTATAATCAGGCAGTCCTTTTCCTTTGAAAACAGGAATGTATTACCTGAAATCGGTTCATACATCAGTGTTGTATCAACAACAAAAAACAAATCCGGAAGCCAGTCATTTTTTGTTATTTCCTCAGCCATATTTCGCATTTTTTCAATGCTTCCGTCCTGTTTTAGTTCAACGATGCAATATTCTGTAAGCTCACCCTCGTCGTTGTTAATCTGAAGCGCGGCAAAAACTCTTCCGCAGACCGCATAAAGATTAAGCATTGTTCCTCTGTCATAAAAAGTGTATTCAGTCGAGGAAAATGTCATGTCCGAAATATTAATTCTGTTTAAAAATAATGATGAAATATACTCACCCTTATCATTTTTTTCATAGTAATCATCAAGGGAATAAATGTAATTTGAATCTGCGTAATACCCCCAATTGTATTTCTCTCCGCTATGATTTATAGGAATAATACCTGCCGTATATTCCTTTAACTGCATGAACTGGTCGATCTCAGTTATTTCTTCCTTTTTCCATTTCCCGACCATTATGTCATTACTTTTTTCTTCTTTGTAGAGAGCTTCGTAATCCGGTTGTTCTTCCTCTGACACAATCACATCCTGTGTTTCTTTTTTACCGCAGCCGGTGGCAAGTAAAGCCCCTATTAACAAAATACTGACTATTCGTTTGCCAAATTGGTTAAAGCCTATCTGTTTCATAATTCATCCTCCCCTAAGCTTCAGATGAACTTATAATCATCTATTCAAAAATAGCTTTCAATAGGCTTAACCACATCTTAGTTTTTCTTAACATTTCTTAACAAATAGTAGTTTAATGCGAATCATATTCAAGAATCATTTCACTGTATTTTCGAAATAAAAAAGCTTGAAGAACAAAATGTTCCTCAAGCCAATATACTATTCCGATTCTTTACGATAATATCTGCATTGCTGCTTCTCTTGTTGTCATATATAATTAATCCCATTCACAGATATAAGCTCGCACATCCGGAAGTCCGACATTCATCTTTCCGTTGCTGCGCATAACGCCTACACCTTTATCCCCATCATATACCTGCTTGTCGTGCACTTCGTTGATAAATGATGTACTTTCACCCGTTACCCAGGAATAACTTCCATCATATAAAAGACCGATATGTACATTTCCGGATACCGGACTTTCATTAAAAATGCCTACAACATAGTCAAGTTCTTCCTGCGAAGTGATCGTTACAAGATGACCACCCATACTTTCACAGTAGGCTTCGGCATTACTCATTCTGATGTATTCATCAAAAACACGATACTTGTGACCGTTGTACTCGTTATACCACAAAGACTCTCTGTATTTCGTATCGACATTATTTAGTTTCGAAGGAATTATTTCAAGTTCTGTTTCCTCGACCTCTTCCTCTTCAAGAAGAGAAAACTTATCAAGAATGTCCTCCAGTTTTGAACTTACTTTCTGAATAGGTTCCGGCATCCAGGCACTTGTATCAATAACAACCTCTGTTGTACAGATATCAAATGTTCTCGCTTCACTAAAGGTTTTCTGCACGGCCTTATCTGTAGAATCTATCATATATATTTTCTGGCTCAATTTTCCGACCGAGAACTTGCAACTGTAAATATGCTTTATATCTCTGCCTGCGGAAGTAGGCGCAGTAACAGAATACTTTGAAACTCCGCCTCCCCAAGCCCACACATTTCCTTCTTCGTCAAGGGCAAAAGCTGAATTTACTCCCACGGCTATCTCATTGATAGTATTTTCAAGCGATACTTCCTGTGGCGTATCGGCATAATACCACATAGGATCAATGCCATAGCCCATCTGAACTTTAGTATAATGGGTTCCCAGCTGTCCATATTCATTTCTTCCCCAGGAATAAACCTTTCCGTCATTTGTTAAAGCATATGAAATGCCTATTCCTGCTACCGCATCTTTAACATCCGACATTATAAACTGTAAGCTCTGAGGTTCTAGAGATTTCGAACCTATTCCGAGTTCACCGACGGAATTTCTACCGAAGCTGTAAAGATCACCGTTTTCATCGATAAGAAGAATATGCTCTTCGCCCACATCACCCTTCGCAAAATGATAGCCTGACTCAATAAGATTGATTTCTTCGTAAACAGGCTCCCCGGGCAAGTAAAATCTGAAATCGCCATGTCCATACAAATCGCCGTTTTCATCAATAATTATCAATGTATCCCGATAATTTGCTATGTATGCAACATTGTCCATAATCTTTGACGGAATATTTCCGGTAGAGTTTTGTACCGCAAGTTCTCCATTATTTTTCAAATAAAAAACATTTGTATCGCATACAGCAATCTGCTTAACATCTTCACATTTCACTTCATTTCGAGCTGAAATTGCATTTCCGTCTGTATTTATCATCTGTGAATAATCCGAGCCCACTGCAATATCCGTGACAAAGAATTCCTCCACAGTGTGTTCAAGAACCGGCATATGTGTTGACACTATAGGTCTGATAAAGGAAATACCGATAATAATCCATATTGAATACAGAACAAAAGGAACCAGACCTGGAACAAAAAAACTTTTTTCTTCTTTCTTCTTATCCTCATCCTTACCCTCATCTTTATCCTTATCTTTTTCCTTATCTTTGTCCTTCTCCTCAGAACGACTTTCAATAAAATCCTTCACAAGCGAAAAAAGAAACAGAAGAAAAGCCAAAATTCCCGACTCGGTTTTCGCAATGATAAACAGGAAAACGATATTTGCTATGCCGGTAATAAGAGAAAACAGACTAAAATCCTTACGGATTAAATACTTATGAATTAAAGCAGGGAACGAAAATGCAACTAATTCACCCATAATAAACAGAACAGGAATATTCTGAGGGCAAATGGTAAGAATAAAGAAGATCATCAGCTGCAGCATAAAACCCGTCATAAGCGGAGAAACAATCAATGAAGATACAATTTCATTACGAATAAAATTTCTTCTTGTTTTACCAAGGTCTATATCTGAATATCCAAGACAAGACTCCAGTTCATCCGCAATAATTTGTACCATCGTCGAAATCGCAAGGACAATATACCATTTGTGTGGCGGCAATGTGTATCCTTGCAAGCTTGTGGAAAACCATCCCGTACCGGATGCTATATATGAAAATATATCAACAGATTCGTCAACCTTGGCAGTAATATTGGTCACATAGCTGACATATGGAATCAATACCACAGACAACAAAGTTGTTCCTATGGCAAGAGCAATCACAATAAGAATATCTGAAATAACAGTAGCCGCTTTTCGCATATGTTTTTCTCCTTGTTTTCACATATCAAAGTAAAGAATAACACTTTCCGTGTCTGTTTTCGATACCTCTGTAAAACTGTATGTAATTGTATTGTTAATATTCTTCAATTATTAATACTATTATGGTACTCTGATATATATAAGTTATTTGCAAAAACAAATAAAATATTATGTGACGAGGTGACATTTATGGACATGAATTGCGGATACTGTGCGGAGGGCGAAGCATTAGCAAAATTTGGAATTAAAATCTGTGACCTGAATGTAAGTAAGCTTGTTTTATTCAAGGAACAAAGTCATCCCGGCAGATGTATTGTTGCCTACAAAGATCATGTAAGTGAAATGGTTGATATTTCGGATGAAGAAAGAAATGCTTTCTTTGCCGATGTTAATCGTGTGGCTAAAGCGTTGCATAAAGCCTTTAATCCGGACAAAATTAACTACGGAGCATATGGAGACGGCGGATGTCATTTGCATTTTCATCTTGTACCTAAGTACAAAGACGAATTTGAATGGACTTCAACTTTTGCCATGAATCCCGGCAATACATACTTAACCGACGAAGAATACGCGGCTATGATTGAAAAAATTAAAGCTGCGCTTGAAACAGTTTAATTTTATCAAAAGGAGGGTCCCACGGTACGAAGAGAAGCCCTCAGATTGATTCCATTAAATGCGGGATTAGCCATTATGACTAATCCCGCATCCTTTATTTTCTTCAGATACGTCCATAATATATCAAGATTCGTAGTATACGATTCTTCCTCCAAGTTCAGTAAAAACTGTTTCAAAAAAATCTTTTCCTACCCCAACATTAGATCCAAGATTTGAATCATTATAGAAAAAATTAGAGTCATCACAGCCGGTTATAACAACAGCATGCTCATAGGCCGGATATCTAACTATCTCATCCGTCTCATAATCATACCATTCAGTACAGTACTTCATTTCATCACTATCCCAGTGAATTGTGTACCAAACAATTACAGGGTTTCCTGTTTTCAGAATAGCGCTAATATCGTCAATCGATGCTCCTACTTTTGTTTTTGCACCCGGCTTAAAATGATCTGCCACATCACGAATAGGTTCGTTATAAACACCGTATGAATTACCTCTTCTTGGATCACCGACAAATTCTCGCTCAGGATTAGCTCCATATCGAATTCCGTTCTCCATATATGGAACAGGTCCCTGCGGTAGGGTGTTCACGATATCCTCCATAGTAGCATCCACTCCATAAAACTGCAGAAGCATATAAAGTGCCGCGCTTTCACAGCCATTAGGGTAATCTGGATTTTGGCAGTAAACCGGAACGGCAAACATAATGGGATCTGTAGGATTAAAGAGCCGTATCGCACCGACAGCAACTACAAATAAAGCGCAAAATGGTATGAAAATACAAAGCATTTTTTTCACTTTGTGGTTATCTCCTTTTAAATCAATTGATTATTTTTTGAAATAATCGCTTACACATATTATTGGAGCTCCATTGTAAACTGTGCCGTTATCGTATCTTGGATCCAAATTAATATAAAGATTATCAGTCATATCTTCATCAACCAAATATGCAATCTTAACTGTCGCTGACTCTCCGGGGTGTAATAAACCGGTACTGTTTTTATTGCCCTTATTTGCACACTCAAAGCTAAAATGTTCACCGTTTGATGAGAGGCTTCCTGTTTCTTCGTGAATACATATGTATGAATCCAGGCTAGAACGATTATATGGATTTATAACACCATTATTTGCATCCTGCTGGAATATGCTACCATTAAATCCCTGCCATGTGTCTTCGCTACTGTTATTTGTCACAGTTAATTCCAAAACAAGAACTTTTTCTGTTACTTCATCCTCATAATCAACAGTATCTAATGAGTTCCGGCCATCTCCCGGAATAATGAATTTACGATGTGTCTTAATTGTACCGTCTTCTCTTAAATACTTACTAAAATCCACATCGCAATTTATTCCATCGCACTTAAGTCCTTCAAAATCAGACTGAACGTATACTTTATCTATTGTAATTGTATTCATAGCACTTGTTTCATAACTGCCACCCTCACTTACCAGTTCAGCCTTTTCAGGTATAAATGGACGCATTTCGTCGAAATCAACCTCTGTATCAGCATCTTTCCACAAAGTTGCTACTTCTACGCTTGATTGTTCCAAAGAAAGACCATTCAATACAGCTGATATTTCGTCATCACTTAACTGGCTATAATATACAAGTACCACGTAAGGGGTATCCTTGAATGCAACCCATGCCTGATTTGATCCTCTGTCTCGATTAATCAATACGACATCATTTCCTGTTTCAGTTTGATAAGTCTTCGCAGCGGTGCTGTATGACACAATCTGTTGCATTCCTTTTTCCGAAACAACATAAAACATAGTCATAACTGAACGGTCTGAATTATCAGGATTTATATACTTACCATCAATCTTTTGCATATCTTCAGGAATATAACCAATATTAAGTGCTTTTATATCATGCTTCTTAACATGTCCTGATTCCAAACTGAATGTATGCTCATATGCACCGGTCTGATTTAAATCTACAATCCAGTTGTAAGCAGCATATGCCGATACAGGAAGAACAATTATTAGTATTACTGCCGCTACGTACCTTAATACACTGCTCACACGTGATACCTGTTTTTTACCGTTTCCAATCATTGCATTTTTCCTCCACTTATAGGAATCACTAAAGTTGTGGATAGGAGCATCTGGCGCAAATGCAGCTTCTATGATTTCATTCCATTTACCTTCTTCTATCTGAAATTCTTCTCTCATGAATTTTCCTCCTCAGAATCAACTAACCTTTTTCTAATTCGTTCAAATCTTTTCCTTGCAGTGGCCACGGTTATATCTAATTCCTTTGCAATGGTTTTCCAGTCATAATCCTGTATACATCGAAGTTCAACAAGCCTTCTTTCATCTTGAGACAGCGTAAACAATATTCGCTCCGCATCAAGTCTGGAAATAACCGCATCTTCTATTTTGCTATCGTCAGTCAATGTTTCTATTATTTCGTTATCCATAGAAATAGTAGACGATACCCATCTGACATTCGAACGGTAGATATCAATCGCTGTGCTTTTTACAATTCTTACAACATAGTTTTTTGTTTCAATACTGTCAGGTTTATTTATTTGATTTATGTTCTTTATTATTAAAACAAATGCATTGGAAACTGCATCTTCAGCCTGCTCTACGTTATTGAGAATTGCGTATGCAATACGATATAGAGGTTGTTCATAGAGCTCATATAGTTGCTCTATCTTTTTCTTGTAGATTCCCATTTTTTCCTCTTAAACATGTTTTCCACGGTGGAACAATAAATGTAGTTTTCGCTCTACACATAATATAACGAATCACATACATAAAATGTGACAAAAAAAGCGGGAAATTATTCCCGCCTACAGTGATCCGAGGAGCTTAACACCCAAATCTATATTATCTAATACATTTCATCCCTTTTATTTCTGCAAAATACATCAAACCTCGGAAGAGTAAAGCTTATATAACCATATCCAGCTGACTTAATAACTTCACTACGCATAAGTCTATTTTTATAAACGTTTAAAAATCCCGATGTAATATTCATTTCTTCTGCCAAATTACCGACCTTCACTTTATCTGTTCCGAGTTCTTTACATAAAAGTGACATGCAGATACAGATAGAAATATCTGTCGAAGATAAACTTTTCCAAATAGAGCCATATACCAAATCTTCAAGTCTATAATCAAACTCATTCAAGATATCCTCTTCTGAAGAACCTTTCATTGTCCACAACAGGTATCCCATAAGCTGAAACGCAAACGAATAACCTTTGACATAACTCGCATATCTTCCAGCTGTCTCATTATCAAATGAAAATGTCTTGGCATAGTTATCTCTGATTCTAGTGAAATTCAAAGGCTCAAGTTCGATCTTATTTGCACGGTTTAAAAAAGTCAGATTTTCTTCATTCTGCAACTTGAAAATATTATTTGGAAGTCCCGTTCCAACAAAATACAGTGGATATTCCTCACGAATCAACAATTGAAATGTCGAAGCAAACTTCTTCATATTTTCTGTGCTAGAAACCTCATCTATCGCTACAAGAACTTTTTTCTTATGCTTCTTTATGATTTTAAACATTTTGTCCAAACCTGACTCAATATCGAAAATCGGTGGAACTTTCTTTACTTCTATGCCAAAACCAAATTTCGTAAAATTTAATTTTTCTACAGCAAACGAAGCTGATAACTCTGGCACTTCATATAATTTAGCTGCCAGCCCTATTCTAAGGTCATCTTGAGGATTTATTTCAACTACAATCCAGTCTTTTTCATCTTCAAATCTCTTCTTTATCTCTGTCAGAAGAACCGTTTTTCCTGAACCTCTTACCCCAGTAATAATGAAACAGTTTATATCATCATTTAAAAAGCCCTCACACACAGTATCAATGGCAGATATTCTTTCTACATATGTCTTAGGTATTTTCCCAAACTGTAATGAATATGGATTTGTTGCCATAGCATATCCCCCTGTTTCTCATATACTAATATCTCTATATATTTTTATAACTTTTTACAACTTTCGCTTTCGTTTATAAGTTTATATATGTTTTTATATCTTGTCAATCGTTTTATAACTTTTTATAACTCAACATGATTTTTATAACCTTTCCAGAGAACTAAAAAAGCTTGAGACCACTAAATTCTCAAGCTTTTCATTAAAAATCTATAGAGGTGCGAGCCGGATTTGAAGCTTTAAAAAATCACAAAAAACGTTGAAAAAAGGAGGTTTCTGCGATGTCGGATTATTTGAAAACCCCTTGTTCACACCCTAGAGTGTGACTATAATATTTATACATCAATGCACCGAAAGCGTCCTCACCAAATCTTTGTAACGTGCTGTTTTATTCTCTATATCAGCCTGTGTTACACCATAATATTTATATATCTTCTTATACAATTTATTAAATGATTTTGTATACCGTGGCGTTCCCGATGCTCCGCCACTTATCACGCCATATGTTTTTTCTATGGAGATACGCGATTCATTATCCCCTTCTTCTTTCTTAAACATATGAAGATCAATGTCGAATAATTCCACGGGAACTGTTTCAGCAGCCTTTTGTCTTAAAATAAACTGTTCCATATACTCAAGATATGCTTCTTCAGTGCGTTCCTGGAGGATAGGCATCTCGGCAAAATCACCTAACAGTTCAGGTCTATGCTGCACTATAAAAGATGCTCTCGTATCTTTGTACTCTTCGATATATCCCTCATCTGTTTTTGGAAGTTCAGAAAAACCAAGTACATTCGTCAAATAATCGCAAACCTCTGAAAGAGAATGTGGCTCCGCCTTGATTCTCTTTTCGATGAACCTGCGCTTTGTCTGTACCTTAAATTTCTGAAGTTTCTGCTTAAAAGATAACTTTTTGTTTCTGTCGAAAATAAGCACCGAAGTCGGTCCGTCCGGTTTGTTTATTTTTATGGTTTCATCTGATAATTTAGCCTTCATCGTGTCCCGTACCTTTTAACGCCTTCTCCATTACATTACTCAACAATTGTATTCATTCCGATTATGATTGTACCCGGCAGCCAGTAGTCACTGTCATTGCTATATAAACTCCTGTGTACATCTTCCCAAGTTACATCCTCATCATTCGTAAGAACAATATACTGAACTGAATATTTAGAAGTGGAATCTTTTCCAATCAATGATTTTTTATATTTCAGCACCATATCACCATCGACCGTATATTCATGACTAATCGGGTGTTCGCGATAGGAAACTCCCATGTTTTCTTCATCCATGGCTGTTCCCAGAATGATTGCCATACCCGGAGCTATATTTTCCATGGCCTGTTCCTGTGTGAAATAATTACAATTAAAGTACTTAACGTACAGTGGTTTGCCTTCCCCTTCGGTATAAAAAAACAACCCAATAGTCAGATGTTCTATCAACATTCGAATGTTGTTCAAGTTCAGGAACAGTAAATAAGTCAAATAAATACTGATACAAACAACAGGAATAGTTTCCGACAGAGAAAGGCATTATTTTTTGACAATCTGAATGATTATCAAGCCAGTTATATGCTATTAGTTTTCCGCCGGCCAATATTTCCCGTTCTGAATAAGAAGGGTCAATGCATTTTCCTTCACCTCCCAGCGCGTACCATCCTGTTGGCGCACCTTCTCCGTGAAGCGGCTTTTCAAAAGTATCTGATAAAAAGAATCTGCCTCCAAAATTAAAAATCAATTCGTCTGTATATCCGCTATACGTAATTCCGTTATCAAAACCCTCAATTTCTGATTCGTTCTCTTCCTCCTCTTGTGCTGCTCTTGAAAAAGAAATATCCAATATGTTTATTTTTCCATTTATATCATAATTAAAGAATATCGAAGCGGTTCCCCATAAATCTTCCTGATTGTCACTGGCAATTCCCTGTTCAGCTACCAGACAAATGTCACCGCCATACGTTGACAGACTGACATTCCATATTCCCCAATCAAGAATTCTACCTACCGGTGTTCCTTCAGGTAAAATCGATAATTCCTCATAGTATTTCTGTTCTTTTTCTGAACCATCATTTTTCCAATTTTCGTAAAAGATTTTTGTGTCAAATACAATTGTTTTTCCAATTCCATCGCAGGATATTTGCACATTAAAATCTTTATCATGAACTATTTTTAACGGAAATGAATTATTTCCATTGGCGAAAGTATGTTGCTCAAGTTCTTTCCAGACTCCGTCTATTTTCTTTAGAACGGCAAATTCTTCAAGTGGCATTGAATTAACATGTGGTTCAAATGAAAGAACTATTTCTTTTTCTCCATCAGAGTCCATATCAACGGCACTTACTATTTTTCCTATTTCCGTGGCAACTTCATCACCATGTTCAAAAATTGTACCCTCACCGGTCAAATACAAGCGTACTACATTTGAAAAACCATCCATATACGGATAGATTACATAATCCGCACGACCATCGCCATTCAAATCATCAACCTGTTGCCAAGTAGGTCCCATTGGACACAGTGAAAAAACAACATGTTCTTTTTCCGATCCTACTACTTCCTTTAGTTCACCTTCGGCATATTGATAATAGGTCTTTCCGTTATCATCCGCACTATTAGACCAGACACATACAAATTCATTGCTTCCTTCCAATAAATAGTACGCGTTTCTTGGCCAGCCACTGAAAATATGCTTTATTTTTCCATTCTTATAACTGTATAAATCATAAATAACACCATTGTATGTTCCGTTCGGTGCAGGGTCGTTTGCCCCCAGTAAAAGTTCCGGTACATCGTCTCCGTCAATGTCAAGTATCGTATATCCAAGATTCTGATATGCAATATCGTCTTTGCCATCATACAGATGAACAAAAAACTCGGAACTACATATTTCATTTCCTTCGAAATCCTTATAGCTATCAGGATTCTTTTCTCTTAGCCTTGAGTCATACATAGCGGTTTCTATCGCATGAATCAACTGATAGTACGCATCAAAAGCACCTCTTTTTTCGTCAGTAGTAATGGCAATATTCGTACCATGTGAAGAAAAGAATATTGACTTATCTTTTACACTGAATTCAGCCACCATACCTTCTTTTTCAATACGATAATGCCCTTCCAAAAGTTCACCATACATAGTTAAATCACATTGTTCTTCCCTGTTTTCCCCTACCGGCATCACATATGCAATATCAGTAAATCCGTAATTTGATAATTTTGGAGGAAGTACATACCATACGCCATCTATTTCCTTATGCAAGGAATAATATGTTCCGTAAATAAAGTCTTCGGAAGATTTATTCTGAATGAGTATTGTAACCGTATTATCTTCTATGGCGGATATGGACAGCTCTACCCCATTTCTTTGGGAACTCATTTCCGAAGCTTTTGAGTAATATCTCACATCGTATTCACCTAAAAGACCGGCGTTAGTCATTCCGCTACCACCACTCATTATTTCTGTGGAATCAGAATGAACATCTTTGTATAATTTTTCAAAATTGTATTTTGCTTCGTATATCGAACCATCTTTGTTAAGCCAAAGACCGTTACAATAGGTGAGCCAAATCATATATCCGTCTTTGTCGGATATTTCAAGCCCGTAGCAAGGCGTTGTGAATTCAGCGATTCGACTACTATCGTTTTTTTTAGTTGCCAATATATTAATATCGTCAATTATTTTTTGCTCTTCTTTTTCATCATATAACCACTTTATCTCGGTTTTCTCTCCGTCAAAATAATGAAAAGACATAGCACTTGTTTCAGGTGATGCATTATCAAGTAATTTAATATCTCCGGCCTTTGGATTAGTTAAAAAACAAATTCCTACAATAATGCATGCAATTATAGAAACAGTAATAATCCAAAATGCCGGTTTTTTGTAATTGATAACCGATTTTACCCTGTCCTTAACACTCACCTCGCCAAAAGCAACAGGACAGGCTGAAATAAGCTTTCTCTGTGAACTTAAGTTAAGAAGAATCTGGCAGTACTGCGCCTTCCAGTCTCGGTCTTTGTCCTTTGTCACTTTTTCGTCACATGCATACTCTATATCTTTACAAAGCATAATGAATGCAATCCAGCAAAGCGGGTTAAACCAGTATACGGACAAAAGTAAAAATCCTAAAGGTTTCCAAATAAAATCGCCTCTTTTTAGGTGTGCTTTTTCATGCTCGATTACACAGGAATAGGCATTTTCTTCCAAAGAATCCGGAATGTAAATAACAGGTCTTAATATACCTAAGATAAAAGGACTTTCCACAGTACTGCATTCATACACTCTTTCAGCAACCGGCTTCACATCTTTTATCTGCCTTTTTAATAAAATAAAACTAACAAATGCATATACTAATAAAGAGATGACACCAACAATCCAAATATATGAAAATATTCCTACAACTATCTGCATGGGATTAACACTGGCTGTTTCTGTGGCAGTAAAATTATTCTCAAGCATGGGATTTATTACCGTATTAACAGTATTAATTCCTGAGTCAATCTGCGGAACGGTGACATATTCTATATCTACAGGAACCGGTTTGCTGCTTGGCACAAGACTAAAAATGCTTTCAATACTAAACGGAACTAACAGTCTGACTGCAACTAACCCCCAAAGAACACAATTTATCCATTTAGGACTTTTCTTAAGTAGCAGGCGCAAAATAATAACCGCAAGAATAATCCAACCGGCAACAAGCGCATTATTCAAAATAGTAATAAATAGCTTACTCATGATTATTCTCCCTTGTACTCATCTATCATCTTTTGAATCTCATCTACTTCTGCTTTAGAAAGCTTCTTTCCTGATGTAAATGCAGCAATAAAGGCCGGCAATGATCCATGAAATGAATCATCTACAATCTTATGACTTTGCATTGAATAAAATTCCGGTTCAGAAATAAGAGAGGTAACCGTTCCGTTATCATTTTGAAACAACCCTTTATCAATTAAACGTTTTAATACGGTATATGTTGTTGTTCTTTTCCAATCAAGTTCCACTGCAGCTATTTTTACAAGCTCTGCTGATGAAACCGGTTCTTTGCTCCATATTATTTCAGCAAATCTTGTCTCTAAAGTTCCTAATTGTATCTCTGCCATAATAATCCCTTTCTTAGACTACAACTTGTAGTCTATTATTAGACTACTCCTTGTAGACAAGAAAATCAATACATAATTCGCCCCCTTGATTAAATAAATTTTATTAATATATTTCCTAAAACCAAAAACCTCAGGACTTTCATCCTGAGGTTTAGAGGTGCGAGCCGGATTTGAAGCTTTAAAAAATAACAAAAAACGTTGAAAAAAGGAGGTTTCTACGATGTCGGATCATTTGAAAACCCCTTGGTCACACCCTAGAGTGTGACTAGAACATTGCTGCCATAACTACATTAATATTCATTTTAATCGTTCAAGCTTACTGCTCATTTGCTTTTATTAAGAACTACAATATAGTCATCCTTATCATATCCCCAGGCTCCATCCTCATCAGATAAGAGCATGCATAATTTGCTATCGTCTTCAAAACTTTCTCGCTCAACAGTAAAATAATAATATGCTTCATATACTTCATTTGCCTCAAACATATAATGCAAATGAGTTACCGGATGTTCAGATTGCTGCGCAGATGAGTATAGTAGTTCATTCATATAGTGCTCTGGATCATTGGCGCTATAACCAAAACGAACACTTAGGGAGTTTGCTAAATATTCATATTCTGAGTCATGATTGTTCTGAACCATTACATGCACTACTAAATAAACATAGTGGTCTGTGACATTTCCATTATCATCAAAAGCCGAATTGCTATAACCATTTTTTAAGGCAGTATACACTTTTCCCGGATGATCTGGATCATCTGGAACGCTGTCTTCAAAGTGATAATCTAATATATTAATGCTAACATTTTTTGTATTTATATTTAGCAAATTATCCCCTGTATCCCATAATATATTGTCATCTGGTATTACACACACATCATCCAATTCTGCCAGAAAACTATAATTTGGTTCAGACAAATCTTCCCATTCAATCGAAGAATCTGTCTCCGAATCTACTAATTCAACCCCATCAGTAACTTTCTTTATTTCTTCATTGGATAATCCTTTTGCATATATTTTTACCACATATTCTGTATAAACAATTATTTTATCAAAAGATCCAAAATAGTCCTGATGCCTTGCAATCATCTTATTTATTTCTTTTGCAAGTTTTCCAGATAAAGATATTTTATCTGGTGCATCTTTTCTATTTACAATAGCCGTATCATGGCAGATGGGACATCTATTATAGAAATTCAATATCTTATATAACAGCTTACGTCTTTCATCCAATGAATAGTTCTCAAAGTATGCTTCCCTTCTAATCACCGGACCGGTGTGTATATAATCTATCTCAAAGCCTGATTCCTTAATACTGGCATCAAGCTTTCTTATTTCATCATCTATATTTTCATTCTGCTCATGAAAGACCATTGTTACAAGATAATAAGATGGCTTTTCCTTTAGTTCTCCGAAATCCCCCGATTCATCAATAAAAATGCTAAGTTCCTTCATTAATTCTCCTCAAAAAAAATAGCGGGAAATTCTTCCCGCCTACGGTGATCCAAAGAGCCTATCGCTCAGATCAATATTATAATACCCTAAGTGGTTAGCTTTTTCAAGTCTTAGTTCAAGTAGGGTCGTGTAAACTTACTGTAGGAATTTAATAGACAGAGTGTCCCTAAGATCTGTTTTAGAAGTAAAGATTTCTCCATCATTATATTCTTTTTTATTTCTTTTACAAACCCCAGATATGGTCCTTCAGTGCAGCTATCTTTTTTATCTGTACGTATGGAATGCTATTATGCTATGAAGATGCACACCTCTTATCCAGACGTCCATTATAATCCCGTAAAGTTCGTTGATAACAACATTGTATATCCTCTCTGTAAAGATACTCATGCAGAGAGAACTACAGAAGATATTATGGACACCGCAGAAGAACTTATGGCAATCATAGAAGAAGCAGACCGCAGAGGTAAAATGACTCAGTTTCATGGTTATTATATCTACTCATTCATGATTAAGGCTCATTATGAAATTGGTTGCAGACCAGGCGAATTAGTTGCCTTAAAATGGACTGATATTCGTACTGATCCAATAAGTGGAAACAAATACTTCCACATCCATGCATCTCAAAGAGATAACCGTGATGGAAATTTCGAATATCTTCCCTTTACCAAAAACGAAAAAGGAAAATCAAAGGGAGGACGTGATTTTCCAATCAGCAGTAATCTCGACACATTACTTGACGAATTAAAGTTCATACAGGATAACTTAGGTATTGAATCAGAATTCATTTTTTGCGATGAAACCGGTGAATGGAAAAAAACAAAAGACTATCTCAAAGCTCTCAAATCTATTTGTGACAAGTTGGGAATAAAATCTAAAGGAAGTTATATCTTCCGCCATGACGTAAACAATTCCATGGAACAAAGCGGTATGTCTGATGCCAGCAAGGGTAAAGCAATTGGTAACCGTGCTGATACAAATAGAAACTATTACTGCCATGCAGAAAGAGATTACGTTAAGCAGACACGTGAAGCATTAGAGAAAAGAAACGCAGAAAGGTCACACCTTTCAGACGAAAACTCCGGTCACACCCAAGGTCACACCCAAAACATCATTATTTTTCCACAGAAAAAA
>JAZRYK010000060.1:0-2170 GCA_045600725.1 Lachnospiraceae bacterium
TATTAAACGGATGAGAGCACAAAAGGTCTCACTTATTTTTGAAAATAAATCGCAGTATAAACATGGGCTGTGAAGTAACTGCATCGTAAAGATGCAGCTGTTTCACGGCCCACCATTTCTTCATAATGAAGCAACAAATTAAGATTTGTCTGTCGATAGTGTTTTATTTTTCAGATATATGGCTAATCGCATATACTTTTTCTATGCTTATCGGACTACCACCAGTAAGGATAGATTCACCGTCAAAGATTACCTGCACTTGGTCATCTATAGACAGGTTAATCCAATTTTTATGATTATCCATATCGTCTTGTTCAAAAAATATCGTTGAGCCTTCTTTTATTGTGCCAATGCTCGATTCTGCAACTTCTATTGTGACAGATGTAACGCCCCAATCTATAACCTTGCCTATAATCATTGTTTTGTTATCCAAATACACTTTGTTGCCACAACCAACCATCGAAAGTGCAAGCACAAGGCAAAGCACCATTGCTATAATCTTTTTCAATTTCAAACACCTCCACAAATTATGATTTTTTCAATCCCGACGAACCGGGATTTATCTGCTATAGGATGTTGATTGTTTACTGTAATACTCCACTCCCGAATAACTCCCATCAGAATTCTTTCTTCTGTTTGCAATATAGCCGTCTTTTTTGAATCCGGCCTTAATCATTGCTTTTGATGATTGAGTATTCAGTTCATTACAACTGCATTCAACTAAATAGTATCCTGAATCCAATAAATAATCCGATACTGCTTTTAAGGCTTCACCGGCATAACCGTTTCCCCAATAATCGTACCTTACCACATATCCGACATTACAGTAATTGTGCTTTTTATTAACTGTATTAACAGAAATATTTCCTATTGTTTCATTATTTTCCTTTAAAACAATCGCCCATTTTTCATACTTTGAATCATCTGCTTCGTCCATACATTTTTTTATATATTCTAATTCTTCATCTTTAGTTAAATCCGGGAAAGGAATATATTTATGTAATCTGTCATCATGTAATATTTCATAAAAAGCATCTATATCACTTTCATTATATCTTCTTAAAATTAATCTTTTTGTTTCTAATTTCGGACTTAGCATCTTTTATCCCTTCTTTCTGACTTACATAGATATTTCAACATAAACTTAATGTTGCTTTTGTCATTTCTATTTCCTCGCCAACTGCAAGTCTATTGTATCGAAAATCGTTATTTCTCCGCCGTGTCGGTTTATTGCCTTTTCAATTTCAGAGAAAAACTCCAAGCGGATTTTTTCTTCAATCGCTATATGATCGGAATAAGTTCCGATAAGCGTTACATATTCTTCGGCGGTGAAAGCTCTTGTTCTGTAAAAGAGCTTATACTGTATATCTCTGAAACCGTATTTTTCGGCAATCAACGCCCGCCTGTAAGCCTGTTTCTCTGTAAACTCATAAACCGTTTCGGGCGATTTGTTATAGTATTTGTAATAATATCGGGCATAGATTTCGTCAATCTCTTTTGACAAATCGGGATCATCTTTGCATCTGAACGGGTGATTTGCGAAACGGGCGAAAACGCCGCCGTCTTTGAGCAAATCATAAACCTTTTTATAGCCGATTTCTTCGGGAATCCAATGAAAAGCCGAAGCCGAATAAATTAAATCGTATTCGTTATGTTTGAAATCAAGTTCTTCAAATTTTCCCGATACTGCTGAAAAATTCGGATAATCTTTGAATTTCTCACGGCAAAGATTACAGAAGTTATCTCCGTAATCCACCGCTGTAAGAGAACATCCCGTTTTAAGAAAAGGTAAAGTTGCCTGACCGCCGCCGATACCGACTTCCACGGCTTTGCTGTTTAAATCAACATTTATGTATTCAAAAACAGTGCGGTATAATTCGTCAACATAACCGGGACGGAATTTTTCGTAAGTAGAAGCAACCGTATCAAATGTACCTTCTAAACCTTGCATTATTCACATACCCCTTAACACCATTTACACGGTATACTTAAAAAGACACTATTATTATTTACAAAGCCGATATTTTCATAAAAACTTGCCGTTTCTTTTGTGGTGTTAACAAGCCATTCTGAATTTGGGAATTGTTCTCTGCATCTTTTAATAAGTTCTTTACCTATCCCACATCCTTGATATTCGGGCAAAACTGCCAAATCATAAATAACAGACCTG
>JAZRYK010000061.1:0-140343 GCA_045600725.1 Lachnospiraceae bacterium
GCATTTGGTCGAAGCAGAATAGAAGAAGCAATCCTTACCGCTATAGACAGATGCATTGAGGAAAATGTATTACGGGAATTTTTGTCGGAACACAAAGCGGAGGTGGCGAAGGTGACACAGCTTGATTATACATTTGAAAGAAGGTTAGAAATTGCCGAGGAAGAAGCAAAAATTGCCAGAGCCGAAGGGATGGCAGAGGGAATAGAGAAAGGCATGGAACAAGGTCGTCTTGCCATAATTCGTGGGATGTTGAATAATCATACCACCGAAGAAGTAGCAGCTTTTCTGAATATTCCTATGAGCGAAATTGAAAAAATGATAAAACAGAATTGAGATTTGGCATATTTAAGAAATAAAAGAGTACCGGGCAATTATTACAGTTGTTCGGTACTCTTTTTATCTTCATTCAGACTGTTCTTTGTGGTAGAATAAAATAAATTATGGAGGAAAAACAATGACTTATTGCGGAAAAGATTGCTGCAAAGACTGCGGCAGACTGTCTGAATGTGGCGGCTGCGAGAAGTGTGCCGGACATCCTTTTGGCGGTAGCTGCATCGCCGAGCGAAACAAGGATTTTTCTTCTTTGAAGGCTACTTTGATAAATGAGATTAATTCATTGGGAATAAAGGATTTGAGCGTAACAGATCTTTTTTTGTTAAATGGGGCCTATGTGAATCTGGAATATCCACTGGAGAACGGAAGTACGGTAAAGTTCTTAAAGGATAATGATGTTTATCTGGGCAATCAGATTGAACGAACCGGTTCCGAGCGATGCTTTGGCGTTGTTGCTGCGGAAAGTTTTATTCTTGTATGTGAATACGGCTGCAACGGTGCAGAGCCTGAAATTGTGCTTTTTAAGCGCAGATAAAAATGCTTTTACGAAAGGCTGCAGATGAAGATATATATTGATTTTGATGATGTTATTTGCGAGACGGCATTTATTTTTACAAAACTGGCAAAAGAATTGTTTGACATCGATGTTCCATATCTGGAGGTTCAATTTTTCAACCTCCAGAAAACCTTCGATTTAACCAACGACCAGTATGATGAATTGATGAGGGTAGGTCATCTTCCGGAGGTTTTATTAAGTTACGATGAAACGCCGGGAGCTGCGAAGACGATAAACAGCTGGGTTGATGCAGGTCACGAGGTATCAATTATAACCGGTCGTCCTTTTGATGCTTACGAACCTTCAAGGCAGTGGCTGAACGAGCATGGTTTGAACCGTGTTCCTCTATTTTGCGTGGATAAGTATGGGCGTGAAACCTTTAATTCGGATTGCTCGTACAACATGACACTGGAGCAGCTATACAGTCTGACCTTTGACTTTGCAATTGAGGATTCACCGGCAGCCTTTGAGCACGTTCTTCATTTTGACAACTGTCGGGTTGCGATATTCAATCGCCCCTGGAACAAGGCCGCACAACTTCCAAACAGTAACTTTGTTCGTTG
The DNA here is from genome assembly GCA_045600725.1 of Lachnospiraceae bacterium. GTDB lineage: Bacteria > Bacillota > Clostridia > Lachnospirales > Lachnospiraceae > UBA1258. The sequence goes on from JAZRYK010000061.1 coordinate 1,453, forward strand.
CGACGGTTGGAACGACATTGAAGCAGAATTTGAAAAATATTCACACACAAAATAGCCCGGAAAGGTATGAAAGTGCATGATAAAACTGAATGACTATCTGTATCAGGGAGATACGGTCTTTAAAATTTTAAAAATGTACCGAGCTGATTTGGAAAGTAATGCAGTAAAAGACGGAAACTTAATTGATTTGGCTCATGCTGAATTTCTTGGCCAGATTTCAGAACTTCTTGAGCATACAGAATTCCTTACTTCCCAGTCTGAACGAATTCGTGAATTTTATAAGTTTATGGTTGGAAAATATCCATATCTTGCCTTTTCATTTAAGGGACGAATAAAATCTCTCATCAGAGCTGAAGAAAAGTTTAACGGCTACATAGTTGAAAAGATTTACGATTATTATAAAGAACATTCCGAATTTCCTGACATGGAAAGGGTGAAGAACAACATCGGATACTTTAGGGACATTATTGCGTACCGTATTGTTCTTTCCGTGCCGAGATGCCACTTAAAGCCCGGCGAAAATGCAGCAGAAGAAGAAATGAAGGTCCTTTATGAGGTTGCAAACGCGCTCCCGGCATTTCTTGAAGCACGCGGATTTACTCCTCAACCTGCAAAAAGAAAGGAAGCGGTTAAGTCAGAACTTCTTGATGATTCGGTTCGTGCATATTACAGAGATTATATTCAGAATCCCGGAGGCTTTGGTTATAAGTCTTTGCATATAACTTTTTACGATAATATGTCACGTTCATATGTTGAAATACAGCTTAGAACAAAGGATATGGATGATTTTGCCGAAATCGGCCCCGCAAATCATTTGGGATATGAGAAGCGCCAGGAATTTGAACGCGCACGAAGAAACGAAGTCCCTGAGGGAGTGTGCAAGTATTTTGACGAAGCTTACGAGCGGGTTACTTCATTACAAAATCTTGACCTTTCAAAAATAGATGTAAATATGTTTGCGGCAACAAACAACAGTCTGATAAATGACGGATGTGGACTTTACAGAGGTCGTTTGATTATGCCCTTTGAACATCTTTCCAGATTCCAAAATGAGGTCTAAAAAGGAGAACACTTTCATGAAATACGGAATTTGCCAGTGGAATTTACCTGTTAACGGTCCTGAAGGCTGTTATGAACTTGTTAAATGCGGTCTCGACGGAATGGAACTTAATTACACGAATGAGCTGCTTGAGAATATTGATGAGTACTGCAAAATAGCCGGGGAAACAGGAGTCGAATTCCCTACACTCGGTATGAACAATTTCTGTGACAGAAGTTATATTTGTGAGGGTTCTGAGGCATATTTTGAAAAAGAGATTGCAACCGCATTGAAATGTGCTTTGAAGCTTGGTGTTAAAACGTTGCAGATTCCTGCCTTCGCAGCGAGCGATATAAAAACGGGCGATGAACTTTGCATGGCCGCAAAAAATCTTAGAAAGGCATGCGAGTTGGCCGAACCTTACGGTATATATATATGTACAGAAAATGCCCTTGATGCCGAGCAGAATTCAGAGTTTTTCAAGTTGGTAAATCATCCGCTTTTTAAATTCTATTTTGACAATCAGAACCTTTGGCGAATGAAAGGAAAACATTGTGCTGAGGTTTTAGAATTGATGAAGGATCATATTGTCGAAGCACATGCAAAAGACAGCCTTGTAATTGATGGAAATCAAACCTGGTTGCCGCTTGGTGAAGGAGACGGAGAATTTTATTCTTCAATGGAGTTTTTGAAGAACAAAGCTTTCAGCGGTTGGATTCATCTTGAAAACGATTATCAGACAGACGCCGAGAAAAATCCCCTGGACTTTGACTATATTGAAGCAATTAAAAAAGATTTGAATACTCTTAAAAGCATTTTTTAGGTATAAAAACAGCGCCCATCCCAGCGGATAGGCGCTATTGATTTATTCTCTGTTCTTTAATGCATTTGCCATTGTGATTTTCTTGAGTGACAGCATATGGAGTGTGTTAATTGCAAAGTATGCGACGATGCCGATTAACACTATTTTTACATAAACACTGATGGGCAGATAGAATGCTATATAGCCGTCAATCATACTTGAAAGATATACAAGCACCAGCTTAAACATCCAGATTTCCAAAGGCAGGCAAATAATCAGTGATGCTATAACAACATAGGTTGTTGCCGTAAGATAAAGCTTTCTTATTTCCTCAGGCTTATATCCGAATACCTTCATGTAGGATATTGAAATTGCGTTTTTCTCTATTACAACCTTTGTCATGATATAAAGAACAACAATATATACCAGCACTGAAAAAATGTTGATGAACAAAATAACCGTATCGAAGGAGCTAAGCATCTGATTTGCAGCACCAAGTAAATCTTCTCGGGAAATAAGTTTGGCAACTGCCCCTTCATCAATATCAAGTTTTTTGTCCGACAAAATGCAGTTATATGCGTCTTCATTCATATCAAGCATTTTCAGAAGAGCAGCTCTGTCAATAAAAATCGTCATTCCTGCATCATAAGGGTATACGCTATCTACAACAAAGGTATATTCCTGATCATTGCTCTTGTCCGTGAGATTGATTTTATCTCCTGCCTTTAAATTCATTTTGTTTGAAAGAGCGGAAGAAATAACAACATTTTTGTCTGTGTAAGCATCTTTGAAATATTTGCTGTCGGGCTCAATTCCAAACAGTGATATCCCGATATCCTTTTTTCCGAGATTGAACCATGTGTCCATTTCGTATATCATCAGCTTTTCACCGGCATCGGTATCGGCAGGACCCTTTAAAACGTACTGATAATTGAAGGGGAGGGATTTGTCCACATCATCAGTGTAGTGATTCATAAGAGGCGCCAGACCTATTCCAAACATCAGAAGAAAGCTTGCAAAGAATATTCCGCAAAAGAGCATCAGATAACTTCCGCGATTCTGGATTATTACTCTCAATCTGAAACGGTTTAAGAAACTGAAGTTCGGAAGCTTCACATACTTTCTTCCTTTTCCTTTTTTAAGCTCTTTTCTAAGGAACTTTAAAGGTGAAAGAGAAAGCTTTTTCATAAGCATATAACTGTTAATTGCAACCATTATAGCAATAGGAAGTATTGTTGTAAGAACAAAGGTCGGAACATCAAATTCTACCTTAATGGGACCTATGCTGTAGGTGTTGTAGTAGATATTGAGGAAGGGCTCAATCATTACAGTGTAACCAAGCGTATTTCCCACAACCGAACCTATAGCGGCAATGATTAATGTGGGTTGCAGATAATGCCAAAGAATCTCTTTCTTCTTATATCCCATGGAGCGAAGCGTACCGATTATAACGGATTCGCTTTCAATTGTATTGACCGTGAGAATTGCAAAAATAAATGCAATCATAACAACAAGAATATACACAAAAACTACCATGAAGGGCCCGTCTGTACCGATATCCATTTCGAGGAAAGTAATACTCTGATTTTGGTCTCTTGTCAGGATGTTTTGAACACTGATACCATTCATCAGAAGATATTTGTAGACTTCTTCTGCCTTATCAAGCTTTTCGGACTTCTTAAGGTCTCTGTCGTCGTATCTGTAGCTGTATCTGTAGGTAAGGAATCGCTCGTCTATTCCGTCAAAACCGTCCTCGCTTACAACGGAAACGCAAAAGTGGGAGGTATTCATCATTAAATCGCTGTTGTTCATGAAAAGAGATGAATAGTCAGGGAGTGATACGGTTCCCGATACGATATATTCTTTTCCAAGAAGAACAACGGTGTCTCCGATTTCTATGTTTTTGCCACGTGCGAAAACGTGATCGAGAGCGATTTCGTTTTCTTCTTCCGGTAATTTGCCTTCAAAGATTGTGGGAATGTCTATTTTTGTTCTTTCATCAAAAAGAAGAACCTTTGAGGAATCGGTAAATTCGTTCTCGGTAGCATAGAAGTTTTCATAAACCGACAGTCCCTCTTCTTTAAAATGACTGATAAGCTCGTCTGAAAGCGGAGATGAAACTTCAATCAGCCCGTCTTCCTGCAAATTACCGTCCTTGATATTATCGAGATATTCAATCGCACCATTCAGCGTTGACTGGAAGGCCGAACCGATACTGATTGTGCAGACAAGGATAACAATCATTCCGAAATATTTGAAGAAATTCTTTTTCAAATCACGTGGAATTCTTTTATATAAGGGATTTCGCATGATGGTCTCCTCCTACCACTCAAGATCTTTGGCAGCAGTTTTTTCTGTATTAACGGCGTTTGAAACGATTTTGCCGTCGCGAAGCTTCAGGATTCTGTCGGCCATAAGACTGATGGATTGATTGTGGGTAACAATAATCATGGTATTGTGATATTTTTTGTTGATGGCCTCGATTAATTCCAGAATGTCCTTTGAAGTAGTGTAATCAAGGGCGCCTGTCGGTTCATCAAAAAGAAGAAGAGGCGGATTCTTAACGAGAGATCTTCCGATGGCACATCTTTGCTGCTGACCACCGGAAAGCTGATTGGGGAACTTATTCTGATGTTCTGTAAGTCCAAGTGTTTCAAGCAGTTCATCCATATCAAGAGGCTTGTCTGTTAAATAAGCGCAAACCTCGATGTTTTCACGAATGGTAAGATCCGGAACAAGATTATAAAACTGAAAAACAAAGCCGAGGTTGTTACGGCGATAATCGGCAAGATCTTCTTCTTTCATATTGTCTGTACAAAAGGTGCCAATATCGATACAGCCCTCGTCAGCGCTTTCAAGACCGCCTATGATATTAAGAAGTGTTGACTTTCCTGAACCGGAGGGACCAAGCAGCACACAGATTTCTCCGTCGTTTATCTCACAGTCAATTCCTTTAAGAACCTGGATTCGTGATTCCCTTTCGCCATAGAATTTCTGAACATTGTTAATTTTAACTTTCATATAAATACTTCCTCTCTGCTCATTTTGAACATTCATATCAAATAAAAAAGCGAGTACCTCGAACTGTACTCGCGAATAAACATAGTATATAAGGGCGTGCACAGTTTGCTTCTGTGCCTCAGTCTCATCAATTAAGGTAAACCAGGTGTTCATCACACCATTATGTTGATTTACCGCACTGCATGTGCTGACTACTCCCTAAAGCTTGTGTCTACCTTACAGAAAAATATCGTATCTGTCAAGTAATAAAAAATATTGAAACAGAGAAAATAATTATTTGCTCAGATGTGGTATACTTGTCGATGTCAGAGGAGTATTTACAGTTAATCTCGGATTATACAGGCGGAACATTTATGAACAATATGAAGAAATATATAAAATTAATTGCAACAGAGAGCTTATTTATGCTGGCAGCAGCATTTACGGCAGGCCTTACATGCGCGCTCCAATTTGTGGGAAAAAAATATTTGAGAGGCTTTGAAGGGTCAGTATTCAGTGGCTCGTTTTACGAATATAATGCTCTGGCATTCATAACAGGAATGATTTTGTTCTGGGGCGTGGGTGTTATTCTTTACAAAAAAATATACGAAAAAAGTGCAAAACAAATTGTTCTTTACAAGTTGCCTTACAGAATTTTGGCATGGCTTGTTATTCTTGTCTGGGGATTTGTCATGTTTGGCGCCCTTGTCATAGCAGGTGCAACATGCCTTGGACTGTCCGATAAAATGGAACCTAACGGATTTCTTGAAATTGTTATTTTCGGGCGCCCCATACTTTTAGTTGTCGCGCTTGGAATTGATTTGTTTGTGAAGTCAAGGCTGGCTTCAAAAAACCAGTGAGGACCCTTCCGAAGAACAAAAATTGCTTGATACGTTTTATTTGGGAATTACTACATAGAGAAAGAAGCTTTGGAAGCTATAGGTGTTTTGAATGATAAACAGAGTAATGGAACTTGTGAGGGAGGCTTCTCGCTTTTGCGAAGTCTCTGATTTAAAAATCGAAAGCAAGGGTGGAAATTCAAATTTTGTTACGACGGCAGATATGGCTGTTGAAAAGTTTATGAAGGAAAATCTGCCGCAGCTTATACCGGGCAGCCAGATGGTGGGTGAAGAAGGTGATGTTGCGGATGCGGATGCTGAATATCTTTGGGTTGTGGATCCGATTGACGGTACTGCTAATTTTATTCGAAATTTTAATCTCAGCGCCATTTCGGTAGGCCTTTTGCATAACGGTGAACCTGTTTTGGGAGTCGTTTTCAATCCCTTTACAAATGAAATGTATTACGCAGAGAAGGGCAAGGGGGCTTTTTTAAACGGTGCTCCGGTGAAGGTTTCAGACAGGGATTACAATCACAGTGTATTTTGCACCGCTTTCAGTTTGTATAACAAAGCATACGCTGAGCCATGTTTTAAAATATTGGAGAGGGTATATCCGGAAATTGATGACATGCGACGCCTTGGAACTGCTTCCATTGAACTTGCAAATCTCGCTGCGGGTAAATGCGAATTATACTTCGAAATAAGGATATGCTCGTGGGATGTGACGGCAGCGCTTGCAATTCTTCTTGAAGCAGGCGGTGAATTTGAAATCCCGGGTCACGGCAAAAACATACCGCTTTACGAGCCGTTTCCTATTGTTGCCGCAAACAACAAAGAAAACTTTGAAAGGCTGAAAGCGGTAGTGGAAGATGAAGTTAAAAAGGGAGGTTGTTTATAAATGTCTCAAACCCGCTCTTGAAAAAGCAGGCGAGACATACGCAGACAGACTTGAAACGGGTTTTGATATGCATTATTAAGAAGAAAATCCTTATGTATCAGTAGGTATTAACGCTGAAAAGAACGGTGCCGCTATCTGCGAATATTTCAAAGAAGCCATCATCTTCGACTATCAGTAAATCGCAGTCACCGCTATGCGTTCTTTTTGCGGTGAAAACAGAAAAAACAGGATTATCAAAGCAGTCATGGAACTTGTTCGTGACTGCTTTTGTTCTGTCTACGGTGATGGTGTCTTCACTGACAGAAACGGTTAATGTACCTTTACCGGGCGTGGAAAAAGAAAGCATGTTTCCCACCGGTATTTTATATGAAGCAGGGTCATATATCGGAAGCGGCATAAAGGACAGGCGCCTTGATACATTTGAATCCAACAAAGAAACATTTTTTATGCAGGTCATTTTACCACGCCTGCTGACTGCCGGGGTGTTTTGCGCGTAACTCCAGCATTCGCCCCAGCCTATCATCAGACACCTGTCGGTCCCTGCAAAGGTTACGGCGGCATAATTGTCCAATGAATAATCCAATAAGGGTATTTCATCAAAACTGTCGGGAATAAAGCATTGCCCGTCAAATTCGCCGAGAAAATAAGGCATTATATTCGGTGTTCTATTTCCGCACAGGCTGAAGGTTAAAACCCATTTCGTGCTGTTTGAATTTTTAATAAAAAAGCAGTCCGGGCACTCACAAATCCCTTTCAATCCGACAGTTTCTATGTTTAAAGAACCGGTTTTCTTCCAATCGATCAGATTTACCGAATGATAGAATTCGATGCAGGGGCCTGCGGCAAGTACCATGCTGAAACCGCCGAGAACAGGATTTTCAAACACTTTGGGATCTCTGAAATCTTTCTTAAAGCCGGGACCCGACAATCTGTTTGTTATTATCGGATTACCGGAATAGGGTGTGAAGTTCTCATAATCAAGGCTGTAGGCAATGCACTGCTGTTGTTCTTCGGTTTCCGGATTGTGACTGGTATACACGGCAATAAGCGGTGTGGCGGTACCCTCTCCGAAGCCGGAAACATTTTTGTTGTCAAGAATACATGAGCCTGAGAAAATATAGCCCGACGATTCAGGAAACAGCGCTATTTTTTTGTGCTCCCAGTTTATACCGTCAGAACTCGTCGCATGTCCCCAGTGCATAGGTCCCCACTTTATATCATCGGGATAATGCTGATAAAAGAGATGATACGTGTCATTGATTACTATTGTGCCGTTGGGATCGTTCATCCATCCCTTGACGGGCTCAAAATGCTTCTTCATATGTATATTCTCCGAGTTAAAGTCTGAGTATATTATAGCATTTTACCGATGATGGGAAGGAAGAAAAAGTGGAAATAAAAAATCTGCAAGACAATCATACTGTCATATGCTATGCTTTTTTCTTGTATAAGAGGAAATTGCTTTCCTATTGTACAAAAACCGCTTCGCTATGAATGGGAAAATCTAATGAAAAAAAATACTACGAATAAAAAAGATACGAAATCAAAAATTAAGACGCTTTCCTTCTTCTTGAAAGGCAGTAAGCGTTATTTTGCGTTGGGAATTGTTTTTGTATTTGTTCAGGTCATATTCGATATGGTAAATCCCAAGGTTATGGGATATACGGTTGATTACATTGTAGGTGATATACAGGGTATGCCCGCCGTGGTACCGGGCTTTGTTGATAAACTGGGAGGAAGGGATTATGTCCTGTCACATCTTTGGCTGATTGCCATAACGATTATCATTCTTGGTATCCTCGGCGCGGTAAGCAGATATTTATTCAGACTTTTCAACTCGCTCGGAGGCGAAAATCTTGCCAGAAGAATGCGAAATACTTTATTTGAACACATATTAAGACTTCCCTATAAATGGCATGATATAAATAAAACCGGTGATATTATTCAACGATGCACCTCTGATGTGGATATGATCAGAAATTTCATTCAGGAACAGCTGGTCAATTTGTTCAGAATGATTGCAATGATTATTTTTGCTCTATATTTCATGTTCAGAATACATGTGCTTCTTTCTTTAAGTGCCTGTTTTTTCATACTTGTGGTTGTGGTATATTCACTGATTTTCCATGGCAAAATCGGGGCGCAGTTTGAAAAGGTTGATGAAGAAGAAGGACGTCTTTCGGCTGTAGCGCAGGAAAATCTTGCCGGGGTCAGGGTCGTGAGGGCATTTGGCCGAGAACTGTATGAAAAGAAGAGATTTGAAACAAAGAATGAAGCTTATATCAATCACTGGGTCGGTATGATGAGTCTTCTTGCCAAGTTTTGGACCATAAGCGATATGGTTAAGCATATGCAGACCGTAACCGTGCTTGCACTGGGAGCATTTTTTACCGTGCAGGGGCAAATTACATCGGGTGAATTTGTTTCCTTTATAGCCTACAATATGATGATTATTCAGCCTATCATGGAACTTGGCCGAGTCATTTCAGAGATGAGTAAGTCAGGTGTTTCCATTGAAAGACTTAAATATATAATTGATTCCGAAGTTGAGAAGGATGCTCCGGATGCCGTGGATTTTCCGGGATACGGCGATATTGAAATCAAGAACGTGAGCTTTGCATATGACAAAAAAACGGTTTTGAATAATGTAAGTATGACCATTCATAAGGGCGAGACTATCGGTATACTGGGGGGCACGGGTTCAGGCAAATCCACGCTTATGCTTCTTCTTGACAATCTGTACGAATTATCCGGCGGAAGTATTTTAATCAATGGCGTTGATATAAAGTCAATTAAGAAAAACGAACTCAGAAAAAATATCGGTTTTGTTCTTCAGGAGCCCTATCTTTTTTCAAGAAGTCTTCGCGACAATATAAAAATCGCGACGGATGAAGAAGATGAGGAGCAGCTTAACAAAGCAGTTGAAACAGCTTCTCTTAAGAATTCGATAAATAAGTTTAAAGAAGGTTTGGATACTTACGTCGGCGAAAAGGGCGTAACTCTTTCCGGAGGTCAGAAGCAGAGGGCGGCGATTGCACAGATGCTTATTAAAAAGCCTGAAATAATGATTTTTGATGATTCGCTATCCGCTGTGGATGCAAAGACCGACGCGGCAATAAGAAAAGGCTTGAAGGAAGCAAGTAAGGATGCAACGGTAATTATCATATCCCACAAAATAACAACAATAATGGGTGCCGATAATATATATGTATTTGATGCGGGCAGAATTGCTGAGTCCGGAAAGCATGGTGATTTGATTATGAATAACGGAATATACAGTAAAATCTTTAATCTGCAGAGAAGCGCACAAGAGGGAGAATGATGGAAAATAAAGAAAAAACAATCAGGCTTCCTTTGTTTGGGCTGCCTAAATTATGGCCTTTCATAAAAAGGTATACGGGTATGTTTGTAGGAATGATAGTCGCCGGCATCATTTTCAGTGTGTTTGATGCGATATATCCGCTTTTTAACAAGTATGCCATAACACATTTCATAGGTGAGAAAACACTTGATACCATTGCTTTGTTTGTTGCCGGATATCTTTGTATAGCCATAATCCAGTGTATTATAAACTATATTAATGTTATGCTGTGCGCCAAGCTGGAATTGTTTATGGACAGAGATTTAAGAAACGGTGCGTTTTCGCATCTGCAGCAGGTATCGCTTTCTTATTTTAACAGAAACAATGTAGGCTATATTCATGCAAGAGTCATGAGTGATACAGGTAAAATCGGAGAACTTGTTGCATGGCAGCTGATGGATGTTGTGTGGTGGGGAAGTTACGTCATTTTGGCTTTGGCGGTTATGTTTTTTATAGATGCAAGAATGGCATTGTATTTGCTGATTTTGCTGCCTGTTGCCGTGATTGTAACAATGCTTTTTCAAAAGAAACTGGTTAAATACAATCGGGAAATGCGAGAACTCAATTCTCAGATTACATCGGATATAAACGAAGGCATCACAGGCGTTAAATCCATAAAGACTCTTGCAATAGAGAACAAACTCAACAGGGAATTTAAGAATGATACGGACAAAATGTATAAAAAGAGTGTAAAAACAACTCATCACAGCGCTCTTTTTACATCCACCATGACCCTGCTGTCCACGATGGCACTGGCGCTTATTTTATGGAAGGGCGGCAGTCTGACTGTTGAGGGAATGATTGAAATCGGAACCCTTTCCGTATTTATGTCTTACGCTCTCGGAATGCTTGAACCCATTCAGTTTATTATTAATTCAATCAGTCGAATGATAGCGGTAGGGGTTAATATCGAAAGATATTTGGAGCTGGTAAATACCGTCGGAGAGGTTTATGATTCGCCGGAAGTTATTGAAAAATACGGTGATTCCTTCAATCCAAAGTTTGAAAATTTTGAAGAGCTTGAGGGTGAGGTTGAATTTAAGGATGTTACTTTTAAATACCCGGACGGCGAAGAAATTGTTCTTGATAATTTTAATTTAAAGGTAAACAAAGGACAAAGCGTGGCTATTGTGGGAGAAACAGGCGCAGGCAAATCCACGCTGGTTAATTTGGTATGTCGATTCTTTGAACCTACCAAAGGACAGGTGCTGATTGACGGACGCGATGCAAAAGAGCGTTCATTGAAGTGGCTTCACAGCAATATCGGATATGTACTTCAGACACCTTACCTCTTTTCGGGAACGGTGCGTGATAATCTTATATACGGTAAAGAAGAAGCAACAGAAGCAGAGATTATGGAGGCTCTTACAAAGGTCGGTGCCGAAAAAATAATTGCAAAGCTCGATAACGGACTGGATACAGAGCTTGGTGAAGGAGGAGATTTCCTGTCGACAGGTGAAAAACAGCTTCTTTCCATTGCCAGAGCATTGCTCGCCGATCCCAGAATCCTTATTCTGGATGAGGCAACCAGTTCAGTGGATTCGGTTACCGAAAATGCAATTCAGAAAGCGATTGAAACCGTAACTGCGGAGAGAACTTCGTTTATTATTGCTCACAGATTATCAACAGTTGTAAGCGCGGATACCATCTTGGTGGTTTCTGACGGAAAGATTGTGGAACGTGGAAATCATAAGGAACTTATGAAGAAAAAGGGCGAATATTACAGTTTGTATATGCGTCAGTTTGAAGAACTTGAAACCTGGAAGGGCGTTATGTAAGCCGTGATTTTATGTTTAATTTTGGTATAATACAAAAGAGATATATTATTCGTATATTTTTGTCTGAGGAGTCATATTCATTATGAGAAAAAGTATAAAAATCCGTTTGATGGTTCTCATTTCACTGATTTCTGTTTTATGCCTTGTCGTTTCGGGAATTCAAACAAGAAATTCCGCAAAAAAAACATTTGAAGAATATCTTGATAAAACATATGTTGCGAATTCAAACTACTATGCGGAGACTGTAAACGGATGGTTAAAAGAGCAGAGCGCAATCCTGGATTCCGGCATTGAATATCTGAAAAATGTGTCTGAAAATAACATAGCTTTTGCCAGATCATATTTTGAGGCAGTGGTTGCGGAAAATACAAATACTGCAAATGTATTCTTCGGATTGGAAAACGGTACGTATATTGACGGTAAAGGATCAATAAAGGGTGCCAATTGGAACCTGCTTGAGCAGGAATGGTATCTGGAAGCTATTGAAAGTGACAACATTATTTTTTCGGATTCGATACAGGATACGGAAACAAATGAAATTGTAATAACTGTCTCAAAGAAATTCGCTACGGAAAAAGGCACTCAGGGAGTAATAGGAATGGATTTATCACTGACGAGTCTGGTTGAACTTCTTGATGAAGTAGTCGATAGAGCCGATGGTGACTACGTGTTTGTTGCAAATCAGCAGGGAACAATTTTGATTCACCCTAATGAAGCGTTTATTGTAAACGGCACATCTTCTGCGAACATTAATGATGCTATGGGCGGGGCGTATGCAATTTCTGTTGCGAGCGATGAAGAGTTTACAGATTACAACGGTATCTCTTCGTATATTACTGCGGGTGATGTTTCAACGGCAGGCTGGACTGTGTACATTGTCACCCCTGTTGCAAGCTACAATGTAGCAACAAATAATTTTACAAGTTCGTTTATGGTATCTCTTGTTGCGGCTGTTATTGTTTCACTGATTCTTTCTGTGATTATCAGCATTGGTGTTTCTAAGCCTATAGTTTCAGCAAACAAACAGTTGAAAGAGATTGTCGATGATATCAATGCAGGTCATGGCGACCTTACAAAGCGGATTCAAACAAAATCCAAAGATGAAATCGGAAATCTTGTTGCCGGTATTAACGGATTTATTGAAATTCAGGAACGAATCATCGGTCAGATTGAGAATTCGGGTTCCGCAATTCTTGATTCAAGCAAAAAGATGGTTAACAATATTGAAACGGCAAATGACAATGCAAGCAATATTTCCTCAGTAACCGAAGAACTCGCTGCAAGCATGTCTCTTGTAGCAGATACGTCGGAAGAACTAAAGACTAAAGCAAACAGTCTTCTCACCATCGTGGGAGACGTTGTGGAACAGATTTATGATGGTAACTGCTACGCTGAAAAAATGGCTGACAGAGCAACGGATGTAAAAGAACTTTGTTCTTCAAAGCAGGAAACGATTGCTGTTGATCTTGAGGAAAAAAGAACGGTTCTGGAGAAGGCAATTGAAGAGTCCAAGAAGGTTGACGATATCAACAAGCTTACGGATGAAATACTTAAGATTGCAAGCAAAACAAATCTTCTTGCGCTAAATGCTTCCATCGAAGCTGCCCGTGCCGGTGAGGTCGGAAAAGGCTTTGCGGTTGTTGCGGATGAAATCAGAACACTGGCAGACAACAGCAGAGAGACGGCAAATAACATTCAGGAAATAAGTAATGCCGTTGTGGTTGCAGTAGAAAACCTGATGGTAACTTCTGCGGAAGTCATTGAATATATGAGCGATACGGTAAATGAGGACTATGCTCGCTTTAACGAGTCCGGTCAGAACTATTATGATGATGCAGGCCATATTCAGGAAATTTTGGATGAGCTTCGCCACAACATGGATACCATCAGCAATACTACTCACGTGATGGTTGAAAACATGACACAGATTTCCGATAGTATGACCGAGTGTTCGTCCGGAGTTAATGATGTGGCTGAAAATACGGTATGTCTCGTTTCGGTAGTAAGTGATATTAAGAGTGAATCCGATGAGAATACTGAAAACATCGATGTACTTCGCAAAGAAACGGAAATATTCAGAAAATAAATCAATTAAATAGTTGATAATGACCCGGATTGCCTATGATACAACGGATTTCCGCTAAACAAACGGAAGGTATATCATACGACTGTCCGGGTTTATTTTTTACACGATAAATGGTACAATATTTTTCGTATGATTTTACTGCGTTAAACCAAATAAGTCTGTGAAAGGATTTGCGGCAACGATGATCGCTTTAAAAATAGTATTGGGAATATTGTGTGCGGTTACGATGCTGTTTGTTTTTCTTTGTAGTGCATGGTTTGTTATGGCCAAACCCGGAAAAAAGCGTGATACATCATATTTTTCGGGTAAGATGTATGCCCACCGGGGTCTGCATGATACTCTTGTTCCGGAAAATTCGCTGTCGGCATTCAGACTTGCCAAAGAAGCCGGGTACGGAGTCGAATTGGATGTGCAGATGACAAAGGACGGACAATTGGTTGTTTTTCACGACGGCACTCTGAAAAGGGTTTGCGGGGTGGATGGAAACTTAAGAGATTATACATACAGTGAACTGAAAGAATTCAGACTGAAAGATACAGCCGAAAGAATTCCGCTGTTTTCAGAAGTTCTTGAAACTTTGGACGGAATGGACATTATTTGTGAAATTAAATCGGATAATGGCATAAAAAATTACGAACTTTGCGAAAAAACATACGATATGCTTGCCGAATATAATGGTCGCTATTGTATCGAATCCTTCAGTCCGTTTCTGGTAGGTTGGTTTAAAAAGAATCACCCGGAAGTTATCAGGGGACAGCTTTCGGAGAATTTTGTTCGAAGCTCGGGCCTTAATCCTCTAAACTTTGCACTTACACATTTGTTTTCGAATGTAATATCACGACCGGACTTTGTTGCATACAATCATCATGATGCAAAAACACTTGGGTTTGTTTTGTGCAAAAAAATATGCAGACCGCTTTGCATTGCATGGACGGCAAAGGGCACAGAGGAACAGGAACAGGCACGCAACAGCTTTGATTCGATAATTTTTGAGAAAAATAAAGGATAATCCATGGAATTAAAAGATTTTGACGAATACGAAACGAATGAGGCAACCGAAGAAACATACAGAAAACCCACGAAGAACAAAAAGGTGGGGCTCGCTTTTTTTGTCATAGGTCTTGTATGTTTTCTTCTTGCGGCAACAATGCTTGCTGTTGTGGGACTTACCATCGGAAAAGATTTACTTATCAAGGAAAAAGAAGAGAATATTGACGATGAATATAAGTATTCCGGTGTTGAAGTTCGTGAAATGATTGAAAAGGCCGAAAAAGAGACAAAAAAGAAGACCGAAGACAAACTTACCGAAGAACTTCAGAGTAAGTTTTTCAATGCTGCCCTTGAAGACAACGGTATTCTTTTTTATTTCAGAGAAACTTATCCGGATAATGTTGTATATCAGACAGGAAGCAAATTTGAATTTTTTCCTATCAATTCGGAACTTGCGCCGAATATAATTAATAATGACTGTATAGTTATAGACGAAGAAACCGGACGCTATTCATATGTCGAAAACGGTGAGCAGAAAACCCATGTGATGATTGATGTTTCTTCTTTCCAGAAGAACATAGACTGGGAAAAGGTTGCCGCCGACGGTGTGGAGTATGCGATGATTCGTTGTGCTTTCAGAGGATACGAATCCGGAAAACTTGTCACTGATTCTTTTTTCGAAAAAAATATCGAAGGTGCCACGAAAGCCGGAATTAAGGTTGGGGTTTATTTTTTTTCTCAGGCAATAACTCCTGAGGAAGCTATTGAAGAAGCGGAATATACGCTGGAACTCATTGCTCCTTACAAAATATCGCTTCCCGTGGCTATTGATGTGGAGGACGTTTCGGGTGCTGCCAGAACGGATATACTTACACCTGATGAAACATCCGAACTTTCCAAGTGCTTTATGGATCGCATTAAGGAAGAAGGATATGATGTAATGATTTATTCAAATTCCAAATTCTTTATAAAGCGCCTCAATATGGATATTTTGGAAGGCTATGACAAATGGTATGCGCAGTACAATACATCGATTTATTTCCCTTACGAAATATCGATTTGGCAGTATTCAAGCAAAGGGAAAGTTGACGGTATTGTCACAAACGGAGTGGATATGAATATGACATTCAGGGAGTATTGATTTATGGACGAAGGCATTCGTAAATTAAAACAATGGATTGACGAATCGGACAATGTGGTATTTTTTGGCGGGGCAGGAGTTTCGACGGAAAGCGGAATTCCGGATTTCAGATCTGTTGACGGCTTGTACAGTCAGAAGTACAAATATCCTCCCGAAACGATTGTCAGTCACAGCTTTCTTGCGGCAAGAACCGGTGAATTTTTTGAGTTTTATAAGGAAAAAATGGTGGCACCCGCACTGGCTGCAAAGCCTAACGCAGCTCACATTAAATTGGCCGAGTGGGAAGCCGGGGGTAAGCTGAAAGCTGTAATAACCCAGAATATAGACGGTCTTCATCAGGCAGGTGGCAGTAAAGAAGTTTTGGAACTTCACGGCACCGTTATGAAGAATTATTGCTCAAAATGCGGAAAGAAACACGATGTGCAATATGTATTGAACAGTGACGGAATTCCTCGATGTGAATGTGGCGGTGTTGTTCGCCCGGACGTAGTTTTGTATGAAGAAGGTCTGGATATGGGTGTTATGGATAAAGCAATTAACTATATCCGAAATGCCGATGTATTAATTATCGGAGGAACGTCGCTGGTGGTATATCCTGCAGCGGGGCTTATCAGATATTACGGAGGAAACAAACTTGTTCTTGTGAACCTTTCGGAGACAGGACAGGATCAATACGCAGACCTTGTTATTCATAAGAAAATCGGTGAGGTTTTTTCGCTGCTGTGACGTGAAAAAAGTTTGATAAAAAAGCATGAAAAACGCGAAAATTACTTGTAAGGCTTGAAAAAGTATGCTACTATAGTCTTCCGTGATAATAATTCCTTGCTCCTGAAAAAGCAGGGGCCAGAGACCAAAAGGAGGTAACCGAGCATGAACAAGTATGAATTTACAGTCGTTGTCAGTGCGAATATCGAAGACGAAGCCAGAGCAGCTGTTGTTGACAAGTGCAAAGGCTTAGTTGAAAGATTCGGTGGAAAAATCGAGAATGTTGAAGAGGCAGGAAAGAAGAAATTAGCCTATGACATTCAGAAGATGAGTGAAGCTTTCTACTATTTCGTGACATTCGATGCTGAAGCATCAGCTCCCGCAGAAATCGAGAGCCGTGTCCGCATCATGGATAATGTTCTCCGTTATTTAATCGTACGACTCGACGCATAGTATTCGAGTAGAGGAGAAAATTAATGAACAAAGTTATTCTCATGGGTAGATTAACAAGAGATCCTGAGGTTAGATATGCTCAGGGTGAAAACGCAATGGCGATTGCAAAGTATACACTTGCGGTAGACAGAAGAGGCAGAAGCAACGGCCAGGACGATCAGAATGCTGATTTTATCAGTATCACGGCTTTCGGACGTGCAGGTGAGTTTGCTGAGAAGTATCTTCACAAAGGAACAAAGGTAGTTGTTACCGGTCGTATTCAGACAGGTTCCTACACCAATAAAGATGGTGTGAGAGTATATACCACAGATGTTATCGTTGAGGATCAGGAGTTTGCAGAAAGTAAAAATGCTGCTTCTTCAAACGGTGGAGGCTATCAGGCCGAGATGCCCGCTCCTCAGGCTGCAAGCGATGGGTTTATGAATATTCCCGAAGGAATTGATGAAGACCTTCCATTTGCGCAACCAAACAGAAATTAAGGAGGCTCAATCATGGCATACAATAAGGCTGATAAAGGCGACAGAGCAGATGCACCCAAAAGAAAGGGTGGCATGCGCAGACGTAAGAAGGTTTGTGCATTCTGCGGAAAAGACAATGTAATTGATTACAAGGATGCTGCAAAGCTTAAGAGATACGTATCAGAGCGTGGTAAGATTCTTCCCAGAAGAATTACCGGCACATGCGCAAAGCATCAGAGAGCATTAACACTTGCAATCAAGCGTGCACGTCACATTGCTCTTATGCCCTATGTACAGGACTAAGAGATAGTTCTATAAGAGAAAATAACAAGTCACTTTCCGACAGGAAAGTGGCTTTTATTTTTTGATTTATGGGTTAAAAAATGATATACTGAACTACAAGTAGACTGTTGTCGAAAACAGTGATCAATTAAAATATTTTTGTGGAAATAATCCGGGGTTATCATTTGATATGAAGAAAAAAATCAAGCTTAGAGGAAAAATAAAAAGTTATTTGACCACCTTAATATTGCTGGGTGTTCTTCTTACATTGGTTGATATTTATCTTTTCTTTGCGAACATTCAGGCTGCGGTTCTCGTTCTTATATTTCTTGCTTTGTATTTTGTCATTACACTTAGTTTCTTTTTGAAGAATTCGTCAGCGATAATGTACGAGATGATAAGCTTTGCAACACAGTACGGACAAATACAGAAACAACTTTTAAAAAATCTTGATTTGCCGCATGCATTGCTGGATGAAAACGGAAATATTATTTGGGCAAATACTGCATTTGAAAAAATAACTGATGGTGAGAAAGGTTACGATAAACCTGTTTTTTCGCTTTTTAAAGAGCTGAATGCATCAAAACTTCCTGACGGAAAAGATGAATTCAATGAGAACGAACTTGAAATCAGATATAACGAATTCGACTATTTGTGTAAGTTACGTAAGGTTTCGCTTACGGAAATGGCATCAAACTCTTCAATCGTGGACGATTCCAATTATGACGGATATTTGATTGCATTATATTTGTTTGACAATACTGCTCTGAAGCTTGCGCTGCGGGAAATCGACGACCAGAGCCTTGCGGTGGGTCTTGTTTATATAGATAACTACGATGAGGTTATGGAAAGTGTAGAAGAACTGAAAAGATCGGTTCTTACTGCATTTATTGAGAGAAAGATAAACAAGTATATGTCTTCTCTTGATGGTCTTACGAAGAAAATGGAGAAGGATAAATATATGGTTATTCTTCGTAAGAGTGCACTTGCAAAAATAAAGGAATCAAAATTCAGCCTTCTTGAGGATGTTAAGACCGTTAATATCGGAAATGATATTGCCGTTACACTCAGCATAGGTGTCGGTGTTGACGGCCTGACATATGCGCAGAACTATGAATTTGCACGTGCTGCAATCGATCTTGC
This sequence comes from Lachnospiraceae bacterium, assembly GCA_045600725.1. GTDB lineage: Bacteria > Bacillota > Clostridia > Lachnospirales > Lachnospiraceae > UBA1258. The sequence continues at coordinate 20,428 of JAZRYK010000061.1, forward strand.
ATTAGGGCGAGGCGGTGATCAGGCTGTTATCAAAACGCCTGATACCATCAATTATTTCGGCGGAAAGAGCCAGCAGATTGAGAAAAATACCCGTGTTAAGGCAAGAGTTAAGGCTCAGGCTTTGATGGAGATTATTAACAGTAAGGATCAGGTTTTTGTAATGGGACATAAGCGTGGCGATGTAGACAGCTTCGGAGCCAGCGTGGGAGTTTACCGTATTGCCAAAACATTAGACAGAAAGGCACACATTGTTCTTGATAATATTACCAATTCAATGCAGCCTATGGTAGACTTGTTCCTAAATAATCCTGAATATGATGAGGATATGATACTTACCTCTGAACAGGCCATGGAACAAATTGGTAACAATGCAGTTCTTGTTATTGTCGATGTAAATAAGCCGAGTATCACCGAGTGTGCCGAACTTATCAAGATGTGTAAATCGATAGTGGTTATCGACCACCACCGTCAAGGCACGGAAGTGGTTGAAAATGCAACACTTTCATATGTCGAAACATATGCTTCTTCCGCCTGTGAGATGGTATCTGAAATACTTCAGTACACAACAGATCATATTAAAATTCGAAATGAAGAGGCAGATTGCTTATATTCGGGTATCATGGTAGATACTAACAGCTTCGTTCAGAAAACAGGTGTCAGAACCTTTGAAGCAGCTGCTTTCTTAAGGAGAAACGGCGCGGATGTTACCAGAGTCCGCAAAATGTTCAGAGAGGATGCGGGTGATTACAGGGCAAAGGCTGATTGTGTAAGCCGCGCTGAAATATACAAGAAAGTATATGCGATTTCCGTATGTGAAGCCGAAGGTGTTCTTAGTCCCACCGTTGTCGGAGCACAGGCTGCTAATGAGCTTCTTAATGTAAAAGGTGTTAAAGCAAGCTTTGTATTTACTGACTATCAGGGACTAATATATGTTAGCGCAAGATCGATTGACGAAGTTAATGTTCAGATTGTGATGGAAAAAATGGGTGGCAATGGTGGTGGCCATATGAGTGTTGCCGGTTGCCAGCTTGAAAATTCAAATGTTGAGGATGCTATTATAAGACTTAAAAATGTTTTGAACAGCATGTCAGAAGGAGGAGAACTGTAATGAAGGTTATTTTACTTAAGGACGTTAAAAGCCTCGGAAAAAAGGATCAGATTGTTGAGGTTAATGACGGATATGCAAGAAATTATATTATTCCACAGAAAGTCGGTGTAGAGGCTTCATCTGCAAATCTTAACAGTCTTAAGCTTCAGAAACAGAACGAAGCAAAGATTGCGCAGGAGAATCTCGAGAAAGCAAAAGAGTTTGCCAAACAGATTGAAGAGCTTACTGTTGTGGTAAAAATGAAAGCCGGAGAAGGCGGACGGGCATTCGGTTCAGTATCTTCAAAGGAAATTGTTGAAGAAGCAAAGAAGCAGCATAAGATTGAACTTGATAAGAAGAAACTTGTTCTTCCCGAAGCAATCAAAAATTTTGGAACCTACGAGCTGACAGTAAAGCTTCATCCTGAAGTTACTGCAAAACTTAAGGTGAGGGTTGAGGAAAATGGCTGAGGAATGGCAAAAGAGAGTTCTTCCTTACAGTGCTGAAGCTGAAAAAGCTGTTCTTGGAGCAATGCTCATCGACAAGGATGCAATATCGTTGGCAACCGAAGTTGTAACGGGAGAAGATTTCTACATAAAACAAAATCAGATATTGTTTGAAACGATGGTCGAATTGAACAATGCGGGACGTCCTGTAGATCCTCTTACATTGAAGGAACAGCTCATTGAGAAGGCTGCACCACCTGAAATATGCGAGATGAACTTCGTAATGGACATTGTGAATTCCGTTTATACTTCAGCCAATGTTAAAGCATATGCAAAAATCGTTGCAGAGAAGGCTGTTCTCAGACGTCTTATAAAGGTGAATGCTGACATTGAAAATTCATGCTATGCAGCGCAGGAACCCTTGGAGGATATCTTAAACAGAACAGAAAAAGATATATTTGCTGTTGTGCAACAGAAAAAGGGCTCGGATTACGTTCCTATCAGCGTAGCGGTGAACAATCAGCTTGATAAGATTGGCATTGCAGCGAAGAACAAAGGTACTGTAACAGGTATTGCTACAGGCTTTATTGATCTTGATTACAAAACAGCCGGATTACAAAATTCAGATCTTGTTCTTATTGCCGCACGTCCTTCAATGGGTAAGACAGCTTTTGCCTTGAATATAGCGCAGGCAGTGGCTGTAAAGCAGAATAAGTGTATGGCTATATTCAGCCTGGAAATGTCACGCGAACAGCTGGTAAACCGTATGTTTTCCCTCCAGTCGGGAATAGATGCGCAAAAGTTACGAACAGGTGCGTTGTCAGACGCAGAATGGGAAGAATTGATAAATGCGGCAACGATTATCGGCGACTCAAAGCTGATTGTTGACGATACCCCCGGTATCAGTATCCAGGAGTTACGTACGAAATGTAGAAAGTACAAAATTGAACATGGACTTTCGCTGGTAATGATTGACTACTTGCAGCTTATGTCGGGTAATAAGAGTGGTGGTAATGAATCAAGACAGCAGGAAATATCTGATATATCCAGAGCACTTAAGAGTCTTGCAAGAGAGCTTAATGTTCCGGTTATTGCACTGTCACAGCTTAGCCGTGCGGTTGAATCCCGACCGGATCATCGTCCAATGCTTTCAGATCTTCGTGAATCCGGAGCTATCGAGCAGGATGCGGACGTTGTAATGTTTATTTACAGAGATGACTATTATACAAAGGAAAAGTGCGAGAGACCCGGTGTTGCTGAAATAATTATTGCTAAGCAACGTAATGGCCCTATCGGAACTGTTGAATTGCTGTGGTTATCGGAACTTACAAAGTTTGCTAACCTTGCACCGGAACAGAAAAGTAAATTTAACGAATAAAAAAAGAACCCTTCGACTTTGGTCGAAGGGTTTTGATGTGTCTGCTCAAATTATTCTTCAGAAATAGCTCCAACAGGGCACTGACCTGCACAACCACCACAAGAAATGCATGTATCTGCATCAATTTCAAACTTGCTGTCGCCTGCAGAAATAGCTCCAACGGGGCACTGAGATTCGCAAGAACCACATGATACACATGAATCACCAATAACAAATGCCATATCGATATCCTCCTTATAAATTCTGATTTTGGTTAATTGATATATTACCACAATATATGATAATAAACAAGTTTATTTGATTTCCACTCTTTTTGTCTTTTTGGCGTTTTAACTTTCAGCTCGTCTGGCACGTATGCCATCCAAGATTACTTTCTTCTTCTCAATAACTGCTTTCTGTCCCATTGCGGGAATATCCTTGAGTCTATAGTCGATTCCGAGTTGCTCGTATTTCGTAACTCCCATTGTATGATAGGGGAGTACATCCAAGGCCTTTAAACTCTTGAGCCCGCCGATAAAATATCCCAGCTTATATAAATATTCATCATCATCTGTTAACCCCGGAACAACAACGTGCCTAATCCACATATCAACATTGTTGTCACTTAAGTACTGAGCAAATGCGAGAATATTTTTGTTCGGCTGCTTGCAAAGCTCCTGATGCTTTTCAGGATCGATGTGCTTTATGTCGAGCATAACAAGACTGGTTACCTTAATGAGTCTGTCAAATTTTGCAACGAGATCGGGATTATCCGGATTAAAAGCAATTCCGGACGAATCGAGGCAGGTATGAATTCCCTTAGCCTGAGCTTTTTCGAAAAGTTCAGTTACGAAATCAATCTGCATAAGGGGTTCTCCGCCTGTTACAGTAATTCCACCTTCTCTGTAGAATCCTTTATTTCTTTCGTACTGTTCAAGTATATAGTCGGTATCATATAAGGTTCCGCCGTTCATTTCCCAGGTGTCCGGATTGTGACAGTATGCACATCTCATAGGACAGCCCTGAACAAAAACAACATATCTTACTCCGGGTCCGTCAACGGTTCCGAAACTTTCCAATGAATGAATTCTTCCATGCATAATAATCTCCGTTTCGTTTGTGTTTCATAAAAAAAGTGCGAAGCTCATGAGCTTCGGACTTTCGCTTATCGCTAATTAGATAGCTTCGTGGAATGTACGAGAGATAACGTCTGCCTGCTGCTCGGGTGTTAACTTAATGAAGTTAACAGCGTATCCGGATACACGGATAGTAAGCTGAGGATAGTTTTCAGGATGAGCCTGAGCGTCAAGAAGTGTGTCTCTGTTTAATACGTTAACATTAAGGTGATGTCCACCCTTTGTTACATAGCCATCAAGTAATGATACAAGGTTGTTAACCTGTGCTGCATTAGTTGCCATTTTAGTTTCCTCCTAATTTATTCATAAGAATCCAACCCCTGATGCAATGTAGGAACACTGCATGCAAGGGGGGTTCTGGAACAGTCTGTACATCCCATAGTCTGAACAGACTTTTGACTGGCATTTTCATCGTAGTCAACATTAACATGACCGACTCCGCTTGCAAAACCGGCATCAAGCATCTTTACAAGATCTTCAATCATTGCATTTTCATCCATGGTCTATACCTCCTGTGTTTTTTAAAAATTATTTGCTTAAATCGATATCGATATCGCCTGCGAATACCTGGTCTTCCTTACCAAGAGCACCGGGGATGATTGTGAATGTATTTGAAATACCATCCTGTGAATCCATGAAAGGAAGCTTAGCAACTGATGCAAGAGAAGCAACAGCACCGTGAGTATCTCTCTTGTGCATAGGGTTAGCACCGGGAGCGAAAGGCTGGCCCTTCTTACGTCCGTCAGGTGTGTTACCTGTAGCCTTACCATATGTTACGTTTGAAGTAATTGTAAGAACTGACATTGTAGGGAAGCCATCTCTGTAGGTGTGGTGTCTTCTGATCATTGTCATGAACTTGTGAACGAGTTCCTGTGCGATTGTATCAACACGGTCATCATCGTTACCATACTTAGGGAAGTCACCTGTTGTTTCGAAGTCTGTGATGATACCGTCTTCGTCACGGATAACCTTAACCTTAGCATACTTAATAGCTGATAATGAGTCAGCTACTACTGAAAGACCTGCCATACCTGTTGCGAAGTAACGACGAACGTCTCTGTCATGAAGAGCCATCTGTGCTCTTTCATAGCAGTACTTATCATGCATGTAGTGGATTACGTTAAGTGTATTTACATATACATCAGCAAGCCATTCCATCATGTCTGTATACTTAGCCATAACATCGTCGTAATCAAGATAGTCACCTTCTACAGGACGGTACTTAGGTCCAACCTGCTTCTTTGTAACTTCGTCGATACCACCGTTAAGAGCGTAAAGTAAGCACTTAGCAAGGTTAGCACGTGCACCGAAGAACTGCATTTCTTTACCGATTCTCATTGAAGATACGCAGCAAGCGATACCGTAGTCATCACCGTGTGTTACACGCATAAGATCATCGTTTTCGTACTGGATTGAAGATGACTGGATAGACATCTTAGCACAGAACTTCTTGAAGTTTTCAGGAAGTCTTGTTGACCAGAGAACTGTAAGGTTAGGTTCGGGAGCTGAACCAAGGTTTGTTAATGTGTGAAGGTAACGGAAGCTCATCTTTGTTACCATGTGACGTCCGTCAACACCAACACCACCGATTGATTCTGTTACCCATACAGGGTCACCGGCGAAAATCTGGTTGTATTCAGGTGTACGAGCGAACTTAACGCAACGAAGCTTCATGATGAAGTGATCAACGAATTCCTGAATCTGCTCTTCGGTGAATGTTCCCTTCTTTAAGTCTCTTTCTGCGAAGCAGTCGATGAATGTTGAAGTACGTCCGAGTGACATAGCAGCACCGTTCTGCTCCTTAACTGCTGAAAGGTATCCGAAGTATGTAGCCTGGATAGCTTCCTGCACGTTTGATGCGGGCTTAGAAATATCGCAACCGTAAGAAGCTGCCATTTCCTTCATCATCTTTAATGCAACGATCTGCTCTGAGATTTCTTCACGAAGACGGATAACTTCATCTGTCATAACACGTCCTGTGGAATTCTTCTGGTCGATCTTGTCTTCAATAAGTCTGTCGATACCGTAAAGAGCGATTCTTCTGTAGTCGCCGATGATACGTCCACGTCCGTAAGCATCAGGAAGACCTGTGATTACGTGTGAAGAACGGCATGCTCTCATTTCATCGTTGTAAGCATCAAATACACCTGCATTGTGTGTCTTTCTGTGTGTTGAGAAGAACTCACTGATTTCGGGATCTACTGTGTAGCCGTTATCAGCACAAGCCTTTTCGGCCATACGGATACCACCGTAAGGCTGCATTGAACGCTTGAAGGGCTTGTCTGTCTGGAAACCAACGATTGTTTCCTTTGTTTTGTCAAGGTATCCGGGTCCGTGAGAAGTAATAGTAGAGATAACCTTTGTGTCCATATCAAGAACGCCGCCTGCTTCTCTTTCCTTCTTACTGAGCTCTAATACCTGTGCCCATAAGTCTTTTGTGTTCTGTGTAGCTGCTGCAAGGAAAGAATCATCACCATCATAGGGTGTGTAATTCTTCTGAATGAAATCACGTACGTTGATTTCATTCTCCCACTTGCCGCCTACAAAATCTGTCCATTCTGGTCTCATTGCAAAAATGCCTCCTGTTTGTATTTTGTCCGTTTGGGGTAAACCCAACTTCAGCAACAATTTAGTGTAGCAATATTATAGTCTTTGGCATCTGTCATCGTCAAGAAAATGCTTGTTCTTTTTTTAATACAAATGTAGTTATTGCGCAGTTTTGAGCTTATCTTGATTTAGTACAATCTTTGCTGTATATTAACACTAGAAAAAGAAGGAGGTACTATTATGCAGGGAATTACAAAAGATATGACAATCGGTGAACTTCTTGTTAAGGCTCCCGAAGTTGCTCCCGTTCTTCTTGAGGCCGGAATGCACTGCCTCGGATGTCCTGCATCTCAGGCTGAAAGCCTTGAAGAAGCAGCGATGGTTCACGGAATAGATGTAGATTCACTTTTAAAGGCTATTGAAGAGTTATAAAAGTCATAAAGCCCGCGGACGGAAAACGACTGCGGGCTTTAAATATGCGAAATGTAGAAATCGGGCAGAAGCAATAGTTTCTGCCCGATTTTGCGTTTGAATTATAAAAAAGATACGACAGAGAGCGCATCTTTGGGACAAATGGCTTCGTAATGTTCCTCAAGATAAGCTTCGCCGAGGTGAGAGCCTTTAAGCGGTCCACCAAATTCAGATGCGAGGTTGCAGGCTTTGACAAAATCAATCATATCCATTTTGTCACGTTTGAGTATCAGGAGATACTCGCCTGTTTTGTTGTTCCTGTAAAGTTTGCTTTCATCAGTATAGAATGTGTTGAGTGTTCTGGCTACTTCACCTACACTTTTCATGGTATCAAATGAAAAAGCCATTCCTTCAAAACGGACATTTTTCTTTACGTCATCGGCTTTCTGCTCGATGGCATCCTTAAATTTGTTGAATAAATCCGCTAGCCCGGTGACATCTGCATCATCAGCGAGGGCTGTTATATCATCATCCAAAACGGAATCGTCATCATCTGCATCTTCATCGGAAACACCGGGGGCAAACTTGGAAAATCTTGTATCGAGTTCCTCGGGATCCTCAACTTTTGTAATTATAAGAACAATACATTCCGAATTCATAGGTATTGCTTCTATCATCAACGGAATGTTGTCAGCTTCAAAACCGTATTCATAATTGGCCATTTCCATCATGTCGCGGAACAGAGCCTTTGCTTTGGTTGAACCATACGCAAGTTCGCTTATCTTGAGTTTTCTGGAAGCCAGGTCCTCTTTGGTAAGAGTGCATCTTATCTGATGGTCATTTACTTTTTCGATTTTCATACGGAGGTCCTCCTTCCTTTCTTTGTGTTCAAATTTTATTATTTTCTCGTGCTTACGTCAAGTAACCGTGAGTTTAGTTTATGAAAATATTAGAACTTAGCCTTTGAAAAGAAAAATAATCAAAAATAAACAAAAATAGTACTTGCAATAGAGACAAAATTTGTGTATTATTACCATACAAAGGTTCCGCCAATCCGCATTCGGAAAGGGGCGACGGATTTGAACATATAAAGTAAATTCAATTTTCTTTTTTGTTCTTTTACCCGACGGAAAGCAAACGTCGGTTCTTAAGAGTTATCTGAATATATCTACGGACAATCACACAGATCTGATGTGTTAACTGTTCGACTGTTATTCTTCTCTTTTTATCACCAAAATAATTCTTTTTTCTGTAATGCAGGTAAGTGTAACCGCATTATGAGTATTTTTTGTATTTAAAAAAGAATGCAGACGGAACGTTTGTATGTAACAGTGCATGCTCGGCACTTTTGTTATTTATTATCACGGAAATACCGGTGCGAGCAAACCGGAGAGAATGGAGGATTAACAAAAATGAAACGGGATGATTATCTATTTAGAAAGCTTGAAAGGCTTGTGGATTATGGGGTCAGTCTTTTTTTGAACGGAAAGCCGGCAACACCCGATCAGGTGGCCAGGAAGATGGCAAGTGCCGGTGAACATTACAGGCCGGGATTTAAATATTCCGAGGAAGGCAATCTTTCCGAACTGAATTACGTACGTATCGCATAAATTATAATATGGGGAGACGTGTGGTAATGTCTTAACAGATTTTTTAATGACGATTACGTATTTGTCTGATATAATTATGTGCGGTTGAGAGGAGTAAATCTATATGAAGAAAGCTATTCCGGTGATTATTGCAATCATCCTTATCATAGTTATATTGGGAGTTAGTTTCGGAGGCGTTGTTTATGAACGCTATTCCTACGGACAGGACCGTGCGGATTTGAACGAATATTTTGAAATATACAGTTCTGAGGACGTTCCGATCTTTATGCAGAACGAGAGAATTGACCGTTATGCAAAACTTCTTGACGGAGGAGTATACTTCGATATTTCCTTCATCAAAGAATTTTTAACCGAAAGATTTTATTATGACAGCAATGAGGAACTGTTGCTTTATTCCACCGCAACAACAACTTACGAGGCTGCATCAGGCTCAAAAAGCGCTGTGGATATAAGGGGCGGTGATTCATTAAACTGTAACTGCGATATATGGCAGATTAAAAAAGATACCTTATACATTGCTGCCGATTTTATTCAGAAATTCGTTAATTTTCAGTACGTTTTGTACGAGAATCCCAACAGGCTGCAGGTTTATGTAAAGTGGGAAGAAGAAACGGTCGCCACAGTTAAAAGCGATACGCAGGTTCGCTGGCGAGCAGGTGTAAAAAGCGAAATACTTACCGATGTCAAAGAGGGCGAAAAGGTCGTTTTTATCGAAGAACTTGATGAGAAATGGTCGAAGGTTAAAACTTCGGATTGCTTTATAGGATATGTTGAGAATTCAAAATTAAAAGATATTGCAAAAGAGATACCCTCGGTGGTTACTACCGCAATGGATGAGAAATTCACATATCTTACACGGGACTATAGGATAAATATGACCTGGCATAATATGGAATATCCTCAGGACGGAGGAACTTTATCAAATGCCACTTACAACTGTCAGCTTCTTAATGTAATATCTCCCACGTGGTACTGGCTTACCGATAACGAAGGAAACATCAACTCAATCGGAGACCACAGTTATGTAGATAAAGCTCATGCACTTGATATTGAGGTTTGGGCGGCTGTTCAAAATTTCCACAGCGGAACAAATGTTGATACATATGAAGTTTTGAATTATACAAGCCGAAGAAGAAGTTTGGTCAACAACATTGTTGCAAGTGCTCTGGAATACGGAATCGATGGCATAAATGTGGACTTCGAAAGTATGGATTCAAACACTACTCCGGGATATGTACAGTTTATCAGAGAATTATCACTTGCATGCCATGAAAATAATCTTGTTGTATCGGTAGATAACTATGTTCCGACCGAATATACCGCTCATTATAACCGTGCTGAGCAGGCTTTATTCGCGGATTATCTGGTTATCATGGGATATGATGAACATTATCAGGGCAGTGATGTCGGTTCGGTTTCAACAGTTTCGTGGATGGATGAAGGAATTGCGAACACGCTTAAAGTTGCGGAAGCAAGTCATGTAATTAATGCCATTCCTTTTTATACCCGTGTATGGAAAACTACAGGCAGCGATGTGACATCCGAAGCGGTAACAATGCATACCCAGAATGATTTTATTAAGAGAAACGGTATGGAAACAACATGGGATGAAGAAACCAATCAGAATTACACTGAAATGACTTTGGGTGACACTCTGTACCAGATATGGCTTGAAGACGAAGATTCGGTCAGAGTCAGATTAAGCGTAATGAAAAAATACAATCTCGGCGGTGTGGCCTCATGGTGTTTGGGACAGGAAACCGCCAATATATGGGATGCCATAGCTGAATATATGCAGTAAATATTTTAGAGCCTTCGAAGTGATGATATGTATTGTAGTTTTTGATACATACCGAAAAACGAGGGCTCTTTTTGTGCAATTGGAAACTTGTTCACATTAATAATCAAAAATGCATTGCCGATTTGTGTGTGTTTAAAAAGAATACGACGACCGTGGGATACAAAAGCAGTACAGGTGTGCGAGGAGGACACGCATTTATTATTACGTATAATTGAAGAATTAATATGAAAATGCTATAATAATTCCAACTATGGAGTTTTGTACAAAGATGATTACCAAAGTTGTTATAACCGATGAAAATAATATAGATTTTACTGCTTTAAAAGAAGCGGGAGATGTCATAAAAAAAGGCGGATTGGTAGCTTTTCCGACTGAAACGGTATACGGCCTCGGAGGAGATGCCTTAAATCCCGAGTCGTCGAAGAAAATATATGCCGCTAAGGGAAGACCTTCGGATAATCCGCTGATTGTTCATGTTACGGACATGGAACATGTGGCTCAAATTGTAAAGGAAATACCCGAAGATGCCGTTAAACTTGCCGAAGCTTTTTGGCCGGGGCCGTTAACAATGATTTTTATGAAATCGGATATTGTTCCAAAAGAAACTACAGGCGGACTCGACACTGTTGCGGTAAGAATGCCTTCCAATAAAATTGCCAGAGCGTTTATAGAAGCCTCCGGCGGATATGTGGCTGCACCGAGTGCAAATATTTCGGGACGCCCGAGCCCGACAGTAGCCAAATATGTTATTGAAGACATGGACGGGCGAATAGAAATGATTATTGACGGCGGATCTTCGGATGTGGGACTGGAATCCACAATTGTAGATTTAACCGAAGGAAAACCTATAATATTACGACCTGGATTTGTGACGCAGAAAATGCTTGAGGAGGCTTTAAAAGAAGAAGTTTCCTGGGACAGAGCCATAATAGATGCCGACTGTAAAACTCCTCCGAAAGCACCCGGAATGAAATATCGTCATTATGCTCCAAGGGCCGAGCTTGCGATTGTGGATGGCGCGACAGATGACGTAATACAAACAATAAACCGTCTCGGGCGCGAACAACTGGTCAAGGGAATTAAGGTCGGTGTTATTGCCACAGAGGAAACCAAAGATAAATATGACGCTGCATTTGAGGTGAAAAGCATCGGGCATAGAGGAAATGAAAATGATGCTGCTCATTTTCTTTTTAAAATATTACGAGAATTTGATGATGATGAAGCTGAACTGATATATTCGGAGTCATTTGAAGGCTCGGGTGTTGGGCAAGCTACGATGAACAGACTGATAAAGGCAGCAGGTCATCAGATTATTAATGCATAAAACAGGAGGAAACTGAAATGATAGCAATCGGAAGCGATCACGGCGGATACGATCTTCGCATTCAGGTAATGAAACATCTTGAGGAAAGAGGAATCGAATATATTGATATGGGATGTCCGGACAAGTCATCCTGCGACTATCCTGTCTACGGCAAAAAGGTTGCCGAGGCTGTGCAGAGCGGGAAATTTGAGAAGGGAATTGTAATCTGTACGACCGGTATCGGTATTTCAATTACCGCTAATAAGTTCAAAGGAATCAGATGTGCACTTTGTTCTGACTCAGTAAGCGCAGAACTTACAAGACTTCACAATGATGCAAACGTATTGGCAATCGGAGCCGGAATTGTGGGACAGAATCTTGCGATGAAGATTGTAGATACATTCCTTGATACAGAATTTTCGGGCGAAGAAAGACATGCTCGTCGCGTTGCACAGATTGAAGATTAATTTTGTGAAATAACATTACATATAAAAGGAGAGGGAATATGGCAAAAGTTGTAGTAATGGATCATCCGCTTATTCAGCACAAGATTGGATTCATCAGAAGAAAAGAAACAGGAACAAAGGATTTCAGACAGACAATTTCCGAAATAGCAGAACTTATTTGTTATGAAGCTACTCGTGACCTTGAACTTGCCGATGTTGATATTGAAACACCTATCTGCAAAACTACGGTTAAAGAACTCAAGGGAAAGAAAATGGCTATTATTCCCATTTTGAGAGCAGGCCTTGGCATGGTTGACGGAATGCTTGAGCTTATTCCTGCCGCGAAAGTCGGACATATCGGACTTTACAGAGATCCCAAAACACATGAACCTGTTGAGTATTACTGCAAGCTTCCTGAAGATTGCGGAGAAAGGGAAATTTTTGTTGTTGATCCCATGCTTGCTACAGGCGGATCTTCTGTGGCAGCCATTCAGATGCTCAAGGATAAGGGGTGCAAGAATATTCATTTTATGTGCATCATTGCCGCTCCTGAAGGTGTGGAAAGAATGAAAGCTGCTCATCCTGATGTAGATATGTACATCGGTGCTCTTGATGAGAAACTAAATGAACATGCGTATATTGTTCCCGGTCTCGGTGATGCAGGTGACAGAATTTTCGGAACAAAATAGTGTAAAAGTAAGATTAATATGATATAAATCCCTCGGCTGAGTCCGAGGGAGTGATGAGGGTATGATGAAGCGAAAAGACTATATTTCCTGGGACGAATATTTTATGGGTGTATCCGTTCTTTCGGGAATGCGATCAAAGGATCCTAACACACAGGTGGGGGCCTGCATTGTCAGTTCAGACAATAAGATTCTTTCAATGGGGTATAACGGTTTTCCGAAGAATTGTTCGGATGAAGAATTTCCCTGGGACAGGGAGGGTGAGACTTTACAGACAAAGTATCCCTTTGTTACGCACAGTGAATTGAATGCCATTTTGAATTATCGGGGAGGCAGTCTTGAGGGTGCAAAAATTTATGTGTCACTTTTTCCCTGCAATGAATGTGCAAAAGCCATTATTCAATCGGGGATAACAACGATAATATATGATAGCGACAAATATGCCGACACTCCGTCCACAAAAGCATCAAAGATGATGCTTGATGCAGCGGGGGTTAAGTACTACAAATATGAACGTACCGGCAGAAAAATAGAAATGGATTTATAAGAGGAAACAAACTTGAAATACCGGTTAAAAAGAGGACTTGCGATAGCGCTTATTCTTTTGATTGCCGCATCACAGACACCGTATGTGGCACAGGCTTCAAAAACAACACAGGAACAGATTAATGAAGCCGAAAAAGAAAAAAAGCAGCTCGAAAAAGAACTTGAAGACGCTGATAACAAAATTGATGATCTTAACAGTAAGCAGTCAACGCTGAAAAAAGAAATCAAAAGCCTAAACGGTGATCTTGAAAAAATAAGTGAAGTACTTGAGGACCTGGAGAATCAGATTACTGCGAAAGAAGAAGAAATTGCCCGTACGCAGGAAGAACTGGCTTTGGCAAGGGAAACGGAAATAGCTCAGTATGAAGCTATGATGAAGAGAATAAAGTTTATGTATGAAGATAGCGAAACACTTTATCTCGACATTATCTTTCAAGCAAAAAGCTTTTCAGATCTTATTACTTTAAGCAACTATGTGGATCAGCTTGCTTCATACGATCAGACAAAGTTTAATGAGTACCAGGCTACACGAATCGAAATAGAAGACCTGGATGCAAAACTTAAAAGCGACCACGTTGAACTGGAGATTCTGAAGGCAGATGCAGAGGCTGAGAAGAAACATGTTCAGGAAGTTATCAGTGAAACATCATCAAAGGTGAAAAAATATGATTTGATGATTGATGATGCAGAGGCAGAGTATCTTGAAAAAGAAAAAGAACTTGAAGATAAGAATGCAGATATTGAGGCATTGAAGAAGAAACTTGCTGAAGAAATTAGACTGTCGCAGTTATCTGCAAATTCGGTATGGAGAGATCTTTCGGAAATATCTTTTGATGACGGAGACAGATATCTGCTTGCGAATCTGATTTATTGTGAAGCAGGCGGTGAACCGTACGAAGGACAGGTTGCTGTCGGTGCGGTAGTTATAAACAGATTACGAAGTCCTGTATATCCTTCCACTATGTCGGGTGTTATTTATCAGAAGTCGCAATTTTCTCCAGCAGGAAGCGGACGACTTGCATATGCTCTTTCGGTAAATAAAGCTACCGAGAGCTGCTACAGAGCAGCGGATGCCGCGATGGGCGGAGCTACAAATGTCGGAAATTGCGTATATTTCAGAACACCGATTGAAGGCCTGGAAGGAATTCGTATAGGTAATCATATTTTCTACTAGTAAAAAGAATGAAAAACACGATACTTAAAATTATCGCTTCCCTTTTTGTTTTTACAGTAACGCTGACATTGTCGGGATACTACATGAACAGGGGAAACGTGAACACAACAAAAGAGATGGACACAGCTACACTTCCGGTGATTTATATGAATCTCGGCGGTACATCAATCAATGAGATGTATGGATATACACAGGACATGGATGTGGCTCTTCTCAGAGACAGCATAACCCCTTTGGATGATTCGAGAGGGGTTTCTTTTCGTATTGTCAAATACGGAAGAATGATTGATAAAATCACTGTCAAGCTTAGGAATGTTGAAGGTGACCGCCTTATCGAAAGTATCGATGTAGCAGACTATGAAGAAGATAATTATGCTGTTTCCGCCAATGTAAGCTTCAAGGGATTAATTGATTCTTATAAAGAATATTCTATGCAGATTTTTCTGGATATAGGAACGGGAACACCGGTAATGTATCATACAAGAGTTATCGATGCTCCGTTGTATTGTGCAAGGGAAAAACTTGCTTTTGTTCTTGACTTTCAGTCGAAAGAAAATTCCACAGTAACAAATGAAGAACTGAGAGGCTATATGGAGTCGAATCATACAGGAGATAATTCGACACTGGCATATGTCAATATTCACAGTTCGATGGAACAGCTGGCTTTTGCCGGATTAAATTTTTATAATATTACTTCACCGATTGCGACCATAAAGGAACTTGCTTCGGAAACTGCTGTAGTTTCGGTTAAGTATATTCTCGGATTAAATGTGAGCGGCTATGAGGAAAAGTTTTTTACCGAAGAGATTTACCGAATTAAATATACAACGGATGTGACATATCTTCTTGACTATGAGAGAACAATGCACCAGATAAGTGATGAAAAGGAACCGGCATTTGCAGGCAGTACGCTGACTCTCGGAATCACGGATTACGAGATAGGACTTGCCGAGAGCGAGGACGGAAATACCTTCGCTTTTGTCAATGAGGGAAAACTCATTTGCTATAATGTTGCCGAGAACGAGTATGTAAAACTTTTTTCTTTTTATGATGATTACAATTTTGATGCCCGAACCACAAACGGAAACCATAAGATAAAGGTTCTCCGTGTTGATGAAATAGGAAATGTGTGGTTTGCGGTATATGGATATATGAACCGCGGTACATACGAAGGAAAGGTAGGTCTTACTCTTTACAGATATGATGGGGTAAACAAAACGCTGGAAGAGTCAATGTTTATTTCATCAAACAAGGCACCGGAGATGGTTATCAGCGAAATTGATGAATTGGCATATCTGAACACGGCAGGCTCGTTTTACTTTATGCTTGACCGTTCCATTTATTCTTACAATACCGCAACAAAAGAAATTCAGGAAATGGTTGTGGATCTTGAAGACAACATGTACAGCGTGTCTGCTTCAGGTTCGTCGATTGTCTGGCAGATTGGAAATGATGTCAACTCTTCAGAAAGTCTTGTTGTAATGAACCTGAACAACGAGAAGATAAAAACAATTGATGCTCCGGAAGGGGAATATATCAAACCGATTGCATTCATTAATGAAGATTTTATATATGGACTATGCGTAAAAAGTGATGTTCTCAAAGACAATGCAGGAAGAATAACCTTCCCGATGTACTGCATGATAATTCAAAACAGGGAAGGCAATCGACTGAAAACCTATGAAGAACCGGGAGTATACATTACTAAAGTTGATATTATAGACAATCTTCTTTCTCTCACGCGTGTAACCAAGCATGCCGGGGACGAACTGAGGTTTGACGCGTATGCAAATGATTATATGACAAACAATCAGGACAAGGAATCGCTTCAGAATGTTGTTCAAACCGCTATCGATGATGTTTATGAAACAATTGTCAGAATCAAGTTCAAAAAGGAAGCTTCCGGAAAAACAACTTTCATAAATCCCAAGGAAGTAATCTATGAGGGAAGCCGCGAAATATACCTTGGTGATAATGTTTCACAGAAGGCTCATTACTATGTATATTTTAAAGGTAAACTTCAGAAAATAGGAACAAATGAAGCCGATGCCGTCAAGTATGCAAATGAGAATTACGGCACTGTTCTGGATGATCAGGGTTATTATGTATGGTACAGGGCAAATATGGCTCAACGAAATCAGATAATGAACCTGTCATTTGAAAAGACCGGCGGTGATGAAGACAGTCTTGTTTACAGTCTTAATAAACTTCTTGAATATTCGGGATCGGTGCGCAATACGGAATATCTTTTGGGAAGAGGAGAAACGGTTCTTTCGATTATGGAAGAGGCACTTGAGGATTGTGATGTGTTGAATCTGACAGGATGTTCAATGGACAGCATGCTTTACTATGTTAACAGAGATATTCCTGTTTTGGTTCTGTACGATGATGGGGGTGCCAAACTGTTGATAGGATTCAATCAGATAAGCGTTGTGTTGATGGATCCACAGGGTGGAACCTACAAGATTGGTCGAAATGAAGCGGAAGATATATTTGAGAAAAACGGTAATCAGTTTATAACATATGTTCCGAATTATTAATTGGTCAAATAAGCTAATAGTTTACCGATTGGAAAACATTCTTAAACGGCATGGTTATAAAAGGCAGTCAAAAAAGGAACTTCGATTTCTCGGAGTTCCTTATTTTATCGTAAATATAAATTATCTGAAGGGCTATCGGAAAATTATAACTCACCCATCTTATACTTATTAACAATCTTTTGGATTCTTTCAACAGGATCAAGAAGGTCGCTGATGGAAGTATCATGGTTAAGCGTATCGATGATGTATGCGATGTACTTACTCATGTCACAGTTGATGTACCATTCTCTTGAAAGAAGCTCAGGAGATTGATAAATCAAGTTTGTTGTAAGTACTCGAGTGATAAGTCCGTCTTCGTATGCCTTGTCGAAACGGTCGAGACCATTTGTGAAAAGGCCGAATGTGGAACAAACGAAAATCTTGTTTGCTTTACGTTCCTTTAAGTTTGCGGCAACTTCAAGCACGCTTTCGCCTGAAGAAATCATATCGTCCATAATAATTACATCCTTGCCTTCAACGCTTGAACCAAGGAATTCGTGAGCAACTATAGGATTACGGCCGTTAACAATCTTTGTATAATCGCGGCGCTTGTAAAACATACCCATATCAATACCAAGAACGTTTGCAAGGTAGATTGAACGACTCATACCACCTTCGTCCGGGCTAATCATCATCATATGATCGGAATCAATGTTCAAACCGGGCACATTTTTAAGAAGACCTTTGACAAACTGATATGCAGGCTGTACTGTTTCGAAACCATGAAGGGGAATCGCATTCTGGACTCTGGGATCATGAGCATCAAATGTAATAATATTGTCAACGCCCATTGCTACGAGTTCCTGAAGTGCAACAGCACAATCAAGTGATTCACGTGCTGTACGCTTGTGCTGACGGCTTTCATACAGGAAAGGCATGATAACTGTTATTCTTCTTGCTTTACCGCCGACTGCTGCGATGATTCTCTTTAAATCCTGATAATGATCGTCGGGTGACATGTGGTTTTCATGTCCGCCCATTGAATAAGTCAATGAATAATTACATACGTCTACCAAAAGGTAGAGATCTGTTCCTCTTACAGATTCAAGGATAAGTCCTTTGGCTTCGCCTGAACCGAATCTGGGAACATTTGCTTTAAGAATATAGGAAGGACGCATATAACCTTCAAACGCGAGACTCTCTTTGTGCTCGTTTTCACGTTCCTCACGCCATTTGACAAGATACTTGTCAATTTTCTCGCCCATTTCCGTTATTCCTTTTAAAGGAATAATTCCTAAAGAACCTACTGGAATTGTCTCGAGATTTCTGATCTCCTGGTTACCCATTAAATGGATTCCTCACTTTCTGACATTTGCCTTTTTCTGAATTCTGATATCGCTTCCGGATAAACGAAGGACAGAATAAGCACTTGCAATCCTTGAGAGAACACGGTCTGAATAGCGGTCCCTTATATCCTCCAATGACAAATTGGTAGAAATTATGGTGGATTTGTTTCTTAAACTGCGTTCATTTATAAGCGCAAACAGTTGAGATTCGATAAAGGAGTTGGTTGTCTCCGTTCCCAAATCATCCACAATAAGGCAGTCACAATTATAAATATATTCATACAGATTGTAAAGTTCATCCTTTGAAGAAGAATGAAATGTTTCTTTTGCAATCTGCTCAAAAAGGTTGATTGCACTGAAATAAATACAGGAATAAGCCTTTTCGAGAAGCTCCTTTGCAATACAGCCGGAAAGGAAGGATTTACCGGTTCCGACGGTACCGTAAAAGAGTATATTTCCTTTTTCGTGTTTGAAATTGTCTACGAGAGAATGGCATAAGCCAACGGCTTTTTTGAAGCGTTCAAGATCTGTTCCCTCGTAGTATTCATATGAAAGTGTTGAAAAATTGTTATCATTAAGAAATGCTCGAATATTTGACTGGTCATATAAAAAATCGGTAATCTGTCTTGTGAAGCAATGACATCTTTCGTGATTTATATATCCGGTATCCTTGCAGTCCGGGCAGGTGTATACGGGTTTTAGGTAATCTGCAGGATAGCCTGCATTTGAAAGAAGAACACTTTTTTTTGAACGAAGTTCTTCTATCTTTTCGTGCAACCCGGCAAGAACATTTTCATCACCGGCCATCTTTTTTCTGGCAGTTTCCAACGAAAGATCCACTATTTCATCGTCGATTGCTTTAAACTCCGGAATGGCTGCATATACCGCATCTCTTCTTTCGGAGAGGATGCGATTGTTTTCCATTCGTGTGCGATCGTATCTTTTTGTTATTTCGTCATATTGAATATCTCTGAAACCCATGTTGTCCTCATACCGAATTAATTTCCGCTCAAAAGCTTTTCAAGCTCGTCAAAGTCATAATCGTTCTGCTGCATCCTGTTGAAAGAAGAACTCTTTGCCGCAGTTTTGTTCTTTTTGTGATTTGTATCGGATGCTGACACATCCGCGAGATCTTTTATGCCGGACTTCTTCCAATTCGAAAGAATTTTATCACAATATTCGAGGCGGTGGGAATCGGTCGCCAGCACAGTTCGATTGCAGGCTTCGAGAATAACATCTATTGTGAAATCCAGTTCCTTGTGCCAACGAATAACCATTTCGGCTTCGGGAGGCTGGGGAATACTGCTTTTTCCGAGAGCCTTAAGTACAGTGTAAACGTACTTATCGTAGCGACTTGCGGCAAGCTCCTTTGCCTGCCTGGGAGTTGTGATACCTGACTGGGCCCAGTTAATTGCTACCTTTTTTATATATGAAAAACTGTCTTTTCCACGGTTGATACAGTACTGCAGAAGATAATCAGTCATTTCACAGGTGAATTTAAGCTCGTCAACAATAAAATAAAGTGCCTGAATATCCCCCATCGATAATGTTCTTTTTAAATACTGCTCGGCAATAAAAACAATCTGACCTGTTTCGACGTTGTTTTTAAAGGCACGAATCTGATCGCGTGAATATGAAATGTTTTCGTTATATGCTTTTTCGGGCTCTTCATCGGGAACAACGGTCAAAGCCACCTGATGAGGTGCCTCTTCTTTAATCTCTGCGGACGCGGATACGGCCACAGCTTTGGAGTTCTTTGACTTTATGGGAAGAAAACGGATGCCGGTAAGTGCTCCGTCATCGTATTCAAGGGATAAAAGACCGCGCTTCTCCCAATAATCCAGTGCTTTGATGACATCACGCTCGGTATGATTAAAATAATCGGCAATTTCAGCCACGCCGGTGGCAAGCCCTGCGCTCATCATACGAAGGAGGTAAAGATAGACCTTTACCTGTGCATCATTTGCATCGCGCATATATTCATCGATAAAGATATTTGAAACGACGGTTGCGTTTATTCTTTCGTCGCTTGTTACATTTAAACTCATTGATAACCCCACACTAATAAAATTGACTCTGTGATTTTAGCATGGCATTTTTTAAAAACAAATGGGTAATGTGACGAAAAAGAAATGCCCACGCCAAAGGTGATACATATGTCAAAAAGTGGATAATGTGGATAAGTTTTTGCAACCCTTGAAAAATCAAGGATTATAAAATAAATTATCCACTTTTTTACTGAGTTACATAAGTACACTGAAAAAAGTGGATAATGTGGATAAGTTATTCGGATGTCAGGTTATCTGCGATTTTTACTATATCTCCGGCCCCCATAGTTATCAACAAATCACCGTTGATACAATTTTTGTGTAAAAATTCCTCAATTTCTTCAAAAGAATGAAGATATGTGCAACGGGTTCCGAGCTTGACTATTTCTTCATACAAATTTGAAGAATTGCAACCGTAAATATCCTTTTCACGCGCGGGGTATACATCGGCAAGAACAACGTGGTCAGCAAGTGATAAAACACGTGCAAAATCATTTAAAAAGGCTTTTGTTCTTGTATAAGTATGGGGCTGAAAAGCGCACCAAAGTGTTTTGTGAGGGTAGTTCTCGCACGCTTTGAGGGTTGCTTCGATTTCGGTAGGATGGTGAGCGTAGTCATCAATTACCGTTACGCCGTTAAAGCTTCCTCTGTGCTCAAAGCGCCGTTTTGAACCGGAGCAGGCGGTTAATGCTTTGACGGTTGTTTCATGTCCGACGCCCAAACTGTCTGCCACAGCAATTGCCGCAAGGGAATTCATAACGTTGTGCTTACCGGTTACACCCAGGGTAACCTTAAACGCCTCACCGGTTTTTTTGACATGACATATATAAGACGGACGGGCTTCGTCATCGAAGGATATATTCGAAGGCCAGTAGTCGAAGCAATCATTCGAACCGTACGTTACTACAGGGCAGGCCACATTGTCTGTAACCTTTTCAATTGACGGGATTTCGCCGTTAATTACCAAAAGTCCGTCGGATGGGAGAATTTGTGCAAATTTATTGAAGGAATTTCTTATATCATCAATATCTTTAAAGAAATCCATATGATCTTCTTCGACATTTAATATAACGGAAATTTTGGGGAAGAAGCTTAAAAAACTGTTTGTGTATTCGCATGCCTCAAAAACAAAATAATCAGATCCGCCGACGCGTGTGTTTGAACCGACGGACTGAACAATACCGCCGACCGAGAGGGTTGGATTAAATTCGGCTTCAAGAAAAATCTCTGAAATCATTGAAGTGGTTGTTGTTTTTCCGTGGGTGCCGCTTATTGCGACGGGAATTTTATAATTTTTCATAAGAAGCCCCAGAAACTCGGCTCTGGTCATGTGAGGGATTCCGGATTCCTTCATATGAATATATTCGGGATTTGTTTCTCTTATGGCAGCAGTATAAACAACGAGATCCGCGTCGGAGGGTATATGGGATTCTTCCTGTCCGTAATATACAGTCGCGCCCTTTGCTTCAAGTTCGCGGGTTAATTCGGATTCCTTGGAATCGGAGCCTGATACTTTGTACCCCTGTGAAAGAAGAATGCTTGCAAGACCAGACATACTTATGCCGCCGATACCGATAAAATAAACATGTTTTGGAGTGTTAAAATCTATATTCATAAAATGCTGCTCCTTTGAAATAACTTTTTTTGAGTATACCACCCGCAACAGAAAAGGTAAATCTGTTTAGCATATTGTATTTTTGTGAATGTTTACCGAAAAATAACGAAAACGAAATAAAACATTTGCGAAATTTACCATAATATATTAAACTTTAGATAGCTATATAATTTGCGCTTTTGTACGCAAAAATAAATTGCGAGGGTAAACATATGATAAAAAAAGAAATGATTGCCATGCTGCTCGCAGGAGGTCAGGGAAGCAGACTCGGAGTTCTGACATCCAAAATGGCCAAGCCGGCAGTATCTTTCGGCGGTAAGTACAGAATTATCGACTTTCCGTTATCAAACTGTATCAATTCCGGGGTAGACACCGTAGGTGTTCTTACACAGTACCAGCCACTTAGACTTAACACACATATCGGCATCGGTATTCCGTGGGACTTAGACCGTAACATCGGTGGTGTAACGGTTCTTCCTCCTTATGAAAAGAGTGAAAACAGTGAGTGGTATACCGGAACCGCAAATGCGATTTATCAGAATATCGATTACATGGAAACATACAATCCCGAGTATGTTCTTATTCTTTCCGGTGACCATATTTATAAAATGGATTACGAGGTAATGCTTGAATATCATAAGGCAAATAATGCCGATGTAACAATCGCGGTTATGCCTGTTCCTATGGAAGAAGCAAAGAGATTCGGCATTATGATTACCGACGATAAGGGACAGATTACAGACTTCGAAGAAAAGCCTGAGCATCCCCGTTCAAATCTCGCTTCTATGGGTATTTACATATTCAACTGGAAGACTTTAAAGGAATCACTTATTGCATTGGCAGATCAGCCCGGTCTTGACTTTGGTAAGCATGTTATTCCTTACTGCAAGGATAAAGGTTCACCGTTGTTTGCATATGAATTCACAGGCTACTGGAAGGATGTAGGAACTCTTGAATCATACTGGCAGGCAAACATGGAACTTATCGATATAGTTCCCGAATTCAACCTGTATGAAGAATATTGGAAGATTTATACTAAATCCGATACACTTCCTCCTCAGTACTTCAGTGCCGGCTCTTATATTGAAAAGAGTATTATCGGTGAAGGAAGTGAGATTTACGGTCAGGTATACAATTCCGTTATCGGATGCGGAGTTACGATTGAAGAAGGCGCGGTAGTCAGAGACTCTATTATCATGAGCCGCAGCACAATCGGAAAGGGCTCTCAGCTTAACAAGGCAATTCTTGCCGAAGCGGTTACAGTGGGCGAGAACGTTGTTATCGGCGAAGGTGACGAAGCAGACAACGATATCAATCCCGGCATTTACAATGCAGGACTTATTACCGTGGCAGAAGCTTCCGTTATTCCCAGTAATGTACATATCGGAAAGAATACGGTTATATCCGGAGAGACAACGGCAAATGACTATCCCGGAAACGTATTGCCCGGCGGTAAAAGTATTATAAAGGTAGGTGACGGCAGATGAGAGCTATAGGTATTGTTTTGGCGGGTGGTACATCCACTCATCGTATGAAAGAGCTGGCTGCTCATCGTGCAGTTGCAGCAATGCCCATTGCGGGTAGTTTCAGAAGTATTGACTTCGTATTAAGTAATATGTCAAACTCTCACATTCAGAAGGTTGGCGTATTTACACAGTATAATGCAGGAAGCCTGGGAGAACACTTAAGTTCATCAAAGTGGTGGGATTTCGGTCGTAAGCAGGGAGGACTTTACGTATTTACTCCTACCGTTACTGCTGAAAACAACTACTGGTACAGAGGAACGGCTGATGCAATTTATCAGAACCTTTCATTCTTACGAAACAGTCATGAGCCTTATGTTATCATTGCATCGGGTGACTGCGTTTATAAGATGGATTACAATAAGCTTCTTGAATATCATATCGACAAGAAGGCTGATATTACAGTTGTTTGTAAGGATGCAAACGATCTTAATAATCTTGATCGTTTCGGAACGGTTAAGATGAATGAGGACCACAGAATCGAAGAGTTTGAAGAAAAACCCATAGTGGCAAAGTCTTCAACAATTTCCTGCGGTATTTACGTTGTTCGTCGTCGTGCTCTTATCGAAATGATCGAAAAATGTGCGGAAGAAGACAGATACGATTTTGTTCGTGATGTACTTATTCGTTTTAAGGATATTAAGAGAATTTACGGATACAAGCTTAACAGCTACTGGAGAAACGTTGCATCTGTTGACGATTACTTCTCAACAAACATGGATTTCTTAAAGCCTGAGGTAAGAAATTTCTTCTTCAAGCAGCACCCTGATATTTATTCAAAGGTGGATGACCTTCCTCCCGCAAAGTACAATGTGGGCGCGCAGGTTAGAAATTCTCTTGTTGCCAGCGGAACAATCGTTAACGGTACGATTGAGGATTCGGTTGTATTCAGAGAGACATACATCGGAAACAACTGTTATATCAAGAATTCCATTATTCTTAATGATGTTTACATCGGAGACAACACTCATATTGAAAACTGTATCGTTGAAAGCCACGGTACAATCCGTGCAAATTCATTCTACAAGGGTGAAGACGGAACAAAGATTGTTGTTGAGAAAAACGAAAGATTTATTATCTAGCATTTTTCAAAATATGATATACAATAAAGGGGTGCCGTGCGGCATCCCTTTTATAATCCGCTTGCGGAACGCTTGGAGGCAAAAATGATATTAATTGCAGGACTCGGAAATCCGGGAAAAGAATACGACAATACAAGACATAACACCGGATTTATGGTGATAGACAAACTATCAGATGAGTACGGCATTGATGTCAGCACAAAAAAACTAAACGGGCTTATCGGCAAAGGTGTTGTAGAAGGGGAAAAGGTTATTCTTGTTAAACCGCAGACCTTTATGAATTTGAGCGGTGATTGTATTTCTCCTTTAAAGGAATATTTTAAACCCGATAAAATTATTGTGGTTTATGATGATATTACATTGGATGTGGGCGGAATCAGAGTCCGTAAAAACGGAAGCGCCGGCGGCCATAACGGAATGAAGAGCATAATTCAGAGGCTGGGAAGCGAAAACTTTGAAAGAGTCCGTGTGGGCATTGGTGAAAAACCTCCTAAAATGGATCTCGCAGACTGGGTGCTGGGTCATTTCAAAAAGGAAGATGAAACTAATTTGAAGGCAGGAATTGACAATGCGGTTTCTGCAATCAAGTTGATGCTTAAGGGAGAAACGGATAATGCGATGAACCGTTTTAACCGGAAAGTTGAAAGGTAAAGTATGAGAGTTCTGACAGAACCCTTAAATGAACTGGAATGTTACAAAAGAGCCGAGGATGCCCTTAAAAAGCAGGGAACTTCAGCTCTTATTTCAGGTTGCGTTGATTCTCAAAAATGGAATATGGCATATGGCCTGACAAAGAATTTCAGGAATAGAATAATAGTAACTTACTCCGACCAAAGAGTCAGGGAAATATATGAGGATATGAGAATTTACGATAAAAATGTAAAACCATACCCTGCAAAGGATGTTATTTTTTATGAGGCAGATGTACATTCGAACAAACTCACAAAAGACCGACTGATTTGCCTTAAAAGAATAATGACGGGGCTTCCCTGCACTTTTGTCACAACATTTTCCGGACTTATGAATGTAAGTGTCGGGCTACCGGTTTTAAAGGACAGTATTTTGAAACTTTCGGTAGGCCTTTGTGTAAGCGAAAGTGCACTGATTAAGCGTCTGAAAACTATGGGCTATGAAAAAACATATCAGGTTGAGACAGGCGGGCAGTTCTCGGTCAGAGGCGGAATTGTGGATATTTTCGACCTTACGGAAGATAATCCGTACAGAATAGAGCTGTGGGGCGATGAGATTACCAGCCTCAGAAGCTTTGATGTGGAAAGCCAGCGCTCTGTGGATAAGCTTGAATCCGTAACGGTTTACCCTGCTACTGAGCTTCCGTTTTCCGAAGACGTTCTTCTTGACGGATTGAAGAAAATCAAATCCGATGCAAAAAAACTTTCGGAGGGCTTCAGAAAAAAGATGAATCCCGAGGCGGCGCATCGGCTGGACGTCATAGTGGATGAAGTAGAAGAAGAAATTACGGAATTTCCCTGGAGTTTTAACGCCGACAGCTATGTCAGATATTTTTGCTCGGATGTAAAGTGTTTTGCCGATTATTTTGAAAAGTCGGTATTTGTGATAGACGAACCAAGCAGAGTGGCTGAGCATGCGGACGCGGTTGAATATGAATTCACGGAAAGCATGAAAGCGCGTCTTGAAAAGGGCTACATTGTTCCGGGACAGGCAAATGTTCTTCTTACAAAAGAAGAAGTTATTGCGAAAATGAAAATGCAGAACATACTTATGCTATGCACACTCGAGAGCCGTGTTGCGGGATTTTCCGCCGATGTTTCGGGAAGTGTCAATGCGAAGAGTTTGCCCTCATACAACAGCGATTTTGCGGGACTTTTAAAGGATCTTGAGAAATATAAAAACAAAAATTACCGGATTCTTATTCTTTCAGGCTCGAGAACACGTGCGGAAAGACTGGCAAAGGATCTGAATGACAACGATGTTATAACTTTTTTTGGCGAAAACAGAGACAGGATTCTTCAGCCGGGTGAAATCGAGACAATGTACGGATATGTTGTGCGCGGTTTTGAATATCCCGACATAAAGTTCCTTGTTATTTCCGAAAGCGACATTTTCGGAAGCGAGAAAAAGAAGAAAAACAGAAAGCATTACGAAGGAAAGAAAATACAGAAGTTCGAAGAACTTCATATTGGCGACTATGTTGTTCATGAGCATCATGGCGTCGGCATTTACAGAGGAATTGAGAAGGTCAAGGTTGAAAAAATCACCAAGGACTATATGAAGATCGAATACAAGGCGGGCGGAGTTCTTTATGTTCCGGCAACAGGTCTTGATTCTATTATGAAATTTTCCTCCGCCGAGGGCAGAAAGCCCAAAATCAACAAACTCGGAGGACAGGAGTGGTCACATACAACAGCAAAGGTCAAGGCTGCAACGGAAGAGGTTGCGAAGGAACTTGTGGAATTGTATGCAAAACGCAGCCTGACACAGGGATTCGTGTACGATCCGGATACTGCCTGGCAGCGTGAGTTCGAGGAAACCTTCCCTTATGAAGAAACGAAGGACCAGTTAGACGCCATTGAAGCAACAAAAGCGGATATGGAGAGCAATAAAATAATGGACCGACTTATTTGCGGGGATGTAGGATACGGAAAGACTGAGATCGCGATACGTGCAGCATTTAAGGCCATACAGAATTCAAAGCAGGTTGTTTTTCTTGTGCCTACGACAATTTTGGCCGAGCAGCATTACAATACATTCACTCAGAGAATGAAGGACTTCCCCGTAAGAATCGAACTTTTGTCAAGGTTTGTTCCGAAGTCAAGACAAAACGAAACACTGAAGGACTTAAAAAAGGGTCTTGTGGATATTGTCATCGGAACACACAGAGTACTTTCAAAAGATGTGGAGTTTAAGGATCTTGGTCTTCTTATCATTGACGAAGAACAACGTTTTGGCGTTGCACATAAAGAACGAATCAAGGAAATGAAAACGGATATCGATGTGCTGACCTTAACTGCCACTCCCATTCCGAGAACCCTGCATATGAGTCTTGTGGGCATTAGGGACATGAGCGTTCTTGAGGAAGCGCCGAACGAAAGAATGCCGATTCAGACATATGTGCTTGAATATAACGAGGAAATGGTAAGAGAGGCAATAAACCGTGAACTCGCCAGAAGCGGACAGGTTTATTATGTTTATAATCGAGTAAATACAATCGCGGACACCGCGGCAAAAATACAGGCACTTGTTCCTGAGGCAAATGTTGCTTTTGCACATGGGCAGATGAAGGAATCGGAGCTTGAACGCATAATGTACGATTTTGTAAAGGGTGACATTGATGTTCTTGTTTCGACAACGATTATCGAAACCGGAATAGACATTCCGAATGTAAACACTATGATAATTCATGATTCGGATACACTCGGACTTTCACAGCTTTATCAGTTAAGAGGCCGCGTGGGTCGTTCAAACCGTACTGCATATGCATTTTTAATGTATAAGCGCGACAGAGTGCTTAAGGAAATAGCCGAGAAACGACTCCAGACAATCAGGGATTTCACAGAGCTCGGAAGCGGATTTAAAATCGCGGCAAAGGACCTTGAAATCAGAGGCGCCGGAAATGTCCTGGGAATGAGCCAGTCGGGACACATGGAGGCTGTCGGCTACGAGCTTTACTGCAAAATGTTAAACAGAGCTGTAATGAAGGC
The DNA here is from genome assembly GCA_045600725.1 of Lachnospiraceae bacterium. Classification (GTDB taxonomy): domain Bacteria; phylum Bacillota; class Clostridia; order Lachnospirales; family Lachnospiraceae; genus UBA1258. Next base: position 48,791 of record JAZRYK010000061.1, read on the forward strand.
GAAAGGGCTTACCGTGGAAGAAGAATTTACAACTTCTCTTGACCTTGACGTGGATGCCTTTATTTCACCGGAATACATTCTTAACGAAATACAGAAGCTTGATACATATAAGCGTATCGCAGCCCTGGAAACAGAGGGCGAGTGTAAGGAAATGAAAGAAGAACTGGAAGACAGATTCGGAGAACTTCCGACAGGCGCCGAAAATCTTCTTAAAATAGCGGAACTCAGAATTATTGCGCACAGTCTTTGCATAACAGAAATCAAAGGACGTGGAGGAAAAATAAAGTTCTTCTTCCTGCCTGTTGCAAAAATCAGAACAGAAAACATCGGTGAACTTATAGGCAAATACAAGGGACGTCTTGTAATGCCAAAGAAAGAAGCGGCGTTTGTCTACACTTATTATCCTACGGGTGAGGTTCTGACGGATGAAAATATGCTTCTTGATTCCACAAAATCGGTGCTGGAGGATATGCGGGAACTGTTGTTTTTGCAGGAAGAATAAATACTATGCTGAAAGAGTATTCAGGTTGAAGGTTTTTCTTATGGAAAACAGTTGTAAGCAACACGCGCTCAGCGCGCAGTGTCTGTTTGCGGACACTTTTTTATAAAAACACGCTTTTTACATTGAATATTTTTTCTCTTTTTGTTAAAATTTTAGCGATATTGGATTTTCATTAGGAACATTTTGTGACTATGAAGGGATACAACGAATTATTTAAAAATTTAACGATGATAACACAGTTCGGTCTGTCACTGATGATGCCGCTTTTGATATGCATGGGCATATGCTGGTTTATATGTGACAGAACCGGTGTTGGAGCGTGGATATATATTATCGGTTTCTTCTTCGGGCTTGGAGCTTCATTTACCACTGCATATAAATTTTATATGGTGACCATGGCAAAACAGAAACGTGCCGAAGAAGAAAACAAACCTAAAATATCCTTTAACAGACACTGATTTCGGAGGAATCATGGCAGACAGTAAATACAAGCTTCAGCCCGCCATTAAAAAAGAAACATTGCGCGTGTCTTTCTATACGGCAGTGGGGCTGATTTTAATGTTCGCTGTTTTTGCCGTTCTTCATTTTTTTGTAAACGAGAACATCCCCTTTGATTACAAAGTTCTTCTCGGGGGAGTTGGCGGAGGCCTGGTAGCAATACTTAATTTCTTTCTTATGTGTGTTACCGTTCAGCAGGTTGCAAATACTGAAGACGATGGCGAAGCGCGAAAAATTATGAAAACCAGTTATACAAAGCGAATGGGTTTTCAGCTTATGTGGATGGTTGTGGCCGTTGCGGCACCCTGTTTCTTTTGGGCCGCAGGTCTTTTTCCTCTTTTGTTTCCGACTCTCGGAATCAAAATAAAGGGAGTTATAGATACAAAAAGATACACACCAAAAACTAATGAACAGGAGGTGGAATCAAAACAGGATGAACATCGAGATTAACGGACCTAAAGTCTATTACACGTTTCCCTTCGAAATCCCCGTTCTCGGGAAATTTCAGGTAAGTGAAACTCTTGTGATAAGCTGGCTCGTAATGTTGATTATTACCCTGCTCTGCATTTGGCTTACCAGAGGCCTGAAGGTTGAAAACATTTCAAAGAAACAGGCTTTTGCGGAAATGCTTGTTGAAATGGCAGACAAGTTTGTTATCGGAAACATGGGCGAAAAATTCCGCTACATGATACCTTTCGTAGCTGCTTTGTTTGCGACAAGTTTATTTTCAAATATGATAAGCTTGCTGGGATTTCGAAGCCCAACTGCAGATGTAAACACCGAAGCGGCCTGGGCAATCGTTGTATTTGCAATGATTACTTTCCAGAAAATCAAGACGGGAGGAATCGGCGGATATTTGAAAGGCTTCACACAGCCGATACCGGTTCTTACACCCTTCAACATTCTGTCAGAGCTTGCAACACCTATAAGCTTGGCGTGCCGTCACTTCGGTAATATCCTTTCGGGTGTAGTAATCAATGGTCTGATTTATGCAGCCCTTGCGGTTGCAAGTTCGGCGCTTCTGGGACTGATCCCCGGTGCTGTGGGCGAGCTATTATCGCACGTGCCGATTTTGGCAGTCGGCGTTCCCGCAGTTATGTCGGTATACTTTGACTGGTTTACAGGCGTTATGCAGGCATATATTTTCTGTATGCTTACAACTATGTATATCGCAAATGCGGCAGAAGAATAAAAAAGAAAAACAAAAAATTTAAAGTTTCCATAGGAGGAGAAAAAATGGAATTAACAGTTCTTGCAAAAGGTATTGCATTAGCAGGATGCGCAATTGGTGCAGGTCTTGCACTTATCGCCGGTGTCGGCCCCGGTATTGGTGAAGGTACAGCAGTTTCAAAAGCACTTGAAGCTATCGGACGTCAGCCCGAGTGTAAGGGTGATGTTACATCAACAATGTTACTTGGTTGTGCGGTTGCAGAGACCACCGGTATTTACGGTTTCGTTACAGGTCTTCTTCTTATCTTCGTTGCACCTAACACATTTATGAAGTTACTTGGCTAATTTTATTACCGATTACAGGAGGTTATGAAGATCAATGAACCAGGCTTTGGTTACAATTTTACCGGTAATCCTGGATGCTGGTGCTCAGGCTGCTGAGTCCACCACAAAATTTCAGGATCTGGTTACAATTATTCCCTGGACTCTGATTGCTCAGCTCTGTAATCTCTTTATTCAACTCTTACTTATCAAAAAGTTTCTTTTTAAGCCTATCAGGGAAATACTTGAGAAGCGTAAGGCTAAAGCAGATGCTGAGATAGCAGATGCTACAAAGGCAAAAGAAGAAGCAGTGGCTATGAAAGCCGAGTACGAGCAGAATATGCAGGAAGCAAGAGAAAAAGCTAATGAAATTCTTACTTCCGCACAGAAAACCGCTACTCTTAAGAGTGAAGAAATTATCAGAGAAGCATCCGCTCAGGCCGTAGCAATTAAGTCTAAGGCTGAAAAAGATATTGAGCAGGAAAAACGCAAAGCGGTTAACGAGATTAAGGACGAGATCGGAAGCATGGCAGTAGAAATTGCCGGCAAGGTGATCGAACGAGAAATCAGCGAAGAGGACCACGCAAAATTAATAGATGAGTTTATCGAAAAGGTAGGAACAGAGGCATGACAGAATACGCCCGTGTATATGGCGGGAGCCTGTATGACCTCGCCAAAGATGAACAGCTTTCAGATGCCATAAAAGAAGAAATGGTTGCGATTATGCAGCTCTTCAGAGAAAACCCCGACTATATTCGTCTTCTTTCCGAACCTTCGATTAAGAAGGATGAAAGAATCGAACTTATTGATAAGGCGTTTGGCGGTCAGGCTGAAAAGTATCTGGTCAGCTTTTTGAAGCTGTTGTGCGAGCGCGGTATCCTTAACGAATATGAAGGATGTTGCGAAGAATTTGTGCGCCGCTTTAATGCAGACCACAATATTGCTGAAGCACATGTTACCAGTGCTGTTGCACTGAGTGAATCACAGCTTGCAGCACTCAAGTCCAAACTTGAGAAATCAAGCGGAAAGACAATTGAAATCGTATCGAAGATTGATGCGAGTGTTGTCGGAGGACTTAAAGTAGAACTCGAAGGAAGTGAAATGGACGGAACAGTCTCAGGCAGAATGTCCGGCATTTCCAAGAAAATTAACGAAATCATAATGTAAGGATGGATGGAAAATGCAATTAAAACCTGAAGAAATATCCAGCGTCATCCGCAGTCAGATTAAATATTATGAAAACAGTATCAAGCAGACTGAGACAGGTACGGTTTTAAACGTAGGTGATGGTATTGCCAGAGCCAGCGGACTTGTAAACTGTATGGCCGGTGAGCTTCTTGAATTTGAAGACGGAAGCTTTGGCATGGCTCAGAACCTTGAAGAAAACAGTGTTTCCATCGTATTGTTCGGATCGGATGAAAAAATTGGTGAAGGTCAGACAGTTAAGCGTACCGGTAAGGTTGTATCCGTACCCGTCGGTGACGCAATGGTCGGCCGTGTTGTAAATGCACTTGGACAGCCCATTGACGGAGCTGGTCCTATCGCTACAGAAGAATTCCGTGCAATCGAAAGTCCTGCACCCGGTATTTGTGAGAGACAGTCGGTATTTGAACCTCTCCAGACCGGAATCAAGGCTATCGACTCAATGATTCCCATCGGACGTGGACAGCGTGAGCTTATCATCGGTGACCGTCAGACAGGAAAAACAACAATTGCTACAGATACAATCATTAACCAGAAGGGTAAGGATGTTATCTGTATTTACGTGGCTATCGGTCAGAAGCGTTCAACAGTTACAAACCTTGTTGAAAATCTTTCAAAGAACGGTGCAATGGATTACACAATCGTTGTTGCCGCTACAGCTTCCGAAGCAAGCCCTCTTCAGTTCATTGCTCCTTATTCAGGATGTGCAATGGGTGAATATTTCATGAACAAAGGCAAGCACGTTCTTGTTATTTATGATGACTTAAGTAAGCATGCGGTTGCATATCGTGCACTTTCATTGCTTATTCGTCGTCCCCCCGGACGTGAGGCTTATCCCGGAGACGTATTCTACCTCCACTCAAGACTTCTTGAGAGAGCAGCAAAGCTTGATGCCGAGCATGGCAGCGGATCACTTACCGCTCTTCCCATTATCGAAACACAGGCCGGCGACGTTTCCGCATATATTCCTACCAACGTAATTTCTATTACGGACGGTCAAATATTCCTTGAAACAGAATTGTTCCATTCAGGCGTTATGCCCGCAGTTAACCCCGGTATTTCAGTATCCCGAGTAGGTGGTAACGCACAGATTAAGGCAATGAAGAAGGTTGCCGGAACATTGAAGCTGATTTACTCTCAGTACAGAGAATTACAGAGTTTTGCTCAGTTCGGTTCAGACCTTGACGCAGATACAAAGTCACGTCTCGATCAGGGTGCCAGAATCGTAGAAGTACTGAAGCAGAATCAGAATGCTCCTGTTGCAGTTGAGAAGCAGGTAGCAATTATTTATGCCGTAACAAAGAATCTTCTCTCAGTTATTGAAGTAGCTGACGTTAAGGATTACGAAGAAGGTCTTTACACATTCCTCGATACAGACGTTGACGGCGCTGCAGCAATGGAAGCAATCCGTTCTACAGGAAAGCTTGAGAGCGAGACAGAGGAACAGTTAAAGAAAGCTCTTGATACTTATACAAAGAACTACACAGCAACCAAGTACGGCAAATAGTAATTAAGGAGGATAAACATGGCTGCAAACATGAAAGCGGTAAAACTGCGTATTAAAAGTGTTCAAAGCACAATGCAGATTACCAAAGCAATGGAACTTGTAGCATCCTCCAAATTGCGTAAAGCAAAAGAACGTTCGGAAAACTGCAGACCTTATTTTGAAGAGTTATATGAAACACTTAAAACAATAGCAGCCGGTAATACGGATTTTTCTTCCGTATATGCCAAAAATCCTACTTCTGAGAAAGTGGTATATGTTGTTATTGCCGGTGACAGAGGTCTTGCAGGCGGATATAACAGTAACCTGTTTAAGTGCATCGAAGCCGATGCCAAAGGAAAAGAATATGCTGTTCTTCCCATAGGTAAAAAAGCTGTCGAGTATTTCAAAAGACGCGGCAAAGATATTCTTACAGAAGAGTTCGCGGAAATCGCAAGCATCGATGTGGCGGATTGCTTCGAAATTTCAAGAATGCTTTGCAAGGAATTTGCAAAAGACAGTGTGGGTAGCATCAGACTTGTTTATACAGAGTTTGTATCAATGCTTTCCCAGGTGCCTCATGCAGTACCTGTTCTTCCTCTCACGGAACTTGTTGAGAGCGAAAACCGTGAATCCGTACGTAATCTGATTTTATATGAGCCTAACAGTTCAGAAGTTTTTGATGCGATTGTTCCCGAGTACCTGGCAGGAGTCATTTATGGCGCAGTTTGCGACAGTTTGGCTTCCGAGCAGGCAGCAAGAAGAACCGCAATGGAATCGGCAACAAGCAATGCCGAGGATATGATTGATACGCTGAACCTTCACTACAACAGAGCTCGTCAGGCAAGCATTACGCAGGAGATTACCGAAATTGTCGGTGGTGCTGAAGGAGTTTAATGATATTAAAGCGAATAAGAAATTATTCGGACTAAAAATAAAGGAGATTCGTAAATGAGCGAAAAACACATTGGCGAAGTCGTACAGGTAACAGGACCTGTTCTTGATATCCGTTTTGGACACGATGAACTTCCTGCACTGTTAAATGCCATTGAAATCGATAATAACGGCGTTAAACTTACCGCCGAAGTAGCTCAGCAGGTTGGTGACAACACAGTAAGATGTATTGCCATGAATTCAACCGATGGTCTTGTAAGAGGTACAAAGGCTGTTGATACAGGCTCACCCATTACAGTTCCCGTAGGTGAAAAGTGCTTAGGAAGAGTATTCAACCTTCTTGGCGATCCTGTTGACAATATTGAAGCTCCCGACGTAGAGGAAAGATGGTCTATTCACCGTCCCGCTCCCTCATACGAAGAGCAGGCAGCTTCAACGGAAATTCTTGAAACCGGTATCAAAGTCGTTGACCTTATCTGCCCCTATGCAAAGGGTGGTAAGATCGGTCTTTTCGGAGGAGCCGGAGTAGGTAAGACAGTTCTTATTCAGGAACTTATTCATAACGTAGCTACCGAGCACGGTGGTTACTCAATCTTCACAGGCGTTGGAGAACGTACTCGTGAAGGTAACGATATGTACAACGAAATGAAGGAAAGTGGAGTTATCGAAAAAACCGCTTTGGTTTACGGTCAGATGAACGAGCCCCCCGGAGCAAGAATGCGAGTTGCTCTTTCAGGTCTTACAATGGCTGAATACTTCCGTGATGTTAAGAATCAGGATGTGCTTCTTTTCATCGATAACATTTTCCGTTTCACTCAGGCAGGTTCCGAGGTATCGGCGCTCCTTGGCCGTATGCCTTCAGCCGTAGGTTATCAGCCTACACTTGCTACTGAAATGGGTACACTTCAGGAACGTATTACATCAACAAGAAAGGGTTCAATTACATCTATCCAGGCTGTATATGTGCCTGCCGATGACTTAACTGACCCTGCACCCGCAACAACATTTACCCACCTTGACGCTACCACAGTTCTTTCCCGTGATATCGCCAGCCAGGGTATTTACCCCGCTGTTGATCCTCTTGATTCAACAAGCCGTATTCTTTCTCCCGAAGTAGTCGGAACAGAGCATTATGAAGTTGCTCGTTCCGTACAGAGAGTACTTCAGAGATATAAGGAACTTCAGGATATCATCGCCATCATGGGTATGGACGAATTGTCTGAAGAAGATAAGCTTACCGTTAACCGCGCACGTAAGGTGCAGCGTTTCCTTTCACAGAGCTTCTCGGTTGCTGAGCAGTTTACAGGTATTGAAGGTAAGTATGTTCCCCTTAAGGAAACAATCAGAGGCTTTAAGATGATTCTTGAAGGCGCATGCGATGAGATTCCCGAAAGCTGCTTCCTCTTTGTCGGTACAATTGATGAAGTGTTTGAAAAAGCAAAGAATCTGTAAAGGAGGCTGTCTATGAAGACATTTCCGTTACGAATCGGTACACCGGACGGCCTTATATTTGAAGGTGATGTGGAACGCATTAAGTGCAGAACCGTTACCGGAGATCTTGCTGTTTTAGCTGACCATTGTAACTTTGTTACACCTCTCGGAATGGGAGAAGCATATGTTGTTCTTCCTGATGGTTCAAGAAAAACAGCTGCATGCATCGGTGGTATGCTTTCTGTTATGGACGGAGCATGCAATTTGCTTGCTACTACATGGGAGTGGGCAGAGGACATTGATGAAGAGCGTGCAAAGAACGCAAAGGAACGTGCCGAAGAAAAGATTTCCAAGGGCAATTTAAGTGATAAGGAACTTAGAATTGCTGAGGCTAAACTTAGCCGTGCCCTTGTAAGAATTAGCGTAAAACAATAAATAATTCACTGAAAACCCCGGCACCAAAACCGGGGTTTCAGATTTTACAGAGTTTTGTAAATGAAAAGTGGGAATTTGGGATGAGGGTATTTACCGTTACACTTAATACTGCAATTGATGCAGTTGTATCTGAAAAAGATTATAATGAGACCGAGCTTTCCAAAGCGGAGACAATACCCGCGGGGAAAGGCTTAAACGTTTCGAGAGCATTGAAAAGTGCTGACATTTCTTCTACAGTCATAGCACTTGTTGGTGAGGATGACATTAATTTCTTCAAAACTATTGAAGGTAAAAATATAGAAACAATATTTGTTCCTGTTCCCGGAAAGACAAGAATAAATGTAACCGTTTGTTCCTGTGAAGACGGACTGGAACATCATGAACGCAAAGAAGGCTACAGTGCCGGCGAGGAAGAACTGGCAAAGATATACAATATTTTACTTGACGAGGTGTGCGAGACCGACTGGGTAATTTTCTCGGGAAGTTTACCTCCGGGGATGCCGAAGGATGCATATGCAAGATTAATCAACCTGTGTAAGATGAAAGGTGCTTACACAACTTTGGATTCGTCAGGCGCAGGATTACTTTTTGGTTTGCAGGCAGGTCCCTACGCCATTAAACCAAACCGAGAGGAACTTGAAGAGGTAATCAGCGATTCTGTACCAAAAGATGAAGAACTGCATAAAGTATTGCGAAGCCTCTCCGCTCGATATGACATAAGATTTATATTAACCACCTTCGCGAAAGAAGGAGCACTTCTTTATGTAAAGGAAAGTGATGAAATATACAAATTGGATGCTTTTAGGGCAATGGGTCCAATTGTATCAAGTGTGGGCTGCGGTGATTCAGCTGTTGCAGGGCTTGTTTCGGGATTTTTAAATTTCCTGTCATATGAGGAATGCTTAAAAGAATCGATGCTTTTTGCTAACGCAAATTTGTACACAATGACTCCGGGAGACTTAAAGTGGGAAGAATAAAGAAGATTCGTCTTATAATCAGAGCCGATTCGAATAAAAAAATAGCAATGGGTCATGTAATGCGTTGCTTATCAATAGCGGATGCCGTTAAAACTTTAGGTGGCGATGTGCTGTTTGTTACCGCTTCCGAGGATCCGAGAGATTTGATTTCAAGCCGTGGCTATGCCTGTACGGTTATGAACACAAACTATGACGACACCTTGGGCGAACTCGATAAGTTTATTCCTATCATAGAAGGGCATGATCCGGATATGATTATGTGTGACGGATATTATTTTTCCACGGAGTATTTCAGAAGAATAAATAAATACGCAAAAACGGCCTATATAGATGATTACGGCAGGGATGCTTTTCCGGTGAATCTTCTTGTAAATTACAATATATATGGCACTGAAATAGCTTATGATAATCTTTACAAAGGTGCCATGACCGATTTGCCGAGACTGTTGCTCGGAACAAAATATACACCGTTAAGGCAGGCTTTTATCGGCGTTAAACCTATCAGAATAAAAAAAGACGAGAAAATGCGAATTCTTGTATCAACCGGTGGAGCGGATCTTTGCGGAATGGCCAAGGCCGTCGCGGTCGCATATATGCGGCGTCCCGTTCCTAATACAGAGCTTGGTATTCTGGTCGGACCGTTTAATAAGGACAGGGATTATCTTTCGGAAATATCAAAAAAATATGATGCACTAACGATATACCAAAATATTACCGATATGCCGGCATTTCTTGAACAGTTTGATATTGCATTGAGTGCTTCCGGAAGTACAACATATGAGCTTTGCAGAATGGGTATTCCTACCTGTCTGTTTTCTTCTGCCGACAATCAGAACCGAATAAACGAAACCTTTAAAAAATACGAAATATGTGAAAGTGCGGGAAATGCTGAAAAGAATAAGGATGCCGTGGTAAATAAGCTTATGAGTTTTGCCAGAACATGCGCAGGATCGTACTCAATCAGGAAAGCGTATTCAAACAAAATGCAGGACACGGTGGATGCCAAAGGAGCACTCAGAATATCCGAAACAATTCTGGACATGCTTTGATGGCTTGACTTTGAATGTGTGTTGGGTAAAATTACAGTGGGTGTTTTAATAGGGTAAATAGAGCACAATTGTGCATTTGGAGGACCAGTATGAAAAAAACTTTAGAAGAATTCAAGAATTTTGTTGCCAAGGGAAATGTTATTGATATGGCAGTCGGTGTCATCATCGGTGGTGCCTTCGGAAAAATTGTCACATCACTTGTAAATGACATTCTTATGCCACTCCTTGGAGTAGTTACGGGTGGAGCGGATTTCAGCACATTAAAGCTTGTTTTACATGCAGCTGAGCTTGATGCGAACGGTGAAGTTCTTGTTGCCGAATCAGCACTCCTTTACGGACAGTTTATTCAGAACATTATCGATTTTCTTCTTATTGCTGTTTGCATTTTTGCTTTCACAAAGATTGCCGCTACCGTTTCAGCTAAGATGAAGAAGAAAGAGGAAGAGAAGCCTGCTGAGCCCGCAAAGCCTACAAGCGAAGAACTTCTTACGGAAATCCGCGATTTATTAAAGGAAAAGAACTAACAGGTAGTTGAATGTACTTTAATTCGTATAATTTTGTTCTTTATTTTATGCCAATCGCACTGATTGGGTATTATATTCTGGGAAAGTATTTTAAACCGGCAGTCGCTCATATGTGGCTGCTGGCTTTTTCGGTGCTTTTCTGCTTTTCTCACGGGATGACCGGAACCTTGATTTTGCTTGCGGATGTTGTGGTGAACTACTTTATCACAAATCTGATGGAGCCCGGGGCGGCAGGCGCAGTAAAGAAGAACAAAATTTTAATGATTTTGGGAGTGTGTGCCAATATTCTGGCCTTACTCGGATTGAAATACGTAGGTTTCTTTGCTTCGGTTGCAAGCATGATTCTGAGGAGAAACTTTACCGCACAGGCACTTGTTCCTCTTGGAATAAGTTATTTGACCTTCAGACAAATCGGATACGTTGTGGACGTATATAAAGGGAAACTTAAGCTGCCTTCATTTTTAAATTATGCGTTGTATTGTATGTATTTTCCGATTACTGTTCAGGGCCCGATTTCAAACGCCTCAAAATTTATTCCCGAACTGGAAAAAGAAGGTCATACACGTTTCGATGCAAATCGATTTTCCAAGGGCCTTTTCTGGTTTTGCACAGGTTTGTGCAAAAAACTTTTTATAGCGGATTCGTTGGGACATACGGTTGCATGGGCTTTTGACAATATTCTGTATCTGACTTCAACCGATATTATTATTCTTATCTTTGCATATTCTTTTCAGCTTTATTTTGACTTTTCGGGATATACTGACATGGCAAACGGTATTTCCGAAATGTTTGGGATAACGCTTACAAAGAACTTTGATTCTCCTTACAAATCACTTTCTATTTCAGAAATCTGGCGTCGCTGGCATATTACTCTCACAGAGTTCATGAGAGAATATGTCTATTTTCCGCTGGGCGGAAGCCGAAAGGGGAAAGTAAGAACATATATTAATATAATTGTAATTTTCCTATTGAGCGGTTTCTGGCACGGAGTCGGATTTACATACGTGGTTTGGGGACTCTTAAACGGTCTTGCGCAATGTTTTGAAAGATTGTTTGCAAAGCAACTCGAGAAGGTGAATAAGCCGGTACGCAGGACAGTTACTTTTGTATACTGGAGTATAACTTTATTGGTGTTTTGTTCGCCCACAGTCAAGGACTCGTGGACATTGATGTCAGGAATATTCACTCGTCACAATTTTTCGGTTCATCCCGAATATCTTGCTTCGGCATCATCGTTTGAACTGGATTACATCGAAAGTCATCTCGGCGTACTCGGTGATTGGCTTGCTTATATTAATGTCCCCGCATTTTTTGTTCTTTCGGCAATTATAGTCTTTGGAACAAAGAATATATATGAGAAGGAATTTAAACCCGATGTAATAAAAATGTTGTTTTGCGGAATCGTTTTGTTCTGGGGAATTATGAGTATGGGTGGTGTAACAACCTTTTTATATGCGATTTACTAAAATATCACTTAGTTGTTGTATTGACAGACGCCGGATATTATCAACAGAAAGGAGAAGAAATGAAAGCAAAAAAATTCATAGTGGGTGTTTTAACCGTTGCAGCAGTTCTTCTTCTTGGATGTGCTTTGTTTGTGGCGGTTATAGACCCTTATTTTCATTTTCACAAACCTTTGAAAAGCCTGGAATACCCCTTGAATAATGAGTACTACCAGAATGCCGGAATCGCGAGAAACTTCGATTTCGAGGCAGCAATTATCGGAAATTCCATGACGCAGCATTTTAAAACGAGTCAGGCGGAAGAACTCTGGGGCGTGAACTTTGTTAAACTCCCAAATCCCGGAGCGCTTTATACGGAAACAGATATGTTTGTGCGAAGCGTTTTAAGATATAATTCCGACTGCAAACTTATCATCAGACAGCTTGATAATTTCATGTTTGTACGGGATGCATACTCCGACAGATATACAAAGGCAGACTATTATCTTTTGGATGAAAATCCGTTTAATGATGTGAAATATCTTTTAAATAAAGAAATTTTTGTGGATGCATTTACGGTATTGACTTATACAAAAAGCGGAAAAACCACCACTTCTTTTGATATGTATTCGAACGAAAACCGGTATAAGTCTTTCGGAAACAAGTCTGATTTAGAGGAATATTTTTCAAGATCTCAGGCTTTTCACTTTGAGGGCGATAAAGAAGAAGTTGTGAATACTGCCGTGGAAAATGTCGAAGTAAATGTTATTCGGGTAGCTTTGGATAATCCTGATGTGGAATTTCTTCTTTTTGTTCCCCCTTACAGCGGAGCTTATTGGAAAGAAATCATTAATGCAGGTGCATTTGAGAATGAAATTGCAACGGAATATGTTGTTTTGTCGAAGGTTTTGGAAGTCCCCAACATAAAAGTTTTTTATTATATGGATGAGTTTGACATAGCAACGGACTGGACAAATTATTCGGATGAGCTTCATTTTACGGATGAAGTAAGCGAGTATATTTTAAATTCGATTTACGAAGAAGAAAAAATGCTGACAAAGGAAAATTACACCGAAAAAATTGAAAGTGTAAGAGATTTTTATTCTTCTTACGACTTTGAAAAAATGCTCGAAAATTTGGAGTAAATCATTATCCGCAAATTAACTGTTTACGGTCTTGACATTTTTTTGTATACGGCAATATAATATCTTGCAAATAAGACTGTGACGAAGACAGTAGCTTCAGTGGAAAGTTTAAGAGAGTCGGTGACGGTGCGAATCCGATACAAGTAAACTGAAAGCGAAAATCACTTCCGAGTCTCGACCCGAACGACCGGTGAAACCGTTTAGTAGGCGTCGACGGTTTCCCACCGATATATGGGAAAGGTATGAACCGAAAGGGAGTACTTCTAAAAAGGTGGTATAGCGAGATTTTTTAGGAACTCGTCCTTTTTAGGAATGAGTTCCTTTTTTATTTTTCACAGGAGGTTTCGCAATGTACAAACAGGTACCCACAAATATGAATTTTGTGGACAGAGAAAAAGAGACGCTTAAGTTCTGGAAAGAGAACGACATTTTTGAAAAGAGTATGGAAAACCGTAAGGAAGGCCCTACATATACTTTCTATGACGGACCGCCCACCGCAAACGGTAAGCCCCATATCGGACACGTACTTACACGTGTAATCAAGGACATGATTCCCAGATACCGTACAATGAAGGGCTACATGGTACCCAGAAAGGCCGGATGGGATACACACGGACTTCCCGTTGAACTTGAAGTTGAAAAGCTTCTTGGCATCGACGGCAAGGATCAGATTGAAGAATACGGACTTGATCCTTTCATCGGAAAATGTAAAGAATCAGTTTGGAAATACAAAGGAATGTGGGAAGACTTCTCGGGAACAGTCGGTTTCTGGGCAGATATGGACGATCCCTATGTTACATACCATGACGACTACATTGAATCCGAATGGTGGGCATTGAAGGAAATTTGGGATAAGAAGCTTCTCTACAAGGGATTTAAGATTGTTCCTTATTGTCCCCGTTGCGGTACTCCGCTTTCATCTCACGAAGTTGCGCAGGGCTATAAGACATTGAAAGAAAGAACAGCGGTTGTTCGTTTCAAGATTGTAGGCGAAGATGCATATTTCCTTGCATGGACAACAACTCCCTGGACACTTCCTTCAAATATCGCTCTTTGCGTAAACCCTGATGACACTTACGCAAAAGTTAAGGCTGCAGATGGCTTTACATATATTATGGCTGAAGCACTTCTTGACAGTGTACTTGGTTCACTTGAGAGAGAAGAAGGTGCACCTGCTTATGAAGTACTTGAGACTTATAAGGGTAAGGACCTTGAATACAAAGAATACGAGCCGTTATATAAGTGTGCTGCAGATGTTGCGGAAAAACAGCACAAAAAGGCTTTCTTCGTATACTGTGATGATTATGTAACAATGTCAGACGGTACAGGTATTGTTCATATTGCACCTCCTTTCGGTGAAGACGATGCCAGAGTCGGAAGAAAATATGATGCACCTTTTGTTCAGATGGTTGACGAACATGGTGTAATGAAAGATGAAACTCCTTTTGCAGGCATGCGTTGTAAGCCTACTCAGAAGGAAATTGAAGCAGGAGCAATCAGCTGTGACCCTGAGGTATTAAAGGAACTTGACGGAAGAGGAATTCTTTTCTCCGCTCCCAAGGTTGAACATGAATATCCTCATTGCTGGAGATGTTCAACACCGCTTCTTTATTACGCTCGTGAATCATGGTTCATCAAGATGACTGCAGTTCGCGACGACCTTGTAAGAAACAATAAGACAGTTAACTGGATTCCTACCACAATCGGTGAAGGACGCTTCGGCAACTGGCTTGAAAATATTCAGGACTGGGGTATTTCACGTAACCGTTACTGGGGTACACCTCTTAACATTTGGGAATGTGAAGAGTGCGGACATCAGGAAGCAATCGGATCACGCGCTCAGCTTGAGGAGCTTTCGGGAAATCCCGCAGCAAAGACTGTTGAACTTCATCGTCCTTATATTGATGAGATTGTATGCAACTGTCCCGAATGCGGCAAGAAGATGAAGAGAGTTCCCGAAGTTATCGACTGCTGGTTTGACTCAGGAGCAATGCCTTTTGCTCAGCATCACTATCCTTTTGAGAATAAGGAAAAGTTTGAGGCTCAGTTCCCTGCTCAGTTCATTTCGGAAGCGGTTGACCAGACGCGTGGATGGTTCTACTCACTTATGGCTGAATCAACACTTCTTTTCAACAAGTCTCCTTATGAGAATGTTATTGTTCTTGGACTTGTACTTGATGAAAACGGCGAAAAAATGAGTAAGTCAAAGGGTAATGCGGTTGATCCTTTTGACGCATTACAGAAGTACGGTGCTGATGCTATCAGATGGTATTTCTATACAAACTCAGCTCCCTGGCTTCCCAACAGATTCTCGGGAGACACAGTGCTTGAAGGACAGCGTAAATTCATGGGTACTCTTTGGAATACTTATGCATTCTTTGTTCTTTATGCAAATATTGATGATTTTGATGCTACAAAGTACACACTTGACTATGATAAGCTTTCCGTAATGGATAAGTGGCTTCTTTCAAAGATGAATTCAATGGTCAAGGCAGTTGATACAAGCCTTGAAAACTATAAGATTCCCGAAGCCGGACGTGCACTCGACGAATTCGTTGACGATATGAGTAACTGGTATGTTCGTCGCTCACGTGAACGTTTCTGGGCAAAAGGAATGGAACAGGACAAGATTAATGCTTACATGACTCTGTATACTGCTCTTGTTACAGTAGCAAAAGCAGCAGCTCCCATGATTCCTTTCATGGCAGATGATATCTACAGAAATCTTGTTTGTTCAATCGATGCAGGCGCACCCATCAGCGTACATCTTTGCGACTTCCCTGTATGTGAGGAAGCACATGTTGATGCAGAACTTGAAAAGAACATGGACGCAGTGCTTAAGACTGTTGTTATGGGTCGTGCTGCCAGAAATGCTTCAAACATCAAGAATCGTCAGCCTATCGCAACAATGTTTGTTAAGGCTCCTTTTGAACTTAACGAGTTCTTCAAGGAGATTATTGAAGACGAACTTAACGTTAAGAGCGTTGAATTTACAGATGACTTAAGAGAATTTACTTCATACAGTTTCAAACCTCAGCTTAGAACAGTCGGACCTAAGTACGGCAAACAGCTTGGCGGAATTCAGAAATTCCTTGCCGGAGTTGACGGAAATGAAGCAATGGACAAATTAAAATCCGAAGGAGCTCTTAAGTTTGACGTAAACGGAACCGAAGTAAGTCTTGCGGAAGAAGATCTTCTTATCAGTATTGCGCAGAAGGAAGGCTACGTTACAGAAGCTGACAATACGGTAACAGTTGTTCTTGATGCTAATCTTACGCCCGAACTTATCGAGGAAGGCTTTGTATCTGAAGTTGTTTCCAAGATTCAGACAATGCGTAAGGATTCCGGATTCGAAGTTATGGATCATATTAAGGTTTCTATTTCAGGAAATGATAAGCTTGCCGAACTTGTTCTGAAGAATAAAGACTCTATCGGCACGAAGGTTCTTGCAAATGAAATTTTAAAAGATACAACTGTTGCAAATATGAAAGAGTGGAATGTTAACGGTGAAAATGTTACAATCGGAGTAGAGCGCGTTTAAAAACGTTTGGAGTGTTTTGGGGGGGATAAAACAAACAAACGACCGGAGGTACGCATGAGTAAAGTTAAATCAAAACAGAAATTTGATATCGCGTTTGACAAGGAGCTTTTTAAGAGAAGCGTTGCTTACAATGTAAAGACTCTTTACAGAAAGACAATTGAAGAAGCAAACGATCATCAGATTTTTACGGCAGTTGCATACGCTGTAAAGGATCAGATTATTGATTGCTGGCTTGCAACACAGAAGGCATATGAAGAGCAGGATCCCAAAATGGTTTATTACATGTCAATGGAATTCCTTATGGGACGTGCCCTTGGTAATAACCTTATTAACCTTAAGGCATACAAGGATGCTGATGCAGCATTAAAGGAGCTTGGAATTAACCTTGATATGGTTGAAGACGAAGAACCCGATGCAGCTCTTGGTAACGGTGGTCTTGGACGTCTTGCAGCATGTTTCCTTGACTCACTCGCTACACTTGGATACCCTGCATACGGCTGTGGTATCAGATACAGATACGGCATGTTCAAGCAGGAAATCAGAAACGGATATCAGGTTGAAGTTCCCGACAACTGGCTTGAAGACGGTAATCCTTTTGAATTAAGACGTCCTGAATACACAAAGGAAGTAAGATTTGGCGGATATACCACATTTACTACAGACGAAACAGGAAGACAGCATTTCCATCAGGAAGGCTATCAGTCAGTAAATGCAGTTCCTTATGATCTTCCTATTCTTGGTTACGGCAACGGCATCGTAAATACACTCAGAATCTGGGACGCCCAGCCTATGGAATGTTTCAAGCTTGATTCATTTGACAAGGGTGATTATCAGAAGGCTGTTGAGCAGGAAAACCTTGCAAGAAATATCGTTGAAGTTCTTTATCCTAATGATAACCACTATGCAGGTAAGGAATTAAGACTTAAGCAGCAGTATTTCTTCATCTCTGCATCCGTTCAGGAAGCAGTTGATAAGTACATGCGTACACATGATGATATTATGAAACTCCCCGAAAAGGTTGCTTTCCAGTTAAATGATACACATCCTACAGTAGCAATTGCTGAGCTTATGCGAATTCTTATGGACGAGCATAACCTTACATGGGATGAGGCATGGGAAGTTACAACAAAGACCTGTGCTTATACAAACCACACAATTATGGCTGAAGCTCTTGAAAAGTGGCCTATCGAACTTTTCTCAAGACTTCTTCCCAGAATTTATCAGATTATTGAAGAAATCAACAGAAGATTCCTCATTGAGGTTGAAGCTAAGTACCCCGGAAACCATGAGAAGGTTCGCAAGATGGCTATCATTTATGACGGCCAGGTTAAGATGGCAAACCTTGCAATCGTAACCGGATATTCGGTAAACGGTGTTGCCAGACTTCATACAGAAATCTTAAAGAACCAGGAACTTCGTGATTTCTATGAAATGTTCCCTGAGAAGTTCAACAACAAGACAAACGGTATTACACAGAGAAGATTCCTTCTTCACGGTGACCCGCTTCTTGCAGACTGGGTAACGGATCATATCGGAGACGAATGGGTAACGGATCTTTCACAGATTTCACGCCTTAAGATTTATGCAGATGATACAAAGTGTCAGCAGGAATTTATGAACATTAAGTATCAGAACAAGGTTCGTCTCGCAAAATACATCAAAGAACATAACGGAATTGATGTTAACCCCCGTTCAATATTTGACGTTCAGGTTAAGCGTCTTCACGAATACAAGAGACAGCTCCTCAACATCCTTCACATCATGTATCTCTACAATACATTGAAGGAAAATCCCGGAATGGATTTCTATCCCAGAACTTTCATCTTCGGTGCAAAGGCTGCTGCAGGTTACAGAACAGCGAAGCAGACAATTAAACTTATCAATTCTGTTGCTGAAGTAATCAACAATGATGAATCAATCGACGGAAAGATCAAAGTTGTATTCATCGAAAACTATCGTGTATCAAATGCTGAATGGATTTTCGCAGCATCAGATATTTCCGAGCAGATTTCAACAGCTTCAAAGGAAGCATCAGGTACAGGTAACATGAAGTTTATGTTGAACGGTGCCATTACTCTCGGAACTATGGACGGTGCAAACGTTGAAATCGTAGAAGAAGTTGGTGCAGACAATGCAGTAATCTTTGGTCTGTCTTCAGACGAGGTTATCAACTACGAAAACAACGGCGGATACAATCCTATGGAAATCTTTAACAATGATGCTGATGTAAGAAAGGTTCTCATGCAGCTCATTAACGGAACATACTGTCCTGAAAATACAGAAGAGTTCAGATCTCTTTACAACTCACTTCTTAATACTCAGGAATCAGACCGTGCTGACAGATACTTTATTCTTAAGGATTTCCGTTCATACGCTGATGCGCAGAAGAAGATTGGCGAGTGGTACCTAAACGAGTCCGAATGGGCTAAGAAAGCAATTCTTAATATTGCTTGCTCAGGTAAGTTCTCATCAGATCGTACCATTCAGGAATACGTTGATGACATCTGGCATCTTGACAGAGTAGTATTAAAATAACAAGACTCAATGGGGAGGGGATTTAAACCCTCCCTTTTTGAAATGATGAGCCTAAATTGGTGAATCAAAATTCGCATTTGTGGCATGTGCCAAATCCAAACGGATGCGATACGCAGGAATGAAATATGATTAAATTGTATGATGGAGGAGCATATCTTGTTAACGGAACAGAACTTGTTGCCGACAATGCAGATGCTTCCGCAAAAATCAAATCTCTTACCGGAAAAGATGCCGACAAGGCAGCTGCAAAAAAGGCCACAATGGCTTATAACATCCTTGCGGATCACAATACTTCCGGAAATATGGATAAGCTTAAGATTAAGTTCGATAAGCTTACTTCACATGATATTACTTTCGTAGGTATCATTCAGACAGCCCGTGCATCGGGACTTAAAAAGTTTCCTATTCCGTATGTTCTGACAAACTGCCACAACTCTCTTTGTGCAGTAGGCGGAACAATTAATGAGGATGACCACATGTTTGGTCTTTCCTGTGCGAAAAAGTACGGCGGAATCTATGTACCTCCTCACCAGGCTGTAATTCACCAGTTTGCCCGTGAAATGCTTGCAGGCGGCGGAAAAATGATTCTTGGTTCTGATTCGCATACTCGTTACGGTGCTCTTGGAACAATGGCAATGGGTGAAGGTGGTCCCGAACTTGTTAAGCAGCTTCTCAGCCAGACATATGATATCAATATGCCCGGTGTTGTTGCAGTATACATGACAGGAGAACCCATGAAGGGTGTCGGTCCTCAGGACGTTGCACTTGCAATCATCGGAGCCGTATTCAAAAACGGATATGTTAAGAACAAAGTTATGGAATTTGTTGGACCCGGTGTATCAAGCCTTTCCGCAGACTTCCGTATCGGCGTTGATGTAATGACTACTGAAACAACTTGTCTTTCTTCTATTTGGAGAACAGATGAGGAGATTAAGGAATTCTATGATATTCACGGACGTGTAGATGAATACAAGGAATTAAATCCCGGTGATGTTGCTTATTATGACGGTGTAATTGAGGTGGATTTAGGTGCAATCAAGCCTATGATTGCAATGCCCTTCCATCCCAGCAATACATACACAATCGACGAAGTTAATGCAAACCTTCTTGACATTCTTGATGATGTTGAAAAGAGAGCACTTGTAAGTCTTGACGGCCAGGTTGAATATTCACTTCGCGATAAAGTTAAAAACGGTAAATTCGTTGTTGACCAGGGAATTATCGCAGGCTGTGCCGGCGGCGGATTTGAAAATATCTGTGCAGCGGCAGATATTCTCAAGGGCGCTAATATCGGAAATGATGCATTTACTCTTTCCGTATATCCTGCATCAATGCCTGTATATATGGAACTTATTAAAAACGGATGCGCCGCAACAATTATGGAAACAGGTGCAGTTCTTAAGACAGCATTCTGCGGTCCTTGCTTTGGTGCCGGTGATACTCCTGCCAACAATGCATTCAGTATCCGCCACTCAACAAGAAACTTCCCTAACCGTGAAGGCTCAAAGCTTCAGAGCGGTCAGATTAGCTCGGTTGCTCTTATGGATGCTCGTTCAATTGCTGCTACAGCCGCAAATAAGGGCGTGCTTACTCCCGCTACGGAAGTTCCCGATGTTATCGGAAAATACAAATATCATTTCGATGCAAATATTTACAAAAACCGTGTATTTGATTCACATGGCGTTGCAGATGAGAGTGCAGAAATTGTTCTTGGTCCTAATATCAAGGATTGGCCTGAAATGATTGCTTTGCCCGAGGATTACCTTTTGAAGGTCGTTTCTGAGATTCATGATCCCGTAACCACAACCGATGAGCTTATTCCTTCAGGTGAAACTTCTTCTTACAGATCAAATCCTTTGGGACTTGCAGAGTTTACTCTTTCAAGAAAAGATCCTGAGTATGTTGGTCTTGCAAAAGAGGTTCAGCGCGCTGAATATGCACGTCGTGCAGTAAATGAAGGAAAAGACGGAGAAAAGCCTTGTCAGGTTATGCCGGAGCTTCATGATGTTATGGCTAAGGTAAGAACACGGTTCCCCGAAGCTTCTCATTCGAAATTTGGCATAGGTTCCACAATCTTTGCTGTTAAGCCCGGTGACGGTTCTGCTCGTGAGCAGGCTGCAAGCTGCCAGAGAGTTCTCGGCGGATGTGCAAATATTGCAAACGAATATGCGACAAAGAGATATCGTTCAAATCTTATTAACTGGGGTATGCTTCCTTTCCTTATTGAGGAAGGTGACCTTCCTTTTACTAAGGGTGATTACATTTATATTCCCGGCATCAGAACAGCTGTAGTAGAAAAAGCAGCTGAAATAAAGGCATATGCTGTTAAAGAAGACGGACTTAAGGAATTTACATTAAGACTTGGCGAATTAACAGATGAGGAAAGAGAAATTATTATTAAGGGTTGCTTGATTAATTACAACAGGGTGTAGGCTACAAGCAACACGCCAAATAGCTCATAAAAAACTTCCATACGAGCTTGCTCGTAATGGAAGTTTTTTTAATGAGGTATTTGACACGGTGCGCCAGCACAGTTAACTTGCCCGCAGGTCAATTAGAGGGTGTTGCGTAAGAAGCGGAAGGCTCGAGGAGGAGCCTTTTGTTGTGCGTTATGTAGCACGGTGCGCCTTATTTACTCACCTTACCATCCACTTTTACTTGAAACTTTTTTACAGCATCAAATATCCTCCTGAATTCCGGCCTATTCGAAATTACAAGTTCAACTCCATATCTGCCGTTAAAATAGCAGGAAAGATAATCAAAAGCCTGGTGACCGCGCACCATGCGGGGATTGTTTGCAATTAATATTGTCTTTTTCTCGGCATATTCAAGTAAGGCAGCATTGTTTTTGAGAGTATTTTCAAGGTTACTCATTTCAGTTTCGAAATAATCACGTCGGTAATCAATGTGTCCATCGGAATATGTAAAATCAAAAATATCATCCCATGCATAGATTTGCGAATAGCGGGCCGGAATACCATGCTTATCTGCGTATATTTTTGCACTTTTAAGCCCCCAGTATTTAGAGGTTTCTTTTGCAAAAATATAGTATTCATTAACAAAAGAATCTAAATCACTGACATTTCCGAAGATTTCAAAAAGGGCACGGAGATTTTCTTCTTCCAAAAAATAATTTTCCATGGAATGGCCATAGGTTACAGTGAAGTAATCCACGTAACGACTTTGAAGCCTGAAATGATTTCCGTCAATTCTATTGTCCCAATCTCTGTCTACAAGAAAAATACATTTATCCAAATCAGAAGAAAGTGTACTGTTATTGTATATTTCGTCGAAGGATTTCATAACCGAATCTTTTCCCTTTAACTGATCGGTAGCCGAAGCAAAAATATAGTATGCATTATCAGTGAATTGATTTACCATGCTGTGGCTGTAAAAAAGCTTATCACCATTTCCTTCAACAAAAATAATATGTTCATAGCCGGAATTTCGAACGGCATTGTATTTTATGATAGAACCGATGTCCGGCGGAGTTGATATGGCAGATTCAAAGGCGTTTCTGAATTCTGCAAATAGTGCTGCATCCATACTTTAGTCCTCCTGTTGCGGGAGATAAACAATATAAGGGCGCATTGCTTCATCCTGCACAATGTAAGGTGAATGGGTAGCTACGGCAATTTTCCATTGTTTTCCGTGCTCAATCATATCGGGAAGAAGCATTTCCTGCCATACAAGCGACAGAGAGAGTTCCGGCTCGTCGAGCATAATGAAAACATCTTCGAGGAATATTGATACTGCAAAAAGAATAATAATCTTTCGCTCTCCGGAAGAAATCACAGAAAGGTCTATCGGTTCTTCGTCGTAGACAACAATTCTGTTATCGCCTTCTTTATACAGAACACTGTCTTTTATGCAGATACCTGCAGGAGAAACGGTAACATATTTGTCCTTCATATACTTTTTCAGCATAGCTTCGTAAGTTTTTACTTCGGGACTGATATTGTCCTTGTTCTTCAAAATCGGCAGCACCTTGGAAATGAATTCAAAGAGCTTCTTCCTGTAAAGGGTAGATCTGATTAAGGATGCCCCGTTATCGTCAACATAGAAATAATTGTTTGAATCTTCTGACCATACAGGGAGATCGCCATTATATGTTTCAATACCAAATACACTGACATTAGTTTCGAAGAAACTGTTGTTAACCAGAATAGGAGCTATGTATTTTTCATACCCCTCTTTTATTTCGTCGGTATAAAAGGAATTTATTTTCTCAAATTCCTTTTTTAATGGTGCAAGATGTTCGCTAACTCTTTTTTGATATTCTTCAATGGAAGGGTCATTTTCCGTAAAGTCAAACGGCAAATCCCCATCATTTAGTTCGAAGTCATCAGCGGAAGGACCAAACGGCATATCAAAGTCTTTTGATGAGGGTATGTAATATTCATCTGAAAAAGGTTCATAATCATCAAAAGGACGCGGTATTTCGGTGTTGTCCAATTCAGAATAAAATTCAGCGGCAATATCTGAGGCTGTATTATTTATTTGAAGAATAAGCTGCGGCGAATAAAAGGTAGCATTTATGAGCTTGTTTATATCAAGTTTATGCTCATCAAGAAGAAAATCACGCAATTCGTTTCTGGCTTTACCGGCAAGACTGGGTGAAAACGGAATATCATCCTCATCAAAAATAGATTCATTATAGTGCTTGCAATTGATTGAACGTTTTAATTCCGGATGGGATTCAAGCTCGTGCGGATTAGAATACGCCCATTCGGTTTCGCGGTCTTTATACAAAGATTTGGAAACAGTGCGATTTTCAAGGGTGTAGGATTGCACCATATCGAAATAGCAGCATAAATTCGTAAATCCGTTAAAAACATTATCGGATGAAGAACTGTCGTCTGAAAAAGGAGCTTGTAAAGAAGATTCGTTGTAGTAATCCCACAGCTTTGATCCTCTGAAGAGCCTTACATTTGAAAGCACGCGGTCGGAATCGGTAAATTTCGCTTTGCTGAAAATATCAGGATTAATTTCGCAGGAATAAAGCACTTTTATTATTTTTTCGGGCAAAGTTTTCCCTTTGTGTGACAAATAACAAAACTGTTCCCACAAGTTCAGGCTTTGTAATTTTTTAAAAGCAGTAAGAATCGGTTCTTCCGGCTCAAAACCTTCTGAAATACGATAATACTCACCATCAAATTCATCCATATCACCAATAAGCTTAAGGACAGATTTTTCATATGTTTTCGCAGCAAATTCGACAGTAGGGAAAAAGTCTTCGTAAAGATATTCCCATTCCGAACTGTTATCCCGTATATATAACTTTTTAAAGGGTACAGAAGCACATTCTGTGAGATTTCCGGATATGAAATTATACAGTATTTTCATAATGGTGGATTTGCCTACACCATTTGGTCCGATAAGAACAAAACACTTATCCTTTAAACGTATAGTCACATTATATTTATTAAACAGTTTTTCAATTCGAAATTCTTTAAGTGTCGGGGCGTAGAATTCAAACGGAAAATTATCAGAGCTCATTTCAATCTCCTTTCAATCTATTTCATTCTATCAAATTTAAACATAAAAATCAGTAAAGACATAACACGTAACAGAGTATATTAATTAACACTCTGCAATATGCAAAATAAAATGCCTGGCAATTCCCGCACTAAAGCCGGACACTAAAATTAAGAAAAACTTTATTTGATTCATCCTTGCAATTGCTGAATTATGTGATAAAGTAATTGGAAAATTAGTACTTAAAATGAGAGGAAGAAAATGGATATAAAGAAAATATTATATTACGGATTGATTGTTATTCTTACATTAAACGGCGTGTTTGCACTGCTGTTCTATGTATTTACTTTACTGTTTCCTGTGCCAAAGAACAACACACAGAATGCTGTAAGTATAAGTAAGCCTGCTCCTGAAATTTCGATATCAAAAGAGACTTCGAGCGCAGAGCCGACAACAGAACCTGAAATCGTTCCGGGACCGGCAACAGAAGAAAACAATTCACTTGAAGATAACTTTCTGGGCGATGTTTCGGTATTTGAAGTTCCTTTTTCCGATGGATATGAATTCCCCGATTTGTCTGCTTATGATTTTGTTTTTATAGGCGACAGCATTTTTGATATGAATTACAGCAGTACATCAATGCCAAGGCAGCTCGAAGTGTATACCGGTGCGAGAGTATATAATTTATCGAAATACGGTTCGTGTGCCGGTGATGTTTCAAACGGTTATATCAGTATCAGCAGGATAGCGGATGTTTTCCTTTCCGGAAAAGCTACAGATCAGGGCGAAAATCAGAGTATCAATATTGACGTGGAAAGATTTGCGGCAGACAGCCATAAGGGCCGTAAAATTGTTTTTGTTATTAATCAGTGTATAAACGATTATATACTTGCGACCAAAATATCAAATCCAAACGATGCAATGGATATAAATTCGTATGAAGGTGCATTAAGAACAAGCATTTCGAAAATAAAGAATGCTTATCCGAAAGCGACATATGTGTTTATGAAACCTTATTTCATAGGAGTTAGTGATACAGGCAACGAATTAAACAGTTACGGCTATGTTATGGATGATTATATTGCTTCAATGGGAAATGTGGCCGGCGAATACGGCGCAATGTGTTTTGATTTGAGATCATACGACTTTTTTGCATCTTACAGAGAAGGCTACCTTCTTGATGATTTGATTCATCCGAATGATATGTGTTCAAAAACAATGGCAAGACTTTTCTGCGATTTTGTTCAGTGTAATATTCCTGTAAAGTGATAAAAAGAAAACGGGCGAGATGGTTTGTCAGACCACTTCGTCCGTTTTGAATTTATGGAACTTTTTATTCTTCCTTCTTCTTTACAACCGCTTTTCCGACCCACTTTTTGCGGCGCCATCTGTTCATGGTTATCAGTCCTCTTAGAAACTCATCGGTAGCTGTTCCCATAAAAACTCCGTAAACTCCGACGCTTAACGCAACTCCCATAGTGTAGCCTACCGTTGCGCCCAGACCCCACATGCAAATAAGGCCAACAATAAGCGGATAAATGTAGTCACCGGCTGCCTTTAAACTGCTTACAAATGTCATATTAAGACAGCGACCTATTTCGATAACAATATCTACAAGCATTATATAAAAACCAAGATGAATTACATTTTCATTCGAGGTGAAGGCTCTTAATGTAATGGGGCTGAGAAGCCAGTTTATTGTTGCAAGTCCGATTGTTATGGGCAAGGACATTTTTAAAGTGTTGAAGGTGCGCTTATATGCGGCATCCTCTTTTCCGGCACCGACAAGATGACCGATTATTATCTGATTTGCCATTGCGGAGGCGTTCGAGAATACCATCGCAAATGAAATCAAAGATTTACAGTAAACCTGCGCGTTAACGGCATCACTTCCCATACTGTTGATGAAAGAAAGAAGAACAAGCTGGTACATGTTATAGGAAAGATTCTCACCTGCTGACGGAAGACCGATTTTGATCATATCCATGAGAAGCTTACCGGGGAAGGGAACAATATATTTTATGGCCATTTTTCCTATCTTTTTACGATAGAAAAATACAATCGAAGCAATAAGCGCAACAGTTCTCGCAACTGCAGTCGGGATAGCAACACCGGCAACTCCAAGATTCAGGAACTTTAACGGTCCATAGAGGAAGACGTAGTTACCAACCACATTTATTAAGTTGATTGCAATGGAAATATACATTCCGACTTTTGTATATCCGTTACAGCGAAGTATCTGCAGCATTACATTATAGCAGGCCTGTAAGAAAAGACTTCCGCCGACAATATTGATATAAATCTCAGCTTCGGCAACCATTTCGGTCGGCACCTTCATAAGTACCAGAATGGGCGCTTTCAGAAGAACAAAACCCGCACTTAAAATGATACCCAGAGCCAGATTTACAACGAAAGCCAGAGTGTATATCATATTCATCTTATCTCGTTGATCGGCTCCAAGATACTGTGCCACGATAACTGATGTTGCAGTGGCGATAATATTAAACATGAGGATAAGAAGAAACATTATCTGATTGGAATTTCCAACTGCACCTACCGCTGTTTCGGAGGCATGACTTAACATCAGTGTATCAACGTTATTGATTAAGATATTTAGAAGTAA
This sequence comes from Lachnospiraceae bacterium, assembly GCA_045600725.1. GTDB lineage: Bacteria > Bacillota > Clostridia > Lachnospirales > Lachnospiraceae > UBA1258. The sequence goes on from JAZRYK010000061.1 coordinate 76,042, forward strand.
TTCAAAAAACATCGGTCCCGCCAATACCAGCAGGGGAGTTTTTTCGTCTATTATTCGAGCTGTTTTTTCTTTCATTTTTTCTCCATTACAAATAAAACTATCATGATATGTTTTAGCAGATTTTATCTGAATAAAAATGGAAAAACCTATTCAAAAATGTAAAAAGTTACTTGCGGGAAAGAAATATCTTATGAAAGAAAGTACTCAGAAAGCGAACACTATCTTCTCATACTGGGAGATATTCCGAATTTTCTTTTGAACAGTTTTGAAAACTGAAATTCATCATAGAAACCGTATCCCGTTGCGATATCATGGAGACTTCGCCCCTGAGAAAACGGAAGATCATCATATGCCATATCAAGCTTAAGATTCACCTGATATGCATGAATTGACATGCCGGTTTTCTTCTTAAAGCGACTGGAAATGGTGCGAATGCTGACACCATAATCCGCGGCAAGCTTTTCGGGCGAAAAAAAACGTTCGGGCTCACATTGAAATCTGTGAACGATTTCCGAAACAAGAGTATCGGTTTGCCCCTTGTTCATTATTCTGATATCGGAGAGTGCCAGCAAAAGCTCCTCCAAAAATAAACTGCATCGAAGTTCTCTGTCAGGTTCATAAGACCAAAAGGTATCTATTATTTTTTCGAAAATATGCCTGATTTCCGGCTTGTCTGCGGCTGATGTAAACTTGGAAACGGTAATATGCGGAGAAGAAATATTGTCCCAGCCCGGTATTTCGATGTTTTCTGAATTGCTCGGAATATCGTATGAAAAATCATCTTTTTCGAATTCGAAATGAATATATATATTTCTCATTTTCGGAGAACACTTTTCAAGACTGTAATGGTGAAGTCCGGGCTCCAAAAGAAGAATGCTGCCCTCGGATAAATGGTAGGTTTTTTCTTCCTCTATTACGTCCCATGAGCCTTTTTGCATATAGAGAAGATCATATTCCTGCATAACACGATCGGGGTGCAGTATCCCTATTTCGCTGTAATTGTGATTGCACAGGGTCACTTTTCGTCTGTTTTTCAAGGATAGAACAATTTCTTTTGACATATTGATGCTCCTGACAGTGTCAGTTCTTTCTGATGTGATTGATTTGATCGGTGGTTAATGCAAATTTACAAATAATGATATTCGGAGTATGTAAATCCTCACATTCGTACATGTAAGAAGAATATCAAGAACTAAAATATAAATAAAGTATTTAAATTAATTAAGTCGTCAAAAAAAGTGACAAAAAGATATTGACACAACACGGCGGGAATACTATGATGTATATATCGTATCCGAAAGATCTTTCTTGACAGTTATTCTCTTGTCCGTAATATTCTTTGTCGTATCCGGAAAAATTTTAGAATAATATAACAGTTTTTGTTGTTTTTCACTAAAGAATTTGTAAATACAACCGATAAAATATTCAGAAAACTAAATTTGTCTAAACCTCTATGAAATGCCTTGTTTTTTAGTTATAATGTTCTGTGGTATATGCTGTGGAGATGAATTGACATTTCTGCGGAATTTATTTTTAAGAAGAAATTATAACAAATTAAAATGCTTTGAAAGGGGCTTAAACATATGCAGTATTCAGATATTGGAATTGATTTGGGAACAGCAAGCGTTCTGGTGTATATCAGAGGAAAAGGCGTCGTATTAAAGGAGCCTTCGGTAGTAGCTTTCGACAGAGATACAAACAAAATAATGGCAATTGGCGAGGATGCCAGATTGATGTTGGGAAGGACACCCGGTAATATTACGGCCGTTAGACCGTTAAGACAGGGTGTTATTTCTGATTATACGGTTACCGAGAAAATGATGAAGTATTTCATTCAGAAGGCAATTGGTCATCGTACATACAGAAAGCCCAGAATAGCAGTTTGTGTACCCAGTGGTGTTACAGAAGTGGAAAAGAAGGCTGTTGAAGATGCAACGTATCAGGCAGGGGCACGTGAAGTTATCATTATCGAAGAGCCTCTTGCAGCTGCGATTGGTGCCGGAATCGACATCGCAAAGCCTTGCGGAAATATGATTGTTGACATCGGCGGCGGCACAACCGACGTTGCGGTTATTTCTTGCGGAAGTCCTGTGGCAAGCACATCAATTAAGGTTGCCGGTGACGACTTTGACCAGGCACTTCAGCGTTATATGAAGGTTAAGCATAACCTTCTCATCGGTGACAGAACAGCTGAAGATATTAAAATTAAAATCGGAACTGCTTATAAGCGTCCCGAAGTAGAATATATGGATGTAAAGGGCCGTAATCTTATTAACGGACATCCCGATACAGTTAAGGTTTCTTCAGACGAGACTCTTGATGCACTTGAAGATCCCTGTAACGCAATTCTTGATGCAATTCAGAAAGTTCTCGAGCAGACACCTCCGGAACTTTCGGCCGATATTGCTGACAGAGGTATTGTTCTTACAGGTGGCGGTAGCTTATTAAGAGGTCTCGAGGATTTGATTTCCGATAAAATGGGAATTAATACAGTAACTGCAGAAGATCCTATGACAGCAGTTGCAATCGGTACCGGAAGATGCGTTGAGTATCACTTTGGTATGAGACACGATATCATGTAAGAACAATAGAGCGGAACGGAGAGCGAAACGGAATGGTAAAAGGTTTATACACAGCATACACTGGAATGATAAATGAACAACATCGCATGGATACGCTGACAAATAACCTTGCCAACTCCACTACTGTGGGCTACAAAAAGGAAGGGAGTACAAGCCAGTCCTTTGATACGGTTCTTGCTTACAAGCTTAAGGATACTTCAGCCGGCGCCAATATTCCACAAAGAATCGGACATAACAACCCCGGTGTAAAAATTGGTGAGAATTATACCGATTATTCACAGGGATCTTTCAAAATTACCGATAACACCTATGACTTGGCACTGTCGGGAGATGGCTTTTTTACCATTGAATTTACAAATAAAGCAGGTGAAACCTCAACGATGTATACTCGTGACGGTGCATTCACGCTGACCAATGAAGGTTATCTTGTTACGGCAAACGGTGACTATGTAATGGGCACAGACGGTCGTATTAAACTGGATACATTAAAGGATTCTTCAATTGATTCACAGGGTAATATTTATCAGGACGGCAGAAAGGTTGCTCAGATACAGATTACCGACTTTGAAGATTACAATTACCTGGAGAAATATGGAGAGAATCTCTTACAACCTGTAGAAGGAGCTACATACAGGGATGCTAATTTCAAGGTTTATTCAGGCTATCTGGAAATGTCAAATGTAAACATTGTTACAGAGATGGTTGACCTGATAGCGATTACGAGACAGTATGAGTCGAATCAGAAGATTATTACTTCGATTGATGACACACTTGAAATTTCAGCATCCAGATTAGGCAAGTTATAAGCAGGAGGTATTAGAAAATGGTAAGAAGTCTTTGGACAGCAGCAACCGGTATGCGTGCCGAGCAGACAAATGTTGACACAATTGCCAACAATATTGCAAATGTTAATACGGCAGGATATAAAACTGAGGTTAATGAGTTTAAATCGTTACTTTATCAAACAATACAGACAAAAACAACAAGCGCCAACGGAGAAAACAAGCCGGTAGGAGCGCAGGTCGGACTCGGTGTGCGCAATTCCGCAATCACTTCTGTTTTTACTGACGGAGCATTGTTAGCTTCCGAAAGCGATACTGCATTTGCATTATCCGGCAGAGGATTTTTTGCAGTTAAGGGCGAGGACGGAAATACATATTATACACGAAACGGAAACTTTAACTGGGCAATGAACACAGAAGGTGGCATTATGCTTACAACAAGCGATGGCCTTCCGGTTCTTGATTCCACAGGAAAGGCAATTTCTTTCAGTAAGGATTATGAAGCCGGAAAAATCACAGTAACCGGTGACGGAACTTTCTGTTATCCGGATGCGCAAAATAATCCTCAGTCACTTGGAATTACATTTGGCGTATTCCAGTTTAATAACCCTGCAGGTCTTGAAAAGTCTGATTCAGGTCTTTTCTCTCAGTCATCCGCCAGCGGTGCTCCAATTAATGAAGCAACCAATCCCAATGTATCAAAAACAAAGGTTTCACAGGGATACATAGAAGGATCAAACGTTCAGATCGTTGATGAAATGGTAAATCTTATTACTGCACAGAGAGCATACGAACTTAACTCGAAAGCCATTACCGCTTCCGACGAAATGCTCCAGCAGGCCAACAACCTCCGATAAGCTACGAGCAGCGCACATAATTTTACACATACGATTTTTTGAAGCTTGCTTCATAAAAATTGTAGGGGGAAAATTATGTATGGTGCGACAGCACCGACGAAGCAGGCTGTGCCTGCGAGTCGCGATGCGAGAAAAGCAGCGCTTTGTATATAGAAAGGCTTAATGATGGCTCTTGATATTTCTTCTATGACAAATTTATATACAGATTACATTAAGGACAATGCCTCTGCGAATGCTTCATCCTTAAACACATCAAAGGATTTTTCAAAAGCGACGGACGAGGAATTAATGGATGCATGTAAACAGTTCGAAGCATATTTCATTGAACAAACAATGAAAGAAATGTGGAAAACGGTTGGAAAAGAAAAATCTGATTCTGCATCGATGAATACACTTACAGAGTATTTCAGAGATGAACTTATCAGTGATCTGGCAAAACAGACTGCAGATACAAACAGTACGGGGCTTGCCCAGATGCTTTATGAACAGATGAAGAGAAATTACAATCTATAGTCTACATTGCCCGCCTTTTTAGGCGGGCATATTACTTTTGTGGGGATAAATGGAACAGATAAAAGGATATATAAAAGAAATTACATATGCCAGTCCAAACACAGCATACAGAGTATGCAGTTTTGTGACGGATGAAAGCATGGAAATAACCGTCGTCGGAAATATGCCTACCGTATCGGACGGAGAAATGCTTGAATTGACAGGCGATTGGACTGTGCATCCGACCTACGGCAAACAGTTTAAAGTGGTTTCGTACAACGAAATTGAGCCGGAAGACGAAGAAGCGATGATTCGTTATCTTGGGTCAGGATTGATTAAAGGAGTGGGACCGACCCTTGCTCGGAGAATAGTAAACGAATTTGGCTTGGATTCTTTTGATGTTATAGAAAAGCAACCGGAGCGCTTGGCAAGAATAAAAGGAATTACCATGAAAAAAGCACTCGAAATAAGTGTTCTGATGCACGAAAAGCGAGGCTATCGGGATGCATTAATGTATCTGCAAAAATATGGAATAGGTAACAATCTTGCGATAAAAATTTATTCTTTTTATCAGGACTCGGTGTACAGGGTGCTGGAGGAAAATCCTTACAGACTGGCAGAGGACATTATCGGTGTCGGATTCAGAACGGCGGATGAGATTGCAACGAGAATGGGGATAAAGAAGGACAGCGATTACCGCATACGAAGCGGTCTTCTTTATGTTTTGGGCCTGGCAATGAATCAGGGCAATATGTATCTTCCGCAGGATGTTCTTGTTTCAAAAACTTCTGAAATAATTGACGTAGGAGAAGAAGACATTCTTCCACATATTTCAAATCTTGCGATTGACAGAAAAATAGTTGTCAGGCCTCCTGCTTCACCGGGTGAGCAACCGGTAGTTTACAGTTCCTTATGTTTTAATTCGGAAAGGGCTGCGGCGGGAATGCTTCGAACCCTGGCAAAAGAGTATTTTGAGGATATGTCAGCATCTGAAATTGTCCAAGCCGATCGTGATATAGACATCATTGCAAAAGAAAATGATATTGTATTGGATGTGCTTCAAAAAGAGGCTGTTTTGTCTGCGGTAAGGAATGGGGTGTGCATCATAACCGGTGGCCCCGGTACAGGAAAAACAACCACAATCAATACATTGATTCACTTCTTCGAAAATCGGGAAATGGACATTGTGCTGGCAGCCCCAACGGGACGCGCTGCTAAGAGAATGACTGAAGCGACGGGATATGAAGCAAAAACTTTACATCGCCTTCTCGAATTGAGCGGTTCGCCGGACGAGGACAGAAATCGAGCAAGTTTTAACAGAAACGAGACTAATCCGATTGAGGCAGATGCGATTATAGTTGATGAAATGTCGATGGTGGATATTTTTCTTTTTCAGGCTCTGCTGAAAGCAGTTATGCCCGGCGCACATCTTATTCTTGTGGGTGACGCGGATCAGCTTCCAAGCGTTGGACCGGGTCAGGTTTTGAAAGACCTTATTGAAAGCGGATGCTTTCCGGTGACACGGCTTGAAAAGATTTATCGGCAGGAAGGCAGTGGGGATATTGTTCTTAATGCGCATCGTATTAACAAAGGACAACCTATCAGTGTAGATAATCAGAGCAAGGATTTCTTTTTTCTAAAAAGGAATAACAGCGATCGTATTCTTGCAAATATGGTGGAATTGATTACAGAAATGCTCCCGGGGTATGTTAATGCCGAGGCATTGGAGATTCAGGTGTTGACTCCTACAAGGAAAGGAACCCTTGGGGTTGAGGTGTTGAACAGATATCTGCAGGAAAAATTGAATCCGCCTGTTCCCGGGAAAAAGGAATATCTATATCGCGAAACCATATTCCGCGAAGGCGATAAGGTTATGCAGATAAAAAACAATTATAAAGCGGAATGGGAGATTGTAGGCAAATACAACATTCCTATAGATTCGGGTTTGGGTGTTTTTAATGGTGATATGGGGCGTGTAAAGGAAATATCCGAACCATTTAACAGACTCACGGTTGAATTTGATGACGGAAGAAGAATAGATTATCCGTTTTCAGATTTGGATGAATTGGAATTGGCATATGCAATTACTGTTCATAAATCCCAGGGAAGTGAGTACGCTGCTGTAGTGATGCCGCTAATGGCGGGACCGCGACAACTTATGAACAGAAATTTGCTTTATACCGGTGTTACCCGAGCAAAACAGTGCCTGGTAATGCTTGGAGACAGTGAAGTAGTTAGCCAAATGATAGAAAATAATCATGAGAATAGAAGATTTTCGGGGTTGAAAGACAGAATTATTGAAATTTTCGGGGTTTAAAATATGGGATTATATATATCCTGCACGATGCGCTGTATGCGATTCGGCACTTGAAAAGGGTCAAAAGGGAATTTGCACTGAGTGCAGGACAAAGGTTAAATATATTGGAAAAAATGTATGTTGCGTTTGTGGCCTTCCCGTGAAAAGAAATGTTGAAAAATGCGAAGAGTGCCGGGTAAGAAAACACAATTTTTCCGGCGGAAGAAGTGCATTGTCGTATGATTTTATAGGTGACAGTGTGTTCAGATTTAAGTATTCAAACAGGACTGAATATGCAAACTTTTATGCTGAATGTATAGTGGGACAATGCAAAGAGTGGATAGATGCTGTTCGGGCAGATGCTGTTATTCCTGTTCCTCTTCACAAAAAGCGACTCGCAAAACGAGGATACAATCAAGCGGAAGTACTGGCACAGGCGATTTCTGCGCGAACAGGAATACCCTGTATCAGCGATTTGTGCGAACGAACAAGAAACACTGTTGCACAGAAATTTTTTGATAGGCGAGACCGCCAAATAAATGTCAAAAAGGCTTTTATTGTTAGGGAAAATGGTGTAAAATTGAATACGATTATTGTTGTCGATGACATTTTTACCACCGGCAGCACTATTGATTCGCTTTCGGAATGTTTGCTGAAAGCAGGGGTGAAAAGGGTTTATTTTTTGACGATTACCGCAGCCGGTACCTGACGGTAAAAAAATGGAGGAAAAATGAACGTACGTAATTGCAGAAAATGTGGAAAATTATTTAATTATCTTACCGGAATGCCTATATGTCCCGCATGCCGTGAGATGTTAGACGAGAAATTCAAGGAAGTTAAGGAATATATCAGAGAAAATCCAAGGGTTGGTATTAAGGAAGTATCTGAGAAATGTGAAGTTGAAGTTGCCCAGATTCAGCAGTGGATTAGGGAAGAGAGACTTGAATTCGCTGAAGGTTCCGTAATGATGATTAATTGTGAGTCATGCGGAGCTCCCATTAAATCCGGAAGATACTGTGATTCCTGCAAGTCACGTCTTACAAACGGATTTTCGCAGGCAATGAGACGTCCTGAAGCACCTCAGTCTGCTAAGAAAGATGAAAAAACATCACCTAAGATGCGATTTCTTGGATAAAGGGGTTTCGGGGGGAATATTTTTATCCGGGTGAGTTATGCTTAGTGAACAAAGAGTAAAACTTATGACGAGACTCGCTTCCTATGAGGCTAACGAGGCTAGAAAAAACACCTCTGTGGCCAAACATTTCAGAAGCGATTATGTCGGTTTGGAAGTAATTAAGGCTATCATATGTGCAACCGTTGCATATATGATAGTTTTTGGTGCTTATATTTATTATGATTTTGAAGCATTCATGATAAATATATATAAAATTGATCTGTGGGAGTTCGGAACTCAGGCATTGAAATATTATGTGATTTTCACGGTAATATACTGCTTGCTTGTATATCTGTATTTTACGGTAAAATATAAAAGGGCAAAGAAAAGCCTCAGAAGGTATTTCAATACACTAAAGCTTCTTGGACGTATGATTGATGAAGAAGAAGCTGAAGAAGCTGAAGACAGTGCCTTCGGCACAGACTTTGGCAACCGCGAGGAGTAGTTTTAAATGGATTCAGTAGTAAGTTTTGCAATGAGAATTAAACTGGCAATAAAAAAGTTTGTCGGTAAAAATGAAGTATTTATTGTTCCGGTGCTTAAGTTTTTGCTTACATTGACAGCACTTTTGCGAATCAGTTCGAAAGTTGGATTTATGCCCAGATTGACCGGCAAGCCGATTGTTCTTGTAATTGCATTGGCGGGATCGTTTCTTCCGATGAACCTGACATTGGTTATTCTGGCATTGATTATTCTGGCTCATATGTATTCATTGTCAATGGAATGTGCTCTTATAGTGCTGGTTTTGTTTACTCTTCTGTTTATTCTTTATTTCAGATTTGCATCAGAAGACTCAACGGCAGCAGTGCTGACACCTCTTTCGTTTGCGTTCAAAGTGCCATATATAATGCCGGTGGCAATGGGACTTAAGGGAACCGTAACTTCCATGGTATCTGTAGGAAGCAGCGTTGTGGTATATCAGACATTGCACTTTATTTCGGAAAATTCAGAATCTTTGGCCGGTGGCGAAGCAAATATGCTTGGCCAGTTCAAAATAATAGTCGATGCGATGCTTAAAAACAAGCCGATGATTGTATATGCAGTATCATTTGCGATTACCGTACTTATTGTATATATCATCAGACGCCTGGCTGTAAAATATGCCTGGCTTATTGCAATAGGTTCGGGTGAAGTCATTCTTTTCCTCACTGTTATTGTTCTTAATGCAAAGCTTGCAGCAGGAATTTCAATCGGTGGATTGTTTTTGGGAGTCATTGTTTCGACAATTGCAAATCTGATTCTTTGTTACTTCTGCTTTGATCTTAATTACAGTAAGGCCGAGAAGGTCCAGTATGAGGATGATGAGTATTATTATTATGTAAAGGCTATTCCCAAGAATGAATATCTTGAGAAACCGGGGAAGAAGAAAAAGAAAACTTCGCGCCCGGCTCCTGCAAAGTCATATTATTCCCGTGAATCGGTTAACCATGAAACAAGGATTCAGGAGAAAGAAAAAAAGCCAGTTCGTGAAACTAAGACAGCAACTATTACCAGAAAACCTATAACAAGAAAAACAGACACATATGAGGGAGTAACACATGTGCGTCCTATGAATTCGGATGAAGCCGCAGCTGCATTGAGACATAGGAATGCTCCCGATAAAAACGATAACTAATTAAGAGACGAGACAGTTATGGCAAACATTGTTGAATTTTTTGAAACAAATCTTGAAAAATTTAATATGCCGCAGATATCATGGACAGATATTGTCGAGATAATTGTTATTTCTGTGCTCGTTTATGAAATTCTTCTTTGGATTAAAAATACCAAAGCGTTTTCTTTGCTTAAAGGTATTTTGGTTATTTTAGTCTTTGTATTCCTTGCGGAAGCATTCGAAATGAATACTATTTTGTGGATTGTCAATAAGTTATTTACCATTGCTGCCACAGTAATTGTTGTAGTGTTCCAGCCGGAACTGCGACGAGCACTTGAACAGCTTGGTAAAAGAAATTATTTTGGCAATCTGGTTCTTTTTGATCAGAAGCATTCTGAGGAAGGTCTCTTCTCCGATAAAACACTAAGCGAAATAATGAGAGCCTGCAATGAAATGGCAAAGGTGCGTACAGGTGCACTTATTGTTATCGAACAGAATGATTCACTCAGCGAAATCGAGAAAACAGGTATTGAACTGGATGCCGTTGTTACGAGCCAGCTTCTTATCAATATATTTGAACACAACACACCGCTTCATGACGGTGCCGTTGTTATTCGTGGAAATCGTGTTACCTGTGCTACATGTTATCTGCCTTTGTCAGAAAGCAGAACAATCAGCAAAGAACTCGGAACACGTCATAGAGCAGCTCTCGGTATGTCCGAAAACAGTGATTCACTTATCATTGTATGCTCTGAGGAAACAGGCCGTATCAGCATAGCTTATAACGGTGAACTGTTTAGAAACGTAACTCAGGATGAATTCAGAAAAAAACTTGAAATGATACAGAACAAACCTGAAGTTGAGAAGAAGAAACATCGTTTCAAAACTAAAATCAAAAATGAAAAGCCTAAGGCAGAAGGGAAGAAATAATGACGAAAGAAAATGTTAAAGAGCGCCTCGTCAATTTCTTCACCAAGAACGTAGGCCTTAAACTTATTTCGGTGGTTATAGCAGTTATTATGTGGCTTGTTGTTATTAATGCAACAGATCCTCCGGGAACACAGACTTTCAGAAATGTTCCGGTTTCCATACTGAATGCATATATTATTTCGGATTCCGGAAAGACTTTGGAAATTTTGGACAACAGCGATACTGTGGCTACTGTTGTGATAAAGGCTCCAAGAAGCGTTATTCAGGATTTTGGAAGTTCGGTGGGTTACATTTCCGTAACTGCGGATATGAAGAACCTGTCGGATGATTCAACAACGGTACCGCTGGTAGCCACCACAACAAAGTACACGGATAAGATTGAATCAATCAGACTTTCGTCCAATACGTTATCTGTTAAGATTGAGAATGAAAAAACGGTAAAACTGCCTGTATCAACAACGATATCCGGTGATCTTGAAGAGGGATATGTTTTGGGGGACATTATCCAGTCTCAAAACCAGGTAAGGGTATCCGGTCCCGAGTCGATTGTTGAGCAGATCAAAACCGCTGCAGTTGATGTGGAAGTTACCGGATTTACCGATAATATTTCTACTTCGGCCGACATAGAACTTTATGATGCAAACGGCGAAGAGATTGATCAGAAAAATTTAAAGCTCAATATTGCTGCCGTTAAGGTTGATGTCGCAATTCTTGCAACAAAGACTGTGCCTGTTATATATTCGGCTACGGGTTCTCCGGCCGAAGGGTATGAACTCACAGGGGTAATCGAAAGCAATATCAATGAAGTAACAATCGCCGGAAAGCCTTCTGCAATAGATGATATTTCGGAAATTGTTGTTCCTTCGGAAGTGCTTAATGTTAATGGTTTGACGGCAACGCTTCATTCGACCGTTAACCTGCCCAAATATCTTCCGAGCGGAGTATCTATTGTCAACGGAATTAACGGTGGCAAAGCAAATGTTTCGGTTTATATCGAGGGATATGCGGAATATACATACAGTGTATATCTCAGAAATATAGAAGTACTTAACCTCCCGGAGGGATTCAGCAGCTTTGCGTGGTCGATGAATGAAGATTTTGTTGAGTTTACGTTGGTGGGACTTGAACAGAACCTTGAGAAAGTTCAACTGTCGCAGTTGAATTATTCAGTCGATTTTTCGGACTATGAGCTTATGAATGACTTTACCGAATATAAAGTCGGTCGGACATATAGGCTTCCTCTTTTGATGGAGCTTCCCGCCGGAGTGAATGTTAAAGAAAATGTAACTGTTGGAGTAAAACTCGTAAAATAAATATTTGTGACAAAAAAGTCTCGACATTAATTAATTGTCGGGACTTTTTGATTCAATAAAAAATGAGAGCAGATTAATTCTGCCCTCAAAGTTATTAACATATTAAGATAATCTGTTCAGTGCAGAGAAAATTGCTCTTACAGATGCTCGGGTGATATTTGAACTTACACCGACACCGTGTGTAGCACTTCCTGTTTCAACATCAAGCAAATGAATGTAGGCAGCAGCTTTTGAGTTTGAACCTGACTGCAGAGCGTGCTCAACGTAGTCAAGAATTTTGACTTCGCGACCGACATGTTCCATAATACCTCTCTTAACAGCATCGATAGGACCGTTGCCTGAAGCGGTAAATGATTTGCTTTCACCATGGTCAATGTAATCGAGATGAACTGTTGTGTCGAACTCGGCACGCTTCTCCCCTTCGAAATCTTCAACCTTAAGTTTAACGAACTCATAAGGAGACTTAATATCAAGATATGTTGCGGAAAATGTGTCCATAATCTGTTCGGGCGATACTTCACCTTGCTTTTCTGATATGGATTGAATAACATTTGCAAATTCCTTATGCATTCCCTTGGGAAGCTTATATCCGAAATATGTATCCATAACAAAGGCTACGCCGCCTTTGCCGGACTGTGAGTTGATACGAACAATAGGTTCGTATTCTCTTCCGATATCAGCAGGATCAATAGGAAGATAAGGAACCTGCCAATACTGGCTGTTGGATGCCTTCATTGCTTGAACGCCCTTGTTGATAGCATCCTGATGGGAACCGGAGAACGCAGTGAATACAAGTTTTCCGGCGTAAGGATGACGGGGGTGAACAGGCATCTTTACAAGTCTTTCGTATATTTCAATAATCTCATTTACGTGTTCAATCTCAAGTTCGGGATTAATACCCTGAGAGAACATATTGTAGGCAACATTAAGAATATCAACATTACCGGTACGCTCACCGTTACCGAAAAGAGTACCTTCAACTCGGTCAGCTCCGGCAAGAAGAGCAAGCTCTGTGGCAGCAACACCTGTCCCTCTGTCATTGTGAGGATGAACGGAAACAATAACTGCTTCACGATTTTTAAAGTGTGTGATTTCCCATTCGATAATATCGGCATAAACATTGGGGGTAGTCATTTCGACTGTACTGGGAAGATTGATAATAACTTTGTTATCCTTGTTTGCTCCCCATTCTTCAAGAACTGCTTCACACACTTCCAAAGCATACTCGGGCTCTGTTCCCGTAAATGATTCGGGAGAATATTCAAGAATAATTTCTCCGTCAAACTTTGCAGCACGCTCTTTAACCATTCTTGTTCCATCGATGGCAATCTGCTTAATATGTTCTTTGTCCATTTTGAATACTACTTCTCGCTGTAAGGTGGAAGTGGAATTGTAAATATGAACAATTGCTTTTTTACATCCCTGAATTGCTTCGAAGGTTCTGTCAATAAGTTCTTCACGACACTGAGTAAGGACCTGAACAACAACATCATCGGGGATAAGTTTTCTTTCAATAAGTTCTCGTAAAAAATCATATTCTATCTGACTTGCTGCAGGAAATCCAACCTCGATTTCCTTGAAGCCCATTTTGCACATATATTGGAAAAGTTCTATCTTTTCACTTACAACCATAGGATCGATCAGAGCCTGATTACCATCACGTAAATCAACACTGCACCAGATAGGAGCCTTTTCAATTTCTTTGTTAACCCACTGTCTTTCGGGATAATTAATGACGGGGTTTCTTTTGTAGCGTTTGTAGTTTGTCATTTCTATATCTCCTTACAAATGATAATTAATTTTGAATAATTTATGTCTGTCTCGTGTAATAGAAAAAATCAAAATATTCCGTTACACAAAAACAGCCTCATCCCTTTCGGAATGAGACCGCAAATAACGAAATTTATTCACCCAGTCCGCTTTCGACCAGGGCCACAAGCTTTTCAAGAGCAGCTTCTTCATCCTCGCCTTCGCAAACAAATTCAATTTCGTCACCACATCTTACAGTTGCACCGAGCACACTTAAAACGCTCTTTGCATTTGCTGTATTTTCCCGATAAGTGAATGTGATAAGTGATTTAAATTGCATTGCTTCCTTACATAGGATACCTGCGGGACGTAGCTCTAGTCCTGTGGGATTCTTGATAGTAACTTTCTGACTTACCATTATGTTTCCTCCAATACATGTCCTACATGCATAAATACTATAACATTTTTCGCATAAGTAAACAAGAGAAAACTTTGACTATACCTTAAGGTTATATTAAGATTGTACTGATAAATTCGTATTTTTATTTATGGTGTGATAGAATCGCTTTGTTCGAAAGGATTTATTTTTATGCTTAAGACAGAACAGAGAATTATCGAGTGGATTGAGAAAAATATATTGCTGCTTACAATGGTGTTTGCGGCGGTAATCGGAATGCTTATCCGAGTTTGTTTGTTGAATGTAATCAGCCCGGATTATACCGATTTTTTGGAACTTTGGTTTAATGAAATTAAAGCTTCGGGAGGCCTGAAAGGGCTTGGAACATCTGTGGGAAACTACAATTTTCTCTATCAGACGATGATAGCGCTTTTGACCTATTTGCCGATTCCGTGCCTCTATTCATATAAGCTTTTGTCAATTGTATTTGATGTCACTTTGGCTTTTGCGGTATGGCTTTATGCAAAGAACATTTTCTTTGGCGGAAAAAATACATGGCAATCTGTAGCTGCGTGGTCACTTGTGTGGCTGGTTCCGACGGTGTTTATCGACTCGGCGGCATGGAGTCAGTGCGATGCCATGTATGCAACCTTCTGTATTCTTACGATTTACTATCTGCAAAAGGAAGCAAAGCATCATTATATTGCGGCTTTTGTTCTTTACGGTCTTGCTTTATCGTTTAAACTTCAGGCAATATTCATACTGCCGTTTATTTTGTTCTTTTATTTTAAGAAGAAGAACTTTTCGATTCTGAATTTCATCGCTGTTCCGATAACCATGCTTGCGTGTTCGATACCGTGCCTTATTGCAGGGAGACCTGTCAGTCAGCTGTTCTCCTTGTACAAAGGACAGGTTACTGAGTATTCGGGAAAACTATCATATTTTTATCCGGGAATATGGCTCGTATATTACGAACAGTCAGACTACAATCTGTATATCAACTACAGAAACGCAGCGATACTTCTTGCGGTGGCAGCTATTGCCGCAATGATGATTTTCTGGATTGTAAGGAAATTCGAAACGAGCGAGAAGAATCTTCTTTATATGGCTTTTCTTCTTACATTTACGACGGTTATGTTTTTGCCGGCAATGCATGAAAGATACGGTTTTGTATATATGATTCTCGGAATGCTGATTGTGGTTGTAAAGAAGGAAACCGCGCCTGTTTTTGCGACACTTTGCATTTTGGATATGATCACATACAGCGGCTATATTAATGATTACTGGAAAGAGTTCAGTGTATTCGGTATAGTTGTTCTTGCATTCATTAATATTGCGGCATATGTGTATTATATTGTTGTTCTTAACAAGGAAATGGAAAAGCGATAATCGCTGTTGGACTTTTTGCAATATAAAAGTTTTCGGCGAGGATAGATATATAAAAAACTCCCACTATTGTGATTGGCAATGGTGGGAGTTACTTATTGATAAACTATTGTATGGTAATGGGATCGCCTGCTTCGACAATGCAAATCATTGTTTTACCCTGATTCAGTATTATCTCGTCACCATTATCATCATAATATTTTGTAGCACCGAATTCCCCAACTTTTTTCCAGGATATATGGACAGCTGTGCCGCGAGTTATGAACCAGCCGTCGTGCGTTGTATCGTGACACTTGTATATCAGATAGGCTCCGTCCTGGCGATACTCACGGTATGTGTTTTGGATAATGATATTGGAAAAACTCAGCTGCTCGTTGGTGAAACCGTCTGTATGGGGAACACCGTATTCGTAACGGTAGTAAAGGTTGTCGTCGGAGTTGTATATAAAATACGGTTGGTCGATGGGATATGCTTCCGAAAGACTGACATATGCAGCGGGCTTGTTTCCCTTTACATCTGTCAGTGTGGTGGGATTTCCCTTCGAAGCAAAAGAGAAATGCCCGGGAACATACAGCGAGGTGTGTTCAGTGGAATATCCCAAATCCTTGGCGGCTTTTAAAACAGAAGCCCCCATGGTGTATGCCGACTGATCGTAATCACGGTTTGCTACTCTGTAAAAATATTTGTCATATTTTGCACCGTTTATATTGTTTACCTGCGATTCCGATAAAACATCATCCGCATACCATATATTACCGATATGAACAAAAAGCGGATCCCATTCCATCGCCCAATATACAAAGTAATCACGTGCGGAGCGTACATTTCCGATTCGCTCAAGGGATGACCAGTCATCGTATATTGCCATCAATCTGGTAATTTCATACTCGACATTACATTCGTATAAAACGCCTGCCTCGGCAAGAGTGTAATGAGGAAGAGAATTGACGTTATTGGGAACCATTACCGCTAAAGGACGTATTTTTGCGGCGTCGGTTGTAATCCATTCGTTTGTCAGATCGCTTCGGGTATAGCCTTTTCCGGGAGCCGGATCGTACAGATCGTATTCTTCCTGCATAGCCTGATTATGGGAAGAAGAGTCCTGGACGGTATCTGAAGTGGTATTGTTTTCACTGTTTATTATTCCGTTCGTGTAAGAAAAATCCAAAGAAACCTGATGTTCATTCCCGGAAATGTCCGATTGATCTGGGGATAGCGGGTTTGCACAGCCTGTCATCAAAACCAGGTAGAGAAGAACAGGAACAAAACGCTTTTTTATCATATTCTTCCTTCCTTTCTCTCGATTTCCTTTCCTTCTTTTATTCCTTTTTTTAAGAGCAAAAAGGCTTTGCGGGAATTAACTTCCGTACACATTTCTTTTCTGTGCTTCAAAATGAAGCGGGCTCCGAGCAAAACAGCGAGTTTTCCGTATAAAAAGTGATATAAAACGCCACGATCGAAGAAGAATTTCTCGGTATATCCTTTGAACCATGTGGATTCTCTTAAAACTTCGCGTCCGATATTAACCGGGGATTTGAACAATTTAAGCCCGGCTTTGATTGCATCCATTATAAACAGTGAGTCTTCACCACATGAATAAGGCGCACCGCCGCCAAATAAAGTGGAAAAATGAATGTCTGCCTTATTAACTGCACTTCGTCTGACAGCGAGGCTGTATGTGGGATAACGTCCTGAGGCTCTGAAGGGAACAGGGCCGAATTCGTCGATGTGATAAGTTCGTCTTGACTCGTCGACTTCAACATTGAAAAATATGCCGTCTGCCTCCGGATGTGCTTCAAATTCACTTAGAATCATTTCTTCAAGATTGTTTTCATAAACAATATCGTCATCCGAAAACAGTAAAATATCATTTCGGCTTTCCAGAAGAGCTCTGTTTCGACTGTTTCCGACCCCTCTTTGAGAGCATGAAAAAACACGTACCTCATTACCGCTGTCAAGCGTAATGGTACGTTCACTGTTTTCGTCGCATTGGTTCACCAAAACCGCATCCGAAGCAATATTCATGCAGTGCACAAGTTTTTCGGGATCGGCCATTAATGCCGATATAAGAAGTTCCAGTTTCATAAGGAAAATTATAATGAAGCCTTAATAAAAAAACAAGGTGTGGAAATTGTATAAACATGTTATAATTACATAGATTATGGGGTTGTGCGCCTTGATGGGGTTCGACCGCATTTCGTAGGCGAAACGGAGATTCGTGTGAAAAACGCGAAATGTATTTTCGCGCGACACTCAGTGTCGCATCGCTGCATTTCATCACAGCGTTAATTATGGTGAAAAATATAAAATGTGAAATGCGAGATTCGTATGCTGTTTACTGCAATTATTCCTTGTTATAACGAAGAAGAAAATGTTCCGGACATCTATGAGGAGATTCTTAAAAACGGTGATTATTTTGAAAGTCACGGGATTGAGCTGGAAGTTCTTTACGTGGATGACGGCTCCAAAGACAACACCGTTCTTGAGGTGAAAAAACTTATGGAAAAGGACGCAAGAGTTCATCTGGTTTCTTTTTCCAGAAATTTCGGAAAAGAGTCGGCTATTTATGCAGGTCTTGAAAATGCGAAGGGTGATTATGTTGCGTTGATGGATGCTGATTTGCAGGATCCGCCCTCCTTGCTTCCCGAAATGTTTGATATTGTTCTTTCGGGCGAGTATGACAGTGTTGCCACACGACGTGTGTCACGAAAGGGCGAGCCGCCTATCAGATCGATGTTTGCGCGTATGTTCTATCGCCTTATGAGAACAATTTCAAAAACGGAAATCGTTGACGGAGCCAGGGATTATCGCCTCATGAACAGACAGATGGTGGACGCGATTATCTCAATGAAAGAGTACAATCGTTTTTCCAAGGGTATTTTCGGCTGGGTAGGATTTAAGACAAAATGGCTGGAATTTCAGAATGTTGAAAGAAAAAAGGGTGAAACGAAGTGGTCTTTTTGGAGCCTGTTCAAGTATTCGCTTGAGGGTATTATGGGCTTTTCGACGGCGCCTCTTGCAATGGCGAGTGTCCTTGGCTTGTTTTTTACGTTTGTTGCTTTTGCGGCAATTATCTTTATCATCGTCCGCACTCTTGTGTTTGGAGATCCGACGGACGGATGGCCGTCACTTGCCTGCATTATTATTTTCATCGGCGGAATTCAGCTTTTTTGCGTGGGAATTTTGGGACAGTATTTGTCAAAGATGTACTTGGAAGTAAAGCAAAGACCTATATACATCGTTAAGGAAAAAGTGTGATATGATTTTTCTTTTGGTATTTTTGATGGCGGTAGTCCCATATATTATAGGTACCGCGCTGATAATGATATTCGGAAACAGAAAACGCGGTCCCGTTGTCAGATGGGCGGTCGGCTCGTTAGCGTTGCTTGCAGCTTTTTTTATGTGCCTGCTTGTCGCGCTGCGGCTTGATTTCTCGCTTGAAGAACTCAGCAAGTCGTATGAGATAGTTGCGGAAGCGGTCTTTGCGGGAGCTGTTCCTGTGTTTTTGTATGCAGTGAAAAATAAACGTTTCAGCATACCGAGACTTAACAGAAAGATGCTGGTGTGGGTAATTCCCGGTGCAATCATCGGCCTGTTTTCGGTTTTTCTTCTTGAACCTGTTTACGTAAATGATATCACTGTAGAGACGGTCCGCACGACACTTTATTCGGGACAGCTTTATGAAGTTTCCGCTCTTTTGGGAACAACAATGGAAGCGGGACTTCCGATTTTCAATAAGCTGGAAATTTTGCCGATGCTCTATGCGGTAATTTGCAGCGAATTCGGAGTAGATGTTTCAATTCTGACACACTATATGATTCCCCTTGCGGCTATAATTGTGAATCTGGCAATCATGTGGGAAATGTCGGCTGTTTTGGTTGAAAAAGAAGAAGACAGAAACATTTTTATGATTTTTCATTTGCTCATTCTTGTTGCGGGAACATATCTTCCCGAAGTGGCAATTCCGGTTACCGTCGGAGAACCGCTTCTGATGCAGGGATATACCGGATGGGCAATTGCTTACGGAGTGGTAATTCCCGCATTTATTCTGATGTTTATGGATAAGCGGATGATTTTGTGCGGTTTTGTATCCTTCCCTATCCTGGGGCTGATTCGATATGACAGAGTATTTTTTGCTTTTAAAGAATTTTTTACAAGCTATCATCTGGCGAACACTGCGGGAAAACTTTTTATTCTTTATGTACTGGCTTTATGCTGGTGGCATATACGAAGAAAAAAGCCTGTAAAAATCCATCCCGCTGCACTCATATCGGGGTCCGCACTGGTATCTGCGACACTTACTTTTGCATATGACAGAATTGGCAGGAGAAAATCCTTTGTGGCTGCATGCGGTATAGCCATAATGGCTTGCGTTTATTTTATGCCCTTTGGCGGTACAACATTAACAATGACATCGGACAGTATAAATTTCGAACGGGTGACGAAGGATAAGTCTGACGTAACCATATGGGCACCCAACGAAGTTATAAGTGTTGCAAGGCGAAACACTGCAGCAGTTAAAACCGTATACGCACGCGATTATTACGAAAAGCTTCTCGATGGTGTTAATTATGAACCGATATCGGAGGAACAAAAGGAACTTTGCTACATAATGGAAGTTATCAATCTTTATATGGACAGTTATGTAGAGGATCTTGCGGTTCCGATTATTGCGGAAAATGCTGCGCTGAACGGTGTTGATGTTGTAATGCTTCCTACCGGAAATTATTCGGACAGAATAAATGTGGCACTGGCAAAACGTGGCTTCAATTATTCCGAAGAGTACAACGATTATCTTGTGATGAGGCGTTATGAATAGTGAGCTTATTTCAATAATTGTACCTGTTTACAATGCTGAAAAATATATAAAAGAAACAATCGGGTCGGTTCAGGCTCAGACATATACTGAGTGGGAATTGCTGCTTGTTGATGACTGCTCGAAGGATTCTTCCTGCGAAATTATCGAAGGTATTGACGACGGCAGAGTCAGACTTATTCGGCAGGAAACAAATCAAGGTGCATACGCGGCGCGAAACAGAGGCGTTTCGGAGGCACAGGGGAGATTTATATGTTTCCTCGATGCTGACGATTTGTGGGAAAGCGTGAAGCTTGAACACGAGTTGGAATTTCTTCTTGGCAACAATGCGGGGTTTGTTTTTACAGGCTATGAGTTTGCTGACGAAAAAGGTATAGGAAACGGAAGTATTGTACGGGTTCCCAAAACTCTTCCGTACAAAAAGGCGTTGCACAACACAACTATTTTTACTTCAACGGTAATGATTGACAGAAATATTATTTCTGACGATTTGATAAAAATGCCGCATATAAAAAGTGAGGATACGGCAACCTGGTGGAACATAATGAAGGCCGGATATACAGCTTACGGATTGAACGAAAATCTTGTTCGCTACCGACGCGTTAAAGGAACGCTTTCCTCAAACAAATTTGAGGCTCAAAGAAGAATCTGGAGATTACTTAGAGATATTGCGGGATTGAACGTGTTTGCAAGTGCATATCACTTTGTTCTTTGGGCATTTTTGGCCGTATACAGAAGGCTCTGATTCAATAGATTGACGAAAAAAATTTTACGAGGTGTGATTTGAACAATTCAAAACCCGGCAGACTGTTAAAAAAGTTAATGCTTTTTATACTTAATATTGGTGTTCAGGCAGGGGTATTCGCATACTGCTATCTGAATTTGTATACAACCTGGGAGAACGAAAAATCCTGGACTGTTGGCCATTGCATTTTCATAGCGTTGTTTGCGGTTTTTCTTATTGTATTTTTAAAAATGTATGATGAGAACAAGCGGGTGACGCAGCTGTTCCTTTCTTTTATTAATCTGGAATTCCAGGTAATTATCTTTGCGTACTGCTATATCAGTTTCTACAGTACCTGGATGAGACTTGATTTCTATTTCAAGGGACATATTGCATTTGTGGCGATATATGCGATTCTTCTTTTTGTTTTTTCAAATATGTACGGATCACTCCGAATCGGATATCAGAAGAATGTGGACATTATTATTTCACAGGTTATGGCAACATTCCTTGTAAACTTCATTACATATTTCCTGCTGTCTCTTTTCTGTATGGAGCTGATGAATCTTGTTTATTATGTTCCGATGACTGTGATTCAGCTTGTATGGGCCAGCGTGTGTGTTGTATGCTCAGGCCTTATTTACAGAAGAATGTATCCCCCCAAGGATCTTCTTCTTATTCATGGTGACAGACCTATTGAGGACATTCTCAGAAAATTTCAGACTCGTAAAGATAAATATAACATCAGTAAGACAATCAATATAAATGTCGGTGTTGAGGCAGTATGTCTTGAGACTCTTTCCGGTTACGGCGCGGTAGTTATTTGGGATATTCCTTCTTCGGAAAGAAATAAAATACTCAAATTCTGTTACGGAAAATCAATCAGAGTTTATATTATGCCCAAGATTTCCGATGTAATCCTTTCCGGTGCCGAACAGCTTCATCTTTTTGATTCGCCGATTCTGCTGACCAGAGAATATTCGATGAATATTGAACAAAAGTTTGCAAAGCGGCTTATTGATATTGTTTGTTCACTGATACTTATTGTTTTATCATCGCCGTTCATGCTTATAACTGCAATTCTTGTTAAAGCATACGACGGAGGTCCGATTCTTTATAAGCAGACAAGATGCACAATCGACAATAAGGAGTTTAAAATCATTAAATTCCGTTCGATGAGAGTTGATGCCGAGAAGGACGGAAAGGCACGTCTTGCCAAAAAGAACGATGACCGAATTACTCCTATCGGCAAGTTCATCAGAAAGGTGCGTCTTGATGAACTTCCCCAGCTGTTTAATATTCTTGTGGGGGATATGTCATTTATCGGTCCCCGTCCCGAAAGACCGGAAATTATTGCACAGTATATGGAAGTTATGCCTGAATTTGCATACAGAACAAAGGTTAAGGCAGGACTTGCGGGCTACGCTCAGGTGTATGGAAAATATAACACCACTCCTTACGATAAACTTAAACTTGACCTTTGCTATATTGAACATTACAGCGTATGGCTTGATTTAAAGCTTATGCTTCTGACACTTAAGGTTTTGTTTACTCCGGATGCTACCGAAGGCGTAAAGGACGAGCAGGTTACAGCTCTTCTTAATGACGCGGAAAAAGATGAAAAGAAAGAAGAATAACAATGAAAGATGCAAGTTTTGACGGAAAACTTTGTACGCTCCTTCTTCTTCGTTCATGGAAAACAATACTTCTGGGAACGATTTTGGGCGCACTTATAGTTGGAATTCCCTATACGCTTTCAAAGACGGTAATCGGAAATTTTACATATCGAAGTGATGTGACAGTCCATGTGGAATTTGGCGAAGATACCGCCGGCAACGCTTATGATTATATCAATTACTATACATGGGGACAGTGGATTGACGGAGATGAATATAATGAGAAACTGATTTCCGAATATAATCTCGGCATCTCAGCCGAAGAACTTAAAGGATATCTTGACGCCGAAGTTCCGGCCGACCAGCGAGTAGTTGTTTTTGTTGTAGCAACACATGATAAGGCACTTACGGATAAAATTGCCGCAGCGATTTCTGAGAGTATCATCGAGTACGTTACCGCTATCAAAGAAGTTGATAAAGCGCAGGTTATTTCATGCTCGCCTGCCGTTAAATATTTTGTGTTTAAAAATATTCCACAAAGCTTTGTGTTCGGCGCGATCATCGGTTTTTTTGCAAGCGGATTGTGTACATGGCTTTTGATTCTTCTTGATGATTCAGTTTATATTCCTGAGCTTTTTGAAAGAAAAACCGGTTTACGAATCGTTACGGAATCCAAGGGAACGACTTTGAAAATCGCCGGAAAGATTCCCGATATGGACAGTATCGGCGAAAGTGTTACACTTGATATTCTTTGCGGAGGCCGCAACGGAAAAATCATTGACTATGTTCTTCATGAACTTAAGAAGAAGAACGTAACGGTCGAAGGCGTTGTTCTTACAGGGAAAGATGAGAAGCTGATAAAGAAATACTATGCGGCCGGTACATTCTCCGGAATATTTCTGAAGGAAGAATAAATGATTTATTACATTGGCGTGACGGTCCTGGTTGTTTTGCTTGGGCTGCTTGTGAAGGAAAACTCAATATATGCGGGAAGTACTTTGGCAAGACAATGTCATATCAACAGAACTGCTGCTTTCGGTGTGTTTTTTATACTGACTTTTTTGTCGGGAACCCGTTTGGCTGTTGGCAACGATTTCTGGGTATATCGTGATAATTTTATTATGATTTCGCAGGACAGAGTGGTTGCTTCGGAATTTGGTTTTAATATCATTGTTAAGCTGGTGCAGTGGTTTGCGGGTATCGATAATTACATGCCGATATTTTTTGTTTTTTCAATGCTGACCTGTCTGTTTTTTGTACTGGCGCTGAAAGAGCAAAGCGAGTGGTTTGCTGCAAGTTTGTTCCTGTTAATGGCAAACGGTTTTTATTTTTCCAGCCTTAATACAGTAAGATATTATCTGGCATTTGCTGTTGCTCTGTATTCCTTAAGACTTGTGTGGCAGAACAAGCACCTTCAGTTTATCGGACTGATTATCCTTGCGGCAACCATACACAAGACGGTGCTGATTGTTATTCCTTTTTACTATTTGGCAAAAATAAAATACAGCAGGAAATTTATTCCGATTCTTTTGTGCGGTTCGGCTTCACTGGTTTTGCTTCGTGATTTTGTCAGAGAAGCAATGTTCCTAATCTATCCATATTACAGGGACTCGTATTTGGATGATTATGATATTTCGTATGTGAATATAATGAAGGCGGCAGCAGTACTTATATTTTGCCTGATTTATTATAAAAGCGGTATTAAGAACAAACCGCTCAATCAGTTTTTGTTTAATTTAAACATTGGCGCTCTCATAGTATTTTCCTGTCTTTGGTATCTTCCTGAAACCACACGAATCGGATACTACTTAAGCGCTTCAAATATTTTTCTTCTTCCGGCTGTTGTGAAATCAATTGAAAACAGGAAGCAGAGAGTATTTTTTGCCGTGGTAATAGGACTTGCGTACGCGTTGTTCTTTATACTTTATTTGCGTACTTTGTCGGCCACAAACATCAGAATTTTACCTTACAGGAATTGGTTTTTCGCATGCTAAAATTTTCGATTGTTACTGTTTGCTTAAATCCGGGAGAGGCTTTGAAATATACTCTCGAAAGCATTGAAAAACAAACATATAAAGACTTTGAGGTTATCATCAAGGACGGCGGTTCAACCGACGGCTCACTAAATGCAATACCGGTGGATGAGCGATTTGTACTGCATAACGATCCGGATAAAAGCATTTATGATGCCATGAATATTGCCATTGAAAAGACGAGCGGCGATTTTTTGATTTTCATGAACTGCGGTGACAGATTCCATTCGGATGATGTTTTGGAACGCGTGGCCGGGGAAATCGAAAGACATGGTAAAAGCGACAAGCCGCTTCTTGTATACGGCGACATGTTTTCACTTATGTCCGAGAACGTTGTTAAAGCCCCTTCGGATATTACCGAAAAGGTTTGCTTTAATGGTATTCCCTGCCACCAGGCTATGTTTTATCAGAAAGCTTGTTTTGACAAAAAGAATTTTGATATTAAGTATAAAATTCGTGCCGATTACGATCACTTCTTATACTTGTTCTTTAACGATGAAGCCGAATTCGCTTACATGGATATGCCAATTTGCGACTACGAGGGCGGCGGTTTTTCAGAAAGCAGGAAAAACAAAAAACGTAACAAAGAAGAACATAACGAAATCGTCGAAAAATATATTTCGAAGGGTCATCTTATCAAATACAGAGCAAGACTTATTCTTACATTTCAGCCATTGAGAGAAAAAATGGCAAAGAGCAAGAGCTTAGGTCCTGCTTACGAAAAACTGCGTCGGCTGACGAAGTGATTTATTGGCAAAACGGAGAAAAGTTTAAATGAGAGTTTTATGGCTTACCAATTTCATATTGCCTGAGTTTTGTGAAAAACTTGGAATGGCTCCTTCGGTTAAAGAAGGATGGGTCGTTGGAATGGCAGCTGCTTTGAAGGCTCATAAGTCTGAAAACGGAATTGAACTTGCCATAGCGGCTTCTGTTCCGGAGGGGATAGAGCAGGGATATATCTGTTCGGTGGACGATGTGCGGCTCTACGGTTTTCATGAGAACAAGAAAGCTCATTTATACGAAGAACGACTTGAAACGGTTCTTTTCTCAATTGCTGAAGATTTTCGCCCTGATGTAATACATATTTTCGGAACGGAATTTCCTCATACAAGAGCTATGACTGAGGGAATCAGAAAGTACGGAAACAGGGAAAACGGTCTCTCCACGGAAAAAATACTGATTGGAATTCAGGGGGTTATGCTTGAGTGTACCGAGCATTATCTCGACGGAATTCCCGAGAAAGAAACAAAGAAACGAACCTTTCGCGATGTACTTCGTGCCGATGGAATGCTGGACCAGGTAAGCAAATTCAAATTGCGAGCTGTAAACGAGCTTGAAGCCGTGAAATATGTCGGACATATTACCGGACGTACTCCCTTCGATGAGAAATTTGCAAAAGAAAATGCTTTTCTTGCAAAATACCATTTTATGAACGAGACACTTCGGAAGGATTACTACGACGGCGGATATGATTCAGCAAAGGCAAATCCTCACGAAATATTTGTGTGTCAGGGAGACTATCCCTTAAAGGGAATGCATTTTGTGATACAAGCGCTCAAGCTTCTTCTTCCAAAGTATCCCGACATAAAAGTTTATGTTGCAGGGGATTCGATTACGAGAGAAGGCAGCTTTAAAGAAAAAATAAAGCTCCCCGCTTATGGCAAATATCTTTTAAAACTTGAAAAGTGCGTGGAAAAAGAAACCGGTATGAAATGTCCCGTTGAATTTGTGGGACGAATTTCGGTTGAAGAAATGAAGAAAAGATATTTGAGCGCAGGCTTGTTTTTATGTCCTTCGACAGTCGAAAATTCTCCGAATTCACTTGGGGAAGCAATGCTTCTTGGAGTGCCCTGTGTGGCAGCCCGAGTGGGTGGTATCCCGGGAATCATGGAAGATGGAAAAGAAGGCCTTCTTTTTGAAGGATGTAATGTGGAAGAACTCGCCGAGTGTGTTGATAAAATGTTTTCAGACGAGATGCTTCGCGGATTACTTACGGAAAACGCGCGCGCCAGAGCTCTTGAGGACCATGATCCGGACACCAATTACAGAAGACTTATAGAGATTTACAGAGAAATATCAGCACAGTAGTATTTTGCTGTTTTTGTGGTGGGCACGTAGCTTGTGCTAAGTGACCTTGAGAATATATCTGAAGTTTCATATAACGAGGAATGGAGGTTAGGATGTCAAAACTTTGTATTATAACTGCCCGTGGCGGAAGCAAGAGAATTCCAAAGAAAAATATAAAGGAGTTTTTGGGAAAGCCTATTATCGCATATAGCATAGAGGCTGCACTAAGCAGCGGCGAGTTTGATGAAGTAATGGTTTCAACAGACAGCGAAGAGATTGCTGAAGTTGCCAAAAAGTATGGAGCAAAGGTTCCTTTCTTACGAAGCAATGAGAACGCAAACGATTTTGCTTCTACGCGTGATGTTTGTAAGGAAGTGTTAGATGCTTATAAAGCCGAAGGAAAAGAATTTGAGCTTTTTGCATGTGTATATCCGACAGCACCTTTTCTGACGGGAGCAAAGCTCAAAGCAGCAGTGGAAAAGCTTGAAGCTTCAGATGCTTTTTCGCTTGTGCCGGTTGTTCAGTTTTCATTTCCGCCTCAAAGAGGCGTTGTGATTAAGGATGGCCTTATGAACTGGGTAAATCCTCAGTATGCACAGGCACGAAGCCAGGACCTTGAGCCTATATATCACGATTGCGGACAGTTCTATATTCTAAAAACAAAGCCTTTTGAAGAAGAATTTGCTTTGGTAACTTCAAAGACAATTCCGTTTATTCTTCCGGAAGAAGAAGTTCAGGACATTGACAATTTCTCAGACTGGGAAATTGCTGAAATGAAATATAATTTGTTGAAGAAGAACTGAATAGACAATGGTAATTGTGCGAGCAAAGCTGCTGCATGGCCGGTGATCGTTGAACGGACAAAACAATTGAAAGATGCCATTTGGAGGATCAAATGTTTAATCTTTATAACAAAATAAATAATGGTGAAGTATATGTAATTGCAGAGATGAGTGCAAATCATGGCGGGAGTTTAGAGAATGCTTTGGAAATTGTCCGCGGGGCGAAACATGCCGGTGCGGATTGCTTAAAAATTCAAACTTATACGGCGGACACACTTACAATAGACTGTGATAATGAATATTTCCAAATTAAAGGCGGCCTTTGGGACGGATATAAATTATATGATCTTTATGGGGATGCAAATACCCCTTGGGAATGGCATCAGGCGATAAAGGATGAATGTGACAGGGTTGGAATAGACTTTCTTTCCACTCCCTTCGATAATTCCGCAGTTGATTTTCTGGAAGAAATGGGTGTTGAAGCCTATAAAATTGCAAGCTTTGAGTTGCCTGATATTCCGCTTATTGAATATGCTGCATCTAAAATGAAACCAATGATTATATCATGCGGAATGGGTACTCCCGAGGATATTGAGGATGCGGTTAATGCCTGCAAACGTGTTGGCAACGAGCAAATTGTTCTTCTTAAATGCTGTAGTGAATATCCTGCAAACTGGAAAGATATGCATTTGGGAAATATTCCCGATATGAAAGAAAGATATAATCTGCCGATTGGCCTTTCGGACCATTCGGCGGGCAGTCTTGCAGCGGTTGTAGGTGTATCGATGGGTGCCTGCGTTGTGGAAAAGCATATTTGCATTTCAAGAGAGATTAAGACGGCAGACAGTGAATTCAGCATGGAACTTACGGAATTTGCGACAATGATTGAGGACATAAATAACGCCTGCGAGATTAAAAAGGGTCCGGTATATTCGTTGACAGAAAAAGAACAATCTTCCACAATTTTCAGAAGAAGTCTGTTTGCCGTGAAGGATATTGCAAAAGACGAACTGTTTACTACAGAAAATGTACGCTCGATTCGCCCCGGTTACGGAATTGCTCCCAAGCATTTGAAGGACCTTGTTGGGAAATCTGCGAAGCGCGCACTGAAAAGAGGCGAGCCGATTACGGAGGACTTACTGTAGAAATATATGAAAATTCTATGTTTGTACAACAACGACTGTGCATTGGAATTGTTTGAAAGTATAAAAACTTTGGGACATGAGACAGTGCTTTGGTCAGAGAGACTGACAATTGAATATATTCTTTCTCAGGAATTTGATTTGGCGGTGAGTTATACATATCGTTACATATTAACGGCAGAGCTTATAGAAGCACTTAAAGGAAACGTTGTGAATATTCATAATTCCCTACTGCCGTTTAACAGAGGTGCAGATCCAAATCTATGGAGTTTGCGTGACGGAACACCGAGAGGCGTTACGCTGCACTATATAGATGCAGGACTGGATAAGGGACTGATTGTTGCGCAACGTCTTGTTACGGAAGGCGACGGAGACACCTTAAAAACTGCATACGACAATCTTGACAGAAATGCAAAAGAGATGTTTCTCGATGCTTTTAAATATTATGATTTTTGGCGAGAAATGGCTAAAAAGCCTGAAGGATTGGGAAACTATCATGCCGTCAAAGACGGCGTCAATATGAAGGAAAAGATTCCTTCATATGACATGAAGATAGAGGATTTTAAGAGGATGTTTCTGCAGGGCAGGGCTTAGTTAGAACGCTTAGGAGTGATTGCATTGTTTTGCGTTGCAAATAACTGTTTAGGCTGCGGGTATCTGTACCTTTTCTGCACGAACGAGCGGACAGATAACATATGAAGTGGCAATGTGCGTATAAATTGCCGAAATACCGATAATTTATATGTTCGCATATATTAGTTTTTTTTCAAATGCATATATAAGTTGAGAAAATGCTTATTTTATATGCAATTTGCATGTGGATGAAATGAACTTTTAACAGCTAATGCATATAAAAAGAAAAGTAGACTTTCTTTTATATGACATTTTGATACAAGAATATTCTAAATTTACTGTTAGAAAAAATAAAATACATATAAATCATTATAAATGAGATCTATTATATGCTTTTCAAAAAAATGCTCTGTTTGGAAGTTTGGATTGGGCATATAAAAAATAGATATAGAGTGGATTTATATGCAATTGAACTGATTTTGTATTAATTTACATTGAAAAGATGGGATAAGCGCCGTGGCTCCAACAATCCTTGTGCCGATAAGCCGGTGGAGTAGCGTAGGAGCGCGAGCAGTTGTCCGTTGCGACAGTTAAAAATACATCACAGTAACATTGGGGGAGCATGATGCATATAACTTTTGTTTCCAATTACATAAATCATCATCAGCTTCCTTTGTGCGAGGAACTTTACAAGCTGTCAAAAGGTGAATTTACATTCCTTCAGACGGAGCCCATGACCGAAGAAAGAATAAAAATGGGGTGGGATCCGGAACTTGTAAAACGACCCTATGTGAAACAGCTTACGGATAATCCGGAGGAAGCAAAAAATCTGATTTTTGATGATGATTGTGTGATTTTTGGCGGAACGGAAAATCAGGAACTGATAATTCCAAGACTGGAAGCTTCCAAATTTACAATTCGATACTCGGAACGACTTTATAAAACGGGAAGATGGAAATTTATTTCGCCCAGGGGAATAAAACAAAAACGATATGATCATACCAGATTTAAAAATCACCCGGTATATCTGTTGTGTGCAGGTGCATATGTGGCCGGAGACTTTAAACTTGTGGGCGCATACAAGGGAAAAACCCTGAAATTCGGATATTTTCCGGAATTTATAGCTTATGAAGATGTTCATTCCGAAAGAAGAAATAATACGAGAACGGAAATACTTTGGGCGGCCAGATTCATCGATTGGAAGCACCCGGAGGTTATGACTGAGCTCGCATTAGCTTTAAAAGCAAAGAATGTAGATTTCCACATTACAATGGTCGGAAACGGAGAACTCACCGATAAAACAAAGTCAGATGTGGAAAATGCAAAACTTGACCAATATGTTACATTTGCCGGGGCCAAAACTCCTGACGAAGTACGAAGCCTTATGCGCGCAGCTGATATTTTTGTATCTACATCAGACAGGCAGGAAGGCTGGGGAGCGGTTGTCAATGAGGCTATGAACTCGGGTTGTGTGACAATTGCTGCCGGGGATATCGGAGCGGCACCGTGGTTAATCCGTGATGGCAAGAATGGATTTCTTTATAAGGCCTGCAATTCGAATGAACTTTCAAATAAGGTTTTGATGGTTGCAGGAGACAAGGATAAATCATTTTCGCTTGGTAACGAAGCTTACAATACGATTAAAAGTACATGGAATGCGCAGGTTTCCGCAAAACGACTTTATGATTTCATAAATGACAGCGAACACCTGATTCCCGAATATGCAGAAGGCCCGCTTTCAAGAGCATAATTCGGGGAAAATAAATTTTTATTCAGAAAGAAATAGTCCATAGGGATTATTCAAGGCATTATTTGATGTTTAAGAAAAAAGACAAACAAATCACATATTTTGTTGACTCGAGAAAAAGAGTTGAGAGAGCACTGATTATTTGCTGTGCGGATATTGCAACTATTATTATCTGTACATTTATGGCAATTTGGGTCCGCTATGATTTCCGGTTCATGTCAGCATCGAAATCAATTTTCTGGGGATCGGTTGTTAAACTACTCCCGATAAATATTCTGTCAACGGTATTGATTTATATTCTTTTTCAACTATATAAGTCAGTGTGGAGATATGCCAGTGCCGATGAAATGTTAAAGATTGTGGGTGCTGTTGTAGCTGAGGGAGCTTTTCTCATAGGGGTAACATTTATATTTAATCTTAGAGTGCCCAGAAGTTACTATCTTTTCTACACAATTTTCCTGGGAATGTGTACTGTAGCGATACGATTTTCATACAGATTTTTAAGGACAATGCGTACAAAAGGCTTTTTTGGGGCTGCAGCGCACAGCAGAAAGAACGTTATGATTGTGGGCGCGGGGGAAGCCGGAAATGCAATTCTTAAGGAAATCGAAGCAAGTAAGTTTGTGAGCATGGATGTTAAATGCTACATAGACGATAATCCCGGAGTTCAGGGAAAGGTGATGCGCGGCATACCTATTGTAGGCGGCAGAAACGCTATCGCAGATGCAGTAAAAAAATACGAGATAGATGAAATAATTATTGCCATTCCTTCAGCCTCACGTAAGGAAATCAAAAATATAGTTGAGATTTGTAAGGAAACCGGATGTATTTTGCAGATTGTTCCCGGAATGTACCAGCTTATTAACGGTGATGTAAGCGTTTCGCAGTTGCGAGAGGTTGAAATTGAAGATCTGCTCGGACGTGAACCGGTGAAAATCAATAATGACGAAATTGCAGGATATTTACAGGACAAAACAGTAATGGTAACCGGTGGAGGCGGTTCTATCGGAAGCGAGTTATGCAGACAGATTGTAGAGCATAATCCCAAGCGACTTATCATTATTGATATTTACGAAAATAACGCCTACGACATTCAGCAGGAGCTTAGAATAAAATATCCCGAGCTGGATTTAAAGGTGTTGATTGCTTCGGTACGCGATGAAGAAAAACTGAATCAGATTTTTGATGAATATAAGCCCGATATTGTTTATCATGCCGCAGCCCATAAGCATGTTCCTCTTATGGAAGACAGCCCCGGAGAGGCAATAAAGAATAATGTGTTCGGAACGCTCAAGGTTGCAAAGGCTTCAGACAGGGCGGGAGTTAAGAAGTTTGTTCTTGTTTCAACAGACAAGGCTGTTAATCCCACAAACATTATGGGTGCTTCGAAGCGCATGTGTGAAATGGTAATACAGATGATGAGTGAGCGTTCGAAAACGGAGTTTGTTGCGGTTCGTTTCGGAAATGTACTTGGATCAAACGGTTCGGTTATTCCTCTGTTTAAGAAGCAGATTGCCGCAGGCGGCCCTGTAACCGTTACGGATCCTGAAATTATAAGATATTTTATGACTATTCCCGAAGCAGTTTCACTTATTTTGCAGGCCGGAGCTTATGCGCGCGGTGGCGAAATCTTTGTTCTTGATATGGGAGAACCGGTGAAAATTCTTGACCTTGCGCAGAACCTTATAAAGCTTTCGGGCTATCGTGTGGGCGATGACATTGAAATTGTATTCACAGGACTGCGCCCCGGCGAAAAAATGTATGAAGAACTACTTATGGCAGAAGAAGGTTTGACCGGAACCGAGAACGCCCTTATTCATATAGGAAAACCGTTGGAATTTGATAAAGACGAGTTTGAAAAAGCTCTTGATGAGTTGAATCGCGTGGCTGAAGAAAAACCGGAAGCTGTCAAAAAGTTAGTTGAAAAAATTGTTACAACATATCACCCTGCCGAATGATCGGCAGAAAATCATTGCTTCGCCGAGTAAGGAAACGAAGCATCACACTGTCGGATAAACCGACGAGAAGGAGGAGAAAATGGCTAAGATTATTGATTCATCAGAATTCACAGAACTTGTATTGAAAAGTAACAGAAAAGTGTTAGTAGACTTTTTCGCAGACTGGTGCGGTCCGTGCCAGAGAATGGCTCCTATTATGGATGAACTTTCCAAAGAGGCGGATTTTGATGTTTATAAGGTGAACGTTGATGACAGCGAGGATCTTGCGGAGGAGTACAACATTATGAGTATTCCGGCAATGTTTGTTTTTGAAAACGGGAAGGTAATTAAGAAAACCGTTGGCGCAATGTCCAAGGAAGATATTATAAAATTTGTAACTGCTTAAACTTAGAGGAACCAATATATTCACAAACGTGTATTGGGGGAGAAGTATGAAGAAGAAATTAAAAAATGTGCTGGCTATTCTTCTTGGGGCGTTTGTTGCACTGAAGTTTATAGCTGTTATTACAAATAATTTGGATAAAAAAGATCCGGAGCTGAAAAAAGATGTTTACAAGGGCGCCGGTGAGCCATACAGACCGGTTATTAACAACATCTATGTTAAATGGCTGAAACGTGGTCTTGATGTCATAGTGTCTTTCTTTGGCTTAATTATTCTCTCACCGATATTTGCTGTTTTATCATTGGCTATTTTGATTGATGATCCGGGACCGATTCTTTTTACCCAAAAAAGAGTAGGTAAGAACAAAACCTTTTTTAAGCTTCATAAATTCCGTTCCATGAAAATGAGTACGCCTCATGACACGCCTACACATCTTCTGGAAAATCCCGACCAATATATTACCAAAGTTGGCAGATTCTTAAGAAAATACAGTCTTGATGAGCTCCCGCAGATTTGGGACATATTTGTTGGTAATCTTTCAATTGTCGGACCGCGTCCGGCACTTTGGAATCAGGCGGATTTAGT
Organism: Lachnospiraceae bacterium; assembly: GCA_045600725.1. Taxonomy (GTDB): domain Bacteria; phylum Bacillota; class Clostridia; order Lachnospirales; family Lachnospiraceae; genus UBA1258. The sequence goes on from JAZRYK010000061.1 coordinate 110,019, forward strand.
TGCCGAACGTGATAAATACGGTGCAAACGATGTACTGCCGGGACTTACCGGATGGGCTCAGATAAACGGACGGGATGAACTTGAAATACCTGAAAAAGCAGCTTTAGACGGCGATTACTGCATTGAATTGGCAAAAGGCTCTGTAAGCGGTTTTGTCATGGACATTAAATGTTTTTTTGGAACATTTAGGTCTGTAGCCACTGCCGACGGTGTTGTTGAGGGTGGAACCGGTGAGATGAACAAAGTCGGCCGGTCATATACAAATAACTGCAGCAATGTCGAACTTATAGGAAAAATTGGTTTCGACGAATTTGTTTATCCTGATTTTTCATCACATAAAAAAGTACTTATTACCGGCGCCGGATCATATATCGGAGAGTCATTTAAGTCGTATGCCGAGAGAAAATTTTCTCATAACTTTGAAATAGATACTCTTGATATGCAAGAGGCTTCATGGCGTGAAAAGGATTTTTCCGGATATGATATTGTTTATCATGTTGCGGGGATTGCACATGCGGATGTCGGAAATGTATCGGATGAAACAAAGCAGAAATATTATGAAGTAAATACCGATCTTGCCTTTGAAACAGCCCAAAAGGCGAAACGTGAGGGTGTGAAGGAATTTATATTTATGTCCTCCATGATTGTTTACGGTGATTCGGCTCCGGTGGGACGAACAAAAAATATATCATTCACAACAGTGCCGAAGGCAGATAATTTTTACGGTGATTCAAAGCTGCAGGCAGATGTTGCAGTCAGACGAATAGCCGATGAGGACTTTAAGGTAGTTGTTCTTCGCCCGCCGATGATTTACGGAAAGGGAAGTAAAGGTAATTATCCTACTCTTGCGAAATTTGCAAAGCTTCTTCCTGTATTTCCTTCAGTTAACAACAATCGTTCTATGCTTCACATTGACAATTTCTGTGAGTTTTTGTGCCAAATAATGCTTACGGATATTGCTGAGGAGGAAACAGTTCTTTTTCCTCAGAATCCGCAGTGGACAAAAACAAGCGATATGGTTAAGGAAATTTCAAGAGTATCCGGAAAGAATATGATTTCCACAGAGTTGTTGGCACCATTTGTGTATATAGCCGGCTGCATTCCCGGAAAGATTGGCGGAATGGTGAACAAAGCTTTCGGAAACATGACTTACGATCCGGAAATGTCCGTATACGATGGAATTGAATACCAGCTTTATGACTTGAGGGAAACGATTGAAAGAACCGAGAACGATTGCAGGGATGAGAAGAACAAAGTGGAAACGACTGACGCAGACGGTCCGCTTGTTTCAATTATAACCGTGGCTTATAACAGTGCAGCTACCATTGAAAAAACTATAGAATCTGTTCTGAATCAGACATATTCAAATATCGAGTATCGAATTGTGGACGGTTGCTCATCTGACGAAACTGTTCAAATAGCTAAACAATATGAACCGCTTTTTGCTGAAAAAAATATAAAATATGTTATCACAAGCGAACCGGATAATGGCATTTATGATGCGATGAACAAAGGAATCACAGACGCGACCGGTGAGCTGATAGGAATTATCAACAGCGATGACTGTTATAAGCCGGATGCTGTTGAAACTGCGGTAAAAACATATTCGGAAAGCGGATTTGATTACTTCTATGCCGATATCAATCTTGTAAAAGCTGATGGCAGCGTAATAGTAAAAAAATCAAAAAAAGATGTATTCCCCACAAGCCGTCATTGGAATCATCCGACAAGCTTTGTGACAAAAAAGACATATGACGAGCTTGGTTTGTTCAGATGTGAAGGAATTCATGACGATTTTGAATTTTTCCTTCGCGTAAGAAAGGCAAAGAAGAACACGGTAATCGTAAATAAGGTTATTGCAGATTTTTCAACCGGCGGGGTCAGCAATGACAAAACCTTTTCAAAGTGTAAAAAACGATGCCTTGACAGATACAGATGCTACAGAGTAAACGGTTACAGTCCGTTATACTTTATTGAATGCATTGCAATTGAAATTGCTAAATTTATTTTAAGTTAAAAGAGGAAAACCGTGCTTAAATTTAATTGTATTCTTCCCAGAATTCCTTTAAAACTTCAAAGAATAAAGACCGGAAAGAAATTAAAGCTGGTGGGTTGGCCGTTCATTTTCAGATTCAAAAATGCTGAGTTGTCAATCGGTGAGAATGTAACCGTAAACAGTAATTTCTGGTCAAACCTGCTTGGCGTATATCAACGTACAATTATTGTGGCAAAGGGTACGGGAAAAATCAAAATCGGCGACAGAGTGGGTATATCCGGAAGTACAATTTACGCCTGGGACAGCATCGAAATAGGTGACGATACGATAATTGGCGTCAACGTTAAAATTGTGGATACGGATTTCCATCCAATCGATCCTGAAAAAAGAATAAACGGTGAAAATTCTGCGGCTACGACTAAACCGGTAAAAATCGGCAACAATGTCTTTGTCGGAATGAACTCACTGATACTTAAGGGGACAGAAATCGGTGACAATTGTGTAATCGGTGCCGGAAGCGTGGTCAGCGGTAAATTTCCTGCAGGCTCAGTAATCGCCGGAAATCCGGCTAAGGTAATAAAAGAGATTGGATAACGAATAAATGATGAAAATAATGGTATTTATCGAGGTTTATCTGCCCGGTAAACAATATGGGGGACCGGTTACCAGTATTTCGAACTTTGTCGAACATTTTGGCGACGAGTATGACATCCGTGTTGTGTGCTGTGATCATGATTTTCTTGATAAATCAAGATTTAAAGTAATATCCGACGGCTGGAACCGGCTAGGCAAATGCAATGTACGCTATCTTAAGGACGGCGACATGACATACGCTGTCTATAAATCGATACTGGAAGAAGAAAAACCGGATATGATTTATTGTTCCAGTGTGATGAATATAAAAATAAATTACGGCGTATTTAAAGCAGCGAAAGAGCTTGCGATTCCCGTTGTTCTGGCACCGCGCGGCGATATGTGTACAAATGCAATTGCCATAAAAAAGTGGAAAAAAATACCTTTTCTTTTTGTGGCAAGGATAGCAGGTATATATAGAGGACTGTTTTTTCAAGCAACAATGGAAGAAGAAGCGGACAACCTGAAGAAGTATTTGGGTGTGAAGAATGAGCAGATTTACAGACTGTCAAATCTTCCAAAGACTCCCGTCCACAGATTCGACTACAAGAAAGAAGAAGGGAAGCTTAAGGCGGTATACCTTTCAAGAATATCAGTAAAAAAGAATCTTCTGACTGCGATAAAGGCAATTAATAAGATGACTTCGGAGGTTGACTTTGATATATACGGACCGATGGAGGAGGCAGGATATTGGGAACTTTGCGAAGAAGAAATTGCAAAAGCTCCGGACAATGTTTCCATCACTTACAAAGGTCAGATAGATACGAAGGAAGCGCCGGAGGTGTTCGGCAGATACGATTGCTTTGTTTTTCCTACATTTACAGAAAATTACGGGCACGTGATTGCAGAGGCTTTGATGCATGACTGTCCGATTGTGATAAGTCTTGGAACAACTCCATGGGATGATGTTAATGAGTACGATGCAGGTCATGCAATCGATTTGAATGATTTACAGGGATTTACAAATGCATTGGAAGGTATCGCATCAATGGATCAAAAATGTTATAATATATTTTTGGAGAATGTCAGAAAATATGTTGATGTAAAAATAAATCTTTCTGATTTGAAAAAGGGCTACAAAGCCATGATAGAGGAGATAACAAAATGAAAATTGCAGTAGTGGGAACAGGCTATGTCGGAATGTCAATGGCAACGCTTTTGTCGGTAAACAACAAAGTGTATGCAGTAGATATTGTTCCTGAAAAAATAGAAAAAATTAACAACAGAATTTCACCGATTGCCGATGATAAAATCGAAGAGTTCTTTGCAACAAAGGAACTTGATCTTACGGCTGTTTCAGACGGCCCGGGCATTTATCCCGAGGTAGATTACGTAATCGTATCAACTCCTACAAACTACGATCCTGTTAAAAACTATTTTGATACTTCCTCGGTTGAAAGCGTTATAAAGCAGGTCCTTGCAAGCGGATCGAAGGCAACAATCGTTGTAAAGAGTACAATTCCTGTTGGATTTGTAAAGAGAATGGTTGCCGAAACAGGTACCGATCAGCTCATTTTTGCTCCGGAATTTTTGCGTGAAGGAAAGGCTCTTTATGATAACCTTTATCCTTCAAGAATCATTGTCGGTGTCGACATGGATAATGCCGAGCAGGTAAAAAAAGCCGAGACTTTTGCGAAACTTTTGAAGGACTCTGCAGAAAAAGAAGATGTTCCTGTTCTTGTAATGGGTTCTACCGAAGCAGAAGCGGTTAAATTGTTCGCAAATACATATTTGGCTCTTCGTGTAAGCTATTTTAATGAGCTTGATACATATGCCGAAACAAAGGGACTTAATACAGGAGACATCATTAAGGGAGTGAGCCTGGATCCCAGAATCGGTGACCACTATAACAACCCTTCCTTCGGTTATGGCGGATACTGCTTACCTAAGGATTCCAAGCAGCTTCTTGCAAACTTTAACGATGTTCCTCAAAACTTGATTGAAGCAATCGTAAAGTCAAATTCAACACGTAAGGATTACATTTCCGACACAGTTCTTGAGAAGGCAGGCTTCTATGACGGAGGACTTGGCCGAGGAGGAGTATCGGGAAAGAATGTAACGGTTGGAATATACCGTTTGATTATGAAGTCGGGTTCCGATAACTTCAGACAGTCAAGTATTCAGGGGATTATGAAGCGCCTTAAGGCAAAAGGCGCAAATGTTGTAATATTTGAGCCTACACTGAAAGAAGAGGAATTCTTCGGAAGCAAAGTTATCAGAGATTTCGATGAATTTAAGGCAATGACCGACGTAATTGTGGCAAACCGCTATGATACTAAGCTTGACGATGTTGCGGACAAGGTTTACACAAGAGATATTTTCTCCAGAGACTAGCTATAAAGGAAATGCTTAAATGAGACATAAACGCCCGGCAGCGCTACTGCTTGCGCTTACGCTGTTGTTCGGTCAAACGTCCGCGGCCTTTGCCTATGAGGACGTTTCCGGCAGCTCATACAATGAAATAGTTAAGGAAGTTTCCGACGAAGAAAATGTCGGGGGCTTCCTTTTTGACGTTTCAGAGGGCGACATTTCTTCTTCCGAGTGGGACGTTTCGGGCTCCGAAATACCTGAACAGGAAGAAAAGGAGATTGATGAACCGGAAAAAAGCTTTGAAGAATGGCATGGCCACTCGACGGAGGACATTCTTTCAGCGCCTGAAGAAATACTGAGAGACTCCGAAAAAAGTGCTCTTTACTACAGAAGCTACTACAACCAGCTTAATGAACTTGGAAAGCTTTTGTATACAACACTTGGCAATAATCTGAATGGATTTGCAGACCCGGAATTCACAATAGTGGTTAATCTTGGAAACTTCAGCAATGATTTGAGAACAGAAGCTGAAGTTAGGGAAGCCTTCAGAAATGCTTTTGCGGCATATGACTATGATCACCCTGAGGTGTTTTGGCTTCGCCCGAGTGCATTCGCATATATCAGAACTGCCAATGCAACTACCGGTATAACAAACAAAATTACCATAAAACTCAGCAGTAAAATGACGAGTTTTTACCAGGCTCCTTACGATACAAATCCGGACAGAATATATACTGATAAGGCGCTTATGGACACCTATGTTTCGGAGATTGTTTCCGAAGCCAGAAAGCGTTCTTCTTTTGACGAAAAAATAAAATATATCAATGACAGAATAGTAAATGATAATTACTACAACCGATATGTGGCCAGGGGACAGAACTCTAACGCTTCAAATCTTGCGTGGGAGAGTACTTCGGCACTGACTTCACAGACTTGGCTGAAAAGTGCGAGTGACTACGGTTCAAAGGATGCACCGGTATGCGAAGGCTATTCCAGAGCATTTAAACTTATATGTAACAGACTTGGAATTTATTGTATACAGGTAGCGGGAAATGCCCACATGTGGAACTATGTTCAGGATCATACCGGAACATGGTATGCGGTGGATACTACATGGGACGATCCTGTAAGAAGTGATGAATACAGCACAAAAAACACTCCTGCGGACCAGATACATAAGTATGTTTTGGTAGGAAGTAAAACAGTAATTAACGGCAGTACTTTCATCTCAAGGCATCCGGCGAACGGAGCTTTCTGGAAAGACGGAACGGCTTTTTCAGTCCCGGAATTGTGCGAGTGCACTTATTTTGAAAATGAGATTCTGAGAAACTGTGATTTTTTTGTAGGACTGGCCGACGACAGAGAAGCACAAATAACAATTTATGACGATGAATTTGCTTATTTTAGTGATATCTACGAGGCAACTTCATATGTTAAGTCGCTGGCAGCAGAAAATCCTTCGAGGAAGGTCATTATGCAGCTTAACAGAGACGTGACCATTTCTGAGGGAAGCCTTTCGGAAATTGAAGGATTGGGAAATGTTGTTTTGGCTGTAAATGCAAAAAAACTTACCTTCGAGATATCGGACAATATTTATGTGCCGGACGTGGATATCCGAGATTCCATGGGTACAGGGTTCGAAGTTCGGCTTACACAAAATCTGGCATTTTCCGGTACCGGTATTTATCAGGATGCTGTAATTGTATTGGGCGATTACGAGCTTATTCTTGAAAATGATGCGAAACTGTCTGCAAAATCAATTATCGGCAGTTACTTAACAATGCGTAACAATGCCGTGCTTCTCTGTGAGAACATCTGCATTTCGGGTAATATAAATCTTTCTTCTTCAAAAGTGTATCTTACAGGGGGGGTGTCTGAAATTTCGGGCATCACTCTTTCAAATGATGCCTTTCTTCTCTTGTCAGATGATGCAAAAACAGTCCTGCAAAAAAGCATTGAATCAGAATTCGTTCTGAATATCGGACTTATAATTCCCGAAGAACAAACAGAGTCATACTTCTTTACACTTAATGAAAATTCACTTCCGTTAAGCGGCGATGATTTTGTTCTTTTTGAAACAAAAGAACAAAATCCGAAGCTTAACTGCATTAATATTCTTTCCTCAACAGACGAAATGAGGGCAGTGTTTGAAGCCGGCGTCGTATATGCACGAGCATTGTCCATGGCTTTATATGCATTGAATATCGAGTCTTCCACGAGGGTATTTCTCGAAAAGTTCACTTCTCTTTCAGATGCGATAAGCTTCATTGATGCGCTGGGAAATAAAGGGAAAGATTATTTGCTTGCACTTACCCGAAATGTTTATGCACAGGAATTAACAATTCCTGACGGTATAAAATCATTGCGCGTTGCAGGTGTTGCTTCATTTGCCGACGACACGACGACATTGCGGGAAATAACTCTTTCAGGAGACGCCGACATTTCGGGGGTTGCCTCCTTTGAATGTGTAGGTCTCCATGCTGTAAATCTGAATGCAGGGAAAACACTGGCATTTGGTTCATGTAATGTTGTTATTTCGAACAATTTATCGGCTGACAAACTTGAATTGACAGATACCGTTATAACAGTAGGAGGCTTGGTGTCCATAAAGGAACTTGTGTCCAAAACAGCATCAAATGCCATTTATTTCGGTGAAAACGGGGACAATTATATAACTGAAAACGGACGGATAAAACTTCTTAAAAACGGCTATTACTCAGAAAGCTTTGACTCAATACAGGCTGCGCTTAATCATATTTCGGCTGCAAAGGATGCAGGTGCCGACTACACAATTGTCATCGTTGCAGAAGCATCGGCGGAAGAAAAAACAACTCTTCATAAGTCAAACTTCCTGATCCCCGACAGCAAATCGGCAAAGTCGATTACTGTCAAGGCTGAAGGTGAAGCGCGGCACGTGTATTTTAAGAATGCACTTTCATTGAACACGGAGTTTTCTTTTGAAAATGTTATTCTTGCGCCGGCATATTCTAAGATTGGCATTGACTTAAAGGGGAAGAACTTAAAACTGAGTAGTGTTACATTTGACAATGATGCTGTATTAAAGAATGTCAGCGACTCGGCAGGATCTGCAAATTCCTCACTTATTCTTGAAAACTGTTCAGTGGCTGTAGCAGGAGAAAGCAGTTTTGGAATTCTTTGCATGGATGAAAATTCTGTGTTTGAAAACCGTGCAGTAACAAGTATCGGCAGAATTACTCGTCCGATGGGAACAATAAGAACATATGTAACCGCAAAAAAATCCATGGGGCGTATTACGTCGCTCACACCGACGCTTAGCATAAACAAAGATTTTTCGGACATGACCGGCGCGGGGCTTTTTGTGGTGGCAGTTGATGCAAAAACGGGCACGGAAATAGATTATGAAGCCTTTTCTTCCTCGAGTCTTTCGGAAGGAAAACTGGCGGTTATGAAAGCTCCAAAACTCACACCTTCCGTATATGATAACGAAAATATTTACAACAAAGTAATCATAACCGGTTCCTTGGCGACGGATACAACTAAGGTGCTTGGAAACTTTGTTTTTTCAAATATCGAAACAAGCGTATTGGTTTTGTATGACACAAACCGTGCACAGGCTGTACAAAATGCTAACAGGGCGGTACAGGAAATCAATTCCACGCCCGGAAAAAAAGCGTACAAAATACTTCTTACCGGTACGGACTACGGAACACTTTCTTCTTTGCCCGATGCAGCAAAAGCGTCAGAACTTACAATTGCCGGTATGGGAAAGACTCTTAATTCGAAGAAGAATCTTTCGGCAGATTACCCTGTATGTGTGGACAATATTATCTTAAAGCACAGGGGAAATCTTTTATTAAAGCAGCTTAAGGAACAAAACGGTGCACAGCTTTTTGTAACAGGCAAATTGGAAACAGGCAATATCATTTCTGAGAACAGCCTTACCATCGGAAATACCGTTGACTCAAAGAAAAATTCTCAGATTACTGTTTCAGGTACGGTTATGTCTGCGACTCCTATTATTGTTGAACTTTTTTCAGACAATGCGCAGAAGGATTTCTTTGTTCATACAAAAAAGCATAATATCCTCATTAATGCAGGAAGAAAAACGAAAGCATCGGCTTTCAGAGCATCGGTGAACAACATTCCGGAAGGATATGTCTATATTAACGATAGCAATTTTAATGAAAACGGTTATCTGCTTACAAATACGGGAAATGCTGTTCGTGTTATTTACAGCGGGGATGTTGTTAATGCACTTGTAAGGGGTGTAAACACAAATGGAGTACTTCCGGTACCCGGTGCGGGCGAATTTCTGGGATATTTTTCGGATTTTGACAGCGCTGTCAAAACAATTGATTTACTGAATGATACTTCTTCTGAGTATTCCGTTGTTCTTCTTAAGGACATTGAAGAAGAAAGCTTATCAACGCCTTCACGGGCAGCAGCGTTTGCGGTAGTAGGAAAAGACGGTGCGGAATGTAAGCTTAATGTCACAGGAAAAACAAGTATTTTATGTGATACTGTGATTGCAAATTTAGATGTAAACCTGGGTAAGGCAAGCCTCCGTAGCGGAACAATACTTAATCTTAATTTAGATGACTCTGATAATTGCGTTTTTTCAAATGTTTCAGGAAGCGGAGCAACATTGACAATCGACACCCAAAGGGCGGAAACATTTATGAGTGGAAAAGTAAATGTCGATACCTTAAAGGTTATGTCAGGTGCTCTTTCAGAAGCGAAGGTTACATTTAACGGAACCGTTACAGCAAAGAATCTTTGCATATACGAGGGCGTTTCTCCTGTATTCGGCGGAAAAACTTCACTTGGAAATATCGAATGTACTTCGGGGGTCGGAACTGTTTTTTACAAAAGACCCGCAAAAGGACTTCCGTTACTTACCGTAAGCGGACAGCTCGACGGTAGTATTAAATTTTCCATGCTTACAGATTTAGGCAGTGAGAGATATGTGATCGAAACACAGGATGAAGGATATACACCGGGTGACTCGAAAAGGCTAATGAATTTTAGCGGAACATATAACAAAAATCATCTTGAATTCAGTATCGTTTCGGGGGGTACGGAAACAAATCTTGTTGCAAAGAATTATGTGTTTACATCGGGAAATGCGTTATTCTGGGCATCATCGGAAGCAATCGGGCCGGATAACCTTATTGTACTTGGCGGCGGTGATATAAGCACACCGGATGATTATTCCGGTGCGATACTTATGAATTTCACAGATGTGTCCAAGGCAACTGCATATATAACTAAGCTTAATCGCAAAAATGCAGTGTATACAATGCTTGTGGGCGATAACTACAGATTTGCAAAGAAGCTTACTCTTCCGAATGCTTCAAGCTATTCACGGCTTGTCATTGCATATTCAGGGGAAAATCCGAAGGATTGTTCCATACGAAAAATCATCGGAAAAGGAAACGTTGTTCTTAGAGATTTCCATGATCTGATTGTTACCGAAAGTATGAATTTGACAGGAAGTCTTGAGCTTGAAAACACTGTGCTCAGAGTGCCTTCAAAGGCGGGCACATACAGCGTTAAGGCAGATGCCTTATCACAGCTGTTTGTAGCGGGAACTGAGTACAATGAGACTCTTGAAGATATCCGGGTTGCATTAATGCTTACTGACGGAAGCCTTGTCGGATATTTCGGAAGCATTAACGGTGCGGTTAAATGCATTAACGATAGGAACAGAAAAGACGCGGAATACATTATAGAGATAATTTCCGCTGAAGAAGAAATTTTCCCGAACGGTTCTGCTCTTTCCGCACTTAAGATATCTCCTAAGGCAAAAACCGTAACTGTCACAACAAAGTCGGGAAGGGACAATGCGATACTGGTTGTTGAAAACGGAGTTATATCAAAAGGCGGCGAAGCAACACTGATTTTTGACCGGGTAACTCTCGAAGGACGTAAAACGGACAATTCTTTGACAAAACTTTCGATTACGGTAAAAAACGGCAGAGTTTTGTTTACAGATAGAACAAGAACAAAAACACAAACCGGTGTTAAGAACTATATCGAGGTTTCGGATTTTTCTGCATCTCGTGGAAGTCTCGGTCTTTACAATACAGGGCTTATTTCATCCGGAAAGTTGAGTGCAAAGGAAGTTGTTGTAAACGGTGACTCATATATCAAAGCATCGAAAACAACCACGATGGGCAATGTGGCCGGAAGCGGAAGATTATATATAAATCAGCTCACGACCAAAGCAGCCCGCACAAAATCAGAGACTCTTCTAAACATAAGCGGTGTTGTTTCCGAGAATGTAAAAATCGGTATAATTCCATATGAATATACAGATTCTCTTGACAAAAAAATTCTGTCTTCAGAGGATGTTGAAGCTATTCTTCTGAAAAGAGCGGCGGCACCAAAAGCATATACAAAGCTTGTAAATGCTCCAAAAACTGCAAGCGAGCGCTTCTTTATCTGCGATGAAGAAAAGCAGGATTACATTGTTGAAACAAAAAGGGTTCATGCATACAAATATGGCACGGGAATATATTGCTCTATTGAGGACACCCCGATAAAATTGCTCGGATACGGAACAAACCTCGAAAACTCATATGAAGGATCGTTTATGACATTAAATGAGGCCTTTACGGAAATTGACCGTTTAAAGAAGAAAAACAACTATACCGTTGTTCTTTCCGATGATGTCGGTATGCACAATCCTGAAAAGCTCGCATGGCCTTCAAGAGCAAAAGCCATCACACTTAAGAACGAAGGTCCTCAAAAGATTCTTCGTACATCGACCGGCATATCGTTAAGATGTGCGACCGAATTTGACGGGGTGGTACCGGAATATCTTGATGAACAAAACAGGATTTCAGTCGGAACGATTAAGCTTAACAAAATGACTGTATCCTTCAAAAACATTGACAATACTTCTTCGGCCGGGTTTAAGATACTGGGAGCCGGTAAGGTGTCTGTAAACCTTTTGGATGGCGAGGAATTTGTTCTTATAAAGCAAATAAAATCAGTGTCTGATTTTGAAATTTCCGGGGCAGGTACGGTATCCCTGGGAACAGGCGAAATCAAGGCGGGAAATATCACTGCCTGTGATGCTTCATTGAAAGCAAAAAATATAACGGTATCGAAGGAAATGCTTCTTGAAAATGCTTCTGTTATCGCAGGAAACGATGCTTGCGGAACAGGCTGTGTGAAGCTCAAAAATATAGTGATTTTTGATAGCAACAGCGAAATTATTGCCAAGCAGGATCAAAAGGGTGATACTCTTTTGAACATTTCGGGAAAAATAAAAAAAGCGCCGGACTCTCAGGAAGACTATAAATTGACCATAGGATTGTTGTATAATAATTCAGTGAATTATGCTCAGTGGTACAAAGGAATGAGAGTAGCTTCTTCAACTAAGGCAGATGTGGAGATGCTTACGCTTAAATATGACAACACCACTCCGGGAATGGGAGAAAGGGTAGATGGATTTACTCTTCTGAGAAGAGGAAAGTATATAGTAATTGACTAAGATTTCATGAATAAAAAGAGGATGAATATGTTTAGATCAAAACGTTTTACAGCTTTATTAATGGCGGTAATACTCGCAGTTACAAGTTCGATGCCTTCATATGCTTCGGATGTTTCCGCAAATGATACGAACGTCGAGTATTATGTTTCCGAAGAGAACTCTGATAATACATCTGTGACTGAAATTACCGATGTTTCAGGTGAATATACTGATTCAGAGAAAATCGGTACGGAGGAAAACGTTTCCGACAATCAGGAGAGTGGCGAAGAAGAAACATTAACGGAAACTCCAAGCACCGATGATGAAATCGGTATTTCGGAAAATGACTCCACAGAAACATTTGAAGGAACGTACAAGCTGTCTGTAAATGAGGCGGAGTTTGTATACCAGTTCGGCGGCCTTGACAATGTTGATATGTCGTCCTACATAGAGACCCTTGAAGATGGTGACGATGACAACAGATTTTACGGCTCTGCGGATACGCCCGGGGAAGATGTTGACGGTGCTGTTGCAGCGGTAACGGCAGGAATAGAAAATTGGGATGAAACAATAGACCTTGCCAAGTTCAACATTTATTTTGACGGTACAAAAGAGGCAGAAGAACATCTTGTCGGTATTGTTGCAAACGCAGTTAACTTTCATGGCGGATTTATTTGCTACGAAGGGATAGAGAGTTTTTCGGTTAACGAAGAAGGATTCGTCGAAAACATCAAGATAAACTATGCAGACCCTCAAAAGGAAGCAGATTATAATACAGCATTACGGGCAGCCTACGATGAGGCTGTTCCCGATAAATCCGTTCCCGCACTTGTAAAAGCAATGGCACTTCATGACTGGCTTGTTCAGCATGTTGTTTACGGATACGGTCCCAACCAGTACGATGCGTACGGAGCAATTGTTGACAGAAAGTGCGTATGTATGGGTTATGCGCTTGCATACGGGGATCTTCTTTCGCTTGCAGGAATAGAAAAGGGTTATGTTACCAGTAATGCCCTTAATCATATGTGGAACATAGTTAAAATGGATGGAAACTGGTACAACGTAGACTGCACATGGGACGATCCTTTGAGCTACGAGCTTGGTGATGACAGATACTGGAATTTTTTAAAGAGCACAAGTGTGTTCAAAAACTATCCTAAGCCTGATTTGGGCGGAAACCATAAAGCTTCAGATTGGAATATCAGCGTCGGAACCTACACTTATTATGGAAATTCAAGTGTAAGCTGTTCATCGACAACCTATGACAAAGCATGGTGGAACGAGTCACTTACTGCAATCGTATATAATGACGGCTACTATTATTATGTGAAGAATAACGGCACATGGTCTGATAACAGCTTTGTAAAAAGAAGCAGCAGCGGAACAACTACATCGATAAAGAATATGACTGATTGGGCCTGGGGCGGTATGGGTAAGTACATTGATATGTATGCCCCTTCTTTAAACAGTGCGAAGACTGCCGGAAACTATTCGGTTGTATCGCAATGTAACGGATACATTTTCTTCAGTACAGATAAAGAAGTATATAAGTATGATCCCGCTACCGGAGTATCCAAGACAATTTATACGGCTCCTTCCGGATACATATGGTCAATTCTCGCCTGCGGTTCCAAATTAAAGATTCTTGTCGGAAGTTCAAAGGGAAGCGCTTCCACAAAAACTGTGGATATTATGGCAGTGAGCAACCTTAAAATCAATGCAGGCTATACCTCGATTTCATATGGAGCAACCCAAACAGCTACATTGAAGGCAACCTATGACTGCAATAAAACAATTACCTCCGAAACATGGTATGCCTATGATGAGGCGGCCGGCTCCTTTGACTATGAGCGTCCGATTGTTCAGGGCACAACAAAGGGCGCAACATCTATTACTTTTGATCCTACAGGAAAGAATGCAGGTTCATACAAATACCGATTTGAGGTGGTTGTTGAGGACGAAACCTTCAGAAAAGATATAACAATCACAGTCAACAAGGCGGCGTTTTCAATTGCCAATAAGAACTATACATTAACAAAGACCTATGACAGTGTGGCACTTTCCGTACCTACTATTACAAACTTTACAACAAATGCTGATGAACTCAGCTTTGCATGGTACACAAACTCTGACTGCAGGTCTTCTTCAAAGTTTGCCGCTGAGCCTTACAAGGCAGGAACATATTACCTAAAGGCTGTATTTGCCGGAAACACAAATGTTAAAGCCGGCAGCAAGGTATTTACCATCGTAATCAAAAAGAGATCTTTGGCAGTAACGGTAAATGCGCAGGACCTTTTATACGGTCAGACACCGTCTGCCGAAGTGGGAGAAAATATTGTATTTACCGGTGTTGCAGAAGGAGATGAACTTTCAAATTTTGTTCTTATACCAAGCACAACAGAGCTTACAACAACAGGAACAATCAATGCCGGCTCCATTAAGATTTTAAGAGACGGTGTGGATGTTACTTCTTCCTATAACATAACGATTACCAAGGGAAAACTGACGGTAAGTAAGGTTCCGGTAACGGTAACGGCAAAGAACCAGACAATTAAGGTAGGTCAGGACATTTCAAGAGAAGCAAAGGACTATATTATTTCGGGTGAAGATTTTGATACATCAAAATTTGTTCTTGTAAATGCAAATGTGGCTCCGGGCGCTCTTGTTGCAGGCACATCGACAATTAATGTAAGCGGTGCCAAGGTATATAAAAAGGGAAGTTCGACGGATGTAACAAAGTACTTTAATATCACCTATGTTCCCGGCACATTGACCGTTGAGAAGAAGACTCACGGGACTGTGGGTACGGTTGTTTATGTTGAAATGATGGATCGTGACTGTGATTTTACAGATAGCTTTGGCATAAGTGAGGCTATTCCCGCAGATGCGGTAAATGTAAGCTTTTCAGTGGATAGTGCAGTTCCTTCTTCATGCATGACATTGGAAGTACTTGATACGAAGGGTAAGATACATATAACGGGCGAACCCGAAGAACGTAATAGCGTTGCCGGCGGGGATTTTGAGTTTGTAATTACCGTGCACAGTGATAATTACGAAGATATAAATGTTTCCTACAACGTTACCTGCAAGGAATCCGTTTGCGTTACGATACATGGTAACGGCGGTCTTGTAAACGGTCAGGAAACAGCAGTAGTTTTTCTGGATAAAGATGATCCGACTCTCGGTGCCTTTTATGTAAAAAGACCTCTGTATGAATTTGTCGGCTGGGCAAATGAAGAGGGCGATTATGTTTATTCTGCTGAAGAGGATATGGATTTGTACGCCTGCTGGGCGATGAAATATACGACGGATTCCGTTACCTCCAATATTGATTCTGCGGGAATAATTAACGAAGGCGAGAAAGTCTTTTTATACACAGGAACAAACGGAGCAAAAATTTATTATACAACAGACGGTACAGCTCCGGATGTAACAAGCAATGACCTTTTTGATGCGGGAATTCAGACAAATCCCGCTGCAAAGCTTTATACAGACGGCTTTGTGCCGGACGGAGCATGCACCGTAAAGGCTGTTTCGGTTAAGAATGATTATAATATCGGTGATATTTTTGAACTTGATATACATATTGCGGAGATTCCTGCGGAATATACCGCTGAAGATGCTTCTTTTTATGAAGAAGGAAAGCTTTGGGTGGCAGGAATTGAAAATAAATATTTTAACGGCTCTGCTCAGACTCAGGCTGATATGAGAGTGTATTTCGGTAAGAAGAAGCTTGTTTACGGCACGGATTATTCAGTGTCATACAAGAACAATATTAATGCAGGTACTGCAAAGATTATTATTACCGGTAAGGGCAATTTCACCGGAAGTGTCGAAAAAACCTTTACAATCCTTAATCCTGACAGCTATGTATCCATAACAGGTGCCAAGTACAGCGGAGTAAACAAATCCTACAGCTATACAGGTCTTGCCATTACTCCGGCAGTGACCGTTAAGGTTGGCACAAAGACTCTTGTAAAGGATGTGGACTATACCGTTTCATACGAGAATAATGTTTATTCCGGCACCGCAAAGATTACGATTACCGGTACCGAAAATACGGAAAATGCAGTCGCATATGTAGGAACAAAGGTTCTCACCTTTAAGATTGGCGGAACAAAGGATCTTAAGTATGCATCAATCGTTTACAACGATCTTCCTGCGGACAAATCCTACGACTGTACAGGTGAAGCGGTTATTCCGAACTTTACGATTATGTATAAGGGGCAGGTGCTTACTGAAGGATTTGATTATACATATTCAATTACAAACAATATCAAACCGGGAAATATCTCAATTAAGATAACCGGTAAGAATGCTTACAAAGCAAGCAAAACCTTTAAGGTGGCGCTGGCGGCAAAGTCAATCTCAAAGGCTACGGTAACAGGAATAAGCACACCGGTGATATATCCGGGATATGCCGTTACTCAGGATTCTATTACAGTCAAAGTGGGAGATACCACTCTTGTAAAGGATGTGGATTATAAGCTTACCTACAAATCAAATACAAAGCCCGGTACTGCATATGTGACCGTTACGGGTATTAACTGTTATACCGGTTCTGTTAAGAAAAGCTATAAAATAACTGCCTACAACCTGTTAACCGGAAGTGGGGACCTGGTTGTTGATTATGATAAAGAAGTGGTTTACCGAAAGGGTGGAGCTAAGCCCTCCGTAAATATTACCCTTGACGGTGTGACACTGACTTCCGGCAAGGACTACACTGTTTCTTATTCAAACAATAAGGCATCAGGACTTTGCTCAAAGATTCCTACCATTACTATTAAGGGCAAGAACGGTTTTGCGGGAACAATAACAAGACGCTTCACTATAAGCCGCGCGGATATTTCAACGCTTACCTTTGCGGCAGCAGATGTGGCAGCTTCTTCCAAGCAGGGTGGCTTTAAAGCCAAGATTTCCGTTAAGGACCTTGACGGAAAAGTGCTTGGTACTTCCGATTATACAAATGTTGTTTATACCTATGCCGAGGACTTTGAATATATGACAAAAAGCGGCTCCGTGAAGTGCTGCACAGGTGATGTTATTCCCGCAAAGGCAGTTCTTCCTGCAGGTGTTAAGGTTAAGGTAACCGTTGAAGGTAAGGGAAATTACTACGGAACAATTTCCTGTGAATATAGGATTGTTGCAAAGAGCATTTCTTCTGCAAAGGTTACTGTTAAGAAGCAAGCCTATACAGGACAGGCAATTCAACCCGGCAAGAATCAGATAACCGTAAAGGTGGGCTCAACAAAGCTTTCAAACTTTGATTACGAAATTGTAGGATATGAGAGCAATGAGACAAAAGGCTATGGTTATGTTATAATCAGAGGAATTGGTAAATACAGCGGAACAAAGAAAGTGAAGTTTACTATTCAGGGCCATAGACTTTAAGTAGATGAGCCGAAAAGAAATTTTGACAGAAATTTGATTAACAAAAATGCAATGTATGGAAAGCGGGGGTTTATGAAGAAAAAATTTACTTTAATTGTGTTTCTAATAGTAACCTTCCTGGCTGTTGCCAATATGATATTCTGGGGAACTCAGAAGAAGGGGTTTTACATAGATGAAGTGTATACCTACGAATTTACCAGTGAACTGGAATACGGATCATTAACAGCTGATCGCAATGGCGAATCATTTTACAATCAATGGTATGGCAGAGATTTCTTTCTTGATTACTTTGAAGTAAGCGATGAAGAAGCATTTGACTATGGGAGAGCAATTCAGAGAATGCGTGAATCATGTCATCCCCCGCTTTTCTATCTTTTGTTTTTTACGGTGGCTTCTTTTGTCAAAAACTTTTCGATGTGGATTGGAATTGGAATTAATATCGCTGTTTTTATTCCCACTCTGTTCTTTTTATATAAAACAGCAAGAAATATTTCGAAATCGGATATTACCGGTCTTGCAGTTTGTGCAATATACGGACTGAGTGCAGGTGCGGTGACAGATGTTATTTTCATTAGAATGTATATGCTGCTCACATTTTTCACCGTCTTATATGTTTACATTCACTCACTCTTGTGGGAAAAATCAGATGCTTTTTTCACTGATAAAAAAAGATACGGATTTTATTTACTGATATTTATTACCACTGTTTTAGGAACAATTACACATTATTTCTTCTGTATATTTGCTTTCTTTATGTGCCTGTTTATGTGTATTGTTTTTCTTTGCAGAAAGCGATATCGAACAATGATTGAGTACGGATTGTCAGCATTGTTTGGCGTTGCTGTAAGCTTTATAGTGTGGCCATACATGCTTTCTGATATTACTGGTCCCAGGGGAAGCAATACGGTAAAAGATATTATTTCCACTGATTTAAGTGGCAAAACAAAGGCATTTACAAAGTTTTTTACATATACAATCAATTACACTTTCGGTGGACATATATTAATTGTTGCAGGAATTGTTGCAATTCTTGCAATTGCAGCCCTTATTCTGAGCCTGCGAAAGAAGATTGGTTTTGCGGAATTGATTGGCGATAAAAAGAGTTTATTATTTTGGTGTAATATATGTTTTGCTTCAACATTTAATACCATTGTTATAGCAAAGGCAGCGCCATATGTTGATATAAGATATGGACTGAATATGATTCCGATTAATATCTTATTGATTATATCTGTAGTCGGATTTTTGTGTGAAAGAATAGCTGATAAAAAGATTATCGGATATATTCCGGTTGCAGCCTTTATTCTTCTTTTGCTTTTGGGTTACAGAAATCAGGGCGTGCATTATTTATATCCTGAGAGGGAAGAAATTAATGCTAAAATTGAGGCTTATTCGGATGCGCCTGCTGTGTTTGTTATGAAAGATTTGAGTGAAAATAAGGTGCGTATGGCGTGGGAATGTCCTTCGTTTTTACATACGGATAGGGTGTATGTTACATATGAGGATAGTTGGCAGTCGGTATACGATGTGATTCCGGAAGACGCAAATGTGGTGCTGTTGTTTATCATTCAAACATATGATGAAGAGGAACGACAGGCAATTGTTTCTTCGATTTCTAAAAATATCGCTTTTAGTAAGAACAGTTTTTATTGCGATACAACCAAATCAGATGTTTATTTGTTGGAAAGATAGAGTACTTTTATTATATGAGAAGAATAAGCGGTTTTCTTGAGTGCGCTGCTATTATTGTTTTAGTATTGCTGGGGATGGTTTTTGCCGGGAATATTTTGAGACCAACAGGTACTGACGGAAGCGTAAAGTCTATAAAGGCCTTTCACGAGTTGGACGAAAATACTGTAGATGTAATTGGATTTGGGTCTAGTCATCTTTGGCGTGGCTTGAATCCAATGACTATGTATGAGGAATACGGTATCGGTGCATGGAATTACGGCGCAAACTGGCAACATATCAATACTACGTTTCTTTTTATGGATGATGCTTTCAGAACACAATCTCCCAAAGTGGTTCTGGTTGAAACCTACAGGATTGACAAACTGCTGCTGGA
Organism: Lachnospiraceae bacterium; assembly: GCA_045600725.1. GTDB lineage: Bacteria > Bacillota > Clostridia > Lachnospirales > Lachnospiraceae > UBA1258. The sequence continues at coordinate 129,876 of JAZRYK010000061.1, forward strand.
CAGCTCAATGAGCGCAAATGGTGAAATATATTATACCAGAGAACTTAAAAATTCTTCTGTAAAACGAGAATATTTAAACGAGAGTTTGGGAGAAGACTACAGTGGAAGAATTGCTTATTATCTGCCGATTGTGGCATTTCATTCAAACTGGACAACGATAGAGGAAGATTCATTTTCAGGATACAAACGTGTTGACTACAATAAGACAAAAGGCTTTCAGCCCTATGACGAAATTACTGAAATAGAACTTCCTGATGTGGATAATAAATTTCAAATAGACTTATCACAGGAAAATATTGATGTTTTGGATAAAATTGTAGATCTTTGCAGAAAAAACAATGCCGAACTTATTTTTTATAAGGCCCCTTATCAAAACGATGCATCATCAAAGTATGATGCTTTTATGTCAAATTATGCTGAAGAAAACGGTTGTGTATACTTGAATTTATATAAAAAAACTAAGGAGATTGGACTTGACGGAAAAACAGATTTTTCCGATAAAAGTCATTTAAATACATCCGGTGCTACCAAGGTGGCCGGGTACTTGGGGCAATATATATCTGACAATTATGATATTACTGATATGAGAACGGTTGAAAATAATATTTGGTCAAAGTAAAGAGGAACTTTATGTATAAAAGGCTTGGGAAAATTGCTGAAATACTGATAGTATGTCTAATTATTATTATTGGAGGCAATTATATAGGTAACAGAATCGGAGAAAACAGGGCAGGGTCAACTTCAGCCGCGATTGCAGCTTTTCATACTCTGCCCAATGATTCTGTGGACGTTATTATATATGGTTCCTCCCATGCCTGGAAGGGTTTGGATGCAATGGAAATGTATAGAGAGTATGGAATTGCAGCATATAACTATGGGTGCAACTGGCAACATTTCAACTCAACGTATATGTATATTACTGATTCACTGAGAACACAGTCTCCGAAGGTTGTTGTTATCGAGATGTACAAAATTGATTCGTATCTTTATGATACGGATTTGGATGGTGAAATATTGTATTCGAAACAGGTTCCGAACTCTAAGTACAAAAGAGCGTATTTAAAAGAATGCTTCGGGAATGACTTGGGAAGATATATTACATACTACTATCCGATTACAGCTTTTCACGCCACCTGGAATGAACTTACAGAAGGTAATTTCTTTTCGAAGTATGATACTCAAAAATGGATTTCCACAATGGGTTCTTCTTTGACGGATACGGTAAAAGAAGTAAATGTAAAAGATTGGCATACATTTGAACAAAAAGAATTGCCTGAAGAGGGCAGAAAGTATCTTGATGAAATAATGTCATTGTCGAAGGAATATGGATTCGATGTGATTTTATATGTTGCGCCTATGACTAAGCAGTTCAGTTATCATAATGCTCTAACGGATTATGCGGATGAGAATGGATGTGTATTTTTGGACTGTTTTGAATTCTATGACGAAATTGGATTTGACGGGACTACGGATTTTCAAAACGGAACGCATTTAAATGCTTCCGGTTCAAGGAAGATGGCTGATTATATTGGACAGTACATAAAAGAACAATACGATATCAGGGATATTAGAGAAGACTCGGATAGTATTTGGCAACAAAATCTTGAGAGGGAGGACTAAACAGTGTTATTCAATTCACTTCATTTTCTTATATTTTTTCCTATAGTGTTGATTGTATTTTATGTTCTTCCGCAAAAACTTAAGTATTTTTGGCTACTTATTGCCAGCTACTATTTCTATATGTGCTGGAATGCAAAATATGCAGTGTTGATTTTATTCTCGACGGTCATAACATATTTGAGCGGTTTATTAATAGAAAAAGTTAAAAGTGAAGATAAAGAACAAAAGAAAAAAATTGTACTAAAAAATTGGATTGTTGCAGGGAGCTTTACAATAAATTTAGGGATATTATTTTTCTTTAAATATACAGGCTTCATGTTTGTCACTTTGGAAAAAATTTTTAACATAATGCATATAAGTCTTCATATGCCGGCCTTTGACATTATTCTCCCGGTTGGTATTTCCTTTTATACCTTCCAGGCGTTAAGCTATACAATGGATGTATACCGTGATGAAATAAAAGCAGAGAAATCCTTTTTTAAATATGCATTATTCGTTTCTTTTTTTCCGCAGCTTGTGGCCGGTCCCATCGAACGTTCCAAAAACCTGTTGAAACAGCTTGAAGGGAACAAACGGTTTGACTTTGATGTGGCAAAAGACGGCTTTATGCTGATGCTTTGGGGGTTATTTTTAAAAATTGTCGTTGCAGACAGGATAGGAATCTTTGTTGATACTGTCTATGGGGATTTTGAGAGTTTTGGCGGCTTGTATATAGTTGTAGCTTCGATTCTTTTTGCAATTCAGATATATTGTGACTTTGCAGGCTATTCTACAATAGCAATGGGTGCCGCGCAGATTTTGGGAATAAAACTGATGGAGAACTTTGATGCGCCATATTTATCAACCTCCGTAGCAGATTTTTGGAGAAGATGGCACATATCGCTTACCACATGGTTTAAGGACTATTTGTATATTCCTTTGGGCGGAAGTCGAAAGGGCACTTTAAGAAAATATATTAACAAAATAATTGTTTTTCTTATAAGCGGTTTGTGGCATGGGGCAGGTTTTTCCTACATAGTGTGGGGCGGACTTAACGGACTGTATTAGGTAATCGGCGAGATGCTTATGCCTTTCAGATTAAAAATTGCAGGTTTTTTCAAACTGAATCGAGAATCTTTGGCGCATAAGTTTATAATGGGAGTCGGAACATTTTTACTTGTGGATTTCTCATGGATTTTCTTTAGGGCTCCCTCACTGGGAGAGGCAGTGCAGGCAATAAGAAAGAGTATTGGTGTATTTAATCCATGGATTCTTTTTGACGGCAGCTTATATAATTGCGGACTTGATGATAAAAACTTCAGGTTCATGATATTTAGTATATTAATTATTCTGTTTGCGGATATCTGTAAAAGAAAAGGCATAGCAATCAGAAAGGTTATTCTACAACAGGATGCATGGGCAAGAATACTTGCTGTATCAGGTATTATTTTGTTTATTTTGATTTTTGGATTGTACGGACCGGGATATGATGCTGCGGCTTTTGTATATTTCCAGTTCTAAAAAGTGTATAATTGTAGTATTTTATGAAATGCTATTTAAAGAAATAAGTATATAATTTTTGAAAGAGGACAATTTTATGAATTCCAGTAAAATTTCATTTGTTATTCCTGCCTATAATGAGGAAGAATCTCTCCCTAAACTGTATGAACAGATTATGAACAATTTGAAGCCATGCATAAGTGAAGGACTGGCAAAAGATTATGAAATATTGTTTATTGATGATGGCTCATCGGATAATACGGCTTCAGTTATGAAGGAATTATCTGAGAAAGACAACAATGTCAGATACATTCTTTTCAGAAAAAATTTTGGTAAATCAATAGCTCTTCAGACGGCATTTAAAAATGTTGAGGGTGATATAATTATTACAATGGATGCAGATTTGCAGGATGATCCATGTGAAATCAGAAATTTTTTGATGAAGATAGATGAAGGATATGACATGGTCGTGGGATGGAAACACAATCGTCTTGATCCTATGGAGAAGAAACTTCCTTCAAAACTGTTTAATAAGGTTACATCTGCCTCTTCAGGAATAAAACTTCATGATTTTGATTGCGGTTATAAGGCAATGACCAGAGCAGTAACAGACAGTCTTGATTTGTACGGTCAGCTTCACAGATATATCCCTGTGCTTGCATACAGAAAAGGATTTCGAATTACTGAGATACCTGTTCATCACAACAAGAGACAGTTTGGTAAATCCAAATACGGAATGGAAAGATACCTTCAGGGATTGTTTGATTTCCTTTCGGTAACATTTTTATCAAAATATTACGACAGACCGATGTATTTGTTCGGAAGAATTGGTTTGCTCTCGGGATTCGCAGGTTTTGCAATTTGCGTATACATGGTTGTTGTATGGTGTATGGGGCAGGGAATAGGAACAAGACCATTACTCCAGTTGGGCATTTTGCTTATAATTCTTGCGGCACAGTTTATTTCTATCGGTTTCATAGGAAATATGCTTCTCGATGCAACTTACAGGAGTAATTACAGTGAAGCTCATATCAGGGAGAAGAAGTAATGTTGAAAAACAAAATGAAGGATAGGGTGTTTGTTATACAGTTTGCATTGACTTTGGCAGTTATCCTATGCGCTATATTTTTGTATTTTGTTCGATTGGATTATGATACCTCCCTTGTGAATGATGAGCATCAGTCATTTTCGGTAGCTTATAATTTACTTAACGGTAATGGGCTTGTCAGAAATGATTTTCAGCATAGCTATAATAACCCCAGCCCGTATACAAGAGGATGGCCTTCAACATATTTACTTGCCGGGTGGATGAAACTGTTTGGGGTTAAAGAAGCAACCTGCAGAGCGCTATCGGCAGTCTATGGAATTATGTTCATAGGTTCCTTGTTATATATTTCTTATAGATTAGTAAATAATTATTGGTATTCGTTACTTGCCGTGGCAATGAGTATTGGCGTATATGATGTGACGAAATACTTCCGTACCATAAGAATGTATTCTCTGGAACTACTAATAAGTATATGGCTATATTATTTTGCTTATAAATTTGTCAATGGGACTAATCGCCTATGGAAGGATAAGGCAGGGAACAACATCGTGAGGAAATGTTTGGATTATGACTGGGCATATTTTCTTCCTGTGGTTATTCTCGCCTTTTTGTGTTTTGAAAATTTTGTTAATGGAGTTATTCTTCTTGGTGGTGTCGTTCTTTATGTCGTTGTTCAGGCATTTGTTAAAAAGAAAGCAAAATATATATTTGCTACGACTGTTGTTGTTTTCTCATTTGTCGTATCACTTTTAAATATTATCTATTATAATTTATGCGGTAATTTTCTGTTTGCTGCTAAAATATTTAAAAAATTTATTTACTATTTTGGAGTAGAATTCCAACCATTGTATCTAAAGACAGTGCTTACTTCCTGCGGGAACTGGATCCTTGGAATTGTACTTTTGATAGTAATCGGCATATCTATACTGGTTTTGAAGAAAACAGAGAATGAATTTATATATATTTTTTGCATTAATTTATTTACAATATTTTTTTACTGTTTCTTTTCAGCAGGGCGATATACTTTCAGGTCAAGATACATTCTGGACCTTATTCCTTGGTCTATATTGCTTCTGGGATACGCCTTTGCATACACCTATAGAATAAATATAAAGCTATCAGTGGTGATACTGGTCACGATATTGTTTTTTAGTGGTGCTCATTTCGTCAACTTTTCAAAAATGTATGCTTTTGAAGAGAATGTGAACGATATTGATTACATCACTGCATACACCAAGGTGTCAGACTACTATGACATAGAAAATGAGAATATTCCGATTGCATACAGTTATATGCGTTCCTGGTATTCGACAAAAGTGTTTAATAATATCACCAGTAAATCTTTAAAAAGGGCATATGCCTTTGACGACTGGATTAAATTTGCTCAGGAAAATTCAGAGGGTATATTAACCGTTGAATATATTAAAACAGATAAATTGAAGCAGGATGTACCGAAAATTCTGTATAAGTGGACAGACAGAATTTCCGGAGATGGGGTTGATAATACCGGCGTAAATGTATCACACTACTGTTTCGTTAATTGCACAGAAAACAATCAATTAACGGAAACCGGAGCATATAAAGGCGATAACGGAATATGGGTCACTTTTGATGAGAAAACAATGAGCAATATCACTACTGCAAGTGTGCAACCGACTGTTGTGTTTGTTTCAATCAACCTAGATGATACAACGCGATTCTTTGGTATGATAATGCCTCCGAAAACAGGAAATACAATTAGCTTTTATATTTCACCGGAGCATTTGCGAAATATAGATTTATCAGCAATAAGTGAAATATCACTTAATGATGAAATCGGTATATATGCCGATAACACTTTGATTGAAGGTTATTTATTACATTAGAGAAGGGCATATGGCAGACAATTTTATTTTTTCTATTATAATTCCACATTACAATTCGGTGGCAGGTATTACGGGATTGCTTGATTCAATACCTTGTGACGATCGTGTTCAGGTAATCGTTGTTGACGACAGAAGTACGGATGACATATCCGAACTTGAAAAAACAATTGCTGAAACCGGCCGTGAATTATATAAAAACGATCACGAAAATAAAGGTGCCGGAACCGCAAGAAATATAGGTCTTGAACATGCAAAAGGGGAGTGGCTTCTTTTTGCGGATGCAGATGATTATTTTACAGAGGGATGGCTTGAAGCGGTTCTTGAATATGCTGATTCTAAGTACGACGAGATTTATTTTGCACCCACATCTTTTAACAAAAGTACCGGCGGACTTGGTGCAAGACACCGTCACTATGAGGAACTTGTAAAAAATCACAGCGAGAAGAAAACGCCCCGCACCGAAACAGAACTTCGATACGGTTTTTATACTCCTTGGTCAAAATTAATCAGAAGAAGCATTTTCACCGAAAACAATATTCTTTTTGATGAGCAGATGGTTGCCAATGATGTTATGGCAATGAATAAAGCTGCCTTCTACAGTAAATCAATCTGTGCTGATGCAAGAACAATTTACTGTGTAACCAGCGGTGAAAAGACACTTACATCAAAAAAGAATGAAAAGAATTTCGATACCAGAATAGATACAAAAATCAGAAGATATGTTTTCTTAAGAGAAAAACTTTCAAAAAAGGAATTCAGATGGACCCATTCAGACTACTATATGGCAGGTTCGCTTGCTGATGCTGTTTTAGGCAAATGGGGTACCCAAAAGATTAAAGAGGTATTCAAAAAGTACCGTACCAATAAGATCAAATACCTGACAATCTATATGTTTGAGCCTTCATTTATGTTCCGATATATTTTTATGGATCTGAAATGGAGAAAAGAAATGAGCGGTAAATAGTATTAAAGAGGATGCTCAATGAAAATTGATATTGCATTTGTTATTCTGCATTATATGACCTTTGAAGATACAGATGAATGTATCAGGTCTATTAAAGAAAATATAGATACTGAACAGTATGCAATCATTGTAGTGGACAATAATTCAAATAATGGCTCGTATGAAGCTTTAAGAGATTTATACAGTAGCGATGAGAGGATAGTTTTACTCCATAATGATGATAATCTGGGTTTTGCCAAAGGAAACAATGCAGGCATATTCTATTGTAAAGAGTATTTTGATGCAGATTATATTTGCGTTTTGAACAACGATATTATTTTGCAAGAGAAAGATTTACTTGAAAAAATATCGGAGGTCGACAAAAGAACAGGGTTTGCAGTTTTGGGACCTCATATTACTACATCGGACGGAAACACTAAAACCAATCCGGTGGCATTAAAACCAAATTCCATCAAAAAATGTAAAGCAAAGATTTTATTATTCAGAATAAAATATGCTTTTAGCCTTCTGAACCTTGATGAATTTATTTTTAAAACTCTGCTTGCAAAAAAGTTGGAAAAAATGAATGCAGGATGCGAAAAAGGCGATGATTGGGAGACAACTGAAAAAACGGGAATAAAGCTTCATGGTGCGTTTTGGATTTTTTCAAAAAAATATTTTGAAAAATTTGACGGGTTGGATCCGGTTACATTTTTGTACAGTGAAGAAGAGATATTATATACGCATATATTGGAAAATAATTTAACAAGTGTTTATTCTCCCAATATATATGTTTATCACAAAGAAGATTCATCGACAGACGCAATGCATGGGAAAACGGTAAAGCGGCGCAGATTTGTTTATAAATGGTCGATAGACTCTTTAAAAAAATGTATTGCGGTGAAAGAAAAATATGCAGGAAAGTAATAAAACTCTTATAAGTTGTATTGTTGCAATATACAATGTTGAAAAGTACTTGGATGAGTGTATAAGAAGTCTCGTTGATCAGGATTATTCAAATGTTGAAATAATTCTTATTGATGACGGTTCAACTGACGGTAGTAGTGATATATGCAGAAAATATGCAGAGAAAGATGAGAGAATAAAATATATTCGTCAGGACAACGGTGGGGCAAATGCAGCCAGAAATAGGGGACTTGAAGTTTCAAGCGGCGATTGGATTTTCTGGTGCGACGGCGATGATTATGTAAGAAATGATATTTTCACAGGAATAGAGGATCATCTTACAGAAGATAACGATTTAGTTATATTTTCTTCTGTTCATGTTAAGGATGGTAAAGAATCGGTTGTTGCAGGTTGCTGTGATAAAGTTGTTATTGAGAGAGACGATTTCTCATTGTTAAGACTTGTAACTTTGGACCGCTTTTTGCCGGTAAAATATAATTATAAGTACTTCGATGCAGTCAGCATATGGAACAAATGCTATCGAAAATCTTTTCTCAAGGAAAATGAACTTCGGTTTATTCCTGGAATGCCTAAATTGCAGGATCTTACTTTTAACCTTTGCGTATATGAAGTCGCAGACAGGGCTGTATATATCAATCATCCTGGGTATTGCTACAGATATAATTCCGAATCCGTAACGAACAAATATCAGTCCGGTTTCAGTAAAAAAGCGGATATTATCATTGAGTGGATATATAACTATTCAAAAAAATATTTAGCGGATGCAGAATATTATAAAGCATATTGCGGGCGAGTGTTGTCATTAATACGTACAGCGGCTGCAATTGATTATTTTAATAAAAACAACAATGCTTCTTACAAATCAAGAAAAAAAGATTTTATAGAATTTATATCAAGAAATGAGTATGCGGTTTATTTAAAGGATGCGGACATCGGATATTTGCCGAGGAACCAAAAACTGCATTCATTTTGTATTAAGCATCGTTTGTTAAAGGTATATGATATTTACTGTAGAAAAATAAAATGAACAGAAAAAAGACCTTTCTTAAAAATTTTATAATTTTAATGTTTGGAAATGTCATTCCCAAACTGGTGTCAGTTGTTTCTTTACCGATAATAACAGGCAGACTCTCAAAAAGTGAGTTTGGTACATATGACCTGGTTACAACAGCATTAACACTTTTGCTTCCTATAGTCACATTGGAATTACATTTTGCGTCATTTAGATTTTTAATGGATGATATTGATAAAAAACAAAGCGATACCATTGTATCAAACGTTATTCTGCCGATTCTTCCTCTGGTAGTGATTTCCGATGTCGTTATTTTCTTTGTACTGTACAAATATGATTTGATAATACGTATATTGGTTTGCGCTTATTATACTCTTGATATATATTTACGAATAGTTCAGCAAATTGTAAGGGGATTTCACAAAAATAAGCTGTATTCAGGCGTTGTAGCCGTAAATGCGATAGTTAATCTTGTTATGATTGTTGTTACGGTATATTGGAAAAATATGGGAATGATTGGTGCACTGGTTTCACTATGTGTTTCGGATATTGTTGCATTGATAGTAGTTGTAATAAAATCAGAAATACTATCAACTGTTCATGTATCCTTTATTTCTATGGATATATTAAGAAAGATGCTTCAGTATTCGATTCCGTTGATTCCAAATGCGGTTTCAGCTTGGATATTGGCAGCTTCGGATCGACTTGTTTTGAAGATATTTATAGGTATTGAGGCAACAGCAATTTATGCGGCGGCAACAAAGATACCTACACTTCTTAATATGCTGCAAAGGTCTTTTGCGCAGGCGTGGCAAGAAAATGCGTCAATCGCAAACAAAGATGATGATAAAGAGCTGTATTACAGTGAGATGTTTGATGTAACTTTTTCGATGATTGCAGGACTTTTAGCAATATTGATTGTGGGTACGCCGATAATGTTCAAATTATTGATTCGAGGCGATTATAAGGTAGCATATATTCATATTCCGCTCCTGCTTATGGGATGTTTTTTTGCCTGTATTGCTTCGTACATTGAGGGAATATATATTGCTATAAAAGAAACAAAAAGTGTTGGGATAACAACTGCTGTTTGTGCAGCGGTTAATATAGTAATCGACCTGCTGTTAGTTCGTTCCATGGGGATTTTCGCGGCATCTCTTTCAACCCTGGTGGCATATTTTATGATTGCAGTCTACAGAATGATTGATATACTTCGTTTTCAGAAAATCAGGTACAAGGTGTGGAAAATTTGTATGTATACCGTGTTTTTGTGTGCAATGTGTGGATTATGTATGTTTGAAAACAGTTTATTAAATATAATAAACGGATTTGCGGGTATAGTTTTTTTAATAGTCTCGAATGGTAAAACAGGATTGAAGTTTGCTAAGAATATTATGAAAAAAAGAGTCGGATAAGTGGCAGTCACTTATCCGATTTTTTTTGTATCGCAATAAAAATAAACCACCTGCTATGCAGGTGTGTTCCCAGATAGCTTTAGCTTCAAGCAAAAAACCTCCAATGATATAATAAGTGAAGGTTCGCCAACCGCACTAAATTAGATCAAGGAGGTATCC
>JAZRYK010000062.1:0-21458 GCA_045600725.1 Lachnospiraceae bacterium
TAGCTGGAATACAGCAAAGATGGGAAGAAAGAATGGCCTAGAAATAGGCTTTTTCTTTTGATTTCGAAGAAAAAAGATAAATAAAAGCAAAAAAGGTGCCGGAAACATCGTTTCCGGCATCACTTTGTCTACAGTCTGAAAGGATCGCAAATGCGATCCTTTTTTTATTTCCATATTATTTTGCATTTTTATTGTAAAGATACAATGTTTTCATCTCAACCTTCTTGAGATACTTTTCATCAATGTCAAGCATATCGCAGGTTTCCTCAATTGAACGAACCTCGGAGCCGAGACGGCCGAAACGGAACAGCAAAACTCCAATCTGTTCTCTTCTTCCTACAAACTTTGACATAAGAGGAAGCGGATCTACCGTAAAATCTCTTTCCTCGAGAATTGTTGCAGAAAGGTTATCCTTCCAATCCTTCGCATTAAAGTCATCAAGAATGAAATCCTCACATGCATTTAAAACAAGGGCTGTTTTATCTTCGGGCAAATCAAGAACATTGCTGAGCTCCTTGATTGAGGGGAATTTGTTGTTCTTCTTTCTGGCATTTCGGACATATGCTTCGGCTTTGTCAAAATAAGGGCTGAGCTCTTCAGGATAATCAAAACCCTTTGTCATCTGCTTAAAGCCTGCTTTGTAGGCTTTATAAATTTTATCAGCCATATGAAGAATAACATCGCCTTCAACATTCTCGGCCTTCTGCAAAGTCTGGTAAATAGTAATCATCGCTGCCTGAAGCAGATCATCGTTTACAAGACCTCTGTTTCCGTAGTAATAAACCATATTTAAAGCAAGTACACCAAAGTAATGCTCAAGAAAAACAAATCCGTCCTTCGTAAGCTCTCCGTTTTTGAAATCCTCAAGATTCTGCTTTAACAAAGCTTCAACGTTGTATTTAGATAAATAAGTTGCTACTTCTGTGGCATACTGTCTGATTTTTTCTGTGGAGCCTTCCCAATCTCTGATGCAGCTCATTTTAAAATCTTTCTGAATCTTTTCAAATAAAATATTATCCATAGTACTTTTCCCGCTTCTCCAATCTGTGTCATAAAAACAACAAACGTATTATATCACAAAAACTGACAAATGCCTATTGCTACGTATAAAAGCACCCGCCGAAGCAGATGCTTTAGTTTTTATTCTTCAACTTCTTTAACATACATGAACAAACTTTGAAATTCGTCTGAATAATCATTTGCAGGAACCAGTTCCATAACTACCGGTTTGTACTGCTCGCCGTATTTTCTGCGATATGGTATGCAAAGAGCTGTTTTGTTCTTCACAAAATGTTCGATTATATATTCAAAAGTGGTTTTGGACAAATAATCTTCAATATCATCGGGATGCACCTGTCCGCTGCTTGCAAAATCAGTTAACCACTGTTTAAGACTGGTTGAAAAGCCCTTGTCTTTCGTCTGTTCGGATGAATCCATATATATAATCTGGTAAGAATCGTTTGTAATGTTTATTTTCAATATCTTTGTATAAATCACGCAAAGAGCTTCATAAGCATCTCGCTGTCCGCGTCTGTCTATGCCTTTTCTGCGATAATAAGCAGATTTATCTTCATACATGCGCTTATCGGCAAGAACAGCAATTTCGTGAAGTGACATTCCGGGAACTTCGCTGTAAGCAACATAACCACAGGAAATAGCCAGATTATCGTTTAAGGTGCCGTGCCATTTACCGGTTACCTCTGCAATATCCTTTTTAATGTCCTCAAGATGCTGTGCATCCGCATAAATCAGTGCCGCGAACTCATCACCGCCTGTTCTGTAAAGCTTTCCGTAGGAACCAAAACACTGTTTCATACACTCACAGGCACCTACAATTATTTCATCGCCTGCTTCATGCCCAAATGAGTCGTTAACCATCTTTAAGCTGTTAACGTCCATTGATACATATACAAAATTTTCTTTCATTCCGTCTTTATTCAAAGCAGCCACGTCATCTTCATACGCATGACGGTTAAAGAAGCCTGTCAGTTCATCTGTATTTGATTTGTAAATCCATTTTTCGACGTTCTTCTTCTCTTCATCAATGTTTCGAACTGCATAAATAACTTTTTTAATAGGCTCGTTAACAGATTCACCTATTCTTATGTATGAGGCTCGAATCCAGCCTTCTTTTTTACTGCAAAATTCGGCGGTAATAATTTTTTCGTAAGTCATGCGGGCAGCCAGAGAATTTAAATCCGTAAATTTCCAAAAGGCATCCTTGTGATCGTCAGCAATATCATTTGCAAGAACTTGATTCAGTTCCGAATGAGGATTTTCGGACAAATCAATATTCTCCGTAATGCTGTCCATTAAATCGATTCGCTCTGAAGTCATATTCTCGAGGTCTACAAAATTTACATATGAATAAATACCTGCCATTGACTCAAGAATTTCGTACTGGCGCAGATTTTTTTCCACCAGCGCTTCTTTTTGCTTCTTCGCCCTATCAATCAGTCGGTTCTGAAGCATTATAAAAATAAAAATATCGGCAATCGCCACTGAAACATAAGTTGCTCCGATACCGTAAAGAGCCTCGATAATTGCACCGCATATCATTGTGAAAATATAGCCCACAACGGCCATCACGTCGTGAATTCCGATTTTTTTGACTTTTGAGACGGTAAATCCCGTCATAAAAAGAAGTGTCAGCACCGGAATAACCATAACATAATCATATGCGGGTCCTGTGACATAATGTCCCTCGTCATAGGTAAATGCCTGCTTAGTCAGGGCAAGAATTAATGTAATAACAAAAGAAATTCCATTTAAAATCGCACATATCCTACCAAATTTTCTAACTGTTTTCAGACCATGCATATCGCTTAAATAACTGCTTAAGTAAAGAACAAAAAGACAAGCCATCAGCGCCCCGCCGCAAAGAGAAGCGGTTGTAAAAGCATAAGTTAAGTTATCGAAAGAAAGATAACCATCCGCAGCCCAATTTATAAAGTCGAAAAACAGCGCAGCAACCGTAGCAATCATCAAGCCAAAAAACAGCTTCGTTGTTTTTGTAAAAACATACTGATCCGCTGTAAGGCTGACAACAAGAATAAGAATAACGGCCATACTGATTACTTCTATACAAACCGTTCCCATGGCTCCGAGAGTATTTATGCTCGGTTCGTAGAAAAACAACAAAACTGCTGCAACGCAAATGGTTACCAAAGCACAGCTCGTTAGGATTATAAATTTTTCGATACTTCTTTTCTTTGTTCGCATTATTCTTCCCCAAATATATTAATACCTACTTTGCGGCACCTACTTCAAAGTTATATTTTACAATTCCAAGATCAACTTTGCTGAGTACACCGCCCTTGTCAATAAATTCAACCGTGTCGTCATCATTTAATTTGATTTCAAACTTCTGCTGGTTGATTGCTGTAGGAGCAAGAAGCGCTGCCTCAACACCCTTAATAAACCATTCGGGACGGTCTTCCTTTCCCGAAATAACCTGCTCGATCTTTTTCGAAGGACGCTCTTTTCCCATATGTGCGCCATATCCAATGGCAATAGAAATGACAAGTCTCTCTCCGCTTTCTTCTTTAGCGGGTATGTTTTTTTTGTTGAATGTGCCTGCCCAACATGTATTAAGTCCCAGCATCTGAGCAAAAAGAACAATCTTTTCGCCGTAATATCCGATTCGCTCGTCAAGAGTTTCGTCATCGGGACCTATGCACGCAATAACGCTTGGTGCACTGCCAAGTCCCATCGCCTTATTTAAAAGCTTATTGTAGGTATTACCAGCTTCCTCACACAGCTGAAAATGAAGATTACCCTCCTCGTTTACAGCTTTAATCAATTCATTTAACTGAGAGATTTTCTCGGCTTCTATTTTTTTATCAAGATAATTTCTAACCGAGTGTCTTACTTTGATTGCTTCTAATTCTGTCATATATCCTCCTTTTGTGTGACCCGATGTAATGGGTTTATGGTTCTTATTTGTTATCTTTATTTAGAAATGGAATCGCAATCTTTCTGTTAAAGAAGTCAATAAGCGGTCCCATAAAAAATGCGGTAATGATAGTACCTACTCCGGCAATTGTCGGTATTTCTTTAAGCGCGCCTCCTGCCACAAGGTACAAAGAAACTCCAAGAACAACGCAAACGATATCTGTAGCAATTCTGATAAATTTGAACTGCCCCCATTTCCATTTTCTTGACATTACAATTGCTACCGCATCATATGTCGAAACACCGAGATCCGCTGTCATATAGAATGCGGAGCCAAAGCATATAATAACTATTCCTACAACAAGGCAAATTGCTCTGACAAGCATATTAGGATCTACCAAAACACTTTGCAGGAATTTATATGTAAACTCTGTAATGTATCCAAGCAAGAATAAATTAATGAATGTTGCTATACCAATATTGTGTCTGTCCGCTATGATACTAAAGGTTAACAAAATGACATTCACAATGACATACAGTGTTCCAAAGTCAATCGGTATCAGTTTATCAATTCCACTCATAAATGACTGAAAAGGATCCACACCAAAAGCAGCAATCTTAAATATTGCTACACTGATGGCACAGATGATTACGCCAAACAATGACATTACTATTCTTCTTCCACGATTATTCATACAGTTCTCCACGCTAGGTATTTTTATACATTCTATTTCTTCTTACTTTCAATGAATATCAAAAATCATTTTAATTGTTTTAAGTATCTTCTTTCCTTTTTACATCAGATCAGAACAAGTTCTTTTAAAACATATATTTTTCCACATTGATGAACTCCTGTAATCATTAAAGGTTTTCTTCGTTTACTATCTTTCCATTTAATTAGTTCATCAGTTATTTCTCTACACATAGCCAACAAAAGTCCTATGACTTTTATTGTTATTTTAACAGTTGTCATAGGACTTTCGTAATACAATTTTATATTATTCCGACATCATAGAGCAAGCGATTTTAGATTTTCTACATGTTCATCAATTGACATGGGGTGGCCATAAAGATATTCAAACCACTTTAAACATCTATGCACAGATTCAGTATAACTAAAAATAACATGCTGTGTTTTTTATCCTTAAATGAATTCAAAAAAGAGGCCGTGTTTCCACAGCCTCCAAAATCAATATTATTTCCACCACTTAAAGGTTGCCTGGGAAATCTTAAATGAAATCTCCTTGCTTCCCGAATAATCGCCGATACCGGTGATTGTTACTTTGGCGGTTCCTGTGTTAGTGTTGTTTGAATATCCGGAAATAACATAGTCCTTGTTATATACAAGTGTTGTTTTTCCGATTTTAATCTTCATTGAAGCCAAATCTTTTTCGGAAAGGAGGATGTTGCTTCCTGTGTAGCGCTTGGTAATTGTTGAAGCTTTAAGACTGTTAATTGTCTTCTTAACTATTACATATTTTGCAGTTAAGCTTCCTGTGAAATTACCTTTTCCTTTTATGGTTACATTTATTACATCCCCAACCTTAGGCTTACTCTTTGATGTAAGGGCATTTCCGTATTTATCGGTATAAGTGAACTTACTGTCGTAATCCTTACCCTTTGAAAGAACTTTTCCGGACCATTCAACCTTAACCGTTGTAGCATATTTTCCGGGTTTTGAATTTACCACAACATCATTAGCACTTATTTTAAATCCGTTGCCGGTGCTTAATTTGGCTTTGCTGATATTGTAGTTAACCTTTATGCTACCCTTCAGGTTGTTCTTACCGGTAATTGTCATTGTGGCTTTGCCGGCCTTACTGTAGTTCTTGTAGCTGATGGAATAATCGTTTTGGTTAAAATAAAAACGACTGTTGCCCGGGCCCATACCCATAACTAACTTAACCGTGGGCTTATTACTTTCTTTGTTGTATATCACATCATAGCTTCCGCCAAGACCATCACCCTCAAGAGTTATTTTACCGTCGGTTGTGCTTATTGCATTCATTGCATAAGCCTTGGATAAATCAACAGGCTTGATATTAAATTCGGTAGTATAGGTACCGCTATATGTATTCATTCCTGTTATCTTAAGTGTTACTTTGCCTGCTGCCTTAGGAGAATATCCCGCATCAGTCGCAGTTGAACCGTCTTTTCCGGTAAATTCATAAGAACAATCAGTACCGGATTTAAGAAGCTTGTCATCTGAGGTATCCTCGGTTCCCTTCGTGTCGTAAATCTTGAATGCAGGTCTGTAGCCTTCATTGTGATAAACAAAATTCTGAACATCATCTACCCACTCAAACCTGACATCTTTACTCTTATTATCAAGACTGACACCATATATCTTAAATTTCCTGGTCAAGTAGCCTTCATAAGGAGAATCTGACTCAGCCGATATTTGAATAAGAGCGTCTCCTATTTGCGTATTATCATTGTAATCAATACGGTAATATTCAGAAGGAACAACTTTATTCTTGTATTTTAATACAATCTTACCCTTATCAAAGGTACAAGCTCCTCCTGTATATTTTAAGTTTGTAATACCATAAACTTTGCAGTCTGAAATGAGCGGCTTCTTTGTAACATGAATTATCCAGTAAAATGGATGGCACCCTTTATAATTACCGATACCATTAATATCTATTGTATAATATCCAATCTTTTTCATTGATGATACAGGAACATAATCCGACATACCGTCTTCTGAATATCTGAATGTAAGCTTATAATCCCTTCCGTTCTTAAGCGAAACCTTTGGGAAACCATCCAGTTTACTAATTCCTTTAACCGAAATGTTATTACCTGTATATTTGTAGTAACACTCGATAGAGCTTGTATCAATAACGTAACTGAAATCATAAGGAACAATATTGAATGTAAAGCTGATTTGTCCCTTATATTTTCCTTTTCCGGTAATGGTAACCTTGGCCGAATCGGTTACTTTATCATTGTTCTTATATGTTACCTTGTAATCGGCCGATGTAAGAAGCTTCTGACCATAGTAAATACCATACTCTGAAGAAGGAAGAATGTCTTCAAGAACAATCTTTCCTCCGGGACGGTAAACCACATCCTTAACAACCGTATTAATGGTTTCGGAGGTATACGTGGTTAACGGGGACAGCTTACGAATTGTCAAGCCATCTGCTTCAAAGAGAGCGTAGTAAGTTTCACTTGAATTAATAACCGTACTACCGGTAAGAAGTCGACCGTAACTGTCTACCCAGCCTGTAAAGCTGAATTTCTCTCCTGTAGAGGGAGTGAAGGTTGGAATGTCCTCTACCGCTACGCTTTTTCCTTTTTCCACGTATGTTGTTTTTTCCTTTGTTCCGTCTGCAAAACTGCAAGCGTCTACAAGGGTCGGACTGCTTAAGTATGCACTGTCATATGCATAGAATGTAACCGTCGGGTAGTAATTAAATTTCTTATGCGCCTCATAGTGCTGTTCCCCACCTTCAAATATTATATCCGCACTCCAGGTTATTTCATTCTCGCCAAAGGAAACATAACTTAATGAATCGAAATTTTCAACCAGCATCTCAGTGCTTGTTTTGGTTATTGCTGCTGATTCAACGGTATTTCCGTTAATTTTCCATACTACGGTTCCAGGCTTAACCATGTATGATAAGTTGTTTCTGAACTCAATTTCAACGGAAAATTTACCGTCCTTAAGACCCTGATATACTTTATTCGGTGCTGTAATTTCCACTGAAGAGAATACAGGATCGTACAGGGTTATTTCCTTTGCACCACTGTTACTAACCTCCTCTGCCGACAATACTTCTCCTTTATCTGTCACAAAAGAGTAAGTTACGGGAATCGGCTGGAAGAATATTCCGTTAGGGTCCCTAAGGGTAACCTTTCCACACAAAACAAGATTAGCTGCTTCATCTATGCGAATAGGAGGACGAGTAACCGATTCTAATGTGGAATCAAAAATTTTAACAGAGAGATCAGGTATTCCGGTAGCACAATTCACTGCACTGTTACTGCTTTTAAGTGTGCAGTTCTTAATCTCAACGGATGTTGGCAGGGTTCTTCTCACATAACCCATTTGAAATGCGTATGCGCCGGAGGGTGACATGTTATTTGTAGTCTGAATATTAGTGTCCTCGATGATATAATCCGATTCTGACAGTACACTAAGTCCACAACAAGAGCTATAGTTATATCCCGTTACCGATATATCATTTTTCTTAACAACTACTTTATTAATTGCATATATATTTTGACCGTGCAGGTTTCCTACATTTAACTCAAGCAAAGAATCCATTTCTTTTCCGCTGTTTTTTACTGTTATCCTATTCCCTACTGAGGATAGTTCATTACCATTTTCATAGGAAATTCCGTATGCATAACTTTTGTACGGTACAGGTTTTACATCTTTAATATTTTCAAGGTAAACATCATTATCTGTCAACTCGAATACCTTAACATTTGTCGCACTGATGCCGTGCACTATATCATTAACTTTAATGTCAATATCACTGTTAAAATAATTCCTGATATTAACAATATTGTCACTGATTTCAACCTTTTCTGCTTTTTCTGCAGAGCTTGCTCCCGTAACCTTTATTCCTGCCTTTGTTTTATCCTCGTAGGCAAAGCAGATATTTACACTGTTGTTTTTTATCGCATATGTGCCTTTAGCTTCTTCTAAGGTAATTCCTGCCAGTCCGCTAAAATTTGGAATAGAACGATCTGCATTACACTTAACTGTATTTCCCTCTATCAGATGACTGACACCATTTTTGATTGTAATGCCGTATCCTATAATTCCGTAAGGAGCTTCTATTAAATCAATGGCATTTTTGTTTTTACCACCATGCAGATTAATTTTGCTTCTTTTAATAATTGCAGATTCGTCGGATGAGAATTTGGCACTTATACCATAAATACCTGTGCGGGCATCAAATGCACTTGATATAGTGGTTTTTAAATAACTTTCGTATTCTTTCTTTATTTCCGCATCAATATTCAAATCATATATTTCAAGTCCTATGAAAGAACCTACAGTTTCTTTATAATCTACTCCATACACGCTTTGACTTCCGGAAATATTGAAATTGGAAGAGTCCACTTCAACAAAAGCATCGTGAACATTTATACCTGCCGCATAATTTTCTGAAGAAACGATAATATCAGAAGATTCTACAATTGCAATAACATCTGTGGAATCATATTCACCGTTGTAATTAGTGATTCCGACAGCACTTGTAAAAACTCTGGTTGTCGAATTATCATTATATGAAGTTACCTTAATTGTTGAATCCTTACAGTCAAACTGTGAATCCATACCAAGATAAACACCTGCAATATTTGAACGGACAGTTCCCTTATAGTTTACCGAAATATTGGTACCTGCTGCATATACCGTTCCGCCATTTAAATTAATACCTGTGGAATTAGCATCTGTTACTGTGATTGATGCTTTTCCCAGCATAATTGAACCCTTCCACCAGGTATTGGCAGTATAAATTCCGTATGAATACCCGGAAGTATTGTTTAATCCTTCACACTTGATTGTTCCGCCTGAAATCCTTGAATTTTCCTTGGGGGCAGAGTCGATAAATGCAACAACCCCTTTAATTCGATTACCCTTTACGGTTACAGAGCCACCTGACATATTTAATTCATGAAAATCAAGAATTATTCCGCTACAGCTTTCTTTGTTATCCTTTTGAGTTACATTAATCAAACCACCGCTAACAGTAACACTTCCTGCAGCAGAGCCGCTTGATTTGTCTGAGATTGTTAATATTCCGAAGCAGTTTCCATATGCCTCAACGGATATTGTTCCTCCCGATATCTTAATATCTGAATCACGAAGAATAATACCGCCCTTTCTTCTTGCAATATAACTATCTGCCTTACAGGAAATTGTTCCGCCTGAAATATTAACCTTACTGTCTACCACCTGTATAGCGGAAAACATTCTTTCGCCTGAATGGAAGTAAAAATCATTCGCCAAGTCCTCAGGAACACAATTTACCGTTCCGCCGAAAATATTTACATTTGCTTCTTCAGCAAAAATAGCTACATATCTTCCGCTTATTGTTCCCTTGTACATATTAAAGGTCGAAGCTTTTGTTTCTGCACCCCTATTAAGAAGAGCTACCGGCTGAGCTGCCGTTACAGAACCACTCTTCATATTAAAGGTCGTGCCTCTTTCAATCAGAAAGGCATATCTGGGGCCTGAAAAATTTACACCATCAACAGTAAGTGTGGAATTACCGGTTGATTTTACAAGATAACTTCCTTCTGTTGTCATCTTGGCATTAGTTCCCTTAATGGTAAGGTTTGCACCATTAACATTAATTAACTGCTGGGCTCTTTCTTCATGACCGGGCATAATCGAATATGACCCTAAATTGATCGTAACATTGCCCGAATTAAATTCCCAAACAGCTGTCTCATGATTTAAGAAAACATTCGAAGCCAAAGTGATGGTTCCGTTGTTTTCGCAGGCAAGCTCTATTGCACTTGCAATATCATCATTAATAAACTTCTTTGTAACTGTATTCTTTTTGCTGTTTTTATATGAAACCTTAACAACACCTGTATACATTATTTCGGTGGGATCGTAGGTCTCATCCATGCTCATATCTTCTTCTGTTTCGGTTTCTTCTTCCGAATTTTCTGAAACATCGGGAAGCTCAGTTTTGATTTCCTCTTCTTCGATTTCTTCTTCCTCGCGAATCATCTCCGAAGAACTGATATCGGTTACTGAAGAAGAAACCGGTTCCTCTGAACCGAGATTCTCAATTTCCTCATACTCATACACTTCCGCATCACCCGCTTCAGCATATGAAAGAGTCTCTGCAAGCGCGCTGACTGATGATGAACTAATAATCATCAAAGCAGCCATCAGTAAACTTATTGAACGTAACAATTTCTTTTTCATTTTACCCTCCCTTATTCTGCACCATTACTTGAACTTTCTGACCGGTAAAGCCATCAAGCGTTGGCGGTAAATTCACTTTGTTCCTGTGACCGGTTTACTAGCCGACAGAGCCGTGGAGAATTACCCTGTTTCCCCTTGACTCAAATATGTCAAATCCGCCAAGCCAGGTCATGTCAGCCCAATCAATGAAATCTGCGTACTCTTCATTCCAAAAGCTATATACATTCAATGCCATGGTACCTCTTATTTCACCTTCTTCTCCTGTAAGTGAAAAATAAAATACCATTCCATTTTCATTCATTCCGTTGAAGGTTATATAACCTACCTGCGAGCCCCCTTCATAATTATCTGTTTTGTAGAATTCCCTCACAAACAGATGATACTTATCGTCGGTAAAACCAATGAGCTCTTCATATTCGATATCCTGTCCTGACTCATTATGCATTACCGTAGCGGAATATCTTGTTATGTCGTTCAGATTTAATATGTCTTTTTCAAAATCGATGTATCTGCAGTAAAGCATCATATAAAGGGCGTCTTCCACATCAATCAACAAACCGGCATTATTCTCTGCCGCAATTCTGTATTCCGAATCATTGTTGAAGGATTTAATGTTTACCAATCCCCACAAAGGCTCAACCGCGCAGAAATATTCTGAAGCAATTCCCTCCCAGACATCTACGTAGGATATCATGCCGTCATCGGATAATAACAAAATGTAGGGCTGCCTTCCGTTTCCCACCCAGGAAATTCTTGCATCCGTATAATTTTTATAAAGGCCGTTAATCTTATATTCCTTTGAAAAATCAAAGGTAGGAAACTCCTCATGAAGTGTCTCTGACCAATCATCCCTGTAAATTGTTAAGTATATTCCGTCATCTCCTGATTCAACCTTCAAAAGATTACCGCTTGTTGCCATCAAGCCGCTGTTTACCCATTTCTTCGGAGACAGAATATCTGTTTTTTCCCCATACATATTCATACTGTAGAGATGCGTAATTGCCTTCAATTCTCCATCAGCATCCAGATACACCGGAATAAATTCGTTAATGTTATCGATGTACATGGTCTGAGCCCTTGTTAACAGATAATCTCCATACATATGCTGAACTGATTCATCCACAACATCGGCATACCACAGTTCATCTTCGGTAAGGGGCATTTCACTTTCAAAAAAGGATTGCATATCCTTGTCTATTACATATGCTGCTGCCCTTCTTAATTCCTCTGTAAATTCCTCACCGGTAATACCCTTGAGCTTAAAAATTTCTTCGTTGCTTACCTGACAGCCGCTCGCAAAATCATAATTATAAACATTGTATTTTGTTTCGTTGTCATAGTATCCCGTACTGTAAATTACAATGCTGGCTATGCTTCCGTTCCAAAAACAGTCATAATTGGTTTGAATCCAATTCGTACTGTCAAATTCTTCTGCTGTTATTCGTCCTTCTTTAGCAGCTTTCTGTATGGTTTCGTGCATATTTCCAAAAAGACACTCGATAAAATAATTTATTTCCTTTGCGTCTTCTGTATCATCAACAATCTGCGGAACACTGTAATCGAACTCAAAATCAAAAAACTCTTCATCCGAAGTGAACATTTTAAAGGAACCGCTGTCAGACCATCTGTCACATACCAAACTATGATCGTATCCATTTACATTGGATGCCTCTGTTGAAGTCTGATTATCCATTGTTTCCGAAGCTTCCGTTTCGATTGAAGCAGATGAATTTGTCGGTTCTTCATTAGCATCTGCTTTCTTTCCACAACCACACAACAGCGCAAGTACTACAGTTGTTACCAGTAGAACTATTTGCTTTTTGTTTACTCCCATTTATATCCTTTCCCCTTTTATAAATATATTTATTAGTAGTTCTCCAGAACATTCTTGATTTCTTCCGCCATGGCCAGATAATACTGATATTCCTGGATCTGTTTCCAGTTGGCAATTTTATCAACCTTAAATCCGTAAGCGTAATCAGGCAAAGCATACTCCGTACGCAATATCAGATCCTTCAATGAATTACTGTTAAAAAACGCGCTGTTATTTTCTATTTCAAATTCCGGACCCTTGTATCCTGTCAGCATAGCTCTGACACTGTCCTTGTATTCCGTTACCAGTCTTTCGCCCATATTGCGAATCTGTATTGCCCCATTATTCAAAGGAATTTTCATGGTTCTGATAAAAGGATGACCCTTTAATCTGATTGTGACACTAAATTGTGCCATATATACCATGTGTTTAGGATTGTAGCTAACCTGATTTCCGTCTACCGTCTGTTTTTCTTCTCTTGAAGTAACAGTCACATTTACATCGACACCTTCAACTTCTTTAAACATAATCACATCAGGTTTTTTGTCTCTGATTTGATCAATAGAAGTAATAACTTTAGCATCTCCGAAAAAGCTGTCTGAAGTGTCCGGAAGAGCAACAAAAATTCCATCTGTTTCGTCAATCAATATGCATCCAAACTCCCCATATGCACGACTTACTATAAAGTTCTTCGCCAGCATATCTTCGTAAGCTTTTCTTATTGAGAGCTGATTGTTTATCTCTGCAACGGTAGAATCACTTCTGTCCTGAAACCATACAGACAGCTTACCGGCACAGTCTTTGCACATATTTCCGTCTTTTAATTTCTTATTACCCAACAGACCGATTTTTGCTCCACAAATGGAACAGTCTTTTTTATCAAATAATCCCATATTGTTTTCCCCTTATTAATTTGCAAACTATTCACTAATATCACATCATAAATTATAGAGAGTGGATTTATCCTTTCATATCAGCAATATTGTCTATTTTTTGACACTCGGAGCGTTTTTATTTAGGAAAGCAATTTCCTATTAAATAAAAACCGCCGGAGTCTGTCTCCGACGGAAATTTTTATTCTTCTTTATACTTCAGGAACAACAATTCCTGTTTTGGCTGCCATAATTGCAAGCTCGGTACGACTGTTGCAGGCAGTTTTTTGAAGCAGACTGTTAAGATGAACACGCTCGGTTCCGTAGCTTATATTCAGCAATTCACTTATTTCCTTGTCGGAATATCCCGCAGCCACACATCTGAGAACGTCTATCTCCCTGTCTGTAAAATCCGTACTTTTAGCTTCTCCCAGAAAAACCACCGGCGCTTTGTCAGGAAACACACTTTCCCCGGACATAGTCCTATCCATAATCGCTAAAAGCGGAGCGTCCTGAACTTCCTTATACCAAAAAGAATCTACGCCCGCCTTTCTGGCCTTTTTGATAAAAGAGCTATCCGGCATTGACGTAACAACCAGAATCTTTATATGAGGATATGACTTCTTAATCCTTTCGGCGGCCTCTATTCCGTTTATTCCTCCGCTCATTACTACATCCATTAAAATAAGATCGATTTGCATTTTCGCGCAATAAATATCCGCTACAGATGCAGAATCCACGCTGGCTGCAAGTTCATAATTATCAGAACCGCTTATTATGCTTTCGAAAAGCTGACGCGGCATCGCCT
Organism: Lachnospiraceae bacterium; assembly: GCA_045600725.1. Lineage (GTDB taxonomy): Bacteria > Bacillota > Clostridia > Lachnospirales > Lachnospiraceae > UBA1258. Next base: position 14,295 of record JAZRYK010000062.1, read on the forward strand.
GATCATCAACTATCAATACCCTATTTGCCATTCCCTTGCCCTTATACCTCTCAAAACAACGTATTATTTCTTTAATGTTAACCTTAACACAAACCGTGGAGCCGAATCAATTTCCATAGTTCCGCCATGCTCTTCAACAAGAGTTCTAAGTAAAAGAAGTCCGCCCCGTTCGCTTATTTCATTCTCCGGTGCCTTACCATTGTTTGTAAATTCTGCTTTAATCTCTGTTTCTGACTCATCCAGATTAATATTCAGCTCATCCCCTGCAGCATGGCGAATTGTATTTGTTAAGCATTCATGAATTCCGGTTACAATAATATGGCGCGCGGGCTCTGAATCCGTTAATGTTCCGGCAAGATTTAATTTAATATCCAGCTTTTGCGCAGTATCAAGAATAACCGTATATTCATCATCGGGTACATTTTCTTTTTCCTGCTTCAGATATTGAAGGTTCCTGCGAAGAGCGTCCTCAATAGTAGCCCTTTCTTCTTCAGTTCCGCCTGAAAGAATGTAGCGTTTGGACTCCAGTAAATTTACTCCCAGTTCGTCATGAATTTTGACCTTGGCTGCCAATATTTCTCTGGCAGTAATGGAATCAACTATCTGCTTTCCGTATAAAACCAGTTCTTCATTAAGCTTGGCTACCAGCTGTTTTTTTTCTTCGAGAGTTTCCGTGTTTTTATATTGTTCCGTTATATCCACCAAGGATAGCATTCGAAGATTCGAGTCTGTATCCTTCATTAGTCTGTCAGAAAAAGTAAAAACTTCACCGTTTTTTAACTGAATAATAGCCCCTTTTTCTGTCTGTTTGCTTCCATTAGTAATTTCATTAAGAAATGTTTTCGCATTTAACAATGCATTACCTGTGTAGGCTCTGCATATTCTTTCCATCCTGTGATTCTTTAATACAATTTGTCCATTGGGCTCATAACAGCAAATTCCAACCGGCAGATTATCAATGGCCTCTTTAATTGAAAAAACAGTTATATGTTCCTTCGTCCACTTTCGGTTATATAAAAGTACTCTGAGTTCCAATATACTTATTGCCAAAAGAACAGCTGTTATAATAACCCAGGGAAAATTACCAAATGTATCTATGATTTTTTTTGTTAAGCCGACAGTTACAAGTTCAGTGTGAATATTATAAAAAACACACTGCGCTCCAATGTAAAGGCTTAATGTTATAGGAATAAGAATAATCAATCCCTTCCAATGTTTATTCCTGACTTCAAAAACTATTATTGCTGTAGATACCCAAAAAAGAATAACCAAATATATTCCTACGGCGCTTTGAAAAAAAGGAGACAGATTTATGAATAGAGTCATATCTTTGTACCCCCTCTCTCAAGGATAAGTGCCAATATGGATTCGCCATCATTTTCCGTTTTAATAATCTTCCCATTGCAGTATGCAAATTCTTCGCTCCTAAATGCATCAACAAACGAACAATCTGAAAGGTTAGTTAGCATTCTAAGATTAAGCTGTCCGTCCTTATCCGTTAAATTAATCGACAGCATTGAAGCCCTGTTTAGTACTGCTTCTGCGACAATCTCAAAAAAATCATAGGCAAGAATTCCTGCATCAACGGAAATATCGCCACTAATTCCAAAATTCAGAGCTACGTCTATCTGATTTAGTTTCAAATAGCTTACCGATTCGGCAATTGCCGTATAAAGTTCTCCCGCAGGAATTATCTTCTCGCTTTCACGAAGAAGCTCCAGATTGCTCCGACGCTTAATATATGCATTGTAAACAACGATTTTCTTAAGTCTTTGCGTAAAATCCGTTTCTTCTTCTGCAAGAAGTTCTTCTATTCGCCCAAGCTGATTACTGACAATTCCCGCAATACGGTCATACACCTTGTTGCGGGCATCCACGGCGGCCATTTCTTCATTAATGGCATTTTGGGTAGTGAGATAATGATTTCTTGCATCAATCTGTTCAATGGTTGTTGTAATCCGGCGATTCAGTTCATTAACTGCGGACAAATCCACTGCCCAGCTCACACTTCCGCCTGAAATATCCGATGAGCGCACAAAGGATTCCTTTGATGGATTTAATACCGCTTCCGCTCCCCTTGTAAGATAAATATATTTTCCATTGTTATCCTGAATAACTGCCGGTAAATCAGTTTCCTGAAAAATCCATGTATACTTGGTATTCACAGGAATTAGTCCCACCTGCATACATGCTTCCAAAATATATATGGAAATCATGGCAAATATTTCGCCTATATCCCAAAGCTTTACTCCATTAATCTTTGGTGAAAAGCCCAGTGCATAGGAACCCAACAGGAAAGCGCATATACCTAAAATGATGATTAATTGAAAAAGCTTTTGTTTTGAAATGGATATCTGACATTTTCGAAACAATATAATAAATGCCGCCACCAAAAGAATAATAGAATAAATACGGCTTATATATGACAGAATACCCGCATTTGAGCTTCCGACACTATCAAGTAAGGTATCATCCAGTCGAATAAAAAGCTGGTGAAAATTATTGGTCAAAATCAACGGAATCAACACCAAAGTCGGTACTGAAACTAAAATATATTTAGCATTGAGTGCTTCATTCTCCTGCCGATTCATGTAAAGAGTTAGATAAAAAAACAACAAAGGAATAACAAGAGTAGGAATATAATAAGCATACCAAAGAAGCTTGTTCTGACCTTCCGTCAATCTGTATCTGCAAATCTGCATAAGAAAATACATTTCCAGAAACAAAACTATTCCCCAAATAATATTTCGCACCCTCTTATCAATAATTTGATCGCTAACCAACATCCCCCACATAAGAACAACAAATCCATATAAAAGCTGGCTGAAGCAACTGGTTAAATCAACGGTACGAAGAAGAACATGCAATATTCCGCTAATAATAAAAATTATTGAAAAACATATAAATCTTTTATAGCGTTCCACTGATATCCTCCTTTCAAAAAATGCGATTATGCAAAGTAGTTAGATTAATATTGTAAAGTTTTTGCTGTTATATATCATCCATAATAATCAACTTCAGCTGTATTACCCGATTTCCAATACCACTACTTGCAGATGTGCAAAAAGGAATCATATCCTTATATTTTGGACGATAACTACCAAGAGGCCTATCAGCATACTTTAACAATTGTGCCAATCATACCAGGCATCCTTTCCACAAAACCATCAGTTCTTCGGGATCTTATCCCTTGATTGCTTCTTTTTCCTTTACTATCCCATTCCAATTGTTTACAATAATATCTGCGTTACTTTCAAGGTCCGCAACACCATCCAATTCAATTTTTACACATGACATATTTTTCATCCATTCTTTCTGCTCTCTCATATTTGGTGAACCATCTTCTTCATAACTTCGATTATCTTTCAAAAATTTCATATGGGATTCATACATATCTCCACCTTCAAGTACTCTTCCACCAAATCGCTCTATTGCTCTTTTATGAACTCGTTGTATTCGAATATCTGGTTCAACATAAAGAAGTACCATCATTTCAAACATATCATCAAATGCATAATGAAAAGAACTCATTGAACCAGCCATAACAAAATGTTCATATGAAGCAATATCATTGCTCAGTCTGCTAATCTTTTCTTCTCTCGTATACATTTGTGTATATGGACTATCTGTATTCTGTTTCCAAATATAATCGTCCACATCAAAATATGGATATCCCAGTTTCTGTGCAACTATTTTTCCAAGTGTTGTCTTTCCACTTCCAGATGGACCAATTATCATTATTCCAGTTGACATATTTATAGTTTGACACCTCATTAAATAACAATAAATTATGATTTATCTCTCTAATGCCATTATTCGTCTTCTTATAATTATTCTCTTTTCTCAAACTCATTTAAGTTCAGTTCTCGTTTTAACTCATCCTTAGTAGGCATGTAAGGAAGGTATTTTGCAGCATATATTTGGTTATTATCTTCCGGAAGAGTGTATTCCACTAATGTATCGCTTTTATCTGCGCATAATACAATGCCAATAGGAGGATTATCACCCTCATTCATCATGTTTCTGGTGTAGTAATTTACATACATCTGCATCTGTCCAAGATCCTGATGAGTAAGATCGCCAATTTTCAAATCTATTAGTACGAAGCATTTTAATATATAGTTATAGAACACCAAATCAATATAGAAATGACGTCCGTCAATATTAAAATGCTTCTGCCTTGCTACAAAAGAATATCCTCGTCCAAGTTCAAGCAGAAACTTCTGTAAATGATCAATTAGTGCCTGTTCCAATTCAGACTCATAAAAATGCTCATTAGCTGGCAAATCCAAGAATTCTAATACATATGGATCTTTGATTATTTTTTCATACTCAGGTCTGGGCTCTAAAACATCAATTTCAGCAGCAACGCTATCTTTATCTTTACTTGCTAGAATTCGCTGATAATAAAATGAATTAATCTGGCGATCTAATTGTCTTGAACTCCATCCGGATTTTACTGTTTCTTCAAGATAAAATGCTCTTGCAGCTTCATCATTCACGCGCATAAGACTACGATAATGAGTCCAACTCAATTCGGAACGCAGTGCGTTCCAATTTGGAAATGTAATATAGAATTGCCTCATGTGGCGCAAATTTCGTGTGTCAAAGCCTTTACCAAATTCCGCCGTAAGCTTATCGGACAGATACTGCAGCAGTTGCTTTCCGTACTCAGCGCGTTCACTTTCTCCGCATGCTTCATAGATTTGCTTTCCGATATTCCAATATGCATTAACCATCGCAGAATTAACGGCAGCTGTAACCTGTCTCTGTGCGGCAATAACATATCCACGTACTGTATTGTAAGTATCCTGATTTGCAGGATTGCTATTCTCATTTGTAAGAATTTTTATTTCATTATCAGCCATATTATTCCCCATCTTCCTGTTCCAGCTGTTCTAATGCTTCCTGCAGCTCACCAATTTTATTCTTAAGGCGAGCCTTTTGCATGTCTCTTTCTGTTTTATCTACTATTCCCTGAGGATATGTCCATTCCCGGTTATTATATGAATCTGTAATTGGATAAGCATCTATATAATATTGACTTATCATTCCACCCAAAGACTGACCGATGATTACAGTCTTTCCTATTCCTTCAGTTTTCAAAATAGTATTTAATTCTTTTGATACGTTAGAATAATTAAAGTTCTTATATGGTCTTGATTTTCCATGACAAGGACAATCCCAAACGATAACATTATATTTATCATAAAAATACGTTATTTGCTTTTCAAATAATGTATGGTTAGCCGTCAGCCTAGGAAGAAAAACAATAGTCACTTCCTTATTTGTATGTGAAACCTAATAGAAAGTTTGTCCATTTTCTGACAAGACACTTTTTTCAGTTAATATTTTCTCCATGCTATTCCTCGTTTCACAGTTAAATCAGAATCTGGCAGTTCACTAGATTTCAATTTCCAAAGCTATCCACTTGAGAGAATAAACTAAAATTTAATGCCCATTACATACCCAAATGTAGTTGGTGACAAGTTGTCACCAACTACATATTTACGAATTGATTTATGACTTCTACTGTTAATTGAGTGAACTCTTCTATATCACTAATGTTCTTTTCAAAGGGGATATGCAAAAACAGCATCTTCGAAGATTTCCCGTTTTCCACCAAGTAATTAAGACCGTGCCAGTATATATTATTACAAAATGAATTGCCTGGTTTTATAGATTTCTCTGCCTCAATACCACTTTTCTTAAATAGCTCAGATAAAGTACCGCAATCAGCTGAAGAATACAATGTAGTATCACCATGGGCTTCTGTTTCAATTCTAATCGCATCAGTTATTCCCGGTTTCTGCCCAATACAAATAATGTAATCGTAATCCTTTTCTCTAAGCTTACCCAAAAGCATCTCAACATCTTTCATTTTATCACTAGGCAAGGCCAGTTTATCATATAATAAATTCTCTGAAAGTGTCTCTGCTGATGTTTCCGAAAAAAAACCTATTAAGACTCTGCGCTGACTGCACAGTTTCTCGTATGCAAGTAGATATCTGAGAAGCCTCGGAATATAATCAGGAGGCACTCTTCGTCCCGTTTCCCAATCTTGAATTGTTCGAACAGAAATGCCAACATGCTCAGCAAACTCACGCTGATTCATTCCTACAGAATTCCTCAATTCTTTTATAATAGCAGACGATGATTTCATTTATCCATCCTTCCTGCCTTAGGAGAATCCACCTTATTTCCAACAGCAATAATAGTTTTTAAATTATAATGATTTGTATCGTATGATTTCCCATCAGAAGCAGTTATTCGAAATTTTCGAATAACTGAATTCTCATCTATTTCTCCATCAGCAAATGCCTTTTTTATATGGTAGTTTATAGTATTGGTCTCAACGTTATAGAGAACACCCATCATTTTCTGAGTCATCCATACATTTTCATCTGCATAGATAGCCTCAACACCACTCTCCCCTGTGGCAGTAATAAATGTAAGGTACTCTGCTGCACTAGATCTAATGCTTACCTCTTTCTTCATAATAGTAACCACCTTCCCATGTAAAAATACACTATGTATTATATCAAATCTCTTTCAATACGGCAATGCCGTATTATATAAAGATACCTATCATTTTTTGATGATAGGCATGAATAATAATCTATAGCATTAAATTCAAATTTATCTCTATAAATTGGGATTTGCATTATAAAGCTTTATCAATATCATCCATTTGATCCATTATATTATGAAGTCTATCTTCCAAATCATCTATTCTATCTTCTGCATCACCAATATCTGTAGGAATTACAGTTCCTATCGGGCAGTCATTAAGTGAAAGATTACATCCTTCAGAAGCGTTTATATTACCTATCGGGCAGTCATTAAATGTAACGATTTGTCCCTCACTTATGGTTATGTTTCCTATTATTTTTTCTAATTTTTCAACGCGTTCTTCTAACTGTTTAATATATTCTATTTCTGTCATAATATTTTCCTTTCTTATCAAAATTTAAGTTACTCATCTAACATAAGCTTACCCTTCTTAGCCTTATTTCTGAGTCTTGCCATCTGTTCTTTTTCTATTTGCTGAATGCTTTTTTCAGGTGTTGGCAAATCTTCCGGCATCGTACCCCCAATTTTTTCAATTGCGGTTCTTACTTCTTTGCCAACGTTATAATGTACTGAAGTTGCCTGTTCAGCACC
>JAZRYK010000063.1:0-73975 GCA_045600725.1 Lachnospiraceae bacterium
TACAAAAGAAGAAGAATTAAAGTTTAAAACTGCCTTCATGCTGGAAATGGGTAAGGAATATGCAAAGCGTAACTGGGTAATGCAGCTTCACTACGGCTGTAAAAGAGACAATAACACTGCTATGTTTGATCGTCTCGGACCTGATACCGGCTATGACTGCATTAATTCAGAAACCCCTTCAGCAACTGTAGCTGACTTTTTAAATGCTCTTGCCAAAGAAAATGCTCTTCCTAAGACTATTCTTTACTCCTTAAATCCTAATGACAACGAAGCAATAGGCACCATCTTAGGCTGTTTCCAGGATTCTACTGCAATAGCTAAGATTCAGCAGGGCTCCGCATGGTGGTTTAACGATCACAAGATCGGTATGGAAAGACAGGTTAAGTCTTTAGCTTTTTTAGGAAACCTTTCAGGTTTTGTAGGAATGCTGACAGACTCCAGAAGCTTTTTATCCTATACCCGTCATGAGTACTTCCGTAGAATCCTTTGCAACATATTAGGCGAATGGGTAGAAAACGGTGAATATCCTTATGACAAAGAAATTCTTGGAAGCATTGTAACTGACATTTCTTACAATAACGCAGTAAGATACTTTGGTTTTAACTTAGAGACAAAGTAATATACAATTCAAGCAAAAAAGGGGCTGTGAAAAAACATAGCCCATAAAGAAAGAAGGACCGATGGTTCAGAAATGAGCCAGAAGTCCTTCTTTTTGTGGTAAAATTTAACTGCGATGAAAAATTGTACCAATAACTATTTTACTTACAATCAAGGATTTTTGCCACTATTTATTTCAGATTGTTTGGATCTTTTAGACCCTGTTTTCACTTTTGACAGATTCATGGGAGGAATAGACTTAAATAAGTATCTGAAAAATGTTCCTGAACACATCACAGGAAGAATCAGATATAATCCGGTTAACATGCTGAAAACAGTGCTCTTTGGATTCATGACAAGTGGCTACTGCTCTTTACGTGAACTTGAGGACAACTGCAAGGTTAATCTCAGGTTCATGTATCTCATGGACCGACAGACTCCATCCTACAGGACTTTTGGCTACTTCATCAATGAAGTTCTCAGTGATTCTATTGAACAAATCTTCTATGACATTAATCAGGCAATCTTTGAAGAAGAACATGTTGATTTACAGCACATTTACATTGATGGTTCTAAGTTTGAAGCTAACGCTAATAAGTACACCTGGGTATGGAAAAAGGCCACAGAGAAATCAAGATATCGTCTTTATGATAAGATAACAATCCTACTGGAACAGATAAATGCAGGTCTTGTATGGAGTGGCGTGAAGATTGCTACCAATACAGAATACGTGCCTGACTATCTGTCCGAAGTGGCTGCAAAGTATGCTGAACTCTGGATGCTCGATGAAACCTCTTTTGTTTCAGGAAAGGGCCATCATAAGACTACTCAGCAGAGACAGTATGAATTACTGCTAGAATACAGAGATAAACTTAACGAATATATTGAAAAGATTGATATCTGCGGAGCTGAAAGAAACAGTTATCCCAAAACCGATAAGAGTGCAACATTTATGCGTATCAAGACTGATTACATGGGAAATGACCAGCTTCTTCCAGCATACAATGTACAGATAGGTGTTGCGGATGAATACATAGCCGTAGTAGATGTTAATCATTATAGATCTGATATGGACTGCTTTATTCCACTTATGGAAGAGTTCAATAAACAGTACGGGTTTTACCCCCAATATCCTGTTGCAGATGCCGGTTATGGCTCATACAACAACTACATTTACTGCGAGCAGCATGGTATGGAAAAGTACATGAAGTTCCCTATGTTCAAGAAGGAAACAACAGATATGAAATATCATAATGACCCTTTCAGAGCTGTAAATTTTCCGATTGACGAGAACGGAATAATGAGATGCCCTAATGGTAAAGCCTTTAACTTTCTTTACCGCAAGCATGTGTACGGAAATCAGTATGGTCGCCAGGAAGAGATATATCAGTGTGAGGATTGCAGCGGGTGTCCTTACGCAGAAAAATGTAAAAAGGGTGATAGGAACAGAACGGTAAGAATAAACCAGGAACTTACCGGAATGCATAAGGAAGTAATCGAAAACCTTGAGAGCATTCATGGTGCACTGCTTCGGATGAACAGATCAATTCAAGCTGAAGGTACATTTGGCATCATGAAAACTGACCGCTGGTACAAAAGAATCGTTCGAAGAGGAATAGATTCTGTAAGATTAGAGGTATTTCTAGTTTCTATAGGTCAGAATCTTTATAAATATCACAACAAAAAGAATAGAGTTGAAAGAGCCGCATAAAAATCTGTAAGCGTGACGTTATGGGGTAAGGGGAACTGTGCCCTTATCCACAGACAATGCGTGAAACACAATAATCTATACACAAAAAAGGGCGCCTGAAAAATGATTTTTCATTTTTCACACGCCCATTATTAATATGTTTATGGATTCTTTATCACTTGTGATATCCGCATTTAGGGCAAACACCGTCTTCATCCAGTGCAATACCGCAAAGAGGGCATCGATCTATTGAGCCATGTACTTTATACTCCTGCGATGCAGCATTGGCTCCGCTTGTAAAGGTTATTTTCGCGATGTTTAATTTGTCCTTCAGCAAATCGTAGACGATTTTTATCATTCCTTCCACAGTCATGGATTCTTTTGTTACCACAAGCCTGCAGTCCGGATAAGCAGTAGCCAGATTTGTGTTGAAAGCTTCTCCTTTCATGGTGTTCTGCGGATGACCGCTTCTGATTCCCTGCTTCTCATACACATCAAGAATTACAGGAAGAAGCGGATCGTCTTTTCGAAGAATCAATGCGTGGTCAAAATTTTGTAAAATGTCCCATGCGGTTTTCTTGATTTCGTTGCAAGGGAATACCATATTGACACCCTCATTAATCGAATCCTCAACCTCGATGGTCAGTTTGCCGGTATGTCCGTGCAAATACTGTGCTTCACCTTTGAAGCCGTAAAATCTGTGCGCATACTGCAAGTCAAATGTTGTAATGCTTCTCATTTTTTGCCTCCTTGTAATGTTTAATAAGTAACTTAGGAATGTAAATTCCTACACTTATTTCACAACATTTATAAGGAGTGATGAAAGATATCACAGCATACCATTCTTCAGCAAAATCAGAGCATTTTGTTCTTCATATCGCTTTTGTCGTCTGTGGGTACTGCCGGTGAAGCAAACTAATATAAGTCGCTTCCCTTAATGTATTTTCTGCAAAAGAGCACTAAAGAAGGTATTTGTGTATTTTTCGCTCCAGTTCGATGGTGCTCAACGGTTGATGTGCGGTTTCCAACGTCACAATTAAATTATCGCCAAGAAAAATGTCTGTTTTCTCATAGGATTCCATTTTTCGTATTGCCATTGTTCTGTAATCTTCATTGTCAATCAATCCCAAATGCTCCCAATATATTTCTTTTCTTCTTCGGACATTCAAAGTTATAAAATCAGGATATACTGTTCCCATTCCTTTTACGCGAATCGGATATTCATAGCGATATGGAATACTGTATTTGTTAAGCATATTTGCTATTATCAGTTCTGATTTTGAACGCACTTTTTCATTTCGATCGGTATAGTATTCGTAGGAATCATCAGTAAAATACTTTTCGTTATACTGTACCGAAAGCCATTTTTGTATAAATTCTTCGTCATCTGTTTCAAATGGATTTATAAATCGTTTTCTCCCCTTATGAAGGTGCTCATAATTTGTTACCAATTTCCCGGGATTATTCTTCTTCAGATAAAAATCTATTGCCTTCAGCTCACTTTGAACAGATTTTAGCATATTTTCCAGATACTCTTTCTTTATTATGTTTTCCGCCATCGTAATTTGAGCTTTCGGCACATATTTTCCGCTTGTATCATTTTTGTCAGTCCTGATGTAATACTGGTATGAATTTCTATGCTTCTCAACTCTTATATTGTGTACCGAGCAATCGCTCAACCCTTGCAGTTGTTCCTGCAAATCGCTAAGCATTTTCAGTAAATACACACGCCTGTTCTCAATTAATTCAACATATTCCTTTGTACTGATGTTCAGATTACTCTCCTCCTTTTCTTTTTCGGCTAAAAATGAAAGATTACCTTTTTTATACGTATGATTACTTAAGAATAACAGGCGGCTCTACCGCTAAAATTCAAATAAAGATAGAATTAGCCGCCGTTTATCATAACAAACAGAGGAATTTTCCATTTCAAGTCAATTGTTCTACGTCTAACAATGGGATTATTGTGGATTTTAGCCGCCGCGACTTATAAAAATATATTTTCCCGGGCGTCTATATTGAAGAAAAATGAATTTTTAGATGATACCAGTATCAAACACTTGTCAGTGTTGGCATCTAAATGCATTATACAGACTAAAATAGCCGTCGGCAACCCATAAAATGGGTGTGCCAACCGACTTATTCGCAAATAATGTGACGCAAAGTTAAAAGGCCGGTGAAAATAAAAACTTTCATCGGCCCTTTACAATGTTCTTTTCACAAAGCATTAGTTTTTCCATTTTTTTGAAAGATAGAAGGCGCCACCTATGACAAATGGCATAAAGCCGGCAATTGCATCACCGAGCCAGAATCCCTGCGGTCCCATCCCAAACTTCCAACCAAGAATGTAAGCAAGGGAAATACGTGCAATCATTCCGTCTATAATCGCTATGAGAAGGTTTAATTTTGAATTTCCGGAGCCATTTATAATAGCGAATCCGAATGTACGCGTTACGGCACCAAAGGCATTGACAACACTTGGGAGAATGATAACGGTTGCACTTGCCAGAATAACTTCATCGGTGGTAAACAGGCCTACCATAGTCTCAGGGAAAAGAATCAGAGCCGCAACATAAAATGACACAATAACAAGGGCGCAGCCCGAAGCCCACATAAGAATTTTAAGTATACGGTCATACTTTTTGGCACCAAGGTTTTGTCCTACCATAGAACCGCCTGCTGTGGTAAGAGACATACTCAAGATTCCCACCATCATGTTTAGTTTGCTTAGAACTCCTGCGCATGCAGAATAAACAACTCCGAAAGAATTAACCCATGCAGCGACGACTGTCATGGAAATGGTTATCGCAGCAGACTGGATAGCCATCGGAATTCCCAATGCGCACAGTTTTTTTAATGTATCTATGCGAGGAACAAAACTGGATAGCTTAAAATCGAATCCAAAACTGTCTTTGTTTTTAACAAAATATATCATTGCAAAAACAAAGCTGACTGCCTGGCCGATCACTGTTGCAAGTGCTGCGCCTACAACCTCCATATTAAGTACGGCAACAAATAGAATATCCAAAATAATATTTACTACGGAAGCAATGGCAACAAACATGAACGGACGCTTGGAATCTCCCATTCCTCGCATAATAGCACTCACAACATTGTATCCGTAAATAAATACAAGCCCTATCATACAAACAATTGTGTAATCCATTGTATATTCGTATGCTTCAGGCGGTGTGTTAACAAGGTTTAAAAGCCAGCCCCTTATGAAGAAGCAAATTCCCGACATTGCTACGGCAGCAATGAGAAGTACTGTGAACATAGTTCCAATAGTCTTTTTGACTTCTTCCATGTCCTTCTCTCCTACGGCACGTGCAATAATAATCTGACCGGCACCGGAAAATCCCATTACGACGAAGTTGAGAATACTTAAAACATTTCCTCCGGTTGCTACCGCTGACATGCCGTTCCCGCCGATAACCTGGCCGACAACTATCATATCCACAATATTGTAAATTGCCTGAAGTGCATTGGACACAAACAAAGGAGCTGCAAACATCAGAAGCAGCTTAGGCACACTGCCACTCGTCAAATCCTTTACCATTGTTTTGTTCTTTTCCATGTTGTTCTTCCTCATTCTGCCGAATTATTTATTTTCCCAACTAATATTAGCAGAGACTTATGAATAACTGTATGTAAATACTCCCCAAAATATTTTGTAAATCGCTTCAAATAACAAGCGAATATTGTTGACCGATAATATATTCTTTTGCTGTACATATAAATCTGCTTCTTCCAAAATTGCTCATATCCTTTCTATCCATGAGCCTTACGGCAACAAAAATAATGTTTGATAGAAAAAGGGGCTGTGAAAAAATGATATGCCCCCTTCCAAGTAAACAAGTTTTTTATTATTTCACTTGTCTACCTAGAAGGGAGCATATCAAAAATGATTTCTCATTTTTTCACAGCCCCATTATTTTTTATACATCATTTCGTGCACAGTTCAGCATCATCGTTAAAAGCATAAAGGTAAGAACAACAATAATCGCGACTATTGCTCCCACGGCAATAGCGAGTTTGCTCGAAGTATTGTTCAGAGATATTTGTTTTATAAATATTCCCCAGTATGCCCATAATATTGCTAAAGTGGCAAAGTAGCGACGTCCGATAAGCACAAAACCTATGGCGATTAACGCTCCGACAGCAATTACGATGAGTGTCCAAACAACATCCGATATCCCGAATCCGGACCAGTTAATCTTTACAAGGAATACGCAGATGTTTGCTATTGTCGCTGCAGTAATCCAACCTAAATAAAGATTAAAACCGTATACCGTTATTTTTTCGAAAATTGAAGCATCGGGGATGAATGTCAGTCTCAGATTAATAATTATCAGAGTGACCAGAAGCAACAGCATGAATATCACCGAGAGGCCTATTTGGGAAAAGTGCCATGAAAAAATCCAGGCGATATTGAATATGCAGCTTAAGATGAACAAAATGCTGACAGCAGACTGTACTCGCATCAACGCGATGTTGGTACCGGACATTCCCAATTGCATAATAGTGTAAAATCCCATAAACAAATAGATCACGCCCCAAATTGCGAAAGTGAACGGAGCAGGGGTGAAAAGATTGGGATATTCGGCCGATACCTGGGCGGTGGTGCGGCCGCCGAACGGCAGTAGATTTGCCAAGGCGTTGATGATTATCATTGCCAGAAATGCGGATAAATTTATCCATTTTAAAGGTCCATTCATTTTTTTATTTACCTCCTTGAGTTATTTGTGAATGTAGTATAATTAGCATGCGACTTTGCATCAATATCCGATTCTAATCCGGATTTGAAGAAAAAAATAACTAATCTTTCGCCTAAATAAATTGCTATATTTCGCATAGAAAAACAGAGTCGGTTTTGACTGAATATAAAAAGACATGTTTTGTTTCTGCGATAAATGCATTAAAATAAAATGGATTGTTTTAAATACATTTTTGATGAGCAACAGGCAGGTTTTTAAAAGAGATAAATAATTGCCAAAATCAGGGAGGCAACTGTGGGAATAAACGAATATCAGAAACTTGCAATGACAACGCTTAATCCGGAACTTGACAATAAAGATGTTCTTATAAACAGCGTGATGGGCTTATGCGGAGAATCCGGAGAAGCAATTGATATTGTGAAAAAATGGATGGCCCAGGGCCACGAACTTGATAAGGAACATCTTGCAAAAGAACTTGGTGATATAGCCTGGTATCTTGCTGAGGCTGCGACGGCATTGGACCTTAATTTGGAAGATATTATGCAGGCGAATATCGATAAACTGAAAAAGAGATATCCGGAAGGCTTTGAAACTCAAAAATCAATTAACCGGACCGACGAAGGATAAACGGTCGCATAAAAAGAACAGTGTATGAAAGTTATAGAATTTTTTTCAGATGGTAAACAGAATAAATGGACCAAACAAATGAAGGCCTGCGACTGGGGTGCGGGACAATGGCTGGGTCAATTGCTGGAAGAAGAAAAACTCCAAGAGACGGTGGGACAGAATGCACTTGTTCCCATGGTTGTAGAGGGTGACAAACTGATTTCTTTTTGCACATTTGCTCCACTTGACGAGATACAGCCCACATCGCTGACACCTTGGGTCGGCTTCGTATATACATACCCGGAATTCAGAGGACACCGATACGCAGGGATGCTTCTTGACTGGTGCGAATGCGTAGCAACAATAATGGGAAAAGAAAGAATATATATATCCACCGATCACATCGGATTGTATGAAAAATACGGTTATTCTTTCAAAGAAATGATGACCACAATCAACAATGAGGAAGCCCGGGTATATACAAAAGCTCTTCAAACAGGTGGTTCTGAGAAAGAAGAACGGGCAAAACGTGGCGGGGAATATAAGGCAGCGGTTGTAGCTTGTTTTGAGAAGACGCAGGAAGTTCTGGGCTATGATATAAATGAAGGATTAAAAATACTGGAGGAAAACAGGTGAAAAAATTTGAAGGATACACACGCGGAGTAAATCTTGGGGGATGGCTTTCGCAGTGCGGCAGTGAATACAATGATAAGCATTATTCTGAGTTTATTACGGAGAAGGACATTGAAACTCTTGCAACATGGGGAATCGACCATGTGAGAGTTCCCGTTGATTACAATGTAATAGTAACCGAAGAAGGCGAATTTATCGAAAGCGGTTTTTCGTACATTGACAGATGCGTTGAATGGTGCAGAAAGAACAAGCTGAAAATGGTTTTTGATATTCATAAAACCAAAGGGTTTGTTTTTGATGATCCGAATTATGCGGGATTTTTTGAAAACAAAGAGCTTCAGGATTACTTTGTCGCAATGTGGGAAGAAATAGTGCGCCGCTATGCCAAGGACCGTGATGTGGTTGCTTTCGAACTTATGAATGAAGTTACCGAGAGAAGATTTGCCGATGTATGGAATGATATTTCGGCGCGAACAATAAAGGCAATTCGTGCAATCGACAAGGATGTGACAATAATTGTCGGCGGAGTTTTTAACAGCAGTATTTTCGGACTTACTCTTTTGAATCCCCCGCAGGATGACAAAATCGTTTATACAATGCACATTTATAATCCTTTTATTTTTACACATCAGAGTGCAGGCTGGCTGGACAGAATGCCCAAGGACTATGAAGTGTCATATCCCGGAAAAGTGAAGGATTATTTCGAGGCATCCTCGGAAATATTCGGCCATGATTACGACTCGGATTACGAAACATTGGAAGAAGAAAATCTTAACGAATCATATTTTGAACATCTTTTTGTCCCTGCGCTTGAGGTTGCTCAAAAATATAATGTTCCGATTTACTGCGGTGAATATGGCGTAATTGATTACGCAAAGCCCGAAGATACACTTATCTGGTTTAAGCACATCAACGCGATTTTGAAAAAATATGATATTGCAAGGGCTGCATGGACATATAAGGATATGAATTTTGGTTTAAACGGAAGCCATTATGCGCCTGTAATTGAAGAACTGAAGAAATATTTATAATCGGATTTCGAGGGGGGTCTCTGCAGGCGCCCTCCGGATTCAGTGGGGCGGAACGGAGACTGGTATGGAAATTGCAAAAGTTTTACCTGAAGATGCAAAAGAACTTCTGGAAATATACGGACCCTATGTTTTGGAGACGGCAATATCTTTTGAATATGATGTCCCTTCTGTAGAGGAATTCAGGGAGAGAATCATCAATATTTCAAAGAAATATCCTTACATCAAGGCAATTGAGAACGGGAAAATTATCGGATATGCCTACGCCGGTGCTTTCAAAACAAGAAAAGCCTATGACTGGTCTGTGGAAACAACAATATATGTTGCGAAGGACTGCCATAAAAATGGCGTGGGAAGGCTTCTTTATTCACAGCTGGAGAAATCTTTAAAGGATATGGGAATTCTTAACATGAATGCCTGCATAGCAATGCCTTCCCGCGAGGACAGCCATTTGACGGATGACAGCTTCCGCTTCCATAAGGCTCTCGGGTTTGAACTTGTGGGAACGTTTCACGACAGCGGATACAAATTCGACACCTGGTACGATATGATCTGGATGGAGAAAATGCTGGGAAATCATACTGCTGAAGCCCCGAAAGTTAAATTTGGCGCTTGGGATATATAGATTTATATTGGCATCTCATTGGAAATCGTTGTCCGATGAGATGCTTTTGTATAAAATGACATTACATTTCCATAGCACTTTTTGTACATACTTTGCCATTTTTAATGACTTTTATTTTATGGACTTCTTTGCTAGAATAGGACTATCATGAGCGAATATTACAGACATACATACATAAAAATAGACAACAAAATACTTGAAAACAATGCACGAATCTTAACCAATGAGTATCCTCACAAATACTATATTGCTGTTGTTAAGGGAAATGCATACGGTCATGGGTACGGAGTAATTCCCGCACTTAAGCGCGGAGGAATAAATGCTTTCGCGGTTTCCAATCTAAACGAAGCTCTTAAGGTTCGCGAAGAGGAGCCGGAGCTTCCCGTTATTATGCTCGAGCCCGTTCACAAAGAGCATTATTCAATTTGTGAGAAGAACAACATTTCAGTGTGCGTAAACGATGCTGAAACCTTTGAAGATATTACTTCTTCAGGATGCAGCTTAAAGCTCCACATTAAGGTCGATTGCGGAATGAATCGCCTTGGCTTCAAGGATAAGTCAGAACTTGAAAGAATTTACAAGTCTGCAGAAGAAAACGAGAAGCTTACCGTGGAAGGTATTTTCTCACACTTCCACACTACAGGCCTTTCAGATACGGAATACGAACGTGATTTCAACAAATTTGTGGAACTCACAAAAGACATTCCTCTGGAAAAAATTCCAATGATTCATATTGATAAGAGCCAGACAATTATGGCTCACGAAAAACCTGAATTTACAACGGCTGTTCGCTTCGGCGTTGTTCTTTATGGATTTAATCTGATGAACAAATATTCCACGGACTTAAAAGGCAAACTGCGACGCTTTAAACATGATTGGCAGAACAAACGTAATCACGTGAAGCCCTGCAAAGAATACCCCGAGCTTGATTTAAAAACGGCGCTGACCCTTTATACAGAGGTAATTCAGACAAAGAAGGCTCTTCCCGGCGAGTATGTGGGTTACGGAATGAAGCATAAGGCTGAGAACGAAGAATATGTTGCAACAATAGACACCGGATATGCAGACGGAATCAACAGAAAACGTATCGGAAGCTTTGTTTCCATCAATGGTAAAAAGTATCCCATTATCGGAGAGGTCGGTATGGGTATGTGCGAAGTATTGGTGGATGAGAGCGTTAAAAAATACGACGAGGTGGTTGTATTCGGAGGAGAAATCCCCATCCGTTCCATCACCCGTCATGTAATGACAACAATGTATGAATTGCTTACAAATCTTGATTCATCAATTCCCAGAAAGTATGAGGATTAATATATGAACCACAAAGTATGTTTGCTTGGCTCTGACATGAATACCTACTATATGGCGCGTTGCTATAACGAGGCATACGGTGAAACAGTGGATGTAATTGCGACAGAACCCATCAGATTTACTCAGTATTCATCAATTGTAAATATTACTTATCATCCCGATCTTAAAACAAACGAGGGATTTGTTAAGGCACTTAAAGAATATGCCGAAACCCATTTTAAGGATGAGAAGATTCTTCTTATTCCCTGTCACGATGTTTATGTAAGACTCCTTGTTGAAAACAAGGATGAGATTTCGGACTGGTATACTTTCAACTGCCCTGATTTAAAGATTGTTGATGCTTTTCTTGTAAAGGAAACTTTTTATAAAGCATTTGAGAAGGCAGGACTAAAATTTGCAAAGACACTTTATTATGACTGCAAGGAAAAAGAAACCGCTCCGATTCCCGTTGAAATGTATTATCCCCTGATAATCAAACCGAGCAACGGAATCGAATACGGAAAGCATCATTTCCCCGGACAGCCTAAGGTGTTTAAAGCAACCACTCCTCAGAATGCAGTTGATTTCATTGATAAAGTTAAAGCCTCAGGTTACGAAGACACACTTATTGTTCAGGAATTTATTCCCGGTGACGATTCGTATCTTTTTGACTGCGTTTTCTATGTGAATACAAAGCACAAGGCAGAACTTGCTACATTTGCACAGATCGGACTCCAGGAGCATTCACCTTCGGCAATAGGCAACTGTACAGTTTTGATGAACGGCTTTAATACCTTCGGAAAGACAGAAGAAACCGTAGAAGAGCTCAAGGCTTTCCTTGAAAAAATAAATTATAACGGTTTTGCGGAATTCGATTTAAAGTGGGACAGACGCGACAATACCTTTAAGGTTATGGAAATAAATCCCCGTCAGGCACGCTCCAGCTACTATATTTGTGCTTTGGGACACAATCTTGTAAAGACTCTTGTTGAGGATGTATTTGAAGGAAAAGAAAACGAATTCGAACTTTTGAAAGACGAGATTCTTCTTTCAATGGTACCGAAATCCGTTCTGAAAAAATATGTTAAAAACGATGAGTATAAAGCAAATGCAATGAAGCTTTGGAGGGCTCGCAAAAAAGTCGATCCTCTCACATATAAGGGAGAGAAATCCTTTAAGCATAAGATGTACCTGATTCTCAGAGCCTTCAACTACAAGAAGAAATACAAACAGTATAAGAATACTATTTAAAAGTATACCCATTCAATGACGGAAACGATGATAATTCGGAGAGTGGCGGCAAAAACAAGGAGGAGCACAGAATGTGCGGTTTTGCAGGATTTATAGATAACATTTCAGCCGACGAAAAAATGCCAATCATTCAAAAGATGGCAGACACAATTAAACACAGAGGTCCGGACGGCGAAGGCTTTTTTACCGACGATTCGGTTGCAATGGGCTTTAGACGACTTAGCATTATTGACTTAAGCCTCGGCGACCAGCCTTTATACAACGAAGATAAATCGCTTGTTATTAACTTTAACGGTGAGATTTATAACTACAAGGAAATCAAGGAAGACCTTTTAAAGGCAGGTCACGTATTTACCACAAATTCCGATACCGAGGTTATTATCCATGCATATGAAGAATACGGTACGGACGTGGTTGACCATTTAAGAGGAATGTTCGGATTTGTAATCTGGGACAGAAACAAGAAGCAGCTTTTCGGAGCAAGAGATCCCTTCGGAATTAAGCCCTTCTATTATTATGACACTCCTGAACTTTTTATGTACGGTTCGGAAATTAAGTCATTTCTGCCTCATCCAAATTTTAAGAAGGAATTAAATAAGGACGCTCTGAAAACATATCTTATGTATCAGTATTCAGTGCCCACCGATTCTTTCTTCGTGAACGTGCACAAGCTCAATCCCGGGCACTGCTTTATATATAAGGACGGAAAGATTGATATACGTCAGTATTTCAAGATTGAATATCGCAACAATGATGACGATCTTGATACGGCGGTTCAAAAAATCAATGACATTATGAAGGACAGTATCGAGCACCACAAAATCGCCGATGTTGAGGTAGGCTCATTCTTATCAAGCGGAGTTGATTCCAGCTACATTGTTGCGAATGCAAATGTAGACAAAGCGTTCACCGTAGGCTTCGCGGGCGATATTACTGCTCCGGGCTTTAACGAAATCGGTGATGCGAAGGGACTTTGCGATATTTTGGGAATGAAGCATCAGCAAAAGGATATTACCCCTGAAATGTTTTTCGATATTCTTCCTACGGTTCAGTATCATTCGGATGAGCCCCATGCAAACCTTTCCGCGGTGCCGTTGTTCTTCTTGGCAAATATGGCAAGCAAGGAGGTTAAGGTTGTTCTTTCGGGCGAAGGGGCAGACGAGCTTTTTGGTGGCTATTACGAGTATGAAACACCGAAGGAATATGCAAAATATATGAAGCTTCCTTACGGCTTCAGAGCAGCAATGAAGAACATTGCAATGAAGATGCCGAAGATGAAGGGAAGACATTTCCTTATCCGTGCCGGTTCGAAGCTGGAAGACACATTTATCGGTCAGGCATTTATCATGAACAATGAAGAAGCAGACCTTCTTCTTGCTCCGGAATATAAGTCGGATATTAAATATCAGGATGTAACAAGACCGATATTTGCAGAGGTCAAGGATAAGCCCGAGTTTTTACAGAAAATGTACACTGACATGCATTTGTGGCTTCCCTACGATATTCTTTTAAAAGCCGACAAAATGACGATGGCAAACTCCCTGGAACTTCGTGTTCCTTTCCTTGACAGGGAAGTTTTCAGAGTGAGTGAGGAGATACCTCTTCAGTACATCATTCATGATTATGTTACAAAATATGCTTTCCGTACCGCAGCAAACAAGACAATCCCCGAAGAATGGGCAAAGAGAAAGAAACTTGGCTTCCTTGTTCCTTTCAAAGACTGGATTAAAGAAGATAAGTGGTACGAGGAAGTTAAAAAGACCTTTGAACAGGAATGGGTTTCGGAATTCTTCAATATGGACGAACTTATGCATCTTCTTGAAGAACACAAATCCGGACGCTGGAACAACGGCCGAAAGATTTATACGGTTTATGCATTCTTAATTTGGTACAACATCTACTTCATCAAAAATGAAGTTCCTGCAAGACCTGATTATGTCTAGGAGGAAAACAAAATGAGTGAATTAAAACATATTATCGAAGAAAACGAATCCTGCGTTCGTTCTTACTGCAGAAAGTATCCCGTTGTTTTTACAACAGCAAAGGACTCGTACATTTACGATGAAAACGGTGAAAAGTATCTTGATTTCCTTGCGGGCTGCGGTGCATTAAACTACGGTCACAACAACGGACGCATTAAAAGTGATATTGTTGACTATCTTATGAAGGACAACATTACTCATGCAATGGATATGTATACCGAAGCTCAGGCGGGCTTTATCAAAACCTTCACAGAGAAAATTTTGGCACCCAGGGGACTGGAATATAAGCTTATGTTCTGCGGACCTACAGGAACAAATGCAAACGAAGCAGCACTAAAGCTTTGCCGCAAGAACAAACAGCGTAAAAATATTATCGCTTTCATGGGAGGCTTCCACGGAATGACTCTCGGAGCGCTTGCACTGACAACAGATCAGACAAGCCGCGACGGAGCAGGTGTTTCTCTTGATAATGTTACCTTTATTCCCTATGAAAGCGGTTCGGGAATTTCATTTGATTCCCTTGATTATCTTGAAGCAATTTTGGCGGACGACCATTCGGGAATTGAAAAGCCGGCAGCAGTATTTTTGGAAACTGTTCAGGCAGAAGGCGGAATATATCCGGCAAGCGTTAACTGGCTCAAGAGACTTGAGAAAATCTGTCATGAGAATGACATTCTTCTTGTTGTTGATGAGGTTCAGGTCGGCTGTTCGCGTACAGGCACCTTCTTTTCATTTGAACGTGCCGGAATTAAGCCTGACATGGTAACAATGTCAAAATCAATCGGAGGATACGGTTTCCCGATGTCACTTCTTCTTATAAGAGAGGATTTGGATATTTGGAAGCCTGCAGAGCATAACGGAACCTTCCGCGGAAATCAGCTTGCATTCGTTGCAGCACGCGCCGCGATTGAATTCAATGTGGACAACAATATTAATGATGCGGTTAAGAAGAAAGGCGAAATCGTTAAGAATTTTGTCGAAAAAGAAATTCTTCCTTTGGATGAGAGAATTGAACTTCGCGGTATCGGCCTTATCTGGGGCATCGATTTTGCAAAGTTTGGAGATGCCGAACTGTCGCACAAAATCGCTGACAAGTGCTTTGAAAAGAAAATGATTATCGAGCGTGCGGGCCGTGGTGACAGCGTTGTAAAGATTCTTCCTCCTCTTACAATTTCAGAAGAAGATTTGATGAAGGGTCTTGAAATTATTAAAGAAGCCGTAATTGAAGAATTAAAATAACGACGGAGTATTTTATGAAGTTAAAAGAACTTATTCCCTGTGAATATGATTTGGAAATAAACAAAATAACAGATGACTCCCGTACAAAGGGAGAGAACATTCTTTTTGTGGCTGTGAAGGGACTTACGGTTGACGGTCACAACTATGCCGCGAGTGCTGTTGAAAACGGTGCTGTAGCTGTGGTTTGTGAGCATGAAATTGAAGGAGTCGATGTTCCGCAGGTTGTGGTTAAGGACTCACAGCGTGCAATGAACGAAATTCTTAATCGCTTCTACGGTGCCCCCTTGGGACAACTTTCCATGATCGGCGTTACCGGTACCGACGGAAAAACAACAAGCTCGGAAATGATGTTCCAGATTCTCAATATGATGGGAAGAAAAACCGGATACATCGGAACAAACGGTATCAGAAGTGAGCACTATACTCAGGAGAACGATTACACTACTCCTTTGCAGGAAGAACTTTTCCAGGCTCTTGACGGATTCCAGGAGGACGGATGTGAATTTTGTTCAATGGAAGCAACCGGCGAGAGACTCGGAACAGGAAAAATGGACGGAGTGTCGTTTGATGCTACTATTTTTACAAATCTCACACGCGACGCACTTGATATTTTCAAGACAATGGAGAACTATGCCGCAGCAAAGGCAAAGCTTATGGAGTATACAAAATCCTCAGGTCTTTGTGTAATCAACGCGGACGATCCGTATGCGCATATGTTTATTAAGGCTGCGAATGCACCGGTTATTACATACGGTATCAATGAGCCTGCAGATGTGTATGCAACCGACATTGTAATTGAATATAACAAATTAAGCTTTACAATGAACGGTCATTTGGGCACACACAAAATTACCTGTAATCTTTCCGGTATTTTCAATGTGTATAACATTATGGGCGTTATCTGCTGCTTAAGCCATTTTGACTTCCCGGTGGAAGATCTTGTGTGGTGCGTAAGCCGTTTAAAGCCAATTGAAGCAAGACAGGCAGTTATCGATCAGGGTCAGCCCTTCAGAGTTATTGTTGACTATGCACATACTGCAAATGCAGTTAAGAATCTTGTTGAATATATAAAGAAAACACTTACCGATGGTCGAATTGTTTTGGTAGTCGGTGCCGGAGGATCTCGCGATATCAACAGACGTACGGATATGGCAGAATACTGCACTGCTACGGCGGATTATAACTATTTCACCATCGAGGATGCCAGAGATGAGGATCCACAGATGCTTGTGGATACAATGGTTTCAACCGTTCCGGACGCGACAAATTACGAGCTGATTGTGGACCGTGACGAGGCAATCAGAAAATCTCTCAGAGATGCACTTCCCGGTGATACTGTTATTATTCTTGGAAAAGGTGCTGAGCGCTATCTTATGACAAAAGGTCAGCCTGTTTTCCGCCCGAATGATATCGAATGTGCCCGCGCTGAACTCACTGCGATGGGATACACAAAAAATAATTAATGGTGAAAAAAATGAAGCTTACCGATGAAAAATTTTATTCCGGAATATTTCACTATTTAGCCCTGTTTCTTTTTGCGGGGCTATTTATCGTGGGCTTTGTTGTTACAGGAACAAACTATCTTGTATATGATGAGTATCCTGAGTTGGAGAATTCGGGTGTATTTTTGGTTTTTGCGGGACTGCTGGCGGCATGGCTTGTTTTTGTCTGCTTGTCCGCATTGTATGACAGGTTTTTAAGTAAGATACCGCCTATTGTCTGGACGATTATTTTTTGCATTTTGGCATATGCAATCTCAGCATACTGGATTATTTCGGCACAGGCCGTTCCGCAGGCTGACCAGCTGACGGTTTACAAAAATGCAAGGGATATAAATAATGGTACAATTGAGCCCATGACTTATGACTCATACCTTGTATTTTTCCCTTACCAGCTTGGATTTGTAAGCTTTTTGAGAATTTTGATTAAAATTTTCGGTGAAGAAAATTTCATTGCATATCAGCTTGTTCTTGCACTGAACTCACCGATAATTGTGGCTGCCGGCGCAGGTATTATAAGTCATATAGTCGACAAAAAATATGCCGGCAAGGCTCGTTTTCTTTATGGATTTTTGATTCTTTGTTGCGTGCCCATGCATATGTATACCGGCTTTATCTACGGCGATTTGCCCTTCACTGCCATGAGCCTTGTATGCATATGGCTTATGTTTATGTGCACTGAAAAAAAGAATCCGGTGTGGTTTATTCTTCTTTTTTTAGCTTCCGGAGTAAATTATCTTCTAAAAACAAACGCCCTTATTGTAATTGTTGCAATGGCGGTTTATCTTCTTGTTTCCCTGCTTGTTAAAGAAAAAAGAATACGCGCTGTCATTTCGCTTCTTGTTATTCTTACGGGTGCTTTGCTCGCGGACAAATTTAATCAAAAAATATATGCCGAAATGATGCCCTCAGAATATGATTCGCTTCCAATGATTGCAACCGTTGTAATGGGAATGCATGATGATTATTCAAATGCGGGCTGGTGCAATTTCTATCATCAGAACGTTTTCTCGGACTGCAACTTTGATGCCGAAGCAACGAAGGCTCAATGTATGGCTGACTTTAAAGCCATCGCCGGATACTGGGCTCATAATCCTTTATACACGGCAGACTTTTTCTACAGAAAAATAAACCTTCAGTGGAATACTCCTTTATATCAGGCACTTGTAATGAATTCCACACATATTCCCGAGAAGCAGAATGCCTTCGGTAAGGCGGTTTATACGAATCAGACGGTTCATCTTGGTCTTCAGCTTTTTATGAAATTTTATCAGCTTTCAGTGTACGGATATGTTGCACTGGCATTATGGATTACACGTAAGAAGAAATTCGAGCTCAAACGATATGTGCCGCTGATTGCTGTTTTTGGCAGCTTCCTGTTTAGTTTAATGTGGGAAACAAAAACACGCTACCAGATGCCGGCTTTCATAATGCTTGTGGTTTCCGCAGCCGCAATTATTCCTTTTTTGCAGGACTGGGCAAAGGATTTTAAGAAAGAAAAGGTACAGACACTTTTTTCGTCGGAAGAAAAAACAGAAGTCAAAAAATATAATGCCATAGATCTTTTTAAATTTATTATGGCTTTGGCAGTCGTGGCTATACATGTAATGCCTCATGTGATTTTGGGAGAAGGCATAGCATATTCTGCACTTGCAAATCTTTTTGATACTGCGGTTCCCTTCTTCTTCCTTGCGACGGGGTTTCTTCTTGCAGAGAAGCTTAAAACAAAGGAAACGGTTGAGGAAAAAACCAAAGTAATTCGCGCGTCGCTGTTTAAGATGATTAAATTGTATGCGCTTTGGAGTCTGATCTACCTGCCGGTTTATATTATATCCTGCATAAATTCAGGACAGAGCTTCGGAACATCGGCGGCTGATTATATCAGAGGCTTTTTCTTAACGGGAGACCATTATAATTCATATATTCTCTGGTATTTGCTTTCTTCGATTTATGCTTTGCTGCTGGTATTTCTTCTTTACAGGTACAATATCAAAGAAAGCACCTGGATATGGTGGGCAGCAGGTTTCCTTGCATTAGCGGTTTATTGCAATTATCTTCCTTCAAATGACCGAGCATGGGGTGTTGCTTTATTGCTTAAGAAGCTTATTGCAGTCACTGTAAAGAACGGAAGAGTGTTTGAAGGATTGTTCTTCATTCCCTTCGGAATGCTGATGAGCGGGCGAAAGTACAAAATACGACAGGGCATTATATTTGTCCTTTGCGGTTTTGCTATGGCACTGTGCGGCATTTTCGCAGGTTACGGTGTAGCGCTTTGTGCTTTGGGATTGTTTATTCTTGCAAAGGAAATTAATCTTAAGGATTCAAAAGTCTGGGGATGGCTAAGAAACTTAAGCCGCGGAACATATTTTGTTCATCTTTACGCTTGGATGGCACTTTATATGCTGATTTATGGCAAGAAGAGCTTTGGACCTTTGATGTATATCATCACGGTGGCGGCCTCAGTTGCTGTGAGCGCGGCATTTTTTGCGATTAAGAAAAAACTGCAAAAACAATAAAAATATTTTCAAAGATGAAGGACGTGTATCGACGGATTAACGCTTTACGCATCATCTCGGGTCTTGAAACATAATATTTTTAAAAATAAGTCAGGCTGACAATGAATAATAATTGTCAGTCTTATTATTTGTATTTTGATTTGCATTTTACGGAAATAATTTTGAAAAAACGAACGAAATATAACGAACAAATGTTCTGATTCAATATAGACAAATATGCGCGTTTGATGTAGAATTAAGCGTAAATTTGACAAAAAAATCAGGATCAATGTAATACTTGGCATAAATATTGATTGGAAAGAAGTGCACGGATGGATTTCAAATTACATTCAGAATATCAGCCAACAGGTGACCAGCCCCAGGCAATTAATGATCTGGTGGATGGGTTTAAAGAGGGCAATCAGTGCCAGACCTTACTTGGTGTTACAGGCTCAGGTAAGACCTTCACCATGGCTAATGTTATTAAAGAACTGAATAAACCTACGTTGATTCTTGCTCACAACAAAACTCTTGCTGCGCAGCTTTACAGTGAAATGAAGGAGTTCTTCCCGGAGAACGCAGTGGAGTATTTTGTATCCTATTATGATTACTATCAACCTGAGGCATATATTCCCCAGTCCGATACATATATTGAAAAGGATTCCTCTATCAACGAAGAGATAGACAGACTCCGCCTTTCTGCGACCGCATCGCTTACAGAGAGAAAGGATGTTATTGTAGTTTCTTCCGTGTCTTGTATTTACGGCCTGGGTTCTCCTGAGGAATTCCACGCCATGGCAGTATCGGTGCGCCGAGGCCAGCAGATGGATAGGGATGAATTAATCAGAGGACTTATCAACATTCAGTATCAGAGAAATGATATGAACCTTGAGAGAAACTGTTTCAGAGTGCGCGGCGATATTGTGGAGATCGCACCCTCCAACCAGTCGGATTATCTTATTCGTGTTGAGTTTTTCGGAGACGAAGTTGACAGGATATGCGAAACAGATCCCCTGACGGGCAAGGTACTTCGCAATCTTGAGCACGAGATGATTTATCCGGCATCTCATTATGTTGTAAATATGGATTCCCTGAAACGCGCCTGCGATGCAATTGAAGAAGAAATGCATGCCCGTGTTAAGGAACTTAAGGCAGAGGATAAACTCATAGAAGCTCAGCGTATTTCCGAAAGAACAAATTTTGATGTCGAAATGCTTAGAGAAACAGGCTTCTGTTCCGGAATTGAAAACTATTCACGTCATCTTACGGGCCTTGCACCCGGGGAACCTCCTCATTGTTTACTTGATTATTTTGATGGGGATTTTCTTCTTATAGTTGACGAGTCGCATATTACTTTGCCACAGGTTCGCGGCATGTACGCAGGAGACCGCGCCAGAAAAACAAACCTGGTGGATTACGGCTTCAGATTGCCCTCCGCGCTTGATAACAGGCCGCTTAACTTCAATGAATTTGAACAGCGAATTGATCAGATTATGTTTGTTTCAGCAACACCGGGAGACTATGAAGCAGATCATGAGCTTCTTCGTGCCGAGCAGATTATCAGACCTACAGGCCTTCTTGATCCTCCGGTGGATGTTCGTCCCGTTGAAGGTCAGATCGATGATCTTATTGGTCAGATCAGAAAAGAAACAAAGAAGGGCTTTAAGGTACTGGTAACAACCCTCACAAAGAAGATGGCCGAAGATTTAACGGACTATCTTAAAGAAGCCGGTATACGTGTCAAATATCTACATTCCGATATAAATGCATTGGAACGAAGCGAGATTATCAGAGATATGCGTATGGATATGTTTGATGTTCTTGTGGGTATCAACCTGTTGCGAGAGGGCTTGGATATTCCGGAAATATCGCTTGTTGCCATACTGGATGCTGATAAGGAAGGCTTTTTGCGATCCGCAACCTCACTTATTCAGACTGTCGGACGTGCAGCACGTAATTCGGAAGGTCATGTTATCATGTACGCGGATACAATTACCGATTCTATGAAGACCTGCCTTGATGAAACAAAGCGACGTCGTGAAATACAGATGAAATATAACGAAGAGCACGGTATCACACCGACCACCATCAAGAAGGCAATTCGCGATGTTATTCGCATTTCTTCTACCGAGTCACGCGACGAAATGAAGGATGACAAGGATATTGAATCCATGAGCCGCGAAGAACTTGAAAAAGAAATCGCAAAACTCTCCGCGAAGATTAAGAAAGCGGCAGCGGAACTTAACTTCGAGCTTTGCGTGGAACTTCGTGACAGAATGATGGATATGAAAAAAGAATTATACGATATGGATCATCAGGACTGAGTGAAAATTTGTAATATAACGAGCAACCGGCGAAAAGGTTGCGAATATTGAAATTGACAATGATTACAGTCTTAATGATGTCATTCAATTGCAGATGAAGAAGTGTTTCGGATAAACTGTATTTGTTATCTGTAAAGTACAAATTATAAAGAACAGAAGGAACAATAGATGGCTACATCACCCAAAATGCTTCCGAAGCATGGCGTAATAAGCGTGCACGGAGCGAATGAACATAATTTAAAAAATTTGTGTGTGGATATACCGAGAGATGAACTGGTTGTTATTACCGGTTTGTCAGGTTCAGGTAAGTCTTCGCTGGCTTTTGATACTGTTTATGCCGAAGGACAAAGAAGATATATGGAATCGCTTTCTTCTTACGCAAGACAGTTCCTTGGTGTAATGGAGAAACCGAACGTAGAGCGTATTGACGGGCTTTCTCCAGCTATTTCAATTGACCAGAAATCCACAAACAGAAACCCAAGATCTACAGTAGGAACAGTTACGGAAATATACGATTATTTCCGTCTTCTTTATGCGCGAATCGGTGAGGTTCACTGTCCAAACTGCGGACGTATCATTAACAAGCAGACTGTCGATCAGATGGTAGATCAGATTCTTGCACTGCCTGAAGGAACAAAGCTTTCACTGCTTGCTCCCGTTGTAAAAGGAAAAAAAGGTCGTCATGAGAAGGTTCTTGAAAAGGCACTCCGCTCGGGTTATGTGAGAGTTATCGTTGACGGCAATATGTATGACCTTACGGAGGAAACGATTGAACTGGACAAAAACATCAAACACTCAATTGAAGTGGTTGTTGATCGTCTTGTGGTACGTCCGGATGTGCGTAAGCGTCTTGCGGATTCAATTGAAACCGTTCTCGGGCTTGCTGAGGGACTTCTTGTAGTTGATGTTGTGGGTGGAGAAAAGCTTACACTTTCTTCAAATTTTGCATGCCCTGATTGCGAAATCAGCATATCTGAAGTTGAACCCAGATCATTCTCTTTTAATAATCCATTCGGTGCATGTCCGGCTTGCTCAGGTCTCGGATACAAAATGGAGTTTGCAAAAGAACTTATTGTTCCGGATGATTCCCTTAGCCTTAACGAGGGTGCTATCGCAATAAACGGATTTAAGTCTATAGCCGATTCAAAAAGCTGGATGCATGCTATTTTCGAAGCAATGACGAAGAAATATAATTTCAGCCTTGATACACCCTTTAAGGATTATCCCGAGAATATTAAAGACCTTTTATGGTACGGAAACAATGGCGAGAAATTTAATATAGTTTATGTGAGTCAGCGGGGACGTGGCGATTATCAGGTTGATTTTGAAGGTATTCTCAAGCTTTGTCAGATTCGTTATCGTGAGACATTTTCAGAATCTGCAAAGGCTGAATATGAGAATTATATGACAGTTACGCCCTGTGAAGAATGTAAGGGTATGAGACTGAAAAAGGATTCCTTGTCTGTTCTTGTAGGTGACTTGAATATTTATCAGATTACCAATATGAGCATTAGCAAACTGTTGGATTTTCTTACGGAACTTAAGCTAACCGAACAGCAGCAGTTTATCGGCCATCAGATACTGGAGCAGATTACAGCGCGTGTTAATTTCCTTAAGGATGTGGGACTTTCATATCTTACACTTGCGCGTGCAACAGCATCTCTGTCGGGTGGCGAAGCGCAGCGCATTCGTCTTGCGACTCAGATCGGTTCCGGGCTTGTAGGAGTAACATACATTCTTGATGAGCCAAGCATCGGTCTTCATCAAAGAGATAACGACAAGCTGCTTGCTACACTTAAGCATTTGCGGGATCTGGGAAATACAGTGCTCGTGGTTGAACACGACGAGGACACAATGCTTGCTGCAGACCAGATTATCGATATCGGTCCGGGAGCCGGTGTTAACGGAGGAACCCTCGTAGCACAGGGAACTGCCAAAGAGATTATGAAGGTCAAGGAATCTGTTACGGGTCAGTACCTTTCCGGTAAAAAGTTTATTCCTGTTCCCGATACACGAAAAGAGCCTACGGGATGGCTGAAAATAAAGGGTGCGCAGGAAAATAATTTAAAAAATATTGATGTGGATATTCCTCTTGGAATAATGACATGCATAACCGGAGTTTCAGGTTCGGGAAAATCATCACTTACAAATGAGATTTTATATAAATACCTTGCTAAGAAGCTAAACAGAGCACATACAATTCCGGGTAAGTTTGACAGTATGGACGGAATTGAACAGCTCGATAAAATTATTGATATTGATCAGTCGCCTATAGGACGCTCGCCAAGATCGAATCCGGCTACCTATACCGGTGTGTTTGACTTAATCCGCGATTTGTTCTCAAATACCAGAGAAGCCAAGGAGCGCGGCTATTCAAAAGGACGTTTTTCTTTCAATGTTAAGGGCGGACGATGCGAAGCCTGTCAGGGTGACGGAATCATAAAGATTGAAATGCATTTCCTTCCCGATGTATATGTGCCGTGCGAGGTTTGCGGCGGAAAACGATATAACAGAGAAACGCTGGAGGCACTTTATAAGGGTAAGTCTATTTTTGACGTCCTTGATATGACTGTTGACGAAGCGGTTGACTTTTTCGAAAACGTTCCAAGCATCAGGAATAAAATTGTTACTCTTAAGGAAGTTGGATTGGGATACATCAAGCTTGGACAACCTTCAACCACTCTTTCGGGTGGTGAAGCTCAACGAGTGAAGCTTGCCACTGAACTTTCAAAACGCAGTACCGGAAAGACGATTTATGTTATGGACGAACCTACAACCGGTCTTCACTTTGCGGATGTACATAAGCTTTCCGAAATATTGAGACGTCTTGTTGCAGGCGGTAATACCGTAATCGTAATCGAGCATAATCTGGATATAATTAAAACTGCGGATTACATTATTGATATGGGTCCCGAAGGCGGTGACGGAGGCGGCACCGTTATAGCGCAGGGTACTCCTGAAGAAGTGGCCGGAGTTCCCGAATCGTTTACCGGACAGTATGTTAAGAAAATGCTTGAAAAAGCAGCTAACAAAAAGTAGAGCATAACATATAGAACCATTCGAAGCTGATACAGTTATTTTTATTATTTAGAAAGTAATTGTTGGTTATCGAATGGTTTTTATTTTGAGTGCTGTCGCACAAAGAAGTTAAGTTATTATCGTTTTATAGTTGCAATAAAGGTGGAGAAAAACTATAATTCGAGAAGATAGATATTTTTTTAACAAAGGGAGAAAAGAAATGGCAATGCGCGGAATTCACACTTCCATAAACGAACAGAGACAGAGCGTTTATGCAGAGGTTGCAAAGCTTTCTTATGAATATGAAGACGGTGATTTGTCCCAGATGGACAAAATTCCATATGAGATAGTACCCGGCGAGGTTTCGGTATACAGAGACAGTGTTTTTCTTGAAAGAGCTATTGTACGTGAAAGAATGAGACTGGCGATGGGGCTTTCATTACGAACAGCGGCTGAGCAGGCTCCTGTAACCCAGGGCGCTGAGGCATGTGTAAAGCCTGAAACATATTATCAGCCCCCGCTTATTAATATTATTAAGTTTGCGTGTCATGCATGCCCCGATAATGAAATTCGAGTTACGGATTCATGTCAGGGATGTCTTGCTCATCCTTGTAAAGAAGTTTGCCCCCGTGGGGCAATTACAATAAAGAATGGTCGCTCGGTAATCGACGAGTCAAAATGTGTCAAGTGCGGAAAATGTATTGCTGCATGTCCTTATAATGCGATTATGAAGCTTGAACGTCCTTGCGCCAGAGCCTGCGGAATGAATGCCATCGGAAGCGATGAATACGGTCGTGCGGATATCGATCAGGATAAGTGTGTGTCATGCGGTCAATGTCTTGCGAACTGTCCCTTTGGAGCAATTGCCGATAAAGCACAGATTTTCCAGGTAATACAGGCAATCCGTTCAGATGTTCCGATTTACGCAGCTATTGCTCCTGCAGCAACAGGTCAGTTTGGACCGGATTTCACTCCTGAAAAAATGAGACCGGCTTTCAAGGCGCTTGGTTTTGAAGATGTCGTTGAGGTTGCGATAGGCGCAGATCTTTGTACCATCGAAGAAGCACAGGACTTCATTTCCGAAGTTCCGGAGAAACTTCCTTTCATGGCGACATCATGCTGCCCTGCATGGTCTGTTATGGCAAAAAAGCTTTATCCCGAATATGCTAACTGTATTTCCATGGCGCTTACACCCATGGTGCTTACCGGCAGACTTATAAAGAAAGAACATCCCGGCTGCAAGGTCGCATTTATCGGTCCTTGTGCAGCTAAAAAGCTCGAAGCAATGAGAAGATCAATTCGAAGCGATATTGATTTTGTTCTTACATTTGAAGAAGTAATGGGCATGTTTGAAGCAAAGGAAGTTGATTTCAAATCACTTCCGGATGATGATACAATGCACGGCGCAAGCGGTGACGGACGCGGCTTCGCTGTGGCCGGCGGTGTAGCTAACGCGGTTGTTAACTGCATTCACGAAATGTATCCGGATAAAGAAGTTAATGTGGCAAATGCCGAAGGACTTGTGGACTGCAGAAAACTTTTGGCTATGGCTAAGGCAGGAAAATATAATGGTTACCTTCTTGAAGGTATGGCATGTCCCGGCGGCTGTATTGCCGGTGCCGGAACGGTTCAGCCTATTGCAAAATCAGCTGCTTCCGTTGCAAATCATAAGCGCGTTTCTACAAATGCACATGCTACGGCGAGTGAGTATAAGGAATTGCTTGAAATGCTTGATGAATCCTTCAAGGCGGAGAAATTAAAGGGTATTAATGAGTAAGGAAAAACGTTCAAGAGAAGAATTATTTGAAAATATGCCTGTGTGGAATGCAATTTTCACATTGACAATACCGATGATAATAAGCTCGATTGTATCAATACTGTATAATCTTGCGGATACGTATTTTGTCGGAATGATAAATGACCCTTTGCAGAATGCGGCGGTTACACTTGCAGCTCCGGCAATGACTTTGTTCTTTGCTGTGACAAATCTGTTCGGAATCGGTGCGTCCAGTTTGATGAGTCGTGCGATGGGCATGAAGGAGCCCGAAAAGGTCAGAAAAGCTTCTGCGACAGGTCTCTATTTCGGTCTTTTTTGCGCTGTTCTTCTTTCATTAATTACGCTCATTTTCAATGAGCCGACTTTGAAAATTTTGGGAACGGATTCAGAAACATATACTGCTACAAAAAATTATATGTTTTGGACGGTTTGCGTAGGCTCAGTGCCTGCAATTATGAATATTTTATTTGGATTCTTATTAAGAGCAGAAGGACGCTCAATGCATGCCGGAGTCGGTGTAATGAGCGGCTGCTTGTTAAATATTATTCTTGATCCGTTTTTATTCTTCCATGGGGATTAAACATGGGAGCAGCCGGAGCAGGAATGGCAACATTTATATCAAACTGTGTTGCTTGTTCATATTTTTTGATTCTGTTGTTCCGCTTAAAAGGCGAGACGGACGTATCGCTTAATCCTGCAAATGTGAGCTTCTCTAAAGAAATTTTGTCGGACATTTTTGTGGTGGGAGTTCCGGGAGTATTTCAAAATATTTTGAATGTTTTAAGCATGATGACGCTTAACAACATTGTTGCCGGATATGGTCCGAATGCTGTGGCTTCTATTGGAATCGCAAGCAAAATAAACCAGCTTCCGATTCAGATTATATTTGGTTTTACGCAGGGAGTTATGCCGCTAATCGGATACAACTATGCTGCAAAAAACTATTCCAGAATGAAAGAAGGAATACGCAAAACAGCAACTGTAACACTTGGCGCACTTTTAGTTATTACAGTTCTGTTCAACACTGCGGGGCAGCCTATTATTCGTTTCTTCATGGACAATGATGAAATTGTGGTAATAGGGGCAAAATTTTTAAGTGGTTTTGGAATCAGTCTACCATTCATGTGTTTTGACTTTTTGGTTGTAGGCATTTCACAATCCTTCGGAATCGGAAAGCATGCACTTGTTTTCTCTTTTCTCAGAAAGCTGGCATTCGAAATTCCCCTTATTTTTGCATTAAATCATACCGTGGGCCTTTATGGAGTCGCGTATGCGCAGTGCAGCGCAGAAATCTGCATGGCATTAATTGCAACATTTGTTTTTATGGGCTTGATGAAAAAAACAAGTGAGAAAAATTAGGATATACAGTACGTATTTGATATTTGACGGAATATGTGTGGCGTATGCATTCTG
The DNA here is from genome assembly GCA_045600725.1 of Lachnospiraceae bacterium. Taxonomy (GTDB): domain Bacteria; phylum Bacillota; class Clostridia; order Lachnospirales; family Lachnospiraceae; genus UBA1258. The sequence goes on from JAZRYK010000063.1 coordinate 28,186, forward strand.
CAGATGATATTCATGACATTGGGACAACTTGTGTAGTGTGGTCCCTTTTCATGGATATCATCTTTTTGCGTTTATAGATTGCGTAAGGCGTTATTATCTGATATCATCCTAATGTGTCGAAAAATTCTTGGCAAAACATATAAATTGCCTTTCTAAGCCTTATTTATAGGTATCTGGTTTCATATTTTTTTCACACAACATATAAAACAAACAAATGAATATTCGTTTATATGTATGTTTCATTATTTTGTTACTCTCAAAAGAAGAATAATGAAATGATTTGCATATAAGAAAAGGTTTAGAACTGTTTTTATAGGTATATATTATCTGAGCTTTTGATTTGGAAAAAGTTATTTGCCTATATGATAGACATTCTTGGCTATTTTATATGTCAAATATATGAATTAGTCTTTTTTTAACCTGTAAAATTAGCGAAATGTGCATATAAGCGATGCAGAGAAAGGGAGAATTATGGGTATTTCGAAAAAACGTCCTATTTTGGGTGCATCAAAATTGCAATATGTGGCAAAGCAACGGGCTGAGGAGCTTGAATATGTACTGAAAAGACTTAATGAGCTGACTGCATCAGCTCCGGCGGGTAAATTGAGAGTGCAAAAAAGAGGGAAAACATTTCAATATTATTTGCGAACATCAGGAGCGGATACGGAAGGTATATATATATGCAAAAAGAATTGTGATGTCGCAAGAAAAATTTCACAGTATGAATATGATACGCGTATAATTGAAGTGCTCGAACGGGAACTGGATGGTATTAACAAAATGCTTGAGGTTTGTGGCGAAGAAAATGTATACAGTGTTTTATCATCTATGCATGAAGGAAAGCAAAAACTTGTAAATCCTATAGCTTTATCTGATGCGGCATATATGGAGCAGTGGAAAAGTGTGGAATATCCTCAAATGGGTTTTACAGAAAATGACAATTCGGATTATTTTACTTCAAAAGGGGAGCGTGTACGTTCAAAATCAGAGATTGTTATTGCTGATGCATTAACAAGAAAAGGAGTACCATACAGATATGAATATCCGGTAGAATTGTCAGGCTTTGGTACAGTACGGCCCGATTTTACTTGTTTAAATATACGGAGCAGAAAAGAAATAATATGGGAACATTTTGGACTGATGTCCGATTATGACTATTCCAATAAAAATGTAAAAAAACTTGATAGATATGAAATGAATGGGTACTTTCCCGGCGATAATTTGATTGTTACAATGGAGACAGAAAGTTGCTCGTTAAATACGAAGTTGGTTGACAAATTAATTGAGAAATACCTTGTATAAATGGGATTAATCTTTATTAAAAGAATGTTTGCAAAAATCAATGACACATTTGAAAGACTGCTTCGACTAAAAGCAATATTGGGTTTGAAAGGAATACCATGGCAAAACAAAACATTTATGACAACGAAATATTTTTTGAAGGTTATAAATCAATTCGTGAAAGGAAGAACAACGCGAACAATATTTTTGAGATACCGGCATTGCTTTCTTTATTGCCGGACATACAAGGGAAAAATATCCTCGATCTTGGCTGCGGCTTTGGCGAACATTGCCGCATGTTTGTAGAAAAAGGAGCCGCAAAAGTCGTTGGAATTGATATTTCTGAAAAAATGCTTGCGGTTGCACAAGAAGAAAACAGCGACGAGCGCATAACATATATTAATATGCCAATGGAAAATATTGATGAGCTTAAAGGCAAATTTGACTTAGTAATAAGCTCGCTTGCTTTTCATTACGTTGAGGATTTTAAAGGAGTCATTGGAAAAATAAACAATCTTCTGACAGATGGCGGTTTGCTTATTTTTTCTCAGGAAAATCCCTTGTGCACATGTCATTCCGGAGGAAACAGATGGACCAGAGATGAAAAAGGAAACAAGCTCTATTTGAATCTTTCAAATTACGGAATTGAAGGTGAGCGTGAAACAGTATGGTTTGTTGATAATGTGAAGATATATCACAGAATGTTTTCGACGATAGTAAATGACCTTACAGAAGCAGGGTTTGCTATAGAAAGAATGATTGAACCGCTTCCGACCGAGGAGATTTTAAAAGATAATCCCGACCAGGCAGATCTTTTCCATAAACCGGATTTTCTTCTTGCCAGAGCGCGAAAAGATATTCTTGCTTGTAAAGCGTGAGCAGTCTAGAAAATATGATTTTCGATGGTAAGAAGAATGGCTTGTGATTAAGGCTTTCAGTGGTACAAAAGCATATAAAATTTGGCGTTGTGGAAGGAATTATATACATTGCAAAAATAATAGAAATTGTAATACATATATATGTTTCTATTGGTAGGGTGTTTATATGTCATATGAAAATTATATGAATAAGTTTTTGTCAGTGTATGCATATAAAACATATCAATTGCAGTAGATTCTATATGTCTTTTCAAAGGAAAACAGATTTAATTTACAATATTTGAAAAAAGAAATGCATATAAACGGAGAATTCATCGACCGCTTATATGCATTTTGCATTTTTGAAAAAATATATGAAACTAAAATTGCGTATATTTAGGAAAAAACAGAGCTGCTTATACGAAAAACTGTTTACTGCTCTCTAAAGGTTAATGTTCCGCTTGCAGCATCCATGGCATCAACAATAGCTAATGATTCTAACTGGTAGCCAAGATTTCTGATTGTCTGTCCGCCGGGCTGGAAGCCTTTCTCAATAGCAATTCCGATTCCTTCAACCTTGGCACCTGCCTGATTAACAATCTGAATAAGTCCCATCAGCGCACATCCGTTTGCAAGGAAATCATCGATAATCAAAACGTGATCGTCGGGACCGAGGAAACGCTTTGAAACAATTACGGTATTTGTATTTTTGTGAGTGAAGGATTCAACTTCGGCAGTATACATATCACCGTCGATGTTGATGCTCTTTGATTTTTTTGCAAAGACAACGGGAGCATTGTTAAAATGCATTGCGACAACACTGGCAATTCCAATGCCTGACGCTTCTATGGTTAAAATTTTGTTGATAGGCTTTCCGGCAAATCGTTTTGCATATTCTTCACCCATCTGATTAAAAAGTGAAACATCCATCTGGTGATTCAAAAAGCTGTCAACCTTTAAAACATTTCCTTCTTTTACAACACCATCTTTAGCAATTCTTTCTTCAAGAAAATTCATCAAAGTGTCCTCCGATATTTATACATTTGTAAGAACAAAAAACGTCTATCAGTATGGTAGCACCAGCACACACCATAAACAAGTGGAAAGTGCGTTTTTGCAACAATCACGAATCTCAAAAACAACAATAACAAACAGGAAAAAACAAATATTTCAGGGGAACAGGGGAGTTTATAACAATGTAAATAATCGTATGCGATGGCAAAAGATAGTGTAAAAAACAGAACATTTTTCACACGGCACTTTTGTGCCGCACCTCAAGAATTACTCCTGTAAGTGCCATCCGGACTACGCGTGGTGAAACAGAGATTAATATGAATAATTGGTGCAGCTAAGTAAAATATATGTCATAGAATGTAAAATTGTTTAAAAAATAAGATAAAAAATTCTCAAATTTATAAAAATGCAATATTGAAATATCACTTGCTTTTTGCTACATTACACGTGTAATTGATGATTTTTGGCAAAAAATCGTCCAAATAAAATATTCATAGGGAGAAAAGAATATGAAAAAGGTTTTAGCACTTGTATTATCTCTTGTCATGGTTTGTTCTCTTTGCGCTTGCGGCGGAAGTGATTCAGACGGAGCAAAGTCTTCTTCAGTAAAGGCTGGATTTATCTTCCTTCACGATGAAAACTCTACTTATGACTTAAACTTCATGAACGGTATGAAGGAAGCTTGCGACAAGCTTGGTATTGAATACGTTTTGAAGACAAACATTCCCGAAGGTCAGGAATGCTACGAAGCAGCTTGCGAACTTGTTGACGCAGGATGCAACTTCATCTTCGCTGATTCATTTGGTCACGAAGATTACATGATTGAGGCAGCTAAGGAATATCCCAATGTTCAGTTCTGCCACGCTACAGGAACAAAGGCTCACACAGAAGGCCTTAAGAACTTCCACAACGCATTCGCTTCTATCTACGAAGGACGTTTCCTTGCAGGTATCGCTGCAGGTCTTAAGCTTAACGAGATGATCGATGCAGGCACAATTACTGCTGACCAGGCTAAGATGGGTTACGTTGGTGCATTCACATACGCTGAAGTTATGTCAGGTTACACATCATTCTTCTTAGGCGCTCGTTCAGTTTGCCCTACAGTAACAATGGAAGTAACATTTACAGGTTCATGGTACGATGAAACAGCTGAAAAAGAAGGCGCTCAGAAGCTTATCGACAACGGCTGCGTACTTATTTCTCAGCATGCTGACTCAATGGGTGCTCCTACAGCTTGTGAAACAGCAGGTGTTCCCAACGTTTCTTACAACGGTTCAACAGAAGCAGCTTGCCCTAACACATTCATCGTTTCATCAAGAATTAACTGGGCTCCTTACTTCGAGTACTGCTTCAACCAGATGGCTAAAGGCGAAGAAATCGCTACAGACTGGACAGGAACAACAGAAACAGGTTCTGTTCTTCTTACAGACCTTGGTGCTATCGCTCCTGCAGAAGGAACAAAGGAAGCTATCGATGCTGCAAAGGCTTCTTTAGCTGATGGTTCTCTTCATGTATTCGATGTAGCTACATTCACTGTTGGTGGTGCTGCACTTTCTTCTTACATGGCTGACGTTGATACAGACGCTGCATACGAAGGTGATCACGAAGTTATCACAAACGGTTACTTCGACGAGTCAGGCGCTGCATTCAGATCAGCTCCTTACTTCAATGTTCAGATCGATGGCATCACACTTCTCGATCAGGCATACTAATTTGAAATTCAACATATACACGAAATACCCTATTGCGGGGTTTTTAAGTGTGAAAAATGACGATTTTCAATCTAAATTAATAAATCATCTTGATAACATTTGTTTGATTAGATAGAATTACAAGGGTGGTAAAATGTTTTGCCACCCTTGATTTTTGTTTGGTAAAAAATACTGATGAAATAAAAACATTTTGTTCTTAATTCATAGCAGGGAGATAAAAAATTGGAAAAGAAGACCGCCGCAGTCTCCATTAGAAATGTATCAAAATCCTTTGGAGAAGTAGTTGCAAACAGTAAAGTAAGTCTAGACATTAACAAGGGGGAAATTCTTGCTCTTCTTGGGGAAAACGGTTCGGGAAAAACAACGCTGATGAATATGTTGTCCGGTATCTATTTTCCTGATTCGGGAAAAATCTTTATAAACGGAAAAAAAGCAGTCATCACATCTCCCAAAGCAGCTTTCGATTTAGGGATAGGAATGGTACATCAGCACTTTAAACTTGTAGATGTGCTTACCGCTACCGAGAATATTATTCTTGGACTTCCCGGAAGTCTGAATAAAAAGGAAGCATCGAAAAAGATAAAAGAAATTTGCGATAAGTATGGTTTCGATGTAGATCCTTCCCAGAAAATATATAATATGTCTGTTTCACAGAAGCAGACTGTAGAAATTGTTAAGGTATTATATCGCGGCGCCGATATTCTTATTCTTGACGAACCCACTGCCGTTCTTACACCGCAGGAAACAGAAAAACTGTTTACGGTTTTAAGAAAGATGCGTGCAGACGGAAAAGCAATTGTCATTATTACTCACAAAATGCATGAGGTTGAAAGCCTTTCAGACAGAGTTGCGGTTCTTAGAAAGGGCGAGTATGTCGGTGAAATGATGACTGCGGATACAAATGCGCAGGAGATGACCGATATGATGGTGGGACGCAGCGTAACACTTAATATTGAACGTCCCGAACCGGTGGATCCGCATAAGCGAATCGCAGTCAGAGGACTTACTGTTAGAAGTGCTGACGGAATCCTGAAATTGGATGATGTTTCATTTGATGCCTACAGCGGTGAAATACTCGGTATTGCAGGCATTTCGGGATGCGGTCAGAAGGAGCTTCTTGAAGCAATCGCAGGACTTCAGCCGGCTGAAGCAGGAAGTATTTCATATGTTGCGGATGATGGCAAAAAAGAAGAACTGCTCGGCAAGGATCCTTTAAAGATTCAGGATATGGGTGTGACACTTTCTTTCGTTCCGGAAGACAGACTCGGTATGGGTCTTGTCGGAAACATGGATCTTGCGGATAATATGATGCTTCGTTCTTTCAGAAGAGGAAAAGGTGCATTTACAGACAGAAAGTCACCGCATGATCTTGCAAAACAGGTTATTGAAGACCTTGAAGTTGTTACTCCCGGTGTTTCAACTCCGGTAAGACGTCTTTCAGGTGGAAATGTTCAGAAAATTTTAGTCGGACGAGAAATTGCTTCGGCACCTAAGGTTCTTCTTACCGCTTATGCAGTGAGAGGTCTTGATATTAATTCTTCTTATACAATTTATGATCTTATTAATCAGCAGAAGAAAGCGGGAGTAGCCGTGATTTTCGTAGGTGAAGATCTTGATGTTTTGCTTGAAATATCAGACAAAATTCTTGTTCTTTGCGGCGGTAAGGTAAGCGGTATTGTTGAAGGAAGAAAGGCTGACAAGAATGAAGTCGGACTGTTAATGACGCAGGTGGGAGGTAAGAAAGATGAGCAAAAAAGCTAAAAATCCGTTGTTTCAGATAAGTAAACGCGATAACCTTTCTCCCGCACGTGCTTGGATTGTTAGGGCGATTGCTATTGTTGCGGCGCTTATTGTATGTGCAATCTTAACAACCTGCTTGACAGGTGACAATCCGTTTAGCGTATATATCACAATTATTAAAGGTGCGTTCGGATCTGCAAGAAAAACATGGGTAACCTTCCAGAATGTTTCAATTCTTCTTATTATTTCACTTGCTTTGACTCCGGCGTTTAAAATGCGTTTTTGGAATATCGGAGGAGAAGGTCAGGTACTTATGGGAGGTCTTGCAGCCGCCAGCGTTATGATTCTTTGCGGCGACAGACTTCCTGCGGGAATGAGCATTCCGAATTGGGTAGTTATTATTCTTATGATAGTTGCCAGCATTGCTGCAGGTGCTTTGTGGGCTGTTATTCCTGCAATATTAAAGGCTTTGTGGAACACAAACGAAACTCTTTCGACACTTATGATGAACTACATTGCTACTCAGCTTGTTGCATTTTTCATTATTAAATGGGAAGTGCCTAAGGGAGCCGGCAAGATTGGTATTATCAACCAAAACTCAAATATCGGTTGGCTTGTGCAGCTGTTTAACAACAAATATCTTCTCAGTATTGTGACTGCGGTTCTTATTACAATTGCAATGTATGTTTACCTTAAATACAGTAAGCAGGGATATGAAATCTCCGTTGTGGGTGAAAGTGAGAGAACTGCACGTTATGTAGGAATGAAGGTTAAAAAAGTTATTATAAGAACAATGGCTCTTTCAGGAGCGCTTTGCGGTATCGCAGGTCTTCTTCTTGTAGGAAGCATTAACCATACAATTACCACGACGATTTCAGGTGGACAGGGCTTTACGGCGGTTATGGTATCATGGCTTGCAAAGTTCAATCCCATCACTATGATTTTTACGTCACTTTTAATCATATTCCTTGAGCGTGGTGCAGGAGAGATTTCGACTACGTTTGGACTTAACCAGTCCTTCGCGGATATCATTACCGGTATTATTTTGTTTTTCATAATCGGCTGTGAGTTCTTTATCAATTACAAGATTCATTTGAGATTATTTGGAAGAAAGGTGGGTAAATAAAGATGATAGATCTTGTTGCATTTATTCCCAGAGCGGTTGCGCAGGGTATTCCTCTTTTATACGGAAGTACCGGTGAAATCATTACACAGAAGTCAGGTAATCTTAACCTTGGTATCCCGGGCGTTATGTATGTTGGCGCAATCAGCGGTGTAATCGGATCGTTTGCTTATGAAAGCCATGCAAAAAATATTAATCCGTTTTTTGCAATTGCAATTCCGCTGTTTTGCTCACTTCTTGGTTCGTTCCTGATGGGTATGCTGTACTGCTTTCTTACAGTTACATTGCGGGCAAATCAGAATGTTACCGGCCTTGCAATGACTACGTTCGGTGTGGGCTTCGGTAATTTCTTTGGCGGTTCGTTAATAAAAATTGCGAAGGCGGATGTTCCTTCGATTGCATTATCAAAAACAAGTGCATATTTTAGTAAGGCACTTCCTTTTTCGGACAAATGCGGATGGTTCGGCAAAATTTTCCTTTCATACGGATTTCTGGCTTACTTCGCAATAGCAATTGCAATTGCAGCAGCAATTATTATGAATCATACACGAATCGGTCTTCATCTTCGTGCTGTGGGTGAAAGTCCTACAACAGCCGATGCAGCCGGTATCAATGTTACAAGATATAAGTACTTTGCGACTGTTGGCGGATGTATGATAGCAGGTCTTGGCGGTCTTTACTACGTAATGGACTATGCCTGCGGCGTTTGGTCAAATGATGCTTTCGGTGACAGAGGATGGCTTGCAATTGCTCTTGTAATATTTACAATCTGGAAACCGGATATGAGTATTTTCGCTTCAATCCTCTTCGGCGGATTGTACATTGTATATCTTTATATTCCTTCGGGAATCGACCATATGGAATACAAGGAACTTTATAAGATGATTCCATATGTGGTAACACTTGTTGTTCTTGTTATAACAAGTATGAGAAACAAACGTGAGAATCAGCCGCCGGCTTCGCTGGGACTGCCTTACTTCAGAGAAGAAAGATAATAAAAATGCTCTGTAGCTTTGAATTATCAAGTTACAGAGCTTTTTATATGAGGAAATTTTGTTATGAAGGTTTATATTGTTCGTCATGGAGAGACAGATTGGAATTTAAAGTGGAAGCTTCAAGGTCAGACGGATACGGAGCTTAATGATTACGGCCGTGAGCTGGCGTTTAAAACAGCCGAGGGACTTAAGGATGTTTGCTTTGACAGAATTTTTTCAAGCCCACTAAAACGAGCTTATGATACAGCTGATATAATACGTCGAGACAGGAAAATTCCGGTTGAAACAGACCGGCGCCTTTGCGAGGTGGGTTTTGGTATTAACGAGGGGAAGCTTCCTGAAGAGCGCGAGCCATCCTGCAAACTTTTTTTCACTGCTCCGCATCTTTATGTACCTTCTGAAGGTGGCGAAACACTTACATCGCTTTGCGAGCGCACAGGCGACTTTGTGGATAAGGTGCTGCGACCTATGTCACTGGAAAAGCCTGATTCCTGCGTGCTTATATCAGGGCATGGTGCTATGAACAAAGGGCTTATGCTGAATTTGAAAAAACATGGACTTGAAAATTTTTGGGATGGTGCTTTGCAGCATAACTGCAGTGTAAATATATACGAACTGAACGGTGAACACTGCACTGTTATTGAAGAAGGCCTGCTTTTTTACGAACCGGATGAAAGCAGAAGAAAATAATTGCAAGTGACATATGCCGTGCGAAAAGTATCCCCTCGCGGAAACTTTATTGTAATTGATTATTTTATCAAAACTATTTATAATGTCGCTATGAACAATCGAACTTATGTTTGCATTGACCTAAAATCATTTTACGCTTCAGTTGAATGTGCGGAACGCGGATTGGATCCGTTTACGGCAAGACTTGTTGTAGCAGACCCTGAGAGATCGGAGAAAACAATATGCCTGGCTGTGTCGCCTGCAATGAAGAAGCTTGGAGTACCGGGACGATGCAGATTATTTGAAATTCCCAAAAACATAGACTTTATTATTGCGGAACCGAGGATGCAGAAATACATTGATGTATCGTCGGAAATTTATGCTATCTATTTAAAGTACATATCCAAAGAAGACATTCATGTATATTCAATCGATGAAGTATTTATGGATGTTACGGATTACCTGCAATTATACAATATGACTGCCAAAGAATTGGGAAGTCGTATAATGAACGACATTTTTGAAACAACGGGAATTACTTCAACATGCGGAATAGGAAGCAATCTTTATCTGGCCAAAATTGCGATGGATATATATGCAAAGCACGTTGACGATCATATAGGAGTTTTGGATGAAGAACTGTATAAGGAGAAGCTGTGGGACCACAAGCCGTTGACTGATTTCTGGCGTGTCGGTAAAGGCACCGTTGAAAGATTAAAAAGAAGCGGAATAGAAACAATGCGCGACATTGCGCATGCAGATGAGAATCTCTTGTACAATCTTTTCGGCATCGATGCGGAGTTGCTCATTGATCACGCCTGGGGCAGGGAAAGTTGCACAATGCGTGATATTAAGGAATTTAAACCAAAATCAAATTCGATTACATCGGGACAGGTTCTTCCCAGGGATTACGGACACGACGAAGGCCGATTGGTAATAAGAGAAATGGCTGACGACCTATGTCTTGATCTTGTCGATAAAGGATTGATAACGGAATCAATCACTATGTATCTGGGATATTCCAATGCATATCGAATAGAGTCCGCACGAGGCAGTGTTCATCTTCCGGTAGCCTCAAGCTCGGCAAAATACATTGTTCCCTTTGTTACTGAACTGTACGATAAGATTAAAAATCCATTTTATGATGTAAGAAGAATGAGCATTTCATTCAACGATATTTCTGATGAAGCGCTGCGCCAGTACGATTTGTTTACTGACCCGGCTGAAATGGAAAAGGAAAACAAAATTCAGAAAGCAATGATTTCCATAAAAAACAAGTACGGAAAAAACGCTATTTTAAAAGGAATGAACCTGGAAGAAAGCGGAACAATGATTGAGAGAAACTCTCAGATCGGCGGTCACAAAAGCGGAAAAAGATAAAAGCGATGTCTCTCAGAGGTCAGATAACCGATAAAGAATGATAAACGGACTCACTGTTGCAGGGAAGGAAAATGATGAGTGGAAAAGTACGCGGAAAAATGAATAGGGAAGACCGTGCGAAACAATTTATGCCCTTCGCTGCGCTAAAAGGCTATGAGATGGCTCTACGTGCAAAAGAGCATATTGTTATTCCGAAGCAGGAACTGTCGGAAGAGCGACTGAACGAACTGGATGAAACGCTTATACAGTCGAAAATCGGCGATATGATTGAATGCATATATTACAAAAAGCAAGAAGAATGTTATCTTAAAGTTACAGGAATTCTTACAAAAATAGATGAAGAAGCAAGGCTTCTCAAGATTGTGAATACAGCAATTTCTTTTGATGATATTTATGAACTGAAGAAAGCCTGAGTTTGAAAACTTTCGGAGGCAAATAATGAAATTTACATATTGTCCGCATTGCGGAAGCAAATTAATAAAGAAAGAAATCGGCGATGAAGGAATGATTCCTTATTGTGAAAGCTGCTGTGTCCCTCTGTGGGATATGTTTACAACAAGCATCATTACTGCTGTATGCAACGAAGAAAACGAGGTAGCACTGCTTCGCCAGAATTATGTATCAACCACAAGCTATGTTTGCGTTGCGGGCATAATGAAGATGGGAGAGTCTGCTGAGGAAACGGTTATTCGTGAGGTAAAAGAAGAAATCGGGCAGGATGTTGAGTCGCTAAAGTTCATCGCAAGCTATCCTTATGACAAAAAAGAAATGCTGATGCTTGGATTTAAAGCGAAGGTCAAAAAGAAGGACTTTAAGCTTTCGGGTGAGGTTGACGATGTGGTTTGGGCTAAGTTTGAGGATGCGCTGTCAATGCTCAGAGAAGGGAGCATAGCCTGGCAGCTGGTTAAGGCTTCCATCGAAGAAGCTTAACGGAATTCTTTATGATTTATTTTTACTCAAAATATCAAGAGGCATTTTCTGCTAACTGATAATGTATAGTTACGATATCGAGAGAGGAGGACATAATGAAGAATTTGCTGATGCTTACGGAAGCTCTGGATTACATCGAAAAAAATCTTACAGAGAATATAAAAACCGATGATATCGCAGCAAATCTTTATTGTTCCAAATCAAGCATTGAAAAGCTTTTCAAATACGTAACCAGAATAAGCATTCGTGATTACATTATCAGAAGAAGAATGAGCCTTGCGGCCAGGGAGATAGCTACATGCAGCAAAGAAATATCGTTGCTGGACTTGGCAGTTAAATACGGCTACAGCAGCAATGAAGCCTTTACACGAGCTTTTAAATCTGTGTGGATGGTAACGCCTTCTGAATATAAAAGTAATCCGAAACGCTACGAATTGTTTCCGGCTTTTCGTTTTGAACCGGAACTTATGGAGGACTTTGATATGGCGTGTAAGAAGAAAGTTGACATTAGTGAATTGTACGATTTGATCAGAGCAAGGAAGGATTGCTATTTTGTGGGTATAGATATTAAATCACTTATTCCCATTAATGATATTTCAATTGAAGCAGGTGACATTGCAATAATGACAGCAATGACAAGACTTGAAGAGGCAGCAGGTCCGGAGGATGTTGTATTCAGAATCGGAGGCGACGAATTTGTTGCGCTTACTGCTTCGGAAGAAAAATCATACGCGGAAAATATTGTTGAGAAGGTTCTTTCACAGAACGGGAATCCGATTGTATGGAACGGAAGAGAAATACCTTTGCATGTGTATGGTACCTGCTATAAAATCGGAAAGAGCAATATCAGATATGCTGAACTTTTTGCAGAGATGCAAAGCCAAATAAATGAAGAATTTAAAGCCAATTGTAAATAAAAAGTGTTTGCAGGCGGATGCTATGCGACCGGCACGATGCAACAGGATTTTATGAGCAATGGGAAAGTATTTTCATATTGAAAAATAACCCCTGACGGCGATGCAAATGTAATTTGCGTGTGCCTTCGGGGGTTATTTGTGTAATTGCCGAATAATAGGATATTCAGCAATTTAATAGTTATTCACATTTGATTTTATCGTTAACGTCGATGTTCTTGCCAACCTGAGTCTCAATAAGCTTTAATTCGGTTTTGGCGATTACGGTATGCTTTGTTCCTGCAGGGATTTTTATAACATATCCCGGACCGATATTCTGGGAACCGCCGTTTATAATGATTGTACCAGCGCCTTCAACCACAGACCAGATTTCATCACGGTGTTCATGATAATGGTAGTTCATTTTGTGTCCGGGAAGAAGAGTGACCTTAATTGTAAGGCTTTCTTTTTCAACATCCATAACCTTATAACTTCCCCAGGATTTTTCGGCGTACATTACAGGACCGGCAATATCTTCGACGAGGGGCTTCATGTAGCTTGATTGATGTTTGTCGGAAACAAGAATTCCGTCGGAGCTTGCCGCAACAACAGCATCCTTTAATCCGATGCACAGAATAGGAAGATCCAACTCGTTTAACACATGTGTGTTCTCACAATGACTTATTACGGCATTTCCGATGGAGTCTGATTCCATCGCCTCGGTAAGTGTATTCCAGGTTCCTAAGTCCTTCCAAGTGCCGTCAAAAACTATGGCGGCGATACTTTTTTCTTTTTCAACCACAGCATAGTCAAAGCTGATTTTTTTTATATTTTCGTAGTTTGAAGAAATCTCTTCGTAGGTGGTATATCCTATGAGCTCGTTGGCCTTGCTTAATATATATTCAAGAGAGAAAGCAAATACACCGCCGTTCCAAAGTGCTCCGTCCGCGAGATATTTCTTTGCGGTTTCAAGATCGGGTTTCTCGCGAAAATCAATGACATTGCTCTCGGAATCAGTGAGAATATAGCCGTATTTTTCACTGGGATAATCAGGCCTGATACCCATTAAGTACATATTTGCGGTACCTGATTTGACTGCCTCGCCCATCATTTTTATAGTGTCAAAATAATCATTCTCGACAAATGGATCTACAGGGCAAACAACAACAGGTTCGGATGGGTTGACGTTTTTTACATCATGAAGGTATGAAGCTGCCAGCGCAATGGCAGGGAACGTATCGCGCCGTGTGGGCTCAACACAAATATCGACCTTGTCGCCAAGCTGATTGATAAGTATAGGTACCTGGGCTTTGCCGGTAGCAATCGTTATCCCTGCATCGGGCATGGAAGCCTTTATTCCGCGATAAATACGTTCTACCATGGACTCATATTCATCCGTGCCTTCTTTTTTTAAAATCCTTATAAATTGTTTTGAACGAACGTCATTTGAAAGCGGCCACAGACGTTTTCCGGAACCGCCCGATAAAATGATTATATTCACTGAGTCACCTGTTAAATATTAAGTCCTTTTGCTTCATCACAACCAAGAACAAGGTTCATACACTGCATTGCAGCACCGGATGCACCCTTTCCGAGATTGTCAAACTGAGATGAAACAATGATTCTGTCTTCATTTCCGGTTACATATAATTTCATTCCGTCATATCCGGAAAGAGAATTTCCTGCGATGAATCCCGTTGTGCATACGGGATCGTCCAAAGCAGCTACTTCTACGAAACGACTTCCTTCGTAGAATTTTGTAAGCATTTCGTGAACAGCTTCAACCGTTGTTCTTTCTTTAAGCATATCTGTGAAAAGGGGAACGGAAACAACCATTCCGCTGTAGTAGTCATCAACAATGGGGGAGAAAAGAGGAAGTCTTTCCAAGCCGCAAATTGCTTTCATTTCCTTTAAGTGCTTGTGCTTCTGACCGAGCGCATATTCTCTTGGAGCAAATAATTCGTTTGCTTTATCCTCTGCCTCGTATGCAGCAATCATTTTCTTTCCGCCACCGCTGTAGCCTGTAAGTGAGAAAGAAGAAATCGGATAATCCTTGGGAAGGATCCCTAAATTAACGAGAGGATAGACTACAGAAATAAAGCCGGAAGCATGACATCCCGGAACGGCAATTCTTTTTCCGGTGACAATGTTTTCGCGGTGCTTTGATGACAATTCGGGAAAACCGTATGCCCAGCCTTCATTTGTTCTGTGAGCGGTTGAAGTATCGATAATAACAACATTGTCATTTTCAACAAGGCTTACAGATTCTTCGGCAGCTGCATCGGGAAGGCAGAGGAAAGTAATATCGGAAGAATTGATAAGCTTTTTTCTTTCTGCGGAATCCTTTCGCAGTTCGGGATCGATTTTTATAATTTCAACGTCATCACGTTTCTCAAATCTTTCAAAAATGCGAAGACCGGTTGTTCCTTCGCTTCCGTCAATAAATACTTTTGTCATATAAATACCTCCGTTTGATTGTGAACACTCATGTGAAGACCGGCTGTTCACTACGTTTTTTTAAATTTATTTGCGACTGTTATAAGTGCTGTCCGGCATACTTTTCAAATCATCTGCGGCTGTTATAAGAACAACAGTCTATATCATATAGCAACGCATTTCAAACTAAAAGAGCTCCTTCAGATTAAGCGATGCCGCATAAATCTCCTTTTTGCCCGCAGATATCGATTTGTCCGAAGCCAATTCGGCAATTGCTTCCTTCATGGAACATCCTGTTTTCACAATTCGGTCTACAAGCAATGCTTCAAGTGAGATACCGGGAGCTTCTTCCTCAGCCATTACAGAAACGGGCTCGTAGTAAAAGAGAAGTGCATATTCACCCTTTTCACGGTTGGGATTGGCCATAAGCTCACCGTAAACCTGTGAAGGTGTTCCTCTGTAAATCTGCTCGTGCAGTTTTGTCAAATCGTTGCAAAGGGCAAGCGATGCCGTAGGGATTTCTTCTTCCAGAATTTTAACCGTATCAAGAATTCGTTTCGGAGATTCGTAGAAAATATATAAATCCTTTTGCGAATTTTTGACTATGTCCATAATCTGCAAAGCATCTTTTTTTTCACGTGGGAAAAATCCCATGAAGCGAAAAGTGTCGGAACACAGACCTGATGCGGAAACTGCAGTTACGGCTGCACAACAGCCGCTTACTCCGACTACGTTAATGCCGGCTTCGGCTGCTGCCTTAACAAGAACAAAACCGGGATCGTTTACACACGGCGTTCCCGCATCGGAGACAACTGCGATATTCTTTCCGCCAAGAAGTTCACCGACAAGCCTGTCCACAACCTGAAGCTCATTGAACTTATGGTTTGCGGTCATGGGCGTATGAATATCAAAATGCGCCAAAAGCTTCATTGTATTTCGTGTATCTTCGGCAGCAATCAGATCCACCTCATTGAGAGTGCTGATTGCGCGGGGAGTCATGTCATTTAAGTTTCCGATGGGTGTTGCCACCACGTAAAGTGTTCCTGCCATATTTTTATCCGTAAGCATATTAATCATTCGTTATGATAATTTTTGAACACCGACTTTTGGAAAGCGGCATTTCAAAACAGTAATATTATAACATATAGAAGTATATTATGTTATAATAATTCGCGTTAAGATTAGTTTCGGAGGAAAACAAAATGGCAAACATGATAATGAAATATCCCGGTGGATTAAGTAAGGCTCTCACACTCAGCTATGATGATGGCGTTGAACAGGACAAAAAACTGATTGAGCTCGCAAAAAAATACGGAATTAAGGGTACTTTTAATTTGAACAGCGGCTGCTATGCTCCGGAAGGAACCGTGTATGCACCCGGAACCATTCACAGACGTATGTCAAAGTCAGAGGTAACCAAAGTATACACTGACTGCGATTGGGAAGTTGCTACACATTGTTATACGCACGCTTCTCTCGTTGGTCTTCCTGCAAACATAGCCGTAAAGGAAGTTTTGGAGGACAGAAAATGCCTTGAAGAGCAGTTTGGAGGAATTGTCAGAGGTTTTGCTTATCCTTTCGGCGGATATGACGATGATGCAGTGACAACCTTGAAAAGCTGCGGTATGGCATATGCGAGAACCGTTCACTCAACACATGATTTTACTATTCCGAAGGACTGGTTACGTCTTGCGGCAACCTGCCATCATAACGATCCGGAACTTATGGAACTTGCAAAGAAATTTATAGAGATTCCCGCTTCCTGGGATGCAAAACTTTTCTATCTGTGGGGACACAGCTACGAATTCGAGGAAAGAGATAACTGGAATGTTATCGAGGACTTCTTCAAATATATGGGAGGACGGGATGATATCTGGTATTGCACCAACATTGAAGTATATGATTACGTTCAGGCTTTCAAGCAGCTTCGCTTTAATGTGAATATGGACACATGCTGTAATCCGACCGCAACCGATATTTGGTTTAGTTACGGCGATAAAGATTACATGGTTCCTGCAGGGAAAACAGTTTCTATCTAACATTTTGACAGGTAATAATAACAAAATAATGTTGATGTTACTATGCTTCTTCAATATACTTTAAACAGCAACAAAACAAAAAATATTATTACGCGGAGATTACTATGAAAATTCTTGTTACAGGTGGTGCCGGATATATAGGAAGCCACACAGTGGTTGAACTTCAGAATGCAGGCTATGATGTGGTTGTTCTTGACAATCTTTCTAATTCAAGTCCTGAATCGTTAAAGCGTGTCGCAAAGATTACAGGCAAGGAAGTTACCTTCTACGAAGGAGATATTCTTGACAGAACAAAGCTTGCGGAAATTTTGGATAAAGAAAATGTTGATGCATGCATTCATTTTGCCGGACTTAAGGCAGTGGGTGAATCCGTTCAGAAGCCTTGGGAATATTATGAAAACAACATTTCGGGAACATTGACTCTTGTTGATGAGATGAGAAAACACGGCGTGAAGAACATTATCTTTTCTTCTTCAGCAACGGTTTACGGTGATCCTGCATTTATTCCCATTACAGAGGAGTGCCCTAAGGGTCAGTGTACAAATCCTTACGGATGGACAAAGTCAATGCTTGAGCAGATTCTTTCGGATATGCAGAAGGCCGATCCTGAATGGAATGTTATTCTTCTCAGATACTTCAATCCCATCGGTGCACACAAGTCGGGAACCATGGGCGAAAACCCCAATGGAATTCCAAACAATCTTATGCCCTACATAACACAGGTTGCGGTAGGAAAGAGAGATCATCTTACAGTATTCGGAAATGACTACGATACCCATGACGGAACAGGAGTCAGAGATTATATTCACGTTGTTGATCTGGCAAAAGGACATGTTAAGGCACTTAACAAGATTAAGGAAAATGCCGGACTTAAAATTTACAATCTCGGAACAGGCGTAGGCTATAGTGTTCTCGATATCGTAAAGAATTTCGAAGAAGCTACCGGCGTGAAAATTCCTTATGAAATCGGTCCCAGACGCCCCGGCGACATTGCAACATGCTATTCCAGTGCAGACAAGGCCAAAGAAGAACTTGGCTGGGAAGCGGAGTTCGGCATAAAAGAAATGTGTGCCGATTCATGGAACTGGCAGAAGAATAACCCCGAAGGATATTGATTATCGATTATGACAACTCTTGCGCTTGTACGCGAGGGTTGTTTTTCTTTGCGCAAAACCATATAAAAGAAAGTGAAATTTCTCCGAAATTTTCGTTTGCGAAAAAATTTATTTTTACACCAAAAAAATGTGTAAAAATCATAAATATCTGATAAAATGATTCCATATGTATGGATGGAGGAACGTGCTGTGCGTGATGTAACAAAGCATGCTGTTTTGAACTTAATAGTTATGACTGCGCTCCTCTCTGTTGTGGGCGTTACAATTCTGGTAGATATGTCGGTAATAGTAAAAATCGGAATTGTCGTAATTGCCTTTGCGGGTGTAATTGTATATTCAATTGTTATTTCCGAAAAAATAAGCGAGAAAAGGGAACAGGACGATTATTACAGGAAGCAACGGGACAATATTGAGTTACAACTTATAATTGACGCGATGCGCAGCGAGTATCCGTTCATAATGATTCAAAATGTCACAAAAGATACCTGCCGCGTTGAATATAATGAAACGGAAGGAAAAGATAAGCATGCGGCGCCGACAATTAACGCGACGCTTGATTTGGTGCTGAATACAATTCCCGAGCCTATACACCGTGCTGAATTCCAAAGAAAGTTTTCGAGAGAAGCACTTCTTAAAGCATATGAAGAAGGTCAGACAACGGTTAGGTGCTGCGTTAAGCAGAAAATTAACGATGAAAGTCATTGGATGGATTCAATGGCAATTCTTTATCGCAGTAATGACGGTGATATACACAATGTATCGATGGTCAGAAATATCGATGATGACCTTCGGAAAGCACATGAATTTGAAGAGGCATTGAGTGACGCTGAGGCGACGACAAGGGCTAAAACAAACTTTCTTACGTCAATGTCTCACGAAATCAGAACTCCCATCAATGCTGTTCTCGGAATGAACACAATGATTCTCAGGGAAACGAATCAGGACAATATTCGTGAGTATGCCAGGGATGTTCAGAATGCTGCAAATACGCTCCTTGGCCTGATGAACGATATTTTGGATTTTGCAAAGATTCAATCGGGAAAAATGGAAGTGCTTCCTGCGAAATATGATTTGGGTCCGACCATTGATGAACTGTTGCGCGTGATAAAACCTAAAGCGCATGAAAAGGGACTCGCGTTTGAGGTGAAGATTGATCCTGAAACACCGGCGCTTCTCGTCGGCGATGCCGTCCGAATCAAACAGATTATGGCAAACTTATTGAACAATGCCGTAAAGTATACTGAGAAAGGCTCAATTACTTTCGAGGTGGGATATGACCGAATATCGAAAGAACAAATCGATCTTTTGATTGCAGTCACAGACACCGGAATCGGTATGAAACCGGAAAGCATCGAAGCTATATTTTCATCGAATTATCGTCTTGAAGAAAACAGAAACAAGAATATTGAAGGAACGGGCCTTGGCCTTTCGATTACCCGGGAACTTCTTTCCAGAATGGGCAGTAAGCTGGAAATAGAAAGTACCTATGGGCAGGGATCAACCTTCGCATTCAAAATTGAGCAGAAAATCTGGAGCGAGGGAACTCTTGCGGGTACACAGGAAAGAGTTGCTGCTCAGAAGAATGAAGACGAGGCTATGGAAAATTTCCATGCACCGGACGCAAAAATACTTGTAATCGATGATGTCGAAATGAACATCGTGGTTGTCAGAAGTCTGTTAAAGCGAATCGGTATAGGCATTGACAGTGCACTAAACGGTGCGGACGGAATCGAACTTGCGAAGAACAATAAGTACGATATTATTTTTATAGATGCTATGATGCCTAAGATGGACGGCACGGAAACAATGGAAAACATCAGGAAAAAATGTCCTTTGAATAAGGGAGTTCCGATGATTGTTCTTACAGCCAATGCTGTTCAGGGTGCTAAGGACGAGTACCTCCGTGAAGGCTTCACGGATTATCTTGCAAAGCCCATAGAAAGCAAGCTTATGGAGGCAATGATAAAGCATTATCTCAGTTCGAATCTTGTTGTTCCTTATGAGGTTGAGGAAGAAGAATCTGAACAAGAAGAATTTACCGGAGTGCTTGCGGAAATTAATAAGATTCCCGGAATTGACGTCGGACTGGGAATTGAAACCTCTTCGCAGGAAGAAATATATATTAAAATTTGCAAGATGTTCTATGATTCGGGATATGAACGAATCAAAATGATTGAAGATTATTTCAACGAAAAAGATATTCAGAACTATACCATTCAGGTACATGCACTAAAAAGTTCGGCGAGACTGTTGGGTCACATGGAGTTTTCGGAAGCGGCAAAGGCGCTTGAAATGGCGGGTCGGGAAAACGACGTCGAAACCATTGAACGCGATACGCCCGCATTGCTTGAGGAATACAAACGAGTGGTACAGGCTCTCAGCGAAGTGTACAATACATCGGAAAACGATGACCGTGAGGAAATACCTGAGGATGAGCTGAAAGGTATGCTTATGGAAATGCAGGAAGCGTTATCGGCATTTGATCATGATACATCGGCCATGATAATGGATGCGCTTGAAGAATATAAACTTCCCGACGGTTTTACGGCAACTTATTCGAAGCTAAAAACAGGAATGGCTGAAGTTGACAGAGACGGAATGCTTACAGAAATAGAAAGTTATTTACAGAGGTGTCAGTAATGGAAAAAAGTGTGTTGTTTATTGATAATAAGGATTCATTCTTGCTCAGAACAATCAGAAAAGATTTGGAAGCGACCGAATATGAGTGTCTTACATCCGTGTTTGATGTTCAAACCCTCAGTAAGAAGAAAGATACCCTTCCCGAACTGATAATTCTTTGTGTTGAGCAGGAAATTACTTCGGATATGCAGGCGCTTATTTTCTTAAGAGACCTGTGTATTGATGATGGCCACCAGCTGGCATTTATCGGATATGAAGAAGACATCAGAGAAGCTAAAAAGATTATTGCAAGTGAATATATTGTGGGTGAATTCCTTCGCCCGATAAACGCAAAGCAGGTTGTTGAGGAAGTAAAGAAGATACTGGACAGAACCGGGGCAGACTCTCACAAGAAGCATATTCTTATTGTGGACGATTCGGGTACTATGCTTAATACCATCAAAAGCTGGCTTGAAGAAAAGTACAGAATTTCGATGGTTAATTCGGCACTTAATGCAATAACCTTCCTTGCAAACAATTCGCCGGATCTTGTTCTTCTTGACTATGATATGCCTGTTTGTACAGGACCGCAGCTTCTTGAAATGATTAGAAGCGATGTAAAAACTCAGGATATTCCGGTAATATTCCTTACGGCAAAGGGTGACAGAGAAAGCGTTATGAAGGTTCTTTCACTAAGGGCACAGGGATATCTATTAAAGTCTATGCCTCGAGATCATATCGTTTCTGAAATCGATGCTTTCTTTGAGAAACTCAAGGCAAAAGGTATTCGTAAGTAAATTCAATCCTCTTCGATAATCTTGAATTCAAGATAGTCGAAGGGGATTTCTTCTATAAAAGAATCTTTGTAAAAACGTGTTTTCCCGCTTTTCTTAAAATCTTTGATGTTAACATTAAGCCAGATTGGTTTGGGGAGATCGAATGCGTGGCATACTTCGTCAAGTGCATCGAAAACCTTATGAGTTCTTGTGTCGGATGAATTGTTTTCAACAGTGATGTCTTTAAGCATATGATTGTTTTTGAATTCCCGTGCCCAGATGCGCATATTGTTGTTCTCCTGAGTTTGTTTTACAAATATTGGCTTTTGTGCTATATTATACTCGGTGTGCGTCGCCGAAACTATATATTTTTGGGGAAAAATATGGACGATTACAAAGAAAATAATCAGGTGGAAACCTGGAATGAGCTGACACTTGTATATAAGTCTGCCATTCGGGAGGTAAATACTAAGCTTGAAATTCTTAATGATGAATTTCAGCAGGTTCATCAGTATAATCCGATTGAACATATTAAATCCAGGCTTAAAACACCTGAGAGTATTGTTAAAAAATTAAAAAAATACGGCAAGGAATCCACTATCGAAAACATGGTTTCCTGTATAAACGATATCGCCGGAATTCGTATTATTTGCAGTTTTACCAGCGATATTTACAGAATTGCCGAGATGCTTTCGAACCAGTCGGATGTCAAGGTTGTTGAGGTTAAGGACTATATCAAAAATCCCAAACCCTCGGGATACAAAAGCTATCATATGCTTGTAACGGTACCTATTTTTCTTTCCGACAGAACGGTTGAAACAATAGTCGAAATCCAAATCAGAACCGTTGCAATGGATTTCTGGGCAAGTCTTGAACATAAAATTAATTATAAATTCGAAGGAAATGTTCCTGAGTACATTCGCTCGGAACTTATTGAATGTGCAAGTATGATTTCAATACTTGATGACAGAATGCTTTCTCTGAATGACGAGGTTCGTCGCCTGGAGAAAGGGCATAACACTGAAGAGGAAAAATAAAATGGATGGTTTTAAGGAAAAACTTGTAAAACAGTGCGGAACCGATGATATTATTCGTGCGAATTCCGAAGCTGAAGCTAAAGAGTTTCAGGAAGTGAAAGAAGAACTGAAAAACTATGAAGCAGCAGCGGCCGAAATTCGCAGACTGTATTTAAAGTGTGTTGAAACAAACGAACAGACGGGACAGCTTGTTGCGGAAACGATTGAAAAATTAGAGTCGATAAGCAGTGACAATACTTCCGGCGAGGGAATGGCTAAAGAGCAGGAAGAATTTATCCACAAGGAGAATGTGCGCGTATACAGAAACGTACAGGCTTCGATTGTGGAGGAGCTTGAACTTCAGACGCAGGCTCTTGCGGATCAGAATTCCGATTTAAAGAAGCAGATTAAAAAACTTAAGGGAACAATAGTAACATCGGTTATATTCTCAGTTCTTTCATTTGCTTCAATTGCCGCACTTATTGTTCTTTTTCTTCTTGATATAAAGTTATAAGGGATTAAAAATGGGAAAAGTTGATTTTAAACCCGGCAATATGCTCTATCCGCTGCCGGTTGTCATGGTAAGTGTTGCCGACAATGCCGGGAACACAAATATTATTACAATCGCATGGGCAGGAACAATTAATTCCGACCCTGCAATGGTATCCATTTCTGTGAGAAAAAGCAGACATTCCTACAATATGCTTATGGAAAGCAAGGAATTCTGTCTTAATTTAACGAATCGTGACTTGGTAAGAGCAACAGATCTTTGCGGAGTTAAAAGCGGTAAAGACGTAAACAAATGGGAGCTTGCCGGACTTACTCCGGGAAAATGCAGCGAGATTAAGGCGCCTCTCATAAAAGAGAGTCCGGTTAATATTGAATGTAAAGTTACAAAAACCGAGGACCTCGGTTCTCATACAATTTTTTACGGCGAGGTTGTTGCTGTTCATGCAGACGAGAGCCTTATGGACGAGAAAAATGTATTTCATTTTGAAAAATGTGATCCAATAGCATATTCTCACGGAAAGTATTACACACTTGGTGAGGAACTGGGCAAGTTCGGCTATTCCGTGGCGAAAAAGCAGTAAATGCGGATGGATTTTCGGAGATATATTTAATGTTTTTTCTTTCAAGATATTATAAAAAATGTAAAATTTCATTTTATTGGGTATGCGTCGTAGCTATTCTTCTTGCGGCATTCCTGATGCCCTGCGTTAAGCTGTACAAAAGTCAGGGCTTCAATATGTACAAGCTGATTATTAACGGCGCCGAGATGGGCCTTGTTAAAGATGAGGCTTATGCGCAGAAACTTCTGACTCAGGCACGCCGTGATCTTTCTTCTGAAAGTAAGGAAATGGTTTTTATCGATTGCGATGTTGAGGTTCAGGGGCTGGAGCTTCTCACGGGTAAGGCTGATCCGGATGAGATTCTCCTTGCAAATATCAAGGAAGCTTACAAGAATTCTACCGTATCAACAATGCAGCATGCGTATACGGTGAAGATTGATAAGTTTATGATTAACGTTCCGTCTGCTGAAGATGTTGTTGCTCTTCTGGAAGCTTCCCTTGGCAAATATGATACCGAGGGAAAGTTCAGCGTTGAGCTTGTTGCGGATACTGCGCGAGAACTTCCGGTTCTTGTTCCGGTGATAATCAACAATTCGCTCATCGAAGAAAAGGACAATGAGCATGTTACGGCTGAAGAATATCTTGGCAGTGACGGTATGTTTAAAGCACTTGATGAAGTCTTGTCAAATATTGTGGTTGAAATAGAGCCCGATTTTGATGATTATGATTACGGTATCACTGAGATGAGTTTTAACAATAATGTTGAAGTTGTTGAAGCTTACATCCCCACTTCCCAGATACAGCCTCTTTCAACTGCGATTGATGATGTAACTAAGGAAAAAGAACAAAAAACTATTTATGAAGTAGTTTCCGGTGATACACTTTCCGGAATTGCATACAAAACAGGAATAACGGTTTCAAACCTTATCGAGTTAAACGAATCTCTTACAAGCGAGAATTCAATTATCCGAGTTGGTGATGAACTTACGATTACTGTTCCACAGCCGGAACTTGGAGTGCGCAGAGAAGAACTCAAGTATTACGAAGGTACTTACGAGGCGGCTGTTATCTATCAGTATAATGATGACTGGTATACCACGAAGGAAGTTGTTCTTCAGGAACCGTCATCCGGATATCATAAGGCTGTCGAAAAAACAAGCTATTTAAACGGTGATTCTGTTAAGAGTGAGATTATCCGTGAGGATATTATTGTTAAGGCTATTCCTAAGATTGTTGAAAAAGGAACAAAGATTCCTCCTACATATATTAAGCCTATCTCAGGCGGACGCATTACAGACGGATATGGTTCCAGAGCCTCAACTATGAGAGGAATGTCATCGTTCCACAAAGCGGTTGACTGGGGAACTCCCGTAGGAACAAGCGTCGTTGCTTCCTGCGGTGGCACAATTACTCACGCCGGCTGGATGAGCAGCTACGGATACTGCGTATTTATCAAACATCCTGATGGACGTGAAACGAGATACGCTCACTTAAGCCGAGTTCTGGTATCGAAGGGACAGTCAGTCAGCCAGGGACAGAAGATTGGCCTTTCCGGTAATACCGGTGTATCAACAGGTCCTCACCTGCACTTCGAAATGAGAATTAACGGTGTGGCAGTTAACCCGTTGAAATACCTGAATTAAGAGTTTTCGGATACTATCGTTTATAAAATGTAATATGTGAAAGCATCAAAAGACCCCGCTTTGACAAAGGCGGGGTTTTGTGATATATTCTTTCAGAACTGTGCAGTTCAACAATTTGTGCTATTTACTTACCTGTGCGCAAGATATGGGATAAAATGATATCTGCTCATTGGTTAGTATGCCATATATATAAAAATCAATATCAACTTGTTTGATATACGGAGAAATATATGAATCAGTACGCAATCAAGGGAGGCAATCCCCTTGTAGGTGAAGTGGAAATCGGAGGCGCTAAAAATGCTGCCCTGGGCATTCTTGCCGCTGCTTTACTCTCGGACGAAACTGTTGAAATAGAAAATGTGCCTGATTTAAGGGATACGAACGTGATGCTTGATGCATTGCGCAGTATCGGTGCTTACGTGGAGAAGACTGACCGACATACAGTCAGAATCAACGGTTCTACAATTTCCACCACATTGCTTGATATCGACAGTATTAAAAAAATCAGAGGTTCCTACTATTTTGCCGGAGCATTACTCGGAAAATATAAAAACGCGGAAGTTGCGCTTCCCGGCGGATGTAATATCGGAAGCCGCCCTGTGGACCAGCATATCAAGGGATTCAGAGCTCTTGGGGCAAATGTTGAGATTGAACATGGTTGTATTGTTGCCGAAGCCGAAAAACTTGTAGGAAGCCATATTTATCTTGATGTGGTTTCCGTAGGTGCAACAATTAATGTAATGATGGCAGCAGTGCTTGCTGAAGGCCAGACATATATCGAGAATGCAGCTAAGGAACCACATGTGGTTGATGTGGCAAATTTCCTTAACAGCATGGGCGCATCCATAAAGGGTGCAGGTACGGATGTGATTCGAATAAAGGGTGTGGAAAAGCTCCATAGCGCACATTATTCAATTATCCCCGATCAGATTGAAGCCGGAACATTTATGCTTGCGGCCGCAGTTACAAAGGGTGATGTACTTATTAAAAATATAATCCCCAAGCACCTTGAATCTATTTCTTCAAAGTTGCTTGAAATCGGATGCGAAATAGAAGAATCTGATGATGCAATCCGTGTTGTTGCTTCGAAACCATTCAGAACGACACAGGTTAAGACACTTCCTTATCCCGGATTCCCTACGGATATGCAGCCACAGATAGTTGTGGCATTGGGACTCGCAGATGGCACAAGTATTGTTACTGAGAGCATTTTTGAAAATCGTTTCAGATATGTTGATGAGCTTACAAGACTTGGCGCAAATATAAAAGTTGAAGGAAATACTGCAGTTATTGAAGGCGTTACAAGATATACCGGGGCAAACATTACCGCTCCCGACCTTCGTGCCGGCGCAGCGCTTGTGGTTGCAGGGCTTGCAGCAAAGGGATTTACCGTTATTGACGATATTCATTTTGTTGAACGCGGATACGAGGATTTTCCTGAAAAGTTAAGAAGCCTCGGTGCGGAAATTGAAGTGGTGTCCGATGACAGAGAACTTCAGAAATTTAAGATGAAGGCCATATAAAAAGTTACAGCAGACTCAAAGGAGCCTGCTGTTTTTTTACCTTTTTCGTTAATCTCTATTTAGTTGCTAGACTATCTCTTCAATTGATAATTCATGGTGCTCGGAAAGGTCCAAGAATCCCTCAGTTGTTTTAATGGTGGGACGTGCAAGGGCGGAACGGTTGATAAAAACAACTTCGCCGACGGTACCATCATTCAAACGAACACTTTGAAGCATATATGTGTTAACAATATTTTCAAGGAAGGTCATGATGTAGTGGGTATCATATTTCTGAAGACCTTCATTTTCAAATAACTCGATAACCTTAAATGGGCACATAGGGCCGCGGTATACACGGGCGGAAGTCATTGCGTCGTAAACATCTGCAATGGCTACCATCTTTGCAAAAGGCTCAATTTTGGAATTTCGTATTCCGAAGGGATACCCCGAACCGTCACAGCGTTCATGGTGCATAAGTGCCGAATTCATAACGCATTCCGGTACATCATTCTTTCGCAATATATTGTAGCCTTCAAGAGTATGCTTCTTGACAAGGGCATATTCATTATCGGTAAGCTTATCGGGTTTTTTTATTACGCTTTCCGGAATGATAAGCTTTCCGATGTCATGAAGGAGTCCGCAGGTTGTAGCCAGACGAATTTCTTCTTCTGTCATTTTGAGCCATCTGGCAAAAATATTACATATAAGTGCTACATTTAAACTGTGTACATAAGTAAGATCGTCGTATTGACGCATATTGTGGAGCATATCAAAAACGTTGAAGTAGCCGGATGAACTGTTGAGTATGTTGTCGATGCATCCCATTACATCGTCAAGATTTACCTTTGACCCTTCTTTTGCGACCGAATCAAGCATACCCTGGAACCGGGGAACCTCTGATTCAAAAGCTGCCTTAAATTCCTTAAATTGAGGACTTTTCTTGATTTTCTCGGAAACCGAACCTGTTTCTTCAACTACAGGCTCAGAGATATCTTCACTTGGAACAGAATCGTCAATTCGGATATTTATAATTGAATAGAACTCAAGCTTTGTAATGGTCTTATCGGTAAGAACAAGGCCCTTTGGCAGAATGAGCTGATTGTTATAGGTGTACACGTCCTCGGCGGTAACCATTCCCGGCACGAGATCAGCGGTACGAACTCTTTTCATAAAAGTCTCCATTTCGCTTGCAAATTCGGAGTGAATTTCCGAATGCAATTTTTCTACACTCCCATTAAATACTATTTTATTCGTATTCCGGGGAATTAACAAGAACAAAAGGTGATAATGATTGTAAAAAACTCTCGAAAAGGGAGCAGCGCAGACTTGACACTTGTTTAACGTGGTTGTATATTCAAGTTGTCTCTTATTCAGAGTGGTGGAGATACAAAGGATCTATGAAGCCACGGCAACCCCAACAGGAAGGTGCCAACCTGAGCGAGAACCGAAATACGGTTGATTCGAACAATAAGAGGATTGGAATAGTGATTAAGTATTCGAATCCGCTTATTCTGTAGGCGGTTTTTTTATGCCTCCGGAACGTAAAGAGTGTTAAAAACACATCGCTTTGCGTACGACAGAATGAGAGTATTGAAACTACTAAATTTATCAAACGAAAGGAAAAAATTATGGAAAAAAGATTATTCACTTCCGAATCGGTTACAGAAGGACATCCCGACAAAGTCTGCGATGCGATTTCTGACGCAATTCTTGATGCCTGCATGGCAGAAGACCCTATGAGCCGTGTTGCCTGCGAAACAGCAGCCTGTACAGGTTTTGTTCTTGTAACAGGTGAAATTACAACAAAGGCTAACCTTGATGTACCTGCAATCGTAAGAAAAACAGTTCTTGAAATCGGATACGATGACGGAGCAAAGGGCATTGACGGAAATTCATGTGCGGTTATGGTTGCGCTTGATAAGCAGTCAGCTGATATTGCAATGGGTGTTGATAAGGCCCTTGAAGCAAAGGAAGGTTCTCTTAAGGATAATCTTGATACAGGTGCCGGTGACCAGGGTATGATGTTCGGATATGCTTCAAACGAAACACCCGAACTTATGCCTTATCCCATTTCACTTGCGCACAAACTTGCTTTGCAGCTTACAAAGGTAAGAAAGGACGGAACACTTAAATACCTTCGTCCCGACGGAAAAACACAGGTTTCAGTTGAATATGATGAAAACGGAAATCCTGCAAGACTTGAAGCTGTTGTATGTTCAACACAGCATGATGCGGATGTTACTCAGGAACAGATTCATGAAGATATCAAAAAGTATGTATTCGATCCCATTCTTCCTAAGGAAATGGTTGATGATGATACAAAGATTTTCATCAATCCCACAGGTCGTTTCGTAATCGGCGGACCTCACGGTGACGCAGGACTTACAGGACGTAAAATTATCGTAGATACTTACGGCGGATATGCTCGTCACGGCGGCGGAGCTTTCTCCGGTAAGGATTGCACAAAGGTAGACAGAAGTGCTGCATATGCAGCAAGATATGTTGCAAAGAATATCGTTGCGGCAGGTCTTGCGGATAAGTGTGAAATTCAGCTTTCATACGCTATCGGTGTTGCTCAGCCCACATCAGTAATGGTTGATACATTCGGAACAGGAAAGCTTGCAGACGACAAGCTTGTTGAAATTGTACGTGAAAATTTTGACCTTCGTCCTGCGGGAATCATTAAGATGCTTGACCTTCGTCGTCCCATCTACAAACAGACAGCAGCTTACGGTCACTTCGGAAGACTTGACCTTGACCTTCCCTGGGAAGCAACAGATAAGGTTGATGTTCTTAAAAAATATCTGTAATTCAGAAAATATGACAACCGGCGTCATAGCACGTCGGTTGTTTTTTTTGCCCTGAAATGGTAATATGTAAGTTGGTATACTGTTTTAAGGAGCACCCAATGTCATTTGTTCATCTTCACGTACATACAGAATTTTCTCTGTTAGACGGATCGAATAAAATAAAAGAATATGTGAAGAGAGTCAAGGAACTTGGGATGGACTCTGCGGCTATTACAGACCACGGAGTAATGTATGGAGCCATTGACTTCTACAAAGCTGCCCGCGAAGCAGGAATAAAACCGATACTCGGCTGCGAGGTTTATGTGGCACCGGGATCGCGCTTTGACAAGGAACTGTCGGGCGGAGACGAAAGATATAACCATCTTATTCTTCTTGCGGAGAACAACAAAGGCTATGAGAATCTTTGCAAAATAGTATCAAAAGGTTTTACGGAAGGCTTTTATTACAAGCCTCGAGTAGACTTTGAGGTTTTGAAAGAATATCACGAAGGATTGATTTGTCTTTCGGCCTGCCTGGCCGGTGAGGTACAAAGATATATTGTAAAAGGAAACCTTGCTGAAGCAAAAAAGACTGCTCTTAAATATAAAGAGCTTTTTGGAAAAGATAATTATTTCCTGGAATTACAGGATCATGGATATCCTCAACAGCGCACGGTAAATGCGGCACTTCTCAGCATGAGCAAGGAGCTTGATATTGACCTTGTGTGCACAAATGACTGTCACTATACATACGCTGAAGATGCTGAAGCACACGATCTTCTTCTTTGCCTTCAGACGGGTAAGACGGTTAAAGACGAAAACAGATTACGCTATGAGGGCGGCCAGTTCTACGTAAAAAGCGAAGACGAAATGCGTTTCCTCTTCCCTTATGCTCCGGAATCTCTTGAAAATACACAGAGAATTGCGGATCGATGTAACGTTGAAATAGAATTTGGAATTACAAAGCTGCCTCATTTTGAAGTTCCCGAGGGGTATGACTCATGGAGCTATTTAAATAAGCTTTGTTCAGACGGACTGGAAGAAAGATACCCGGACAAAGTCGAAGAGCTTCGCCCCAGACTGGATTATGAGCTTTCCACCATACAAAGAATGGGATATGTGGATTATTTCCTTATCGTATGGGACTTTATAAATTATGCCCGCTCGCAGGGAATCCCTGTTGGTCCCGGACGAGGTTCGGCAGCGGGAAGTATTGTTTCGTACTGCTTGCATATTACGAACATCGACCCTATACGTTTCAGCCTTCTTTTTGAACGTTTCCTGAATCCGGAACGTGTGTCGATGCCTGATATAGATATTGACTTCTGCTACGAGAGACGTCAGGAGGTAATTGATTACGTAAGCCGCAAGTACGGTGCCGAGAAGGTGGTTCAGATTGTTACTTTCGGTACTCTTGCTGCCAAGGGCGTTGTAAGAGACGTTGCCAGAGTTCTTGATATGCCTTATCAGACGGGTGATCAGATTGCGAAAATGATTCCCATGGAGTTAAATATGACTCTTGAGAAGGCATTGACCATGAATCCCGAGCTGAAGGCTTTATATGATTCGGATGAAGAAATAAAGTACCTTATTGATATGTCCAGACGTCTTGAAGGTTTGCCAAGACATACATCAATGCATGCGGCAGGCGTTCTGATTTGTCCTAAGTCAGCTGATGAGTATGTACCTTTGCAACGTGGCGCCGACGGTACGATTACCACTCAGTACATTATGACGACATTGGAAGAGCTCGGACTGTTAAAGATGGACTTCCTTGGCCTTCGTACATTGACGGTAATCAAGGATGCTTTGGATCTTGTAGAGAAATCAACGGGAAAACGTATTGACATTGACAATATAGACTATAATGACCCTAAGGTATTTGCAATTATGGGTTCGGGTCACACAGAAGGCCTGTTCCAGCTTGAAAGTGCGGGAATGAAAAGCTTCATGAAGGAGCTTAAGCCGGGAAGTCTTGAAGATGTAACCGCCGGTATTTCATTGTACCGTCCCGGTCCCATGGACTTTATTCCCAAGTACATCAAGGGTAAGGAAAATCAGGGAAACATTACATATCTTACACCTGAGCTTCAGCCGATCCTTGAGCCCACATACGGATGTATTGTGTACCAGGAGCAGGTTATGCAGATTGTGCGTGATCTCGGCGGATATACCTTGGGACGAAGCGACCTTGTTCGTCGTGCCATGAGTAAGAAGAAGCAGCACGTCATGGAAGTTGAGCGGGCAAACTTCGTATTCGGAAATGAAGAAGAAAATGTTCCGGGCTGTGCATCAAAGGGAATCAACGAGAAAGTTGCGGGAGAAATCTATGACGAGATGATGGACTTCGCAAAGTATGCTTTCAACAAGTCACACGCAGCCTGCTATGCGGTGGTTTCATACCAGACGGCATTCCTGAAAAAATACTATCCGGTAGAATTTATGGCTTCGTTAATGACAAGCTTTATCGACAATGCCGGTAAGGTTTCGGAATATATTCTTGTGTGCAGGAATATGGGAATTCAGATTGTTCCTCCGGATGTCAATACGGGAGAAGCGGCATTTTCGGTAATTGACGGCAAAATCGGATATGCTCTTACGGCGATAAAAAATGTGGGACGTCCCATCATTGACGGCCTTGTTACGGAGCGAAATCTGAACGGTCCTTACAAGAACATTACTGATTTCATTACCCGAATGGCTAACTACGACTTTAACAAGCGTGCCATGGAAAACTTCATCAAGGCGGGTGCCTTCGATTCACTTGGAGGTACCAGAAAGCAGTACATGGCTTCGTATATTCAGATCATGGATGACATTGCCAACAGCAAGAAGAAATCCATGGCAGGCCAGATATCACTTTTCGATATAGCGGAAGAAGAAACTCAGTCAGAAGACTATAAGGAGGTTCTTCCGAATGTGGGTGAATATCCGAAGGAAACAAAGCTCGCATTCGAAAAGGAAGTTATGGGCATTTATGTTTCGGGTCATCCTCTGGAAGAGTACAAATCCGCGTGGGAGAAGAAAATTACCGCTACGGCAGCAGACTTTGCTCGTGACGAGGAAACAGATGTTGTCAGAATATCCGACGGTATTCATGCAACAATCGGCGGAATGATTTCCGGCAAAACAATCAAATACACAAAGAACAACAAAGCCATGGCATTCATAATGATTGAGGATTTGCTGGGAACTGTGGAAGTTATTGTTTTTCCAAGAGACTACGAGAAATATTCCAAGGAACTTATCGAAGACGCCAAGGTATTTGTCAAGGGTCGTGTTTCTGTCGAGGAAGGAAAGCCCGGCAAAATGATTCTTGAATCCCTGGAAAACTTTGCGGACATAAGACGCGAGGTATGGATTCGTTTCGAGGATAAAGAAGAGTATGCGGCACTAGAGCCGGTGCTTAACGAGATTATAAGCGGCTCGGACGGCAAGGACAGTATTATCATTTACCTCAACAAGGAAAGAGCCTACAAAAGGCTTGGACTTGATATGAGTGTTAAGGCAGATGATGAACTTATAAATGCGCTGAAAAACAAATTCGGCGAACAAAATATCAGTGTACGATAATTTTTAACGGAGGCTATGAACATGGCAAAAGAAGTTAAGACAATAGGTGTACTTACAAGCGGCGGAGATGCACCCGGAATGAATGCCGCAATCCGTGGCGTGGTAAGAAAGGCCATCAACAACGGACTTGCAGTAAAAGGAATTAAGCACGGATATCAGGGGCTTTTGAACGAAGAAATCGTTGATATGGATTCCCGCAGCGTATCCGATATCATTCAGCGGGGCGGAACAATTCTCGGTACCGCACGATGCCTTGAATTCAAGGAAGAAGAAGTTCAGGCGCGCGCTGCGGAAATCTGTAAGAAGCACGGCATCGACGGCATTGTTGTTATCGGTGGAGACGGTTCATACAGAGGCGCTCAGGCACTTGCAAGACACGGAATCAACACAATCGGTCTTCCCGGCACAATCGACCTTGATATTGCCTGCACCGATTATACAATCGGTTTCGATACAGCTGTAAACACAGCGATGGAAGCCATCGATAAGGTCAGAGATACTTCTTCTTCTCATGAAAGATGCTCAATCATCGAGGTTATGGGACGCAACGCAGGTTATATTGCACTTTGGTGCGGTGTTGCGGTTGGTGCGGAGGATATTCTTCTTCCCGAGAAGTACGACTTTAACGAGCAGACACTTGTAAACAACATTATCGCAAACAGACGTAAGGGTAAGACACACCACCTTATCATTAATGCGGAAGGAATCGGCCACTCAACATCTATGGCACGTCGTATCGAAGCTGCAACCGGTATTGAAACCAGAGCTACTATTTTGGGCTACATGCAGCGAGGCGGAAGCCCCACATGTACAGACCGTTACTATGCATCGATTATGGGTGCATATGCAGCCGACATTCTTACAGAAGGAAAGTCAAACCGTTGCGTATGCTACAAAGATGGTAAATTTGTGGATTTTGATATTGAAGAAGCACTGAAAATGGAAAAGACAATTGATCCTTATCAGTATGCTGTAAGCGCTCGCCTTTCCCGAGCAGCAAATTAGAAAGCAGTTTAGATTTATTTAGTTATGATAGTTTCACCAGATAATAAACAAATTAAAAAAGTTATTTCGCTTTGCGAGAAGGCAAAAACAAGACGTGAAGAAGGGCTGTTTGTAATCGAAGGTGTCAGACTTTTTACAGAGACTCCGAAGGATGAAATAGTATCGGTTTTCGTAAAGGAATCCTTCAAAGCAGAGGGCGAAGCAGCTGACAAATTAAAAGAGATTTCCTATGAGACTGTCAGTGACGCGGTTTTTAAAAAAATGAGCGACACAGTTACTTCTCAGGGAATAATCTGTGTGGTTAAGCAGAAGAAATACGAACTCGATCGGGTTATAAAAAAGGATGGGGTGTATCTCGTGCTTGAAACCATTCAGGACCCGGGAAATCTCGGAACGATTATGCGTACCGCCGAAGGTGCCGGAGTAACCGCGGTTATCATGTCAAAGGATACCGTGGATATTTACAGTCCGAAGGTAGTGCGTGCCACAATGGGGGCGATTTTCAGACAGCCTTTTGTGGTGGCTGAGGATATACAGACAGTGATTAAAGATATGAAGAAAGCGGGCATCAAATGTTATGCTGCCCACTTGAGAGGTGAGGAAAGCCTGTGGCAGCAGGACTATACCGAAGGCACAGCATTCCTTATCGGAAATGAAGGAAACGGCCTTACAGAGGAAACAGCGGAACTTTCGGATACTTATATAAGAATTCCCATGGAAGGAAAACTTGAATCCCTGAATGCAGCCGTATCTGCGGCACTTCTTTCCTACGAAGCAAAAAGACAAAGAACAGTGGTGGCAAAAGCAATTTCCGCAATACTTGTGGGAAGTATTCTTCTTACCTGTATGGGCACATATGTGCATGCGGATAATGCGTCGGATATCCTTAAGGAGTCAAGTGCCGGTGCAGGAGTTGTTTTTGACTCAAAGGCTTATAACGGTGAGGAAACCGAAAATCTCGGAATCGAAATCGAAGAAGAAGACGAGATTGAGGAGTACGGTTTAAACCTCTTTATGACCACGGAAAAATCAGCACTGAACGTTCGAAGCATGCCTAGTACCGAAGGCAAAATTCTTGGAAAACTTTACAAGGACTGCGGTGGCAAGGTTATAGAACGTGGTGAGGAATGGAGTTATATCGAGTCGGGTGCGCTCATCGGCTGGGCTTCAAACGAATTCCTTTGCTTTGACGAAGAAGCCGAAGCAATGGCCCGTGAGGTAGGCTTTACAAATGCTGTGGTAACCGATAAAGCGGTTTATGTAAGAAGCGAGGACAATGAAAAAACGGATGTTCTCGGTATTTTGTCACTTAATGCCAGTATCGAGGTTATCGACGATTCGGATGATAACTGGGTAAAGGTGGCCTATGGTGATTATGATGGTTTTGTTCTTAAGGAAAGTGTCCGTATAACATTTACGGTTGACCATGGCGAAACCAACCAGCAGATTATTGAGAGAAAGGCAGCCGAGGAAGCAGCCAGAGCGGAAGCTCTTAAGAAGAAAATGGCAATGGATAATGTCGAAAATGTTGAAAGACTTTTGGCGGCGCTTATCCAGTGTGAAGCCGGCGGTGAACCTTATGAAGGAATGCTTGCGGTAGGTGCGGTTGTTATGAACAGAGTTAACAGTCCCGCATATCCTTCAACGGTTTATAATGTTATTTTTGCATCAGGTCAGTTCACACCTGCAAAGAGCGGATCCTTAGCACGTGTTTACAGCAAAGGTCCGAAAGACTCATGCATTCAGGCGGCACGTGAAGCACTGGCAGGAAAGTCGAATGTCGGAGGTGTAACACACTTCAGGCGTAAAGGAACAAAGGACGGCATTATTATCGGTAATCATGTATTCTATTAAAAGGGGGTAGAGTATGGGATTTATATCAGACTGGAATCGTTCGCGCGCAAAAACAAATGCGGACGGAGTAATCGGTAAAGAAGCAATTGTTACGGCGGAGATAAACAATCTCAAAGGCACGGGAACCATTTCCCTGCAGGGAATGGACTGGACAGCCAGAACTGCCGACGGCAGCGTCGTTTCAAAGGACTCGGTTGTAAAAATAATTTCAATCGAGGGTGTAAAGGTAATCGTAGAAAAAATTACGAAAGTGGAGGAGTAAGAAATGCCCGGATTTATTATTTTTGTTTTGTTTGTATTAATATGTTTTGTTTTTTGCACAATCGTATCCTGCATTAAGATTGTTCCCCAGGCGCATGCCTATATTGTTGAACGTCTTGGTGCATATCAGAGCACATGGAACGTTGGTTTACACTTTAAGATTCCTTTTATCGACAAGGTTTCAAAAAGAGTTCTTTTAAAAGAGCAGGTAGTGGATTTCCCGCCTCAGCCCGTTATTACAAAGGATAACGTTACAATGCAGATTGATACGGTAGTATTCTTTCAGATTACGGACCCCAAGCTTTTTGCATACGGTGTTGAAAATCCCATGGTAGCCATTGAAAATCTTACAGCTACAACACTGAGAAATATCATCGGTGAGCTTGAACTTGACGAAACACTTACATCACGTGAAACCATCAATACAAAGATGCGTGCAATCCTTGATGAAGCAACAGACCCCTGGGGTGTTAAGGTTAACCGTGTGGAAGTTAAGAATATTATGCCTCCCAACGCTATCAGGGATGCGATGGAAAAGCAGATGAAGGCTGAACGTGAAAGACGTGAACAGATTCTTATTGCGGAAGGTGAAAAGATGAGCGCCATTCTTAAGGCAGAGGGTGAAAAGGAATCGGCAGTTCTTCGTGCGGAAGCTCAGAAGATTGAGCTTGTAAAGGAAGCGGAAGGTCATTCAGAAGCAATCAGACTTCACAAGGAAGCAGAAGCAGACGGAATCAGAGCATTACAGCAGGCTGAAGCTGATGCCATCAATAAACTCAAGGAAGCCGGACTTACGACTGATCAGATTGTTACGCTTCGTTCCTATGATGCGTTTACAAAGGCAGCAGACGGACAGGCAACAAAGATTATTGTTCCTTCTGAAATCCAGAATCTTGCAGGAGTTGCATCAAGTATTAAGGAGATTGTACAGTAATGAATTTATACGGAAAAGATTTTTTAAAACTGCTTGATTTTACAAGCGAAGAAATAGAAGGCCTTGTTGATTTGGCCGCAGATTTAAAGGCAAAGAAGAAAGCGGGTATTCCTGTTGACAAGCTTCACGGAAAGAATGTTGCACTGATTTTCGAGAAGACAAGTACACGTACGCGTTGTTCTTTTGAGGTTGCAGCTCACGATTTGGGAATGGGCTCGACATATCTTGAACCTGCAAGCTCACAGATCGGTAAAAAGGAGAGCATCGCGGATACAGCACGTGTTCTTTGCAGAATGTTTGACGGTATCGAATACAGAGGCTTCGACCAGGCAATCGTTGAGGAACTTGCAAAATATTCATCAGTTCCCGTATGGAACGGACTTACAAACGAATTCCATCCCACACAGATGCTTGCAGATCTTCTTACAATCCGCGAACACTTCGGATACACAAAGGGAATCAAACTTACATATATGGGTGATGCCCGCTACAATATGGCAAATTCATTAATGGTTACATGCGCTAAGATGGGAATGCATTTTACGGCTTGTTCAAACAAGCTTTACTTCCCCGATTCCGAGCTTGTAAAGACATGCGAAGAAATCGCCAAGACAACAGGCGGAAGCGTCTGTCTTACAGATGATGTTGAAGAAGGAACAAAGGATGTTGACGTTATCTACACAGACGTATGGGTATCAATGGGCGAGCCCGTTGCTGTTTGGGAAGAACGCATCAAGGCTCTTTCACCTTACCAGGTTAACAAGCATGTAATGGACAATGCAGGTTCCAATGCAATCTTCTTACACTGCTTACCCGCATATCACGATTTAAAGACACAGATCGGTAAGGAAATGGGCGAGAAATTCGGACGTACCGAAATGGAAGTCACCGACGAAGTATTCGAGTCGGCACAGAGTCTTGTTTTTGATGAAGCAGAAAACAGAATGCACACCATCAAGGCAGTTATGGCAGCTACACTTTCAGAGGAGTTCAACAAATAATGAAGGAAGTAGTGGTTTGTGGCGCCAACGCCTACGAAGAAAAATATTATTTCAACCAGCAGTTTGAAAAAATGCCTGAATCCGTTCGCGAAGAGCTTCGGATAATCTGTGTTCTTTTTACGCAGGAAGTAGGCGGACTCATTACAATCGGTTTTGACAAAGACGGTGAACTTAAAATAACCACACAGGCAGCTGACGAGGACTACTATTACGACGAAATCGCTGCAGGACTTTTGGTTGGAAAGATTCGAAACACAAGACAGGAACTCTTGGAATCTTTAGAGCTTTTCTACAAAGTGTTTATTCTTAAGGAAGATATAAGTTCGTTGCTTGACGAGGAAGAACAATGATTTTAGTAGTTGACGTAGGAAATACAAATATTACCTATGGCGTGTACGACAAGGATGCGCTTATAACAACTTTCAGAATGGTATCAAGCATCGACCGTACTTCTGACGAGTACGGAATGATGATTTCGGGACTTCTTGAGAAGAACGGCGTTGTTCTTACCGAAATCAAGGGAGCCATTATTTCGAGTGTTGTTCCGAATGTAATGCACGCACTCACAGGAGCGCTTGTAAAGTATATAAATGTTAAGCCGCTTGAGGTTGGGCCCGGAATAAAAACAGGAATAAAAATTGTTACGGAAAACCCCAGAGAAATCGGAGCGGACCGTATTGTGGATGCGGTGGGAGCTTTTGAAAAATACGGAGGACCTGTGCTTGTTCTCGATTTCGGAACAGCAACAACCTACGATTTGATTACAGCGGACGGAAAATTTACTGCAGGAATAACAGCTCCGGGTATCAAGATTTCCGCAAAAGCGTTGTGGTCGGATACAGCGAAACTGCCTGAAATTGAGATTAAAAAACCCAAGTCGATTTTGGCGCAGGAAACAATTTCTTCGATGCAGGCCGGTCTTGTTTACGGACAAATCGGGCAGACCGAATATATTATCAATAAGGTGCGCGAGGAAAGCGGACTTGAAGACATGAAGGTCATTTCCACAGGCGGTCTCGGCCGACTGATCTCGGACGAAACAGAACTTATAGATGTATACGATCCCGTGCTTACATTGGACGGACTCAGATTTATTTATACAAAGAATTCAAAGAAATTATGATTATTGGAAATGTTGAAATCAAAAACAACATAATTATGGCACCGATGGCAGGGGTATCAGACCTGCCATTTCGCTTGCTTTGCCAGAGAGAAGGTGCGGGTATGACCTGCATGGAAATGGTTTCCGCAAAGGCTATTTACTATAACAACAAAAACACCGACAGCCTTATGGAAATACATCCCGACGAAAAGTGCGTATCTCTTCAGCTGTTCGGAAGCGACCCGAAGATTATGAGCGAAATGGCAAAACGAATTGAAGAGAGACCCTTTCAGATTCTGGACATTAATATGGGCTGTCCCGTTCCAAAGGTTGTAAACAATCATGAGGGCTCGGCTTTAATGAAAAATCCGGAGCTTGTATACGAGATTGTCAGGGCGGTATCGGGAGCAATCTCAAAACCGGTGACCGTTAAAATCAGAAAAGGTTTTGACGATAATCATGTAAATGCACCTGAAATCGCAAAGGCGGCCGAGGCAGGGGGCGCAAAGGCCGTAGCCGTTCACGGAAGAACAAGAGAACAATACTATTCGGGACTTGCTGACAGAAGCATTATAAGGATGGTTAAGGAAGCGGTTTCGATTCCGGTAATCGGAAACGGAGATATCGTGGACGGACCTTCTGCAAAAGCGATGTTTGACGAAGCAGGGTGCGATGCAATTATGATAGGTCGCGGTTGTGAAGGGAATCCTTTTGTTTTTAGGGAAGTAAGTGCATACCTTGACGGCAGAGAATACATTCCTCCCACAGGCGAAGAAATAAAAGAGACAATCCGCGAGCATGCCCGCCTGCAGCTTCTGTACAAGGGCGAGTACATCGGCGTACGTGAAATGCGTAAACATTTGTCATGGTATCTTAGAGGATTTGAGGGGGCTGCGGGCATGCGAAAACGCATAAACGAGATGACCGAAATGACGGACCTTTTGGATATTGTGGACAGATTGCCGATTTAGGCGAATATTGTGCGCAATTCCTTGATTTTTCTTGACACATAAGAACAAATATGATAAAAATACATACGTTGAATTGGCGGATTACGCTGACATGAAAGGGAATCTAAAATGGAAAATTCAAAGAAGAACATTCTTACTCGCGAAGGTGTTGAAGCTTACGAGAAGGAACTTGAATACTTAAAGGTTGAAAGACGTAAAGAAGTTGCTCAGAAAATTAAGGAAGCTCGTGAACTTGGAGATCTTTCCGAGAATGCTGAGTACGATGCAGCTAAAGACGAGCAGAGAGATATCGAAGCTCGTATCGATGAACTTGAAAAGATTTTAAAGAACGTTGAAGTAGTTGATGCAAAAGACGTTGTTGCCGGTAAGGTAAGCATCGGATGCACAGTTACAATTCTTGATATTGAAGAGAACGAAGAACTTGATTACAAGATCGTTGGTTCCAGTGAAGCAAACAGCTTAGCCGGAAAGATTTCGAACGATTCACCTGTTGGTAAGGCACTTATGGGTGCTAAGGAAGGTGACGAAGTTACAGTTACCACACAGATGGGCGACATCAAGTACAAAGTTATCAAAATAGAAAAGAACTAAAACTATTAAGGCGCTTCGTAAATGATGCGCCTTTTGGATTAATATACACCTATTGAGAGGAAATAATATGGCAAACGAGCAGAATACAAACCAGGCACCCGAGCAGGACATTAAGCAGCTCCTTAAGGTTCGCCGCGAAAAGCTTGCAGCTTTACAGGAAGCAGGCAACGATCCCTTTGTTATTACAAAGTACGATCAGACACATCATACATCAGATGCTAAGGCTCTTTATGAGGAACTTGAAGCTAAACTTCTTGCCGGCAGAGAAGAAGTAAATGTTGACGGTCTTGAAGAGGCTGAAGCAAGAGCAGCAAAGAAGGCTGATTACGAAGAAAGACGTGCAATCATGGATGCACAGCCTATCGAGGTTTCACTTGCAGGTCGTCTTATGAGCAAGCGTGTAATGGGTAAGGCTTCCTTTGCAAATCTTCAGGATTTAAAGGGAAATGTTCAGCTTTACGTAAGCCGCGACTCACTTGGTGAAGAACCCTATGCAGGCTTTAAGAAGTTCGATATCGGCGACATTATCGGTATCAAGGGCTTTGTTTTCAGAACACAGACCGGAGAAATTTCCATTCATGCAAGCCAGGTTGTTCTTCTTTCAAAGTCATTACAGATTTTGCCCGAGAAGTTCCACGGACTTACAAATACAGATACAAGATATCGTCAGAGATACGTTGACCTTATCATGAACGAAGACACAAAGAGAACAATGATTCTTCGTTCGAAAATTATTACAACAATCAGACAGTATCTTGACGGTGAAGGTTTTATGGAAGTTGAAACACCTATGCTTGTTTCAAATGCAGGCGGTGCTGCAGCACGTCCCTTCGAGACACACTTCAATGCCCTTGACGAGGATTTGAGACTTCGTATTTCCCTTGAGCTTTACTTAAAGAGACTTATCGTCGGCGGCCTTGAAAGGGTGTACGAAATCGGACGAGTATTCAGAAACGAAGGTCTTGATACAAGACATAACCCTGAGTTCACTCTGATGGAACTTTACCAGGCATACACAGACTACCACGGTATGATGGACCTTACAGAGAATATGTTCCGTCACGTTGCACAGACTGTCCTTGGAACAACAAAGTTCACATACGGCGATATCGAACTTGACTTTGGTAAGCCTTTTGAAAGAATAACAATGGTTGACGCTGTTAAGAAGTACGCAGGCGTTGATTTCGATGCAATTTCTTCTGACGAAGAAGCAAAAGCAATAGCTAAGGAAAAGCACGTTGAATTCGAAGAACATCACAAGAAGGGCGACATCCTTAACCTCTTCTTCGAGGAATTCTGCGAAGAGCACATGGTACAGCCTACATTCGTTATGGACCACCCCATCGAGATTTCTCCTTTGACAAAGAAGAAACCCGATAAGGAAGGTTATGTAGAAAGATTCGAACTTTTCATCAACGGTTGGGAAATGTGTAACGCATACTCCGAGCTTAACGATCCCATCGACCAGAGAGAACGATTCAAGGCACAGGACGCACTTGCAGATGCAGGTGATGAAGAAGCAAACCACACAGACGAGGACTTCTTAAATGCTCTTGAAATCGGTATGCCTCCCACAGGCGGTATCGGATATGGTATCGACAGATTGACGATGTTACTTACCAATAGTCCGGCAATCAGAGATGTATTGTTGTTCCCTACAATGAAATCTTTGAATTAGAAAGTCCAGTAAAATAAGGGCTATGAAGACTTATAGAGGCTTATTTTACGACCAATTTATGACCAATTTTTAAAACCCTCTATAAATCTTCAAAAAACTGTCGTAAAGCTTTCGTATCGTTGAAACGGTACATCACGGAACAAAATAGCCAAAACAATAAAGTACATCAATACGACTGGAGAATTTCTCTGGTCGTATTTTTTGTGCCTTTTTCAAAACATCCGTTATTTTTCATACGACCATACGACCAGAAATACGACCACTCTATTTGGAGAAGAATACAAATTAGATACACATAACAAGACTAATTTCGGGTACTCTGCGAATTGACTTGTATATACGTTGTATGTATAATATATATATGACATATTGATGATTATAATGTAAAGGAAGGTGCAGAATGAAGAAAAAAATATGTATTTCACTTGATGAAGAAGTGGTGGAAAAGATGAAGGAATTAGCAGAGGATTCGCACCGTAATGTATCTCAGTGGATAACAGATAAAGTGCTGGAAACCTTAAAGGAAACAGAAAAAGAAAATAAAGACAATTGAGGTTGATGTGTAATGGCAAAAGTAAAATCAGAATATGAAGTTGAAGCTATCTTCATAGACCAACTTGAAAATATTGGCTATCAATATGTGGATATGTCAAATTATGATGATGTAATTGACAATTTCCGTATGCAGTTTTGTAAGGTGAACGCAAAGGCTCTTACTGATGCGAAAGGTACAGCGGAGCTGTCTGATAGTGAATTTGCTAAAATAATGCTCCGTCTGGATAATCATACAATTTATGAAAGTGCAAAGATTCTTCGTGAGAAATGGGTGCTGGAACTGGATAACGGTAAGACCGTTTATGTACAGTTTTTGACTGATGATATGGATAGAAATACCTATCAGGTGACACATCAGGTTACTATGGATAAAGCCCATAAGGATGATGTGGAGTACAAGAATCGTTATGATGTAACAGTTCTTATCAATGGACTTCCGCTTGTTCAGGTTGAATTGAAGCGTTCTGGCGTGGAGCTGAATGAAGCAGTAAACCAGATTAACCGATACCGAACTTACTCTTTTAAAGGGTTATTCCGATATATTCAGATTTTTGTTGTATCAAACAGTGTTCAGACAAAGTATTTTGCAAATGCAAATGAAAGAAATGCAGATGGAACAGAACAGCTTATATTGAAGTCACTTGCTTTTTATTGGACGGACAGAAATAATGTGCGTATCAATCGTCTGGGAGAGTTTACGGATGACTTCTTTGACAAGTTTTCAATTACAGAAATGCTGAATAAATTTATGGTTATCAAGGAAACAGAACCGATTATTATGGTTATGCGACCTTATCAGATTTACGCTGTAAAAGAGTCAATGGAACGTATTCTTAGCAGTAATCTGAATGGCTTTGTATTCCATACAACAGGTTCAGGAAAGACACTTACAAGCTATAAACTTGCAAGCCTGCTCCGTGATAATCCGAATATAGACAAGGTATTTTTCTTGATTGACCGTAAAGACCTTGACGACCAGACAGTTGATGAATATAACAGCTTCGAGGAAGGCTGCGTAGATAATACAGATAGCACCAGACAGCTTGTATTAGACTTGAATGACAGCAG
This sequence comes from Lachnospiraceae bacterium, assembly GCA_045600725.1. Taxonomy (GTDB): domain Bacteria; phylum Bacillota; class Clostridia; order Lachnospirales; family Lachnospiraceae; genus UBA1258. The sequence goes on from JAZRYK010000063.1 coordinate 72,377, forward strand.
TAAGACACTTGTAATTACTACTATTCAGAAAATGGCTAACGCTGTCAAGAATGAACGATATACAAAGGATATGGAAGCTTTTTCTGATAGAAAGGTTATCTTTATCATTGATGAATGTCACCGTTCCCAGTTTGGAAAGATGCACGGTGACATCAAGAGACATTTCAAGAAAGCAAACTATATCGGCTTTACTGGAACGCCGATTTTTAAGGAAAACAAAGGAAGCAACAGCAGAACAACAGCAGATATGTTCTTCTCAGGAACTCTGGATGCCTGTATTCACCGTTATATGATAAAAGAAGCAATTGCAGACGGCAATGTTCTCCGTTTCTCCGTAGAATATATGCGTTCTATCAATGCAAACAAGGTAGGTATAGCAGGATTTGACCCAGATAAAATTGATGACCCTGATTACTGTAAGCATATGAATGTGGATATGGATAGTCTGTATCACGACCCTGAACGTATTTCTATGATTGCAGACAATATCCTTGAAACACTGGACAGCCACATCAAACCGACTGGAAAAGATGTTTACACGGCTATGTTTGCAGTTGATAAGATACAGACTCTTATGGACTATTATCACGCATTTAAACAGAAGAATGACAAAGGCTATAAGATATGTGCTATCTTTACGTTCCAGCCCAATGAAGACCTCTCTGAAGGGCAGGACGAACATTCTGCAAGGTATCTGAAAGAGTGTATGGATGATTATAATGCTATATTCGGCACAAGCTATGATTTAGACACTTTTGATGCGTACCGTAAGGATATTGCAAAAAGACTGAAACAAAAGGATATTCCACAAGTTGATTTGCTGATTGTAGTAGATATGTTCCTAACTGGCTTTGACAGTAAGCCTACAAACACATTGTTCCTTGATAAGAACCTGATTTATCATTCTTTAGTGCAGGCGTATAGCCGTACAAATCGTATTGATAAGCCTACAAAACAGTTCGGACAGATAGTTACCTATCGTAATATCAAAAAGGCTCAGGACGAGGCTCTGAGGCTGTTTTCAGGAAGTGGTAATCCTAATGACTATCTGCTTGAAAGCTATGAATATTATGTATCTGAGTATGCGAAACAAGTAGATGCAATTCGTAAAATTTGCCCGACTGCTGATGATTGTGGAAACCTGATTGAAGAAGATAAGCAGAAAGATTTTATCGTAGTATTCAGGCAGATTGCAAAAGCTCTGGCAACTATGAAAACCTTTAGTAAGTTTGACTGGGCTGACCTTGACATTTTTATGGATGAAGAAGAATACACGGAGTATAAGTCGTGGTATCTTACTTTCTATGACGAGCAGAAGGAAAAGCGTAAAAAGGGTATGAAAACAGCTCTTGCAGATATTGACTTCAGCATTGAGCTTGTTCGTACTGATAAAATCAATGTAGTTTACGTTCTGAATTTGCTGAAAGAAATCAATCGTGAAGACAAGGAAGAAATGCAGAAAAGTATTGACCTTATTCTGCGTGAGATTGACCGTTCAGATAATGAAAAGCTGCGTTACAAGACAGCAATTATGAAGAATTTTATCAATCTGAGGTTCTTTGACCTTGACCCTGATGAAGATATTATCAAGGAATACGA
>JAZRYK010000064.1:0-3952 GCA_045600725.1 Lachnospiraceae bacterium
AGACTGGTCATCGCAGCTGTCTTGGCTGCGATGCTTGCAGGCAGTGCAATATCTGCCGGTGCATTCCGTTTTAATCTGTGGGAAGCCGTTGCCCGCTGGACACAGGAAACCTTCCATCTGGGCAGTGCGATGCAGGATGAGAAGTATGTTGCCCCTGCCAAGTCCGATCCGTTGGTATATGAAGGTTTGCGTGAAGAACTCGTCCGGAATAATTTCCCGGAAGATATTATTCCCACATGGATGCCTGATGGGTTTGAACAGGTGGATTTGATTTTTGCAGAGCTGCCCGGAACAAGGGAGATACATGCAATCTATAAAACTGATGACAAAAAAATACTTGTCCAACTAATTGAGCATCTGTCCGTAGTTCCTCCTCTTGAGATTGAACAAAGTGATGCTCTGTTGGAAACATATTATCATGGTGGAGTCACATACTACATAGTGGAAAACTTTCAACAACTGCAAATCACATCTATTGATAACGATTTGGAATTTTGGATTATCGGTGACCTTTCTTTAGAAGAAGCAAAACAAATGATTAATTCCATCGAGAAAGGCTGATTCTGTTATGAAAAAAAATCGATTTTTCCGTTGCTTAGTTGCGCTCTGTCTCATCTGTGCTATGATGGCTCCCGTTTGCGCTTCCGCAGCTGTAATCCCTCCCGCAAATCCTCAAGCCAGCTATTATCTGGCAGGTTATCGTGGCTATATTACACGTTCCGGAAACACCGTCCAAGTAACTTTTTCTGTAACCGGCACAAACACCATGGATGATATTGGTGTTTTGAGCATCAAGCTGTATGAATCCACTGACGGGAATAACTACTATTGGGTCAAGACCTTCCAGCATGACACCACCTCCGGCATGCTTGGTCACAACACAAGCTACAAATCCGGCACCGTCAACTACAGCGGTTATGCAAGCAGATACTACATGGCAGATATCTGCTTCTACGCAGGCGACTCCACCGGTCACGACACCCGTTACTATATAACTTACGGTTAATCCATTAGACAAGCAGGAAGAGCGCATCCTTACCAAGGATGCGCTCTTGTCATTTTATTATCACGGCACTTCGTTTTTGGCATTTTAAGCAAATGCCAGAGGCATGTCAAATAACGAAGAAATCTGTCACAATTCTTTTTGAACAAACATATTAAAAATGGAGTTGTTGTATCTCTATGACATTTTAAAGGAGATTTATTATGGAGTTCTTTTCTACAAAAGCATGCCAAAGTTCTAGTTACAATTTTGGCTTCTCTGATAGCTGCAGCTTCTATTCCGGTTGGTGTTAATTATTCATGGGTATTGAGTGCACTGCCTTTTGTTATGGCCATTATTCTATTTATCCTCGCTCTGTGGAACCGACATGATATTACAGTTTTATCGTTGTTTCCCTATTTTGAAAAGCAAATCCGGCAGAAGCAATACCATCTCCGTCGTTATTCAGAAGCAAAGCATACCGAAGCAAAAGAATCGTGTACATCTTACATAGACGAAATTAATAATTTAGAATCTTCAAAGCAACAATTGCAAGACGAACTAAGCGAACAAATCCTTGCATCAGCCCGTTAAATAACTGTCATCATGCGTTTGTTGAATCTACTGTCGTTAACAACATCGACTACTCGTCCGTGGTACACGAATTCCTTATGAAAAGGCCAAAGAAGCCGAGCAGGCAATTCCCACAAACAAAAGTATCTGTTTCCAAGTGGAATGAAGAATACATCCGTGGCATTGTGATTGGGCTTCTCATTGTGCTGAACACCATGTTATTCAAAAAAATAAAAAAGAATTCCCATAAGATTCGCTTCACTCTCAAAGAAATGTCGATAGTACAAAATGCTATGCTTTGATTTCACAATAAGGCAATCCGATAAGGATTACCCATCGAAGATATTGATCTTCTTCTCTTGAAAATTAGCTGATTCTGATTTACAAATATCCACATACAAGAAGCCACCGTTCCAATCAAAAAACGGTGGCTTCAATAGTATCAGTAGATGGAGATTTATCTCCCAATTTTCAAGGGAAAAATAATTACGCAGGGACGAGCTTCTTTTGGGTAGTCAACGGGGTCTTCTCAATCGTGCAGTCTAATAGAACTTGGTCACGAACATACATGTTGGAATGCTCTACAATGTATGTAACCGGAAAATAGGTTTGACCACCATCCGTATCCAAGAACAAAGTATAAAAGGTTACATCCCCATTAAACGGGATACCTTCACGCTTGAATAGATGGAATTTCGCTTCAATCTTAGAATCCGTCTTGCTGTTGTCGAATTCAACGATAATTTTGCCCTCACCTGAAGATAGAATTTCTTCCAAGACGGCAAAAGATTGGATGCGTTCCTCTATTTCAGGGTACTTTACACTTGCTTTTATTTTGGCCTCAGAAATCCTCCCGCGCTTAATATCATTATATATCTTATGGCGTGATTTTGGATTGGAAATATCCGGCATATCGGTCAAATGCTGCAAGCCCGCCAAATGGTGATACGCTTCTCGATCCAACTTAAGCGACAGCTTCATACCATTTTCGATTGTGATCTGGTATTGAAATCCTCGCAAGGATTCATATACCGCTATGGATTTCTGTATCTCTCCCATAATGCGGCCCCTGAATTTAATAGGATATGAAAATTGCCCCGACGAGAGGTCGGAGCAAGTTTTCATAAAGCAGAGTGTTTTTATTTTCGGCTACTGCCTAGTTGGAACCTGGATGCCACACAACCCTATCAGCGCCTCCGCAAGCACTTCCCAACAAAGCCCTTGCATCAACGGCTGAACTTTCGTTCACCAATAGTATATCATCAGATAGCATTTCTGTCAATGCCTTTTAGAGGAATATAATTATCAGTATGAAGAAACAACTACCATGACAAACGAAAAACTGAACACAACACGAATTCATTCCCATGCAAGAAAAGACCTTGATTCTCTAAAAGAATCAAGGTCTTTGGAGCGTGTCAAAAAGCCTAAAATAGAAGGTTATTGCCCTAAAGGATTCCCTTCGGTCACCACGGTCGTTGATGCTCCCTCGGAATGACCAACCTTTTTACAGTCTCTTGGCAAGCTGCTAGCCGGATTTGCTGCATTGCCTGTCGAAAGGCAGGCAATGATAGTGTCGCCGCCATCGAGACCGGCGGCATCATCTTTCTATTTAGGGCACCTGTTTCTCGAGGTACGGTAGCCGGATTTTCTCAAGGTGCGCTAGCCGGATTTGGTACATTTGTTCCCGTAGGGAACAAATTATAGTGTTGCGGTCATCCATCCGGCCGCAAGCAACTGTCCCCCGTGGTGCTACGCGCAGCGAATCAAAATAATAATGATTGCCGGGGGCAATCATACCATAATGTAACAGTTGCATTTAAGTCTTCAAATCCGGCTGCGCATAAAAAATAACCGAAGCCAAAAGGCTTCGGTTATTTTTTGGAGCTGCTAGCCAGATTTGAACTGGCGACCTCATCCTTACCAATCGCCATTTTCTGATTTTACATGGTGTTAATCCGTCATTTTACATGTTATTTCGTAACTATTTGAAACTTTTATGTGTTTTTTCGTGCCGCTTCTTACCGTTTCGTACCCCCTCATACCGGGTTTGTAAGCAGGAATGTAAGCAGCAGGCACGGTACTGCCCCATAAACACCCCAACGCGCAAAATCTTTGTGCAAACTGACGAAAGTGAGATTTTTATGATGGAAATGCTATTCTGTAAATTCAACATCGACACCGCCTCCGTGGAAGCTATCTTCTCCGACGGCAGTATGCTGTCGATCTTCTCTCCCGCCGTGGATGACGAGCTGGACCTCACCACCGCCCAGCAGACGGATTTGGACTGGCTTATGTATAACGAGCCAAGGGAATACATGCAGCTAATCCTCTCCGGAGAGATCATGGACTATCTGAAATATTCCCCCATGCATGGACTGGAAGACTGATACTGAT
>JAZRYK010000065.1:0-88978 GCA_045600725.1 Lachnospiraceae bacterium
AAAGTGTGTGCTTTTGCACACACTAGCGCCGCTTTTGCGTCGCTGCAAGCGACATATTACCTATGCAAAAGCGTGCGCATCCTTAGCGGAGCGTTTTTTATGTAATAGGAAATCCAAAGGAATTTCCTATTACATAAAAAAACTCCGAATGTCGATTAACATTCGAAGGCATATAATTATTTCCATACAGTCATTAAATTATATACTGCACTTTGTACTATCGCTTCCCCATGCTCCATATTTGGACCTTCATACCAGATATGCTCTACACCGTTTTCTTCAAGCGCATTATGAACATCAACAGGAAACTTACCTACAACACTGTCTTTACTTCCCCGGCACACCATAAGAAGTTTCAAAGGAATATCGGGTTGCTGTCCCTTCAATTTATCCCTTCCGAACATTCCGGGATGTTCCATAGCCCAGTCTTTTGCGTAAATAAGCCCCGGTGCCGGCGAAACAGCAACTATATAACCTGCAAAATCAGAACGCATGAGTCCGATATAAATTGCTTGTCTTCCCCCCATCGAAAAACCAACAATTGCCCGATTTTCTGCTCCCGACAGAACAGAAAAATTAGCCTGCATATATGGGTCAAGGTCATTAATCAAATCATCAATGCACCGATTATACGGTTCTATCGATTCAAGTGAAAAACCGGGAGCCATATTGGAATCCGCTGTAACATATATATTGGCATATACTGCTATTACTTCTTTAGCCAGACCTGTATCTGCCATATTTCCAAGAATTTCCGGAATTTTACTGTTTTCTTCATATAACATCGTTCCCTCATATCCAAAGAAACCATGCAACACATACATTATGGGATATTTCTTGTCTTTACTGTAGTTCAAAGGAAGAACAACATTTGCCGTTCTGTCTGTACCGGATGTTGTGGAATGATAAATAATCTTCTCAATATTTCTATAATTCCGTCCCGGCTTTTCCATCAAAAGCTCTGAAGGACACTCAAAAGTAATATCCATTAATTAACCTGCCTTACAAAACATTTTCGATTTCAGCCACAATTTCAACTGCAGTATCAACATCCAGCATTTCAATCGCATCATCCAGCTTCGTAATCAATTCGCAAATATTATCGGAATGAGAATGAGCATTAATTAAATCCATACAATTATTCATTCCTTCCATATCAAGATTATCCAAAGCTATCGACAATTCGGAAAGACAATTTTTTAATTCGTCTATTCCCATCCGGGTTTTGTTTCCCTCGTCTTTTATAACGAAAAGCGGTGCAAGAATCGTTTTTAATGAAAGATATTTATCAAGTGCCGCTTCCGTATTTGCTTTAATATACTCTATGTCCGATTCGTTGCCTGCACGTTCCAACTCAGCCGCCATGTCGCCAAGCTCCATTGCACCTATTTGTTTTGATGAACTCTTTAATGCATGTAACTGTATTGTATATTCAGACCATTTTTCATTCTCAACAAATTCTCTTATCATCGAAGCTTTTTTATCAATCAGTCCTAGATAATTCTTTAGTACATCCAGATAAAATTCTTCCGTTCCCAGCATTTCAATTGCAGTCTTTGTATCCAGACCTTCAATTGTAATGTGCGGCGCATTCGAAATTGTTTCTTCCTGTATTTCCGAACGAATTATTTTCTCTTTAGGCAGCCATCTTCTCAGCACCTGTGCCATCTTCTTCGCTACAACAGGCTTTGTTGCATATTCGTTAAGCCCTGCCGATATAAGAAGATCCTTTGTTCCATCAGCAATATTTGCCGTAAGCGCGACAATAGGAATCTGTTCATACTCAGGATACAACAGTCTGATATTCTGGGTAGTTTCCATACCATCCATTTCAGGCATCATATAATCCATAAAAACAATATCATATTTTGTTCGCCCGCACATTTCTACTGCGAGCGCACCGCTTAATGCGGTATCGGCTTTAACCCCCATCGTAGACAAAACACCCGCGGCAACCTTAAGATTGACATTGTTATCATCAACCACCAAAATCTTAGCATTGGGAGCTGTGAACGGATATTCCTCTTCTGCATCCGTTCCCACTTTCTTCTGCGTGATGGTGAAGAAGAATTTACTTCCTTCTCCAACAGTGCTTTCAACACCGATTGTCCCATCCATCATTTCAACAAGATGCTTCGCAATTGCCAAACCAATTCCGATTCCTTCTGCCTGTCTGTTTCGCTTACTATCAATCTGTCTGAACGACTGGAATATTTTCTGCTGATTCTCTTGCGAAATTCCGATACCTGTATCTTTCACAGTAACCTTTAACTGTACTGTATCAGTTTCTTCGGAAATATTCTCAATATTTACCGAAACATTACCGGCATCGGTAAATTTGACGCCATTCTTAACCAGATTAAGAATAACCTGACCGATTCTTATACTGTCGCCGATCAGAGCTTTAGGTACATTTCCTGTAACATTTGTTATAAGTTCAATATTTTTGGCCTTTGCATCTTCTTCAACGGCGGATATAACTTCGTCCAGAATATTCTTAATCAGATATTCTTCTTCATTAATATCCATCGATCCGGATTCAACATCAGACAGGTCCATAATATCGTTTACAAGAGTAAGCAGTAAACGACCTGATTTTTTGATAAGTTTAAGATATCGTTTAACTTCATCGGGATTTTGCTCGTTTAATGCAAGATCGGCAAGCCCTATAACTCCGTTCATCGGAGTTCTGATTTCATGACTCATGTTCGCCATTAAATCTTCTTTGAGCTGAGAAGCATATTCAATCGAATCCTTTGCAGCTTCAATCTGATACTGCTTATAGGCCATATCGGAAATACTGAGAGTTACATTATGAATAAATGCCATCGCATTCTGTAACTGTTTCTCTGTTAACAGGGGCGTTCTTCTTGCAAGATGAAGTGCCATTTCGGGATTAACTCCGATATCCTGCGCAACTCGGCGAACCTTTTCTTCATCGGGCTCTCCCAGTCGTACCTGTCCACCTGAAAAGCAACCGACACGCTGATTGTCTATTACTATAGGTGCCACGAAATCAACAAGGCCCGCATGGCAGGTATAGGAAACCGGTTTGCCGATGCGAAAAGCCTGTTCGGCACCGTTACTGTCACATTCACGGCATCGTTCGGAACCCAGTCTTGATACCCTGATATATTTACAGAAATCACACATCCCGCTTGACTGCGTGATAGCACTTCCGTCTCTGTCTGAAATTGCCGCACCGCACTGAGCCAAATCAGAAAAACTGTTCTGCAGTTCCTGAAGTCTTTCTACGCTTATATAGTCAACCAATTCAATTCTGTCTTCCATAAAATCCCCGTAAATCATCGATGAAAATATATATTAATTATCAATCAATTTGTCCGATTTTTCAATAAAATTTCCAGTTAATAAAATTGGAAACGCCATGCAGGAAGAATAATATTCCCGCATGGCGCAAATAAAATTTATCGTTTTGAATTGTTGATTATTCGTCTTTGTTTTGCGATGGATTTCATCAGTGAAGCTTTGTTGTTTTCCTGTAAAAGTCCTTTAAACAGTTCATACCGTTCCTGCGATAATGTACCATCGGCGAGTGCTTTCTTAACGGCACAGCCGGGTTCGTTCTCATGCCTGCAGTCATTGAAGCGACATCTTGCCCGGAGTTTTGTAATATCATCAAATGTTTCATCGATTCCGGATTCCATATCACACATTCCAAATTCCCGCATACCCGGCGTATCTATCAGCACGGATCCGTTTTTCAATTCTATCATCTGTCGATGAGTGGTGGTATGGCGTCCCTTTGAGTCGTCTTCTCTTATTCCCGAGGTTTTCATAATCTCATGACCGGTCAAAGCATTTACCAAAGTAGATTTTCCTACCCCGGATGAGCCGAGAATTGCTATTGTCGACTCATGCTGCGTATATTGTTCCAGTTCGTCCATGCCGATTCCGTATAATGCACTAATTGTATGAACAATGACTTTATCCGAAAGCCTTTCTATTTCTCTGACATATCTTCCCGGGTTGCTGCAAAGATCACACTTTGTCAAAATAACAACAGGAATCCCTTTTCCCTGTAAAGCAGCCGAAACATATCTTGCTATGCGATTATAATTATAGTTATCATTTAATGATGCAACAATAAAAACATAATCAAAGTTCGCTACCATTACCTGCTCACACATAGTTTTCACGTAACCTATTGCGTGCCCCGACTGGTCCGGACGTTTCAGAACGCTTTTTCGCTCACATATAGAAGTAATCATCGAATCACCGATAGGATTATATACAAACATGACATAATCTCCTACTACAGGCAGTTCTTCTTTTTCATTATAGAAATTTCCTTTTAATTTTGCCGATAACTCCTTTCCCTCATAGCGAATCGAAAAGTTGTTTTTTTGTATTTCACATATCCGTCCACGAAGCTCATCTGCTCTTTTAATATCATTTTCTTTTTCGTTTTTTAAAAAATTATCTCTGTTCAATGTCTTGTCTCCATATAAAATGTTTCAATTCAATAGTTACTTTTCCTGTGCTGAATATGGATGATTACCCGGACATAGAACGTTTACCTTAAAAGCATCGACAATCGGATTTTTTGTTTTACCGTTGCACGAGCAAAATAATACGGTTTGTAAGCCCCACAAAAACAAAAAAGCCGTGGCCAAACAGCCACGGCTAATAATCACATAAAATATTATTTTCTGCAAACCGAGGCAATCATCTCATATTCAGTTTTAACAATTCTTCTGCTTCCAAACATAATTCATTACCTCTCTTTCATTTTATTTATTCAAAATCTATCACATGGATTTTTGAATGTCAATCAATATATTTTCTGATAACATTTTCAAGATCCGATCCGTGAACCGGCTTTGAAAGATATCCGCTAAAGCCTTCCTTATAGTACTGCTCCTCTACTCCCTTAATTGCATTTGCCGTAAGTGCGATTACCGGCGTATCAGCATTTATACCTCCGATACTCTTCAGTTCACGGAACGTTTCTATTCCATCCTTTTCAGGCATCATATGATCGAGGAATATCAAATCATATTTATCCTTCATACAAAGATCAAGCATCTCATCCCCGCTTGAAGCAGTTGATAACTTCACTTCTGTTTTTTTCAAAAGTCCCTTTACAACAGCAAGATTTGTTTTCACATCATCAACAACGAGTATTCTGAATCCCGGGGCTTTAAATATGTCTTTTTCTTCTTTCTTTTCTTTGTTCTGCGATACGGCGTATCTGCTGTTAAAATCACCTAATTTCTCCGTGCCTGCAATTTTTTGAGGAATTGAAGCTTTAAAACACGACCCTTTTCCGATTTCACTTTCAACCTCAATGGTCCCTCCCATCAATTCAATCAGACGTGCTGTAATTGTAAGCCCCAGACCGGTTCCTTCGATGGATCGATTATTTTTCTCATCAATTCGCTGAAAGCTTTTGAACAGAAGATTTTTATCCTCCGCTGAAATACCTACCCCTGTATCTCGTACGGCCAAAATCACATTTATTGTTTCATCATCAATCGGCTCATAATCAACATTGAGTTCAATGCTTCCCTCTTTTGTATATTTTACTGCATTGGAAAGCAGGTTTGCTCCGATTTGTCTGATTCGAAATTCGTCTCCGTATAATCTCTCATTTATATTCGGATTATTTACAATATTAAATGAAAGACCTTTGTTGAATGCCCGCAAATGGATCAAATTATAGCAGTCAACGAGCAAAGAAGAAAGGCTGTAATCATTGGCTATTATTTCCATTTTCCCTTCTTCAATCTTTGAAAAATCGAGAATATCATTAACAATACTTAACAGGTTGTTACTGGCATTTTGGATATTAATGGAATTTTGGATAACATCCTTATCATCAGAGTCACGCAAAATAATCTCATTCATACCCATTATTGCATTAATGGGTGTTCGAATTTCATGTGACATATTTGCAAGAAATGTCGACTTAGCACGGTTTGCCATTTCTATTTTCTGCATAGATTCTTTAAGCTCAATCTCTCGCTGTTTAAGTTCATTAGCCTGCTTGGTATATAAAACCGACTGGAATTTAAAGATAACACCAAATACCAAAGAAACCAGTGCCATGGACTGAATAAGGTCCACAACAAGTCCGCCACCCTGAAGCGGGGTAATCGGTATAGGCAAAAGATTAAAATATTCAAGAACAAACATTGAACCAAGTGTCACAAAACTTAAGATATATATGGCAACACAAACGTATCTTTCCAAAACCAGAAACGGAAAAATCAGACCTAAAATCAGCCAGCAAACCATACCGCTTTGAATACCGCCACTGGTGACAAACATTATAGGAAAAACCACTTCATTGATTAGGAGCACTACCAAAATAGCGGCAACCTTGTGCTCATGCTTCCATGCGGAAAGATACAGACAGAAACTTAAAACCACAAAAGCAAACAAAATGGACAATGAAGCAAACAAATCCTGATTGACAAGCAGCGACAATAAAAAAGCTATAAAGCATCCCACTACCGTACACATCATTATAAGATTGCTCAGTTTGTTGTTCATTTCCAGCTTTTCATCAAAAAAGCGTTCTCTGAATTTTAAATATTGATGCAGAAAAAATTTCTTCATAATGATTTTTTAGCAAAAGATAATATTATCATTTGCTGCAGAAACTCCTTTTGTGCCATACAAATGCAGATTTATCACAACAAAAAATAAAATAATACGCAATTCTCCCAGTTTATTTGTTTCTTTCCAATCCCATATGCAATGCATTGTTTGGACATACATGCACACATTTGCTGCATCGAATGCATTCCATACTGTTCTGTGATTCAACCGGATTAATACACATATCGCAGGCAGCTGCACATTTACCACACGAAGTACATTTCTCTTTGTCTAAGTTCATCTTTACAAGAGAAATTTTATTAAATGGACCATAAACCGCTCCAAGAGGACACAAATACTTGCAAAACGGTCGTGCAACAACAATCGAAGCAATTACAATCGTACTCAAAACTATTACTTTCCAAGTAAACAATCTACCGAAAAAGTAGAAAAAAGAATTATCCGCCAAAGCCAAAAGAATACCCGCCAATGTACCTGACGGACATATATATTTGCAGAAAAACGGAGTCATTTTAACGCATATAGGCAAAATAATCACAAATACAAGCAGCACAACGTATTTGACATATCGCAAATATTTGTCAGCCTTAAATTTACGAATTTTTATAAAAAAAGGAATTTTATATAAAATATCCTGAACAAATCCGAAGGGGCATAAAAATCCGCATACAACCCTTCCCATTATTGCCCCGAAAAAAACAAGCAAGCCCAACACATAATAAGGGAATTTAAATTGTCTTGCAGATAAGCTGTTTTGAAGTGAGCCTATGGGGCATGCCCCTACCGCCCCGGGACAGGAATAACAGTTAAGTCCGGGTACACATACATTTTTTCCGGGGCCCTGATATATATTTCCTGTAAAAAACCCTTTAAAGTTTGCATTCTGAATCAGCAATGCCACTGCCTGAATTGCCGTTCTGATCCTGTTCTTATCCAATTCCTATACACTCCAAACAAATTCGGGCAGCCTTTAAGAAAACATCATGCGGTTGTTCGAGAACTATCCCCGTTATTACCAATCCGACAGCGAATGTCAAAAAAGCAAAAGAAATGATTTTCTTTTTCATGCCAACTCCATTTCAGCAAAAATAAGTAATTACATTTTGCCTATTCGAGATACTGTAAAACAAAGGCTTCCCAATTATCATAGTTCATTGCACCGGGCACAGGCTCCGAATCCAAAAGATTGCCGTTTCCGTCAAAAACAAATGTTGCGGGAACATATGACTGTTCATATTTCTCAAGATTACTGTCAACCTTTACAATCGGATAAGTTACTCCTGCATCATTCACAATCCATTGCGCTTCATCGTCATAATCCTGATATGCTCCAATAATAAGAAGACCACTCTCTTTATAGTTCTCATACAGTTTTTGAAGCTCCGGTATCTCATTCACGCAGGGGCCGCACCAGGGTTCCCACAAATTAAGAAGAATAACTTTTGATCCGAGAATAATATCCTGTGTCACAGTATTTCCGTTTATATCAACTGTTTCAAACTGCAATTCTCCCGTTACAGCAGTGGGGACATCATATTCTTCCTCTTCCGGTATGGTTCCAAAAAGGTCTTCACATTCTGCAAAAGGAGTAAGGACAGAATCAAAATCCATCGTTCCTTCTTCAAGTTTTGTTTCAAACGCTTTTTCTTCTTCCCTTATATCTGCAGAGAGAAATGCTCCCACGCAATCATACAGCCCTATGGCATAGAGTTTCGAATATGATTCGCCTTTCCCTTTTCCCGCTATAACAAGTTCTGTAATTCCGTCATCATTTATATCGCAAAAACCGAATCCGATTCCCGCCTTTTCATCCTTCGAAAGACTTCCGGAATCCACTAACAACGTTGATAATTCAATATTTTCGGGAACCTTTTCATTGTAAATCGCGTTGAATGCATCAGATAAAATATCGCTAAAAATTGCCATGAATTTTTCATCTTCGGATTCGTATTCCGGTAATTCATCCAGAATGCAGACATCTTCCGAAATAACATTGTCCGCTGCAGAAATTTCCCCTTCCGATATTGCACTGTTTTCTTCTTTAGGTATTTCAAAATTCAATGATGTATTGTCGCAAGCTGCAAGTGATAACACCAATGATCCAAGTAAAACAACCGATATAATTCTCTTTTTCATACTTTTACATGTCCTCACATAATCAACTAAGCTTAATTACTGTCATGCTCTTCGCCGGAAGAAGAATGTCTTCACCAAGAATTGCTTTATCGACAGTATAAGAAACTTCTTCAGGGAATCTGTACATACACATTTCCCTGTTTGTCATTTTTTCAACAGGAATAGATTTATCATCACCGACTGTAACACCTTCTGTCGGAACAACTTCCTTCGCCTTTCCCGATTTTGCGTTAAGAAGAACAACCTCAGCACTGCAGCCTTCAAAAGACTCACCGTTTTCATCATTAAGTTCAAGCTTTTGATCCTCTGTATCTGCGTTAACGGCTTTTATAATTGTTTTTCCTTCTTTGTCTTTTATCATTGAAATGTAGATTTTGTTTTTACGTAATTCCTTATGCTGATTGTTAAGAACAAGCCCTACCGTTCCCGAATAATCCGAGAACATTTTCTGAACATAGTAAGTAGGTGTAAGAACAACAGCATCTTCGTCAAACCAAATCATATCGGGGGTCCAATGAGAATGGCCGATTCGGTTAAACAACGGCGCATATGAAGCAAGCTTAATAATATCACCGTTTCTTTCCATTCCTGTAAGCATGGCTGCTTCCGCAAGCGCTGCTTCTAAAGAATTTGAAAGGTTAACATCATGTGCGGCATATTCACCCGCAAATACATTTACACTTCTGTCGTAATCGTCATAAAGATCAACATTCTCATATAACCAATTCGGTGCAACATAGTAGTGTTCATCAACAGCATATGAAAAATCAGGATTTTTCTTTGCAGTCTCTCTGTAATATTTCCATGCTTCTTTGTATGTATCATTGGCAATGAAAGGACCTGCGGTGCCCAAACATTTAATTTCGGGATACACTTCATGGATTGCTTTTTCAAATGCCTCATACCTGGGTGCAAGGTCAACCTGCTTGCTTTCCCACTGTTCGTTTCCAATAGCCAAAAGTTCCATATTAAAGCTTGCGGGATGCCCCATCTTTGCTCGAAGACTTCCCCACTTACTGTCCGCCGGTCCGTTCGCAAATTCGATAAGGTCAAGGGCGTCCTGAACGTATTCCTTAAATTCATCAGAATCCACAGGTACTGTCTCGTAGCTTCTGAACTGACAGGCAACACCGATATTTAATACCGGGAGTGGTTTACATACTCTGTTTTCAGTTGATAAAAGTTCGCAAAGAAGAAAATACTCGTAGAAACCGATTCCGTAGCTCTGCATATAATGACTGTCGGGAATTTCTCTGCCTCTCATGGTATTTCCACCCATTAGTCCCCAAAGGTTTGTATTTACCTTTCTGTCTTTCAACTCTCCTACGGTATCTTTCCAATAATATCTGCGAAGAAGGCTTGTTCCCTCAACGATACATCCACCGGGGAAACGTAAAAAAGCAGGATTCAGTCCCTTAAGAGCTTCAAACAAATCTTTTCTGAACACACCGGCAACCGCATTTTCGGGAATCATTGAGAACAAATCAAATTCCACACTTCCGACTTCAGAAAAACGAACTTCAAACACAGCTTGCTTAACATCTGCCTCTGATGTGAGAACGCATTCATATCTGTTCCACTTTTTGTCCTCGCAGTTACCCATCATAGCGGTATAACCGTCAACGGGAGCACGTCCTTCTTCGGCAAGTTCAACCTCTGTCGAGGTAATCTTTTTTCCATCCTTTGTAACTGCGATTTCAATATTACCCTCCGGATAATTTACCACTCTGGCATAAAATGAAACCTTGTATTTCATTCCCTTTTTAAGAACAATACCGTCATAGGCCTTGTTTGCAAAACCCTCGCCTTTATTTTCTGCAGTGAATCTTAAATAATGAGGATTTTTGTTGTTTATGGGCATATTGATTGATATTTCAAGATTATCTTCTTTACCTGCGACAACATTCCATGCATATAAACTGTCTTCACGGAGAACATAATCTCTCGGAGATCCCTTACTTCTTACCGCTTCAAATGATCTGTTTTCGAGCATTTCAGCATATAAACCACCATCGGCGGCAAAATTAATATCCTCGAAGAATAACCCGATCATGTCAGGATTAATCTTTCGATCAATCGTGTTTGATATAGTAAGTACATTATTTTTCATAATAAATGTCTCCTTTTATTTATTACAAATCAAATATTATATTATTTTATCAAAAACAACTTATAATCTCAAGAAAGTATGCAGGATAACGCAGCACGAATCCGATATAAAAATATCGGATTCGTGCCAAAATATGGGGGATATGTTAGATTAACTTTTTAGCTTCTTCCATTGCATTTATAACTTTGTCACAAAATGCATCAAATTCAGGGTCTTCGACCTGACATTCGGGATGACTGAGAATATATGCAACCGTTTTTCTTATGCCCTGGTCAAGACGTGTTGTGCAGGTAAATCCGGGAACTGCTTTCTTAAGCTTTGAATTATCAAACACAACCGAATTTGCCTTATCGCCAAGCAGAGATCCTGCAAAATCGTAATTACTTACCGCATCCAAGAAATCCGAAGGAACATAATACGCCTTCAGTTCTACTCCGAGTGCATCTGCAAGTGCCTGATAAATCTGATTCCATGTAACGGATTCATCAGAGGTAATCTGGAAAGCTTCACCTATTGCGTGAGGATTACCCATAAGTCCGATAAAGCCCTTTGCAAAATCTTCATTGTATGTCATCGTCCAAAGACTGGTTCCGTCACCGTGAATGATAACGGGCTTGCCTTCCATCATACGCTTCACAACCTGCCAACTTCCCTTGTCACCGTGAACCCCGAGCGGAACACTTCTGTCATCATATGTATGACTTGGTCTTACAATCGTAATAGGAAAATCGTTTTTTTCATACATATCAAGAAGAAAACGCTCACAAAGAATCTTGTTTCGTGAATATTCCCAATAAGGGTTTGCAAGACTCGTTCCTTCTGTAATCTTGTAATCTCTGCAGGGTTTATTGTAAGCAGACGCAGAACTGATATACATAAACTGCTTTGTTTTTCCCGCAAAAAGTCTGTAATCTCTTTCCAGCTGTGAAGGAACAAAGCCAATAAAATCACAAACACAGTCAAAATTCATATCTGCTATTTTTTCGCTGACCTCTGCTTCGTTGTTAACATCAGCCTTAATAACCTTTACTCCACTCGGAAGCTCTTCGCTTCTGTTTCCTCTGTTTAAAAGGTACAATTCCCAATCGGGATTGTTTGCCAATGATTTTGTAATTGCCATTGAAATGGTTCCTGTACCACCGATGAATAAAGCCTTCATTTGTAACCCTCCGAATTAAAGCATAAGTCTGTAAATTTCAGCCACTTCGTTTTCTTCAAGTACGGTAAAGCCATATACCTTTCCCGACCCCTTTCCGTCGCCGTAGCAGCAAATATGTGCAAGTTTTTCTATATCTTCTTCTTTTGCTCCAAGCTCTGCAAAGTTTCCCGGCATTCCGATACTCTTAAGGTAATTTCTTAATGCCTGAATTCCTGCAAGTGCTGTCTCTTCAGGATTGTCATTGTTCATTTCACAACCCCATACACGTACTGCAATCTGAGCAAATCTCATTACGTCATGCTTCATTGTATAGGTAAATACCGCAGGCATAACAACCGCAAGTCCGGCTCCGTGAGCACAGTCATACAAAGCTGAGAGTTCATGTTCAATATTGTGGCTGGTCCAGTCCTGACTCCTTCCCACGCCGCATGAGTTATTATGTGCCATCATACCCGCCCACATAATGTTTGCCCGTGCTTCATAGTCGTTGGGGTTCTCTATTACCTTAGGACCTTCTTCAACCATAGCCATAATAAGCGCTTCAATCATTCTGTCTGTGGTCTGAACATCCTTTGTATTTGTGAGATATCTTTCATAGAGGTGAGCGATAATATCCGTAATTCCGCAAGCTGTCTGATATGCTGAAAGAGTCTGTGTAAGCTCAGGATTAAGAATCGAGAACTTAGGTCTGTAAGCTTCGCCGCTTGCTCCTCTTTTAATCATTCCTTCTTCTTTTGTGATTACCGAATCGGGTGAACCTTCGGAGCCTGCTGCGGCAATTGTAAGGACAGTACCGATGGGAAGAGCCTTTTCAACAGACTTTCCTTCATAGAAATCCCAGAAATCTCCGTCATAAAGAACGCCTGCGGCAATGGCCTTCGCCGAATCAATGGTGCTTCCTCCGCCTACTGCGAGAATAAAATCTATGCCTTCTTTTCTGCAAACATCAATGCCCTCATATACAAGTCCCGATCTGGGATTAGGCATAACTCCGCCAAGTTCGACATATCCGATATTTTCCTTTTCAAGGGATGCCTTCACTCTGCCAAGAAGACCGCTGCGAACAACCGAGCCGCCGCCAAAGTGAATAAGTACCTTTGTTCCTCCGAATCTTTTAACAAGCTCACCGCACTTCTCTTCAGATTCTTTTCCGAAAGCAAAATATGTAGGTGCATAAAAAGTAAAATTATTCATTGTTTTCCAATCCTCCGTATCTTAATAAGGGCTGTCAAAATTCTCTTCTGCCTTTTTTACGGCATCTTCCAGGGTCATTCCCGCAAAGTTCTGAGCTCCGAGATAGCGTCCCGACTTCTTATCATCTATAAATAATCCAACCGTGATTCCCGGAATCGCAGTTTTGGGATCGTTGGGAGCTCCCTGACCTCCGAGGTCTGTACGGCACCAGCCGGGATCTGTAAGATTGATGCACACATCTGTGCCCTGAAGCTTCGATCCTATATCAATAGTAACCTTATCAAGAGCCGCTTTACTTGCCGAGTAACCTGCCTGCTGAGGGTCAAGAGCAATTCCGCTTGTAGTATTAAGAATACGACCAAAGCCCTTTTCAATCATCTTGGGAAGGAAATGATATACAATCATCATCGGAGCGATTGTATTTATTTTAAAGCTTTCTTCATAATCTGTTCGCGGAGTTGTAAGATAGTCTGATCTGTATGCAATCTGAACTCCGGCATTGTTGCAAATAAACTCTACATTCACTCCAAGATTATCGATCTCCTCAAGCATCTTTTCCACTGCATCAAGATTAGCCAGTTCAGCTGAAACTGCATATGCCTCAACGCCTTTTGCTTTAACCTCTTCAAGAAGCTTTTCAGTGTGTTTAATATCTCTTGAATGAAGAATAAGATTAGCCCCCTTATCCGCAAGAAACTGCGCTGTTAAATATCCAATTCCTCTTGAAGCACCTGTTATCAACACCCATCTGTTTTTAATATCAACCATATAATAATCCTCCGGTACATACCGTATTTTTGTCTGTTCTTCGATGATATCATTTTGTGTATTACGTCGGTGTAAAAAAACCTTTGATTAATTGTATTTTTTTGTTCCGTTGAAGAACAAAATGTGTGCTTTGCACACACTCAACCCCGAGCGATATGCTTTAGCATTAATTTCATCTCCACAATGTGCGCATCCGCGCGGAGCGTTTTTATTCAATAGGAAAGCAATTTCCCATTGAATTAAAAAAACGGTCGGAATCCATTATTCCAGCCGCTTTATGCAATAACATTATTCAAAATAAATTGTTTCTGTACCGCATGCGTCCACTTCGCATACAAAAACACTCCCCTCATGTTCACCAACATTTCCGTCACCGGATGATGTGATAAACAGCTTATTCATCTTCTCACCGAAAAAACAGCATGATGTTACATTAGTGGCATCAACCTCAACTATTTCAAGCGTTTCGCCTGTCTTTGTGCTTATTTTTTCAATTCTCCTGCCACCCCACACTGCAACCCAGAGATTGTCGTCCGCATCAATACACATTCCGTCGGGAATTTGATTTTCTACATGAGCCAGTTCTCTTCTGTTTGATATATTACCTGTATCGGCATCGTAATCATACTCGAATATCGCATTGTAGGGTGAATCCGAAAAATAAAATTTCTTTTTATTCGATGACCACGCAAGTCCGTTAGAAATCAATGTATCTTTCTGGAGAATACGCACATCACCTTTGTCATAGCAAAAAAGATTTCCGCTGTCTTTCATTCCGCTTTTGTAAACCGACGAACCAAAGAATAAACGTCCCGCATGATCGCATTTTGCATCATTTGAACGTTGTCCATCCGCATAAACAGCCGATGTATCATAAATCATTTCAATTTTGTCACCGTTTGTTTTATAAAGACCTTTTGTTGCGCAAAGCAGATATTCACCTTGTTTTTTCATAGGCATCGCAGTTCCCAACTGTTCACCGATGCATATCTTCTTCAAAAGATAATCGTCTTCTGAAGTCAGGGGCAGTTTTTTATCGATTTTTGATGCATCTATCACCCAAAGTTCCCCTCTTGTTATATCGACAAAGGAAAGAGTATTTGTTCTTTTATCAAAAAACGGTGATTCGCCAAGACTGAGTTTTGCATCAATCACCGGTACTGCTTGATATTTTTTCATAAAAATCCTCCTCAACATTTCCTGCTATCGTCTCAGTATTTTTAATGCTCGCAATTATTGTAATACTGCTCCAGTTCACTTCTGCAGCTTAAGAATATTGTTGCAAGCTCCTTGTCAAAATGACTTCCGGCGTCCTCTTCAATTATCGAAAAAGCTCTGTCATAGGAGAACGCGTCCTTATAGCATCGTTTCGATACAAGCGCATCAAATACGTCCGCAAGTGCCATTATTCTGGCTTCCAGTGGTATTTCATCTCCTTTAAGGCCTTCGGGATAGCCTTTTCCGTTAACCTTTTCATGATGATAATTTGCCACATTGTGAGCAATCCTCACAAATTCCTCTTCCTCAACGCCTGACAAAATATCTTCCACCATCTTACCGCCTATCTCGGCATGCTTTTTCATGATTTCATATTCTTCATCCGTGAATTTAGCCTGTTTTGTAAGAATGGCATCGCTGACTCCGATTTTACCAAGGTCATGCATTGGAGCGCTTCTGACAACAAGCTCCAGATAGCCGTTATCCAGATTCATATCCGCAAGAAGAAGCTTCTGTGAAAAAATTCTCACAACGTCACTTGTTCTCTTTATATGACCACCGGTACTTAAGTCTCTTGATTCAACCATCTGCGCCATTCCGAGAATTGTTTTTTCCTGAATTGTTCTTATCTGCTTTGTCTTTTCCTTAACCTGTTTCGTCAGCTCATCATTATACTTCTCGGTAAGTTCCATCATCTTGTAATGCTCGGTCTCATCCTTTAAGACAATGATAAAACCCGCACAATTGCCAAAATAGTCTTCAAGCGTATGAACCTCGGACTCATAAAACCTATCAGCTATATTGATGGTAACAAGCTTTGTATCGACGTGCCCCTTTATTTTTTCTTCTTCAGCCTGAGTTACATATTCTTTAAAGCTGTTATTCAGTTTTTTCAATTCGGAATCTTTGGGAAATATTCTTTTTCCCACTTCAAAATCTTCTAGTTCGTCAAAAACAAATCGTGAAAAATCATCACATCCCATATATTCAAGGCGTCTGTTGAATGTAATGAAGCCGATACTTTCAAGCTGCTCATTAATTACGTCCTTATTTTGCTCGGCATCATACAAGCTTGAATTATATATTGGCAGAATTGCTCCCACTATCAGAATAATGTCAGATGCGGGCATTAATTGAATTCCGTTTGCCATATATCTTTGAAGCATATAAAAAACTGCTGCAACACCACCAAAAGAAAGCAATTTAAAAATATCTTTATTGTTAACATTTTTCTTCTTAATTGCTGAAAAAACGGCAACAGAAATGGACACCGCAAAATAGCCGTACATTGTGAACGGATATAAGAAATGAAGTGGCCCGTAAGTCTTTTCGAGATACGAAACACCGTTTTCCACAATATGTTCCACTGACTTGTAGTATAAGGAGCTGTATCCAATCGTACATGCAAAAGAAAAACATGTAATCTGAATGAAGACAAGAATTGTTTTCAGCAAATTTCCCAACTTCACATGGCAGATTTCACATACCGTGAAAAAATAAAGCATTGGAAGAATAAACCCACCAAAATATACAATCTTGTTTGCCAGAATTGCTTCATTAAGATTTCTGGCAGCTCCAAAAGCGAGATAACCGGCATTGGTTATTGTCATAACAAGAAGCATTACATTTTGGCATACACTCCGTCGCACATCTGTAAGATAAAGCCATAAATATAAAATTAAAGAAACTGTTACGCAAACAGTATAATAAAACAGAGCCATTTTTATCCTCTCAAAATATTCCTCACACTGTTTTTTATAATATTACATTTTTGCGCCAATCACAATCTCACACAGAAAATAAGTTGCCGATTCAACCTTATATGCTATAATATTTCTGTTTTTTGAAATTGTTTTTGCGGAGTTTTTGGATTAATGAAAAAAATCTTTATCTCTTATTCATCAACCGAAACAAAGGAAGCCACTGAAATATGCGATTTTCTTGAAGAAAACGGATATAAATGCTTTATTGCAAACAGAAACCTTGTACCCGGAAAAGAATATGCCGAGCAGCTTCTTGACAATATGGACGAGTCGGGTGCCGTTGTTCTTCTTTTGTCCGAAGCTTCAAATGCATCTCCTCACGTCCTTCGCGAGATTGAATATTCCGTGAGTCACAATATTCCCATCATTGTATACAAGTTTGAAGAAGTGGAACTCAGTAAATCCATGAAGTATTTTCTTATGACTCATCAGTGGATTTCCGATTCCAAAGATAAAAAGCAGGAATTACTAAAAGGAATTCATAAGCTGCTTGATGCAGAAGAAAGCCCTGAATCAGTCGCCGCCATTCCCCCTGTCTCTCCGACTCACCGGCCGACAAACAACCAAAGGCGTAGAAAAAGAAGAAGTGTTGTTTTAGGTTTACTTGTTCTGTTTTTTTTAGTTAAAATATTTAAACCTGAGCCGGTCGAGAACAATACGACTAAAGCAAATATTCAAAGCTTTAAAGTAGGTGATACGGTAAGTTTCGGTACATATTACGATGAGCCTATCGATTGGCGTGTTCTTAAGATAAATGACGACAAAACCGTTGTTCTTATTTCCAAAAATATATTGACAATGAAATCCTTCGATGCTCCGGAAGGCGGTGTTTACAATTATTATAATAATGTTGATTACTGGAGTTATGAAAATCACATTGTCAATGACGAAGACATCGTGGTTAAGATTCGCGGAAACAACGACTGGACTAAAAGCAATCTTCGTACCTGGTTAAATTCGGATAAGGAGGTTGTCAACTATCCCGACCAGGCTCCTACACAAAAGGCTGTAGGCGAGAATTTCTATTATTCAGAGCCCGGATTTCTATATTATTTTACAGATGAAGAAAAAGAAGCACTTGTTCCTGTGCTGAATAAATCTCCTGCCAATACATTCAGTTATGATGTCACCGCAGGTATGGTTGAATCAAGTGACCTTGTATATCTTCTTTCTTCAAAGGAGTTATCTTGGTTTGATGACGCCGGAATATCGCGCTTCGCCGCTCCGAGTGAAGCCTGTCAGTCACACGACAATTATTTACAGTATTACACCGGCTTCGTTGACATATATAACGTCAAAAGTTATTACTGGTGGTTGCGTGACAATCCCGGCGAAGATATTAACAAAGTTTTTGTTGCAACCACGGAATACGAAACCGACGTGCGATACACATCCCAATCAGCGGGTTCCTCCGATTTTGGTGTCCGTCCGGCAGTTACCGTAGATCCAAAGAAATTTCCAGTAACGATTGAATGATTCCATGTAAACCAAAAAGAAGTTTCAGACTCACAGGTCCGAAACTTCTTTATTCTTTATTGCGTTTTTTCTTTCCACGCCTGCATCATAAGATATGCTGCCATAGACTCGGCGCTGCTTCCCTCCGACACAAAATGCGGGCAGCCGCATACTCCGTGAATTATTCCCAAGTCATCAATTCGCGAATCTACCGATTTATATACAATGTCCGCTTTATTTTTAAATTTTTCGTCAAGCCAACCTTCTGACAGTCCTCTGTATATTGTTGTCGCAAACATCATTGCGGAAGCTGCATCCTCAAAGGAATCTTCTTCATTCAAAATATCATGAAAACAACCATTTGAAAGCTGATATTCACTCATCTTTCCAATAAATTTTTTCTCTCTTTCAATCAAATCGTTTTCAATTTCATACAGTCCCCGATTGTGAGCCTCTGTTATTACTCTGGCTATGCCAAGTAACGCCCATCCGTTTCCGGTAGCCCATACTTTTTTTCTGACAAATCTGTTTTGTTCCGCATCAAAAATATGAAAAAGCAATTCGGTATTTGTGTCATAAAGATAATCAATCATTTGACAAATCTGTGCATATGCCTCTTCTACCTTTCCCATAACTGCCAAAAACGGAGGGGCCATATATATTGAATCAACCCATATCTGGTTAGGTGAAAAACCCTCATGGAAACTGATTTCATTATGACAAAGTGTTCCGTTCTCGGTACGCGGTGCAACATTCAGAAGATATTGAAGCATTTTATTTGCCGCGTTTTTATAGAAGTTATCTCCTGTTTCTGTAAATGCTTTATACACTACTTCACCGTTTGCCGCGGGATCCGTCACCGCTATATTCTCTCCGGTTACAGCAAGTCGTCCGTCTTCTGTCTGTCTTAAAACGGCATCATACGCCATTGCAAATGCTGTTGTTGTATCTCCCAGTTCATACAGTGCCTGCATACACACTCCCTGCTCCCAGGGGTATCTCTGTACCGCCAGCATTGCATTCTTTACAAGATTTGTCTTCGGCATAAATTTTCTCTCCTATAATGGTGTTAATCTATTCTACACCATTTTCTCTCTTTACATGTACAAATAAATTCGTTTATTATGCATTAGGTTATTATTTGCTCTTCGGAGGTATTCACATTGTTTTCGACCTTATTCTTAAATGTGGCATTAATGCTGGTATATATGTTTTTAGGCTTCATTGTTTGCAAAACAAAAAAAGCCGTTGTTTCTCATGCAAAAAGTTTCTCGGCAATCTTGTTATATGTGCTTGGCCCCTGCATGATTATCAATTCTTTTCTGCAGCTTGAATATTCCAAAGAAAACATTATAAAAATAGCCATATTTCTTCTTTTAACTCTTGTAGTGCAATTACTCTTTTTTGCTATTTTGTACATTGTTTTAAGAAGAAAATACGAAGATCCCCGCTATCGTATAATGTCAATCGGAGGAGTTTTGGGTAACGTCGGATATTTAGGTCTCCCGGTTCTTGTAGGTCTCTTTCCTAATGATCCGATAGTGCAGTGCTACAGTTCGGTTAATGTAATGTCCATGAATCTCATTGTATTCACAATCGGAGTATTCATGATTACAAATGACAAAAAATATATATCTTTAAAAAATGCTGTTCTCAATCCGACTTCAATATCATTAATGATTGCATTGCCGCTGTTCTTTTTCAAGGTAACCTTCCCTGAAGCAATCGGCAACTCCATAGGGCTTCTTGCAAAAATGGTTACGCCCATGTGTATGATTATTCTCGGAATGCGTCTTTCGGCCGCAAAATTAAAAGCAGTTTTCACAAGACTGTTCGTATATATAACTGCGGCAATTAAGCTAATTGCTTTTCCGGTATTTGCGTTTTTGTGTGTGCATTGGCTTCCCTTTATTGATGATGTAGCTAAAGCTTCTGTCATTGTTCTTGCCGCAGCACCTTCCGGTGCTATTATTGAGTCCCTCGCAGAACTTCACGAATGTGAGCAGGAATTTGCGGCGAATGTGGTTTTTGTTACAACAATACTCAGTGTGTTATCCATACCGGTTATGATGTTTGTTCTTCTTTGATAAAAAAAGGTGTGCCAATTTCTCATTTGCACACCTTTTTCATTATTACTAATGTCAAAAATATCAAAATAATACAATTTTAATTTTCTTTATTCTTGCTTTCTTTACAGTTCAAAAAAAACATCGGAAGTCCTATGCACAACGAACCGCCTATAATGTTTCCGATTGTTACAGGAATCAGATTATTTATTAAAAATCCTTTTATTCCCAACTCCGAGAGTTCCTTCAGTCCGTATATTTTTTCGGTCGCTTCAACATACGCCGGATTCATTTTCGCCAAAAGACCTGCCGATATGTAATACATATTTGCCACGCAGTGTTCAAATCCGCCTGTTACAAAAGGCAGAATAACAAAAAAAGATGCAAGCAGCTTTCCTGTAACATCTTTGGAGCTCATCGCAATTGCAACCGCTGCGCAAACAAGTATATTACATAATATTCCCGATGTAATCCCCTGTATCGGTGTTAATGTAACCTTTCCCAATGCAACTTTTATGGTATAAGCCCCAAGCCGGCCGGAAGTATAGTTAAACTGCCCGCTAAAATACATAAGTGCCGCAGTAACAAATCCACCGATAAAATTTCCGAGATAAACAAATATAAGGACTTTGATAAACTGAATCATTTTGATTTTTTTATCTGTCACAGCCATTGCCATCAGGCAATCTCCGGTAAACAGTTCAGCCCCCATAATGATTACCATCATCAATCCAACCGGAAATACACATCCTGCCACCAGTCGCGCAACGCCAACATTGTCAATTCCGTGAACCGCTACATTACTGCAGGCAGCTCCCATGGCAATCATCATTCCCGCAAAAATACTTTTTCCGATTATTTTTCCCGATGACAGTTTTGTTTTTGCAACACTTGCATTTATATATTGTTCAACAATTTCCTTGGGTGATAGAAACATAATTCGTCCCGCCTGTGTTCTTTTTTTGATAAATTAACATATGGATATTTTTGCCCCAAATATAAAAAAAACAGTCTGCCATATACCATTTGATATATAGCAGACCCATTTAATATTTTGTCGAAGCGACATCCACCTTGGACTCATATAATTTCTTTTGAAAAAGACGGTCATATTCATTTATATTATAATCTTCTCGGAAAATCAGGACATCCTTATACAGATTGTCTTCCGCCTTACATACTCTTTGGATAAGATGATTCTTTTTCAATACTTTTTCCGGAATCGGTGAAACCCACATATATGTATTTGGTACATTTGAAAGAAGGTCAAACTGACTTCCTCTCTCATAAATGTATATAACATTTCTGTTCTGGTTTTTCTTTGTTTTTCCCGCGTATTTGTCATGCGGCAATTCGATATCACCATGTGTAATCTTAATGTATCCTTTAAGATCCTCTATTGTAAGGTCTTCTTTATGCGCCAGCGGATTTTTTTCCGACATAACCAAGACGTATTCAAATTCCCAAATTGTTTCATTTGACAAATGGTTACTTTTCAAGCTGTTTAAAAAATAATCTTCGTCCTTAGTCTGATATCTAATGATTCCGATGTTATACCCTCTGTCAGCTACGTTTACTATTGTTCCCATAGCATTGGTTTCATTAATTGTTATTTCCATTCCTTTTTCAAACTTTAGTTCGGAAACGAAAGAAGTGAAACCATCAACTATATAACTTCCGCGAGGAATAGATATTTTATACTGCAGCTTATCTGTTCCTGATTTATCTCCAATCCTGCTGACAGCATCAAACTGTTCCATAATGCGTTTTGCATGATACAAAAACTGTGCACCCTCTTCCGTAACCTTAACGCCTACAGAAGTTCTTTTAAAAACCGCAAACCCCAACTCTCTTTCCAGTTCCTTCAGTGCCTTACTCAAGTTCGGCTGAGCCATATATAGATTTTGAGCTGCCTGTGTAATTGAACCGACTCGTTCTACTTCAAGCGCATATGTTAGATATAGAGTATTTATAGTAGCACCTTCTCCCATATACTTTTTTATATGCAGATATTTTATCATAAAGCTTGAAAATTCAGCATATTTATATATTATGTCCGTCATATATTAATTGATATAATACGTTTTGGGTATATGTTTTGTTTCATAGTCTTTCATATGTTTTTTATATAGTCAGCCACCATGTCAATGCGTTTTTTCTTTCAACTCTCTGTTTATACAGCAAAAAAAGAAGGAATAAAGCTTAATATTCATGCTTTATTCCTCCATATATATCCTTCACTGTTTTTTCCATTCAAAACAATATTTATATTATTTTCTTGTCCACTGTGATGTGGCTCCGAAACTTCCCTGGGTGCTCATGATTATTCCTTTGTCTTCCTTATGTTTTGAAGTAGCACGTTTCTTATTGAGAAGCTCAAGAAATTTCTCCTCATCTATAGGTAAGGAAACAGTCTCTCCAAGCCAGCTTGAAAGATACATTGCATTTGAAATCATAAGTCCGTTTATACCTTCCCGTCCGTCTGCCACAAGAGGAGTTCCGTCAGAGATATGCTTGGCAAAAGCGTTCATAACACCAATATGCTGAGGATTCTCCCCGTCTGTTTCTATAACTTCTTCCGTCACCTTCGGTGTTGCATAGCCAATCTGTGCGGTTTTGCACCATTCACGCTCATCCGATTCCAGTTTCCAGAAAGTAATGTTGTTGTAATCACATACTATTTTTCCGCGTGTGCCGGTAATTTCCAGTCTGTTTGTTCCCGGTGCGTCACCTGTAGTTGTAACAAACACACCCGTCGCCCCGTTTGCAAATTCCATATATGCCGTTACATCATCTTCAACCTCTATATCATGCCATTTTGCTTCATGGCAGAAAGCATGCATTTTAACCGGCATTCCAAAAAGCCACTGAAGCAAATCAAGCTGATGAGGATCCTGATTAAGAAGAACGCCTCCGCCTTCCCCGGCCCATGTTGCTCGCCAATCGCCCGAATCATAGTAAAACTGCGTACGATACCAGTCTGTGACAATCCAGTTTACTCTCTTCAATTCACCGATTTCCTTTGTATCGATAAGTTCCTTGAGTTTTCTGTAAACACAGTTTGTTCTTTGATTAAACATCATTGCAAATGTAAGTTCAGGATGCTTGTCAGCTTCTTTTATCATTTCACGAACCTGCAAGGTATAAACTCCTGCAGGCTTTTCGCAAAGAACATGAAGTCCGTTCTGCAAAGCGAGAATTGTGAGTTCGGGATGCTGGTAGTGGGGAACTGCAATAAGCACAGCCTCGCAGATTCCGCTTTCGATAAGATCCTTTCCTTCCTCAAAAATAACTGCTCCCGGAACCTTTTCTTTTACCCAGTCACGACGTGCCTGCTTTCTGTCTGCAGCAGCCACAATTTCAATATTCGGACATTGTCCCGATATAACATTATCAATATGCATTCCGGCGATTCCGCCTACTCCTACTACACCAAGTTTAAGCATTTTTTATTCCTCCACTTCTTTTATTACACGGCTTACAGCGTTGCACGCCGCGCTGAAAGCTGTCTTTGAATCGGGATAGCTTTCTTTATGAAGAACTTCTTCTTCCTGCAGATTATTTAATCCGTTGAATATATGTAAATGAGGTTCTACCGTAAGTATAATTTCATCACTTCTTGATGCATTTACATCTGCAAGAATTTCAGGCACATTTCCGTCTCCGTTACCGACAGAAACCACGCTTCCGTCCTTCATAAGTGCATCCTTCATATGGAAGTAGGTTATTGTATCCTTTTGAAGTTTGTAGGCACTCAGAGGTTCCACACCGCACTGAATGTAATTTGCCGGGTCAAAAATGATGCCCAGGTCGCCGGAAAAATAATTATATAATTCCATGCATCTTACATCGTTATCGCCGTAAATGCCCTTCTCATTTTCATGGCAAAGCTTGATACCTGCTTCATTTGACACTTTAATCATTTTCTCGAGACGGCTAAGTACTTTGTCCTTGTAGTCCGCGGGATTTGCATCCTTAGGAAGATAAAAACTGAACATCCTTATTTTGTCGCATTCAAATATCTTACATACCTCAAGAGATTTTTTTAATTTTTCAATGTGCTCGTCAAAAGGATCATCAATTCCGATCTTGCCGTAAGGAGAACCTAAAGAAGAAAGTCGTATTCCGTTATCCTGTAATTTCCTGTTTATTCTTTTTGCGTCATCCGCAGTCAAGTCAGCACAGTTGACACCATCAACACCGCGCAACTCGATAAGTGAGATATTTTCTTTTTTCAGAGCCTCAATCTGCTCGTCAAGGTCTGAAGCCGCTTCATCTGCAAAGGCAGACATAATGAATTTAGCCATCTTGTATAACCTCCCTAAGTTATTTTTCATCGCCATACGTTTATTTTATCTGCATATATAGCACATTTCTATGCAATATATGCTTGCAAGTATGCAATTCCTGCAATATATTATTTATAAAGGAGTAAAAGTAAATCCACCCGTTCTTATATTGGTACCGGATTTTACGACATTTAAATATGGATTATATGGCTCACTATGAAAAATCCCCCAGAATGTGGTCCCAGGGACTTCATGCGCATGATTTTTATGAAATATATATTCACTTAGATGGCGGCAGACATTACTGCGTGGATGACATTGTCTATGAATTGAAGCCCAACCAAATGCTGATTGTTCCTCCTCTCCATATGCACGGCCTTGTATGTGACCGTGACCTTGTTGATTACGAACGCTGTTATCTCTATCTTTCTCCCGAGATGCTTCGTAAATGTGATATCGGAAAACTAAACCTGCCTGCGCTTTTTGATTCGGTTGTGTCAAATCATAAAGTCGTTTCGGATTTAACAGCAGAAAACGCATTGCTCTGCAAGGAATATTTAATGAAGATCGAACTTCTTGATAATTCTCCGAACAAATTGATGGATGTCTATTCAAAGATTTTTAAAATACTTCAAATCGCTTATGAAGCCTCTGAGTCGGCTGTACCTTCAATAACATCCAACATTACGGACAAACCTGTTATAAGTGTGCTCCATTATATTAACGAACATTTCACCGAAGATATAAATGTGCAAAGTATCAGCCATCTGTTTAATATGTCTGAATCCTCCCTGTCACACACCTTCAGAAACTATGTAAATAAGGGGGTCTACGAGTATATTCTTTACAAAAGAATTATCTATGCACGGGAGTTAATGTTCACCACCGATTCTCTTACTGAAATTGCCTTCAAATGCGGCTTTACAGATTACTCAAACTTTCTCAGAGTCTTCAAAAAGCAAACCGGACATTCCCCAAAAGAATATCGCCAAAAATAAACGGAGCATGTCGTTTACGACATGCTCCGCCGATCTTCTTACCAAATCACTTTCTTTCATAAGTAACAAAGGCAAACTTTTTACTGTCCTGTGACCAGGAATTTACATTAATTGTTCCCTGACCTCCGAATATTATCATTATTGTCTTTAAATCCGTTCCATCTGCATTCATCATTCTTATTTCGACTGTTTTGTTTGGAACATGATCTCCCGGCCACAAATCTCCTTTGTAATAAGAAATCATTACAATTTTTGTTCTGTCCGGGGAAATATGCGGAAACCAGGTATTAAGATGAGTATCGAAGGTAAGCTGCGTCTGTTCGGAACCATCCTTCTTCATTCTCCATGCCTGCATAAGGCCCGAGCGTACACTGTTGAAATAAATATACTCATCACAGATGTCATATTCGCATCCGTCATTAAGGCAGGGAGCTGTTGTAAGTCTCTTCTCTCCGGTTCCGTCTGCTTTTATTTCATATACATCATATTCGCCGTTTCTTTCGGCACAGAATGCAAATTCCTGCATGTCAGAAGTCCAACCATGCAAATAACTTGGTGCATTCTTTGTAACAAGCAAAGGCTCGCCTCCGTCCATAGGAACGATATATATTCTTGATTTACCTTCAAATGCCGATTCATCGCTTACTGCAATTTTTGTATCATCTGCGGACAAAACATGATCATTATTGATTTTGTTAAGCGTTCCTGAATATACCATTTCAGAAGTTTTTTCTTTAAGATCAAACTTATAAATCTTTCCCTTTGAATTGTAAGTAAGGAAGGTTCCGTCGTGTGACCAGTTAGGAGCTTCTATTACTTCCTCAAAGGTTGCAAGAACTTCTCGTACGCCGGTTTCGACATTATAAACCTCCAGGAAAGAACGGGTATTGCTTCTGTCCCAGGGATTAACATCATCAAATGCATCCGCAACTCCCCAGATGCTCTCATCGCTGTGATTTATATCATCTTTTGTTTCAAATGGGTATACCATATCAACATGGTTTCTGACAGAATCCATCCAGCCCATCATTCTGACAATTTCTTTATGAGGAAGCGACTCGCATTCAAGCATTCCTTCAAGAATAGCCTTCTTACATTCAAGAACTTCATATTCATACCCGTTAACTCTGATTTCGGGATTAATCCTCTCAACAAGTTCTCCGTCCATATTGAAAATCTCAATTTTATCGGGAGCATTAATAGGACCAAAAATCATATAGCCCTTGTCACCGACAATCTTTGCATAATTTGAATGGTCATCCACTGCCGAGCATTTTGTTTTTGCCATATTTCCGTTTTTATATGTAAAGGTAATAATCGTTGTAGCATCAACTCCCGTATCCGCTTTATCTACGTTAACCTTTACAGACTTAATATCCGTTCCGAAATACATTGCAGGGACGGTAATTGAATATATTCCCAAATCAAGTAATGCGCCGCCTGCCAAAGCAGGATTAACAATTCTATCCACACCCTTAATAGGAACTGAAAAATCCGATTCAAGATAGTGAATATTTCCAAGTCGGCCTGAATCCATAATGTCTTTGATTATGTCTTTTGATGGCTGATATCTTGTCCACATTGCTTCTGCAAGAAGAAGCTTTTTCTCCTTCGCGAATGAAAGAAGTTCCTCCGCCTGAGTCATATTTGCCGTAAACGCCTTTTCCACGAGACAGTTCCGACCCTTTTCAAGACATAATTTTGCGTTTTTGTAGTGTTCGGAATGGGGAGTAGCGACATATACCAGATCGATATTATCGTCCTCTGCCATTTCTTCATATGAGCCGTACGCCTTGTCAAATCCCCACTTCTCGGCGAAAGTCTGTGCTTTTTCAAGACTTCTGGATGCTACGGCATACATATTGACCTCATCTTTGATACCCTTAAGTGCCGTTGCCATTGACGTAGCAATATTACCTGCTCCCAAAATAGCCACATTAATTTTTCTCTCCATAAGAATAACCTCCCAAAAATATTCATATAAAGGAACTCAGAATGAAAGATTAAGGCGTTCTTGCAAAATACGAGGAATCTCGTCAAGGCAATAATCGATAAATTGCAGATTCCTCTCATATGATGCAACCCTCAAATCCTCTTTCTCATGAGGTGTTCTGAAGTTTCTGTCAGATATAAATCTTTTGCTTCCACTGAGTTCTCCGGCAAATATCCATCCCGGAATCTCATAGTTTTCTTCTTCGAACAAAACATCCGGCATAGCATATTTAAAGGAATACGTCCTCGCAAGTTCCCAGTCAACCTGATCCACATCATGAACAAAGTTTTTGCTGAAAGTCTCGTCGGCAGGACTTTGTCCCATTGCCTCCAAAGCGACAATAAATTCTTCGTAATAATCAAGCAAAAACAACTCATCCACCAGTATATGAATTATATATCCCAAGTATAGCTCATATTTCGGATCTTCTTGTTTTAAAAACTCGTCGGAAAACTTTAAAAATCTCTTTAAATATGCTTCCCTGTTTTCCTTAATACGAAAGGTATAGGGTTTTTGCCCATCTTTAAAATGCGTATGATTCTTCATTTCCCGTATGTAATTTTCCCGCCCCATAATTGCATCCGGAGCAAGGTTTCCGCAATAAAACAATGCCGGATTTTTAATATTCAGTTTATCAAGTAACTTGTCCGCTATAACAAGATGAACAACGGTTCCCGCCATATTAATATTCTCCTTTTCTGTATTCTGTCGGAGTCACTCCGACTCTTGATTTAAAGCATCTCATAAAACAGGTATCACTGTCATATCCGCACAAATTGGCAATTTCCCTGACAGAAAGCCCGCTGTTGATAAGAAAGCCTTTGGCTCCGTTTATGCGTGCATTCAATAAATCCTCATAGCAGCTTATTGCAAAGTATTCCTTGTATAAAGCCTGAAAATGAGAAAGACTCAGGTTTACAGCGGAAGCCATATCACTGATATTTGAATATTTCCCCGGTGTACTGTACATTTCCGACCTTAATTTTGTCAGTTCCTCTAGATGCCTCACATCAGTCTTTGAATCTGTTTTTTCACATTCATTTTCAGCAATTTTTCTTGTAATTAACTCAATTAAAAGGCTTTCATTTTCTGTGTGATACGCAGAAGAAGAAATCTGCTCTCGACTTAGTAAACGAAAAAGCGTTTCTACCTCATCAATATTTTGCAGGTATCCGGCACGACCCGTCCACAAACCTATTTTATCAAAAAACGACTCATCCTCCGCGTCAAAATGAATGTAATGATTAATATATTTGCCTCCGCAGGCACCGTATTTTTGTTCTTCACCCTTCCTGTAAACGATAAAGCTCCCCGAAGTAACATAATTCCAGCTTTTTTCATACCAAATCCTGGCGTCACTTCGAAACACAAGAAGAAGGTTATCTCCAAGTCCTACCGGTCTGTCAATAAAAAAAGATTCTTCATGTTCTATGTTTATCCCCATGGAATTAAGTCTCATGGCTTTTCTCCTCATGCTAAATCAGATGATTTGTCAGTATAAACATATGATATGTCATTGTATGATTATAGTCAAAGAATATAATAAAGTTTACAGTTCTTCAAAAAACAAACCGCAAAGGAGAAAATTATTATGGCTGCAAAAAAAGTCACAATGTTAGTTAACACAAAAGATATAATCGGACATATTAATCCCGAAATCTATGGTCATTTTTCCGAACATCTCGGAAGATGTATTTATGAAGGAATTTATGTCGGTGAAGATTCCGACATCCCCAACATCCAGGGAATGCGTACAGATATCATTGATGCCTTCAAACAGATTAAAATGCCCGTTCTCAGATGGCCCGGCGGATGCTTTGCCGATGAATATCATTGGAAAGACGGTGTCGGTTCAAAGGAAAGCAGAAAATCATTAATCAATACAAACTGGGGCGGTGTTACGGAGAACAATGCTTTCGGAACACACGAATTTCTTAAGTTCTGTGAGCTCGTCGGCTGTGAACCATATATTAATGCAAACGTTGGCAGCGGTACAGTGCAGGAAATGTCAGAATGGGTAGAATATATTACATCGGATGCATCTTCTCCCATGACTGAATGGAGAAAGGCGAACGGAAAAGATGAGCCATGGAAACTAAAGTATCTGGGTGTAGGCAATGAAAACTGGGGATGCGGCGGTTCAATGAAGCCTGCAAAATATGTCGATGAATACAGAAAATATCAGACCTATTGCAAAAACCATTCCGGAAACACGCTCTATAAAATAGCATGCGGACCCAATGCTTCCGATTATGAATGGATGGAAGAACTTATGAAGAACCTTGATTCCAACCATGTTAGCGGTGTCGATCTTCACTACTATACAATACCGGATTGGAATACAAGGGGCCATGCAACAGAATTTGATGACGAAGGATATTATAAGGTTTTATCTTCTGCAAATTATCTTGACACTCTCCTCACAAGACATACAGAAATCATGAATCGGTATGACCCCGAAAACAAAATCGGGCTTGTAGTCGGCGAGTGGGGATGTTGGTACGAGGTTGAAGAAGGTACCAATCCCGGTTTTCTTTACCAGCAGAATACCATGCGTGATGCAATTGTTGCGGGTATGGAACTTAATATTTTTAATCGTCACAGCAAACGTGTAACCATGGCAAATCTTGCCCAGGCTGTTAATGTTCTTCAGTCCGTTATTCTTACTGAAGGTGAAGTGATGGTAAAAACTCCCACATATCATGTGTTTGACCTTTACAAAGAACATCAGGGCGGCGATGCCGTATACTGCTACAATGATTTTGTAACCGAATACGAGAATGTTCCTTTTGTTACTTCTTCTGCATCTGTAAAAAACGGCAAGCTTACCGTAACATTAACCAATGCCTCTCTTGCGGACTCCGTTGAAATAATTTCCGATATTATCGGTCTTAATTTCACAAAAACCTCCGCCAGAATTCTTACGAACGAAGTACATGCATATAACGACTTTACCGAAACGGAGCGTGTAGCAATTGCGCCACATAATGCTAAAATCGAAAGCGGCAAATTAATCGTTGAGCTTCCTCCCTGTTCTGTTGTTTCTGTTGTTCTTGAATAATAAAGTGTCCCTTTGCAGACACTACACAACCGATGCGTATTGCCTGTGACTGTTTTACATGGGGGAGAACGGAGATTTATGTCAAATATCTGTAAGCGATGTCTTTTGCGTGATATGGCCGCTGAAGACAGAGAAAATGTCGCCAAATATCGTGATGCAATTAAGGAACGTGTTTCTGAAGAACTATACGAAAAACGTCTTTCTGCATGCAAAGAATGCGATCATTTAAATGCCGGAACCTGCAATGCATGCGGTTGCTATGTGGAACTTCGGGCACTCGCAATTCTCGGCAAATGCCCCCACAAAAAATGGTAAAAGCAAAAAGCTTCGGAGAAACCTCCGAAGCTTTTTTACTGAGTCAGCATAAGCTTATCTTCTTCTGTTATCTTCCTTAATACGCGACACGGATTTCCGGCGGCAACCACTCCGGCGGGAATATCTTTTACAACAACGCTTCCCGCTCCTATTACCGACCCGTCTCCTATTGTAACACCGCCGCAAACAGTTACGTTTGCACCGAGCCAAACCTTTTCACCAAGAGTAATCGGAGCAGAAGTCCCGATGCCCTGCGCACGCTGCTCGGGATCTATTGAATGTCCCGAACAGGCAAGCACACATCCGGGCGCAATAAATGCACCCGCACCTATATCTATAGGTGACGTGTCAAGCATTACAACATTATAATTTATAACCGCCAGACCATGAAAATGAATGTTAAAGCCGTAATCGCATTTAAATCCTTCACCCGGAAATGCCAAGGGATGATATGTTCCAAACAGTTCTTTTAACAACTCCTGACGCTTTTCATAATCATCTGTAATTTCCAATTCTTTAAGTATTCTTCTTGCATTTGCCTGTAAGTGATGCGG
Organism: Lachnospiraceae bacterium; assembly: GCA_045600725.1. Taxonomy (GTDB): domain Bacteria; phylum Bacillota; class Clostridia; order Lachnospirales; family Lachnospiraceae; genus UBA1258. Next base: position 31,668 of record JAZRYK010000065.1, read on the forward strand.
CATATCTCTGTAGGAGCTTACATATGGCTCCTTCTTCTTCATAATTTCCAAATAGTCCATTTTAAAAACTCTCAATCAGACCTTTGAGGCCTTTTTCCTCATATATTCCTTTATAATACTGAACCTCTTCAGCAATCAGTTCGTCTATAACCTTCATTCCAAGAAGTTCTACAGGCGCATTGTCATCAGTAAAAATGTAGTTTCCTTTTTCATAGCGAATCATTTTATCACTGACATAATTCATCATATATTTAAGAGTAGCATCTTCTTCCGATTCAAGATTGTTCTGAAACCTTGTTATCATCTCCGGATTGTTTGATGCATAGAGCTCTCTGTTTGTCGATCCTGCCACATCTGCTGTATAAACCTCTGAAAAAACGGTTGATATAGTATCTGCAAGATAATCATTTATGCTGCCGTCTGAATTACCCCGCATATTCATATTAACAATTATTATACCGTCATCATTCAGATGCTCTTTCACAAGTTCAAAAAATTCCACCGAAGACATCTGAAAAGGAATCGTAATATCCTGATAAGCATCTACCATAATTACATCGTATTTTTTGTCAATTGCGTTCAAATAAGCGCGTCCGTCATAAGTTGTTACGTTAATATTTTCCGGAAGTTCAAAATATTTTCTGGCAAGATCGGTAATTTTCTCGTCAATCTCTACTCCTTCAATATTAAACCCGTCAAAATATCTGTTACATTGTGTGGCATACGTTCCTGTTCCCATTCCAAGGATAAGAACATCCATTACATCTTTTTCGTAAACTCCGGCCATATACGGTGCAGCCATAGCATAATCGTAATACATTCCCGTTAAATTTTTATCTTTAAGATATACCGATTGTACGCCAAACAAAACATTTGTTGAAAGAACAACATGTCTGTCGTCTTCATAAACCTGAAGATAGTTATAAATCGACTCTCCTTCATATGTAAGGTCATTATCCCAGAATGCAAACGAATTGTTATGACCGAGAATACAGCAAATAATAAATATAATGCACGAAATAATCACGCCCGGCCGGGGATACTCCTTTTTGCCTGCGTTTTCTTCTTTACCTGAGAAGAAATATACTACGGCGAGTGCAAGAAGAATGCCTGCGAAAATAAGGAATGTTATTGACGTTCCCACAGCAGGAATGCTTACGAATGTAGGAATAAATGTTCCGATAATGCTTCCCACAGTATTAGCTGCTCCGAGCGTTCCTATAACCTTTCCCGAATCATCGATACTGTCCACGGTGAACCTTGCAAGTGACGGTGTTACCGTACCAAGAAGAAAGAGCGGATACACAAAAACAACCATACATGCAGCAAAAGCAGCGATAATAAGAAAGTTCGTGTTAACAGAGAATATTAAAAGCGCTGAAATACCGAGAATTACATACTTACCTATAACCGGTATCAATGCAATCCAAATTGCCGCAATTATTATTCTTCTGTAAAGTTTATCGGGATTAGGGTCTTTATCGGCTTTACGGCCTCCGTAGATGTTACCAAGAGCCATAGCAATCATTATAGTCCCGATAATAATCGTCCATACAATCTGCGATGAACTGAAATACGGTGCAAGAAGACGACTGGCACCAAGTTCGACTGCCATAACAGACATACCTGCAAAAAATTCGGTAAGGTATAAAAACAACTTATTCTTTAATATTTTTCTTTTCATTTACTGTCCCCATTTCAATATTCTAATCAGCCACTCAGCTTTCCCAAACCATTTTCCAACATTTTATCTAAAACCGCAACATCAAATAATTGAAAACGCCACTCGATTATGCCAATTTTAACATTTTATTGCCACATTTTTGTTTTTTCATTGACATGTCCTCTAGCGGACAGGTTAAAATATGACTTGTGGTAATTTTTTATATCACAAATGCTTTTTTAGCGAAATTAAAGCATCCTAACACCCACCGGGATAGATAGAATAGGCGCCAACCGGCAGATAATCGCGTCATAATACTGTCCATGTTTATCCTCCTCATCTGTGCCGATGCTTTAATTAAAGGCGTCTTCCTTTCGGAAGACGCCTTTTTCTTCTTATTTCTATCTAAAAAACAATAAGTATGTAACCGTTGCCAGCAGTCCTATGCAAAACAACATCAAACCAAAGGATAAAGATCTGGATACTATAAAAATATCCTCTCTCGCAGCTTCATATTTCATCGCAAAAATATGAGCAAAACTCTTTTTTTCTCCTTCAGAGACTTTTTTACGATATGTAAGCGTATCAAGCAAAGTTCCGAAAAAATATGTAAATCGGTTTCCTTCAGTGAGTTCCTCCGGTAACGGTGAATCTCTGTAAATTGTTTTCCTTAAAAGAACTACAATCCAGTCTGCAAGCGAATCCAGAATTCTTGCAAAAATACCGAATAACAACGGAAGAAGACCAATCAGAATCGGTCTGTATATCAGATTTTCCAAATCAAGCCACGCAGGCCATAAGTTAACATAATTCTTTGCATTTTCTTCTTTCTTCATAAGAAGAAGTCGAATAACAACTAAATAAATTATTACTCCGATGACAATTGAAATCAATGCCCCCTTAATATTGCCAAATGCAAAATAGTGTACTTTGCGGTTCTCTTCCACTATCATAAGACTCTGACCAAGGTCTGCCATCTTATCCATCAGTATACCGGGAACAAATCCGATTATCGGCAATACAACTGCGGCAAGTCCCAGAGCTGCTTTACTCTTCAAATTGATATACGATTTGTTCATGGAATCATATTTTTCCTGAAGTTTCGAGTCGTTGTTCTTCTCAACAAAAACCGCAACATACAGTTTTGTCATATAAGCTACCGTCATTCCGCCGCTGATAAGGAATATCCATTCGATGGCCTTCATAGCTGTATTTGAATATATGTACGGCAGCACATGTCCTTCGTTAAGTAATTCAATGTATTCCACGATACTTTCATGAATAAGCGTTTTGCTGACATAGCCGTTCCAAAGAGGGATTCCTCCAATCCCCAGGGATCCCATAAGAAATACAAAATTTAAGAACCACTTTCCTCTTCCAAAGCCTCGAATCTTATTTAAATCAAGTTCGTGCAGATTCATATATACAACACCGGCAGCCATAAATAAGGCAAGCTTAATCAGTGAGTGGTTTACCATATGAAGAACAGAGCCACGAACCGCCAATGCATTCTCGTTTTCAAGAAGGCAGCTCATTCCGATGCCTACAAGAATAAAACCAATCTGTGATACGGAAGAACAAGCCAATGTTCTTTTCAGATTAATCGAAAATACCGCAAGACAAGCTCCCAAAAACATTGTTATCACACCCAATGTAAGTATCAGGCTTCCCCATGCAACATCACCGAAAAACAGTCTTCCGGAAAGAATAAGAATTCCGTAAATTCCTGCCTTGGTAAGGATACCCGAAAGTAGTGCCGAAGCAGGTGCCGGTGCAACCGGATGGGCTTTCGGAAGCCATATTTGTAATGGAAACATGCCGGCTTTTGCACCGAAACCAAACAACATGCAACCGCCTGCCGCATAAATATATGAACGTCTCGCAGGATCAGAACCGTCAACCGCTGTCTTAAGTAAACTGATTTCGAGTGTTCCCAGCTCATTATAAAGAAGAAACAGTCCCATGAGCATTACAAGACCGCCTATAACGGCAACGGCAAGATATGTTTCTGCAGCTCGCAAAGCATCCTTACTTTCTTCATGCGCAACCCATACATAAGATGTAAAGCTCATAATTTCGAAGAAAATAAAGGTTGTAAAAAGGTCAGCCGATAAGAGAACACCCTCTGTTGCTCCAAGTGTCAGCAGGAAAAACAAATAGTATCTGTTTCGATTTCTGTAGTGGCCGAAATATTCACCGGAAAACAATGCGGTCATGGCCCACATAAAAGCAGCAATTGTTCCATACAATATCCTGAAACCGTCAAGCGTAAAGCTTAAACTCATTCCGCAAAAATGTTCCACTTCAAAATTTTCTACTCTGCCGCTCACAACAAAATTTGCAAGAAGAGCTATCAGCATCACAAGTTCAGCTACGGAAATAAACTGTACAAAGCCGTTTCTGAACATTTTGTTTACACGACCGCAAATATAGCTTAATACGGCCGCAATCATAGGAAGCAAAACAAGAATCAGTAAAATAATATTTCCACTCATGTCATCCTCCTATATCAATCCGTTCGCAACTCGTGATAAGAAATCCATAATAGGCGAACTGTATAAACCAAAAATAATCATTGCAACCACAAAAATGCTTAACGGAACCATCATCAGCCAGCTCGGGTCCTTTGTTCCTTCCCAAACACTGTAATCAAAATCTTTTCCGGGGAAAAATGCACGCATAACAATTGTAAGCATGTAAATAGCTGTTAAAAGCGCTGAAACAAGTAAGCAGGCGATTCCAAGGTAAGCCATTGTATTACCTGATGCAACGGAAGCATCGGCTAAATAGAACTTACTTATAAATCCGCAAAGACCGGGTACTCCCATCAGTGCAAATGCGGAAATCGTGAATATTGACATTACCCCGGGCATCTTACGGCCGATGCCGTCAAGCTCATGTACATAATGTTTTTCGGTTACATGCATAATTGAACCTGCGCAGAAGAACGAGCAAATTTTCATTACCGCATGAAAAACCATATGTGCCAAGGCTCCTATAAATCCGGCAGGAGTCATAATCGTTATACCGAAAAGAATGTATGACAAATTACTTATTGTAGAGTATGCCAGTCTTCTTTTTATATGTGTCTCTTTAACCGCACGGCTGCAACCATATACGATTGTAAACATTGTTATTGCCATGACCACATTCTGTGCCCACGACCCCATCAAAAATTCTGTTCCGTAGCAGTAATATGTAAGTCTCATAATTGCAAAAGCACCGGCTTTAACAACTGCCACTGCGTGAAGAAGCGCAGTTACAGGTGTAGGCGCAACACCGGCCTGTGGAAGCCATGAGTTAAAGGGGCAAATCGCCGCCTTTACACCAAAGCCCAGGAATGAAAATACATATACAAGAAGAAGCACATTCGTTCTGTCGCCGACAAGTGCAGAATCCAGAATTCCGCCAAATGTGAAATCCTCTCCGTTTCCGTAAACAAGAATAAACACAAGGCCTATGAATGCAAAGGCTGCGCCGCCCAAAGAATAATACAAATACTTTCTGGAAGCTAAAATAGCTTCTCGTGACAAAGAATGCATTACAAGGGGTGTCGTAACAAGTGTGAGCATCTCGTAAAATACATACATTGACAAAGGATTTGCGGAAAGTGCAATTCCAAGAGTTACCGAATAGGTAATTGAGTAGAACATAAAGAAGTTCTCTCTTCTTTCCTCTTTTGTCATATATTCAAACGAATACAGCGTCGCAAGCGGCCACAATGAGGCAACCAGTCCCGCAAATACCATTGAAAGGCCGTCTACTTTGAATTGTATGGAAAGGTTCCCCGAAAAACGAACCAGCGTAAATACATCGTCCGGCCTGTTAAGCAACAAGATCCATACTAACGCGGAATTTATAATTAAAAGAATTTCAAGCATTATCTTCCAATGCAGTTCTTTCTTAAATGGTACAAATCTCACAAGCAGACCTGCAACCGTCGGGATAAGAAGAACTACCAAAAACATATATTCAGGCATTTTTTCCTCCTCCCTTAAAATACGCTGTTTGATATCATATCAAACAGATTTAACATTTTATCCGAAAACATTGAAGGAACAATTGTAAGAACCGCAAGCACTATCATAGGTACAAGCATCCACCATATTCCCTTTTCTTTTTCAATATTTATGTGGTTTTCGTAATCATAATCCTCCCCCGGCAAAAAGCCTTTCACAGCTATCGGAAGTAAATATCCCGCTGTCAAAAGCGCCGAAACAAGAAGAACAACAGGTCCCAATATGTCAAAGACACCTATCCCCGATTTTAGCGCGCCCAATGCCAAATACCATTTACTCAGAAAACCACCTGTAGGCGGAATGCCGATAAGCGCCAGCCCCGCAAAGGCAAAACACCAAATTGTAACCGGCATCTTCTTACCGATTCCGGTAAGTTCCGAGGCCTTTGTTTTTCCTGTCTTGTAAATAATCGCACCCGCTCCCAGGAACAGCAAAGCCTTGGCAAATGCATGAAAAATCACATGAAGGAGCGAGCCTTTAAATGCTACAGGATTTAAAAGTGCCAGACCAAACAAAATATATGAAAGCTGTGATACTGTCGAATAAGCCAGTCTCTTTTTTAATATGTCCTCTCTGTAAGCAAGCATTGAGCCCATAAAAACAGTTGTTAATGATAAAATAAGCCAAACAGTCTGAACCCATGTGCCTTTTATAAAATCAGCACCAAAAACATAGAAAACCACTCTGATTATTCCAAGTACACCACCTTTAACAATAATTCCCGAAAGTGCCGCCGATGCAGGAGCAGGCGCAACAGGATGTGCGGTCGGAAGCCACGCGTGAAGCGGAAACATACCTGCTTTAACCGAAAATCCGAGAATCATCATAAATGACGCAACAAGCATTATTCCTTTTCCAGCTTCGTGAACTCCACCTGCCGTAAAAGGAAGAATTCCGATGTTTTTGGATACAAAAAACAGACCGAAAAGAACCATATAAGCGCCCGCAAAGGAATAAAACAAATATTTCAGTGCAGCCATTATCGCTTCTCTGGACTGATTATGAAGAACAAGCGGTGCGGTAAATATCGTCATTAATTCGTAAAAAGCATAGTAAGTAATAATATTGCCCGCAAAATTAAGTCCCATCAGTATTCCGAATATCACAATATAGAATCCGAAATATCTTTTGTTCTTATGTTCATGCTTCATATATTCCCATGAAAAAACAAGACATAAAAGCCAGATAATGCTTACAACCAAAGCAAATACCTTTCCCATTGCATCGGCATAAAAGAAAACAGGCATCTCACTTGTAAGATATATAAGTGTAAATTCCGCCGAATCTGTCAAAATAACCACACATGAAATTATTGATGCAATTATCTGAGCTGCAAGTGCAAAGCCGAACACTACACTTCTCTTTCCGAATATTCCTTTTTCCGGCATGCAAAGAAGCAATAGTCCTGTCAGAACAGGAAACAAAATTGAAAGTAAAATAATCATTTTTAATCTCCGATTTTACGCAAACATTGAAAGCCCCTGCTCAATCAGTTCCATAATGGGAACCGAACCCATTCCAAGCACAAGATTGACTGCAATAAACAGAATACAGGTGATTGTGTACACCGGCTGTCCCTTCCATGATACAGTTGAGGCGCTGTATTCCTTTTCGGTCTCGGCATCAATTGGCGTATAAATTCTGAGTACTGTTTTCATAAAATATATTGCATTAAGAATTGTACTTATTCCAAGGCATATAAGTACCGGCAGCATTTTTCCTCTGTTAACGGTTGCCGCCTGTGCAAACAAAAGCTTACTTACAAATCCGGGGAATATAGGTATTCCGACCATTGACAGCGCCCCTACCGCAAATGTAAAGCCGGCAATTTTGTTCCTGTAAGCAGATCCTGTAAGCTTAATAAACTGTCTGCTTCCGTCGGATACATCCGTAAGTCCGATTGCTGCGATAAACAGAAGTGATTTTGTAGCCGCATGCGAAAAAATATGGAACACGCTTGCAGTCATTCCTACTTCTGTTCCAAGGCCGATTCCCATATAAATGTAACCAATCTGAGCTACGGAAGAAAAAGCAATCATTCTTCTTATATCATTTTCTCTGATTGCGCTTACAGAACCGAAAATCATCCCGCATAGACCAAATACAAAAAGAACATTTATAATATGCGATTCCCTGAATATTTCAAAACCGATAACTCTGTAAATAATCTTTATCAACAGAAAAATATATCCTTTTGAAACAAGCGATGACAAAATCGCAGCGGATGATACAGTCGAATAGCCATATGCATCGGGTAACCACGCATGAAAAGGGAACAACGCACTTTTTATTGCAAGCCCTATACTGATGAAGGCGATTGCGATAATTAACGGGACTGTATACTCTCCCGACTTTGCTACACTTGCAACCGCTTCCTTAATATTACTCATAAGAAGGTGCCCCGTCAGATCGTAGAGCATACAAATACCCATCAGAAGAAGGCCTGAACCGAGAAGACTCATAATCATGTATCTTACACCTGCTTCTATTGTTCTTCCGTTCTGCCTGATCATAATAAGTCCGCAGGCAGAAATAGTATTAATCTCAACAAATACATATGCGGTAAAGATATCATTTGTATATACAAGCGCAATAAGCGAACTGAGAAGAAGGTTTATCAGCACATAATATAAATTGTGCTTCTCCACGTCTACTTCGTCAAAAAGTTTCTTTCGTCCGCCAAGCATTGAAAGCAGCATAATAACGCAGAAAAACAATGCCATCACTGCTTCAAGAACACCTATTCTGATTTCATTTCCCCAGGGTGCGGGGAAATGTCCCATCATAAATGTATAGCTTTCACCTGTTTTAAGAGCAAATGCCAAAACACACGCATTCATTACTCCTACAATCGTTATAAGAGCAGTATTTATTACTCTTGCAGCTTTTCCTTTTAAGATTGCGCAAACAGATCCCGAGAACAGTGTCAATATTATGCAGAAAAACGGAAAGTTCTGTACAAATGCCATTTTATGCTCCATTTTACAGCCCCTCCTGTCTGAGCCTTAATGATATCTCATCAAGATCCAGTGTATGATATCTCTGGTAGAGGCGAATTGTAAGTGCAAGCATAAGTGCCGAAACCGATACCGAAACTACAATACCGGTAAGCACCAGTCCTGCAGGTATTGGATTTATATAGGCCGTCACATCCTGGATTCCGTCCACGACAATGGGAACCTTTCTTCCTGCAATGTAACCTTTCTCAGCCAGGAAAAGGTATACCGATGAATCCATAATATTTAATCCGATTATTTTTTTTATCAGGTTCTTTTGAAGAAGAAGGTTTGCCATACCGATAGCAAAGAGCAGCATTGCAACGGCTTCTCCGTAATTTGCAAAAAGATTAGGTCCCATTAGAAGTCTCCTTTTCTGAACATTACATAGAAAGTGTACATTGTACACGCCACAACCATTCCGACACAGATATTAAGGAGAAGTATCAGACCACTTGATAAAATGGCTCCGGGTACGCCCAAAGGAATGTGGCTGTCAATGTGATTGGCGCCCGTATAAAATGAATAACTTTTTGCAAGGCAGTATGTTGCAAGTGCAATAAAACTGATCGTTTTATATGTTTTCTCTGTGAAAAACTTCTCGGTTTTTTCAAAACCAAATGCAGAAACATACAAAATAAGCGCTGCACCGATTATGGCTCCGCCCGAAAAGCCTCCGCCGGGAGAAATATGACCGTTAAGTATTACATATATTCCGAAAACTGCGATAATCGGCACTAAGAAACGCGCTCCCATTTGAAGAATAGGATCATTCTTAGGTTCAAACTTTCTGTCGTTTGTTAATTCTTTCTTTGCTTCATCTGTTTTAGTTAAATGAAGAAGAATAAGTACTGTAACAGTTGCCACAAAAAGAACGTGCGATTCGCCGAGAGTGTCGAAAGCTCTGTAGTCAAGAATCATACCTGTAACAATATTCACCGCACCCGTCTCTTGCAATCCGGATTCTATATATCTTCCCGGCACTTCATTATTTACTGCTTTATCAGCCTCACCGGTAGCAGGCAGCCATGAAACGGTATATAAAAGAAGAAGTGCAACAAGAACACAGAATATAACAGAAACTATCCTGTACAAAACAGTGTAGTAATGGAGTTTTTTGTTGGTTTTTGCATCATAAACCTTCTCAAGGTACGTATTACGGTCACGCATGCGTTCCGTAATACTCTCTCCAGTTTCTTTTTTATGATGCTGAACTTTCATTTCAACTTCATCAAGATAAGGATCCTTCGTTCCCGATAACCATCTTTTGAATTTGAAGGCAAAGGTCTTTTCATAGTCCTTCTGAGATTTTAATTTACTCATTCTTCTCTCCTTCCTTCTCATTCTTCTTGTCAGCTTCAATCGCTCTGATTTTCTTTAAGGTTGCAAAGAAAAGAATCGAGGTAACTCCCGCTCCTACCGCAGCCTCGGTGATGCCTAAATCCGGTGATTCCAGGCAAACCCACAAAACTGACATAATTAACGAAAATGACATATAAATCAATATGGAGTTCAAAAGATTTTTGGAGCAACTTACAGCGATAGCACAGATAAGCAGAAAAACCATTAATATAATTTGAAATGTTGTCATTTTGATGCCTCCCGTGCTTCTACTTCCTCAAGAGTTGCTTCTTCAACATTATCATGCAAATTGTCATTAATGCTGCTTTCCATGTTTGCAAGCATATGCGAACATATCGGTGAAGAAACCCAAAAGAACACTACGATAATAGCTAACTTCAAAGTGGTAAAATTTAATCCGCTTATTATTGCCAGGCCAAGCAGGCTTGAGCTCAATCCAAGTGTGTCACCCATAGCAGCAACCTGCATTCTGTTTAGTACATACTTAAATCGGAATATTCCGAACACCTCAATAATAAAAATCAAAAGACCGATTGAAAGAAAGACTGCGCCGATGATAAATCTTATTAATTCACTGTTCATTTTTTTTGCGCTCCTTTCTTTCTTTATGAATTCCTATATAAACCTTCGAAAGCATCACTACAGCCAAGAAGCTTATCATGGCATATATTAGGCATATATCAAGAAGATAATTCTCATTTAACATAAATGATAAAATACCTATCGTAACCATAACTATTGTTCCCATCATATTGACAGCAACCAGACGATCGGCAACTCTCGGACCGATAATAGCCCTTAGAAGGCATGCAATCAGTAGCATCGCAAGAATTATCAGAAAAACAAGAAAAAAAACGTTTTTTACTACGGTAATATCCATGACTAAGCCTCCTCTATTTTCTGAAGTTCTTTAACAAACACCGAACTGTCCAGTCCGACTGCAAGCGAAGTATCAAGGCAATGAACCTTATATTCGTCGTCCTCCAGTGAAATTGTTATGGTTCCCGGCGTTAATGTGATGGAATTGGCAAGAATAAACTTTGCGACCCTTGACCTTACAGGGGCTTTAAATGAAACAATTACGGGCTCCAAATCATATTTTGCTGTAAAAACAAGCTTTATTACTGCAAGATTTGCTTTAATTATTTCAACAAGAAGAATACACAGATATTTTATAAACCAGAAAAAACTTTTATACAGTTTAAGTTCCTTCTTAGCAGAGTAGTCCATAAACTTACACATAAAAACAAAAATAACAGAAGCTATAGCCAGTCCGAAAACTGCTATCTCAAGTGTTATTTTTCCATTGAAAATAACCCAAATCAAAAACAGAAACAAAAACACGCCCAAAGTCTCCTTTTCCGATAATCCGAAATATCCAACATTTATTTTTAGCACCGAAATAATATAAAAGCAATATAAAATACTACAGTATGAGAATCATATGGTCATATATTTTATGCAAAATATCTATACAAAAAAATATATAGCAATAAAGGCTTCGCCAAATCAAAACGTCATCGAAATTCTACCGTTTCGCTTTAGCAAAGCCTTTTATCATTTATTCTTTTATTGCCTCGTAAGCTATACGCCCCATAGTGGCATATGCAAAAACAGACGGATGCAAATGATCGCCACTGTCAAATCCGCGAGCAAATGCCTTTTCATTGTCCGGATCTCTTACAGCCAAGTCAAAGTCTATCACGCCGTCAGCCAAATCCGTAGTTCTGATCCATTCATTGACTTCACACCTGAGTTCTTCTCTGAAAGGAGCATAAGTTCTCCACCCCTCTATAGGAAGCAGGGTTCCCAAATATACTTTGAGTTTTTTACTTCTTGCCGTTTCAATGTACATTTTTAAAGCTTCAATCATTTCACGTGATGTCGGCAGGTCACTCATTGGACGAAATTCATTCACATCTTCCCCTACAGGATGAATGATGTCATTTATACCATGCTGAATAATAATTGTATCAGCCCCTTCAACCTCCGACTCATGAGGGAAACGAATGTCACCTTTTATACCGTATGAACGGTATTTATTACATTCATACTGTCTGAGGAGGCGTGTACCGCTAACAGCCTTTCGCACAACCGCAGTGTGATTATTTTTGCCGTCCATCAATAACTTATACAGATAATCCGGCCAGTCCTGCGCCGTTATCGAATCTCCAAAACAGATAACCGAATGATTATCCGAAGATGTAAGCATAAATATATCTGTCAGAAAATAATTCCATTTTGTAGATACAGTCCTGTTTCTGTCCGGAACAGCTATTTCCGTATAATCGCCTTCCGCGCATTCACCTCCCGATAAAAATCCGGTTGTCAGCACTCCCGATGACATATTTGTATAATCCGAAAGATAAAATCGAATAGTTATTTTGCTGTTTGCATTCAGACATATCGAATGTTCTTCAGTTATATGCTCTTCTCCGGAATGCATCACAAATGAATCATCGGATTTAAAAAGAACCTTTTCATTTTCCATCACTGAATAAGAAGAAACTGTAACTGCTTCTGTTCCATACTTATTTGAAAATTTCAGTTTAAGACCCCAACCGTCAAACGGCACAATAACAGGATAAATAAGTGTGATATTTTTTGCATACTGTTCAGGTTTCCACTCCGTCATCGATGGTGCATTCCCAAAAATATCAACCCATTTCAGTTCTTTATCCATTTTATCTCTCCTAATTTTCTTCTTAAAAAATCCCCGTTTGAAATAATTATCCAAACGGGGATTTAATATCATATTTTTATACTACATTTCAAGCTATTAGCCTAACTTAAAGTATTCAATAGCATCATTCATATGCTCGTTGATAGCACGCATCTCTTCTGTAGAAGCCTGAGTATCCGTACAAGCAGCTGATACTGTCTGGCATGATGCGGAAACTTCTTCGGCTGCAGCACCAAGTTCTTCTGAGATAGCTCCAAGGTCTGTTGTCGCATTGGCAAATTCAACTTTAATTTCACTCATTGAACCTGCAATCTGCTTAATAACATTGATTTCTTCAATTGAAGAAGCAACAGTCTCCGAAAGTTTTGAGAAGCTTTCCTGTGCTTTGTGAATGTCAACCTGCTGAGTATTGATAACTTCACGAACTCTGTTGGAAATATTAACAGAATCATTTGAAAGATCAACTACTTCACCAACAATCTGCTTAATTTCCTTAGCAGACTGGGCAGATGAATCGGCAAGTGTTCTGATTTCTTCTGCAACGATTGAGAAGCCTCTTCCTGCTTCACCTGCACGAGCAGCTTCGATCGAAGCATTCAATGAAAGAAGATTTGTCTGTGTAGCGATTGACTCGATACTCTGAATTGCAACATTAATCTTCGCAACTGCTTCATTTGTATCCGAAATCTTCTTGGCAATATCTTCAACTGCTTCAACAGATTCTTTAGCTCCGGCAAATACAGAACTCATGCAATCCGTAGCATCGCTGTTTGCATTCTGAATAACGATTGATCCGTCATAAAGGTTTGAAACATTGTTGGATAATACTTCAATTTCATTTCCAAGTTCAACTGCTTTCTCAGCCATATCCTGTGCGCTCTGTGCAACAGTCTGAGATGTACCCGCAACTTCATCAATAGCAATACTGATCTGTGATACGGATTCAACGTTGTCAGCAGTCTTGCCATCTACATTGATGATTGCTTCGCTTAATATCTTTGAAGAATCTTTAACATTTGTCATAGAGTCAGACAAAGCATTCTGAAGTTCTGCATATGCATCGACAATATCGGAAATTTCTCTGACATTTGATTTTGCTTTACATTCAACAGTAACATCACCTTCTCCAAGCTTCTTTGTAGCTTCGGAAACTGCTTTAAGAGGGTTAGAAACCATTCTTGATACAGCAAAAGCAAGTCCTGAACAAATAATTACACAAACAAGTGCAATAATAATTGAATAATTTGTAACAACCTTTGTGCTTGCAAGGACTTCCGCTTCGTCTGCGGTAAGTACTGCAACATATGCATTATTTTCTCCTACATAATAAGCAGCATACTTCATCGCACCCTTGTAAAGATATTCAACACATTCGGGAGTGATATTTTCTTCGCCGGCTTCGATTCGTGATACAACGCCTTTAACTGCTGCATTTTCAACAGGGTTACCGATTTTTGTTTCATCGGGATGATAAAGCATTGTTCCCTTAGAATCTACATAATAAACATATGCACCATCAAGTTTAAGTTCAGATACATCTGCAAATTTATTTGCAATATCATTTACAAAAGTTCCTGCTCCGACATAACCGATAGGATTTCCCTTGTCGTCAAATACGGGAGCATACATTGACATAATAAGCTGGCCGGAGGCAGGTGAAGTGATAATACCTACATTATATACACCGTTTTCTGCGGCGAGCATTGCATCCTGAAGGCTCTTTAAGCTGTCGCCCTCTCTCATAACACGACCCACTACAGGAGGTGCGGGGTGAGTCATTACCTGAGAGTTCCAGTCAGCAATATAGATGCCTTCCCATCCTTCAAGAGAACCGAATACATCTACCGTATACTGCTGTGCCTCTGCTTTAAGCTTAGGATCATTGGGATTAAGTAAGAATTCTTTAACAATCGGAGCATTGATAAAGTTAATAAGAACTGTTTCATTATTCTTAGTAGTGAAGTCAAATGTTTCACCAATCTGAGTGATAAGTGAAACAAAAGAATTATGAGCACTCTGCTTTAACTCTTTGCTGCTCATCGATACGGTGACAGCTGTAAGAATTATTGAAGTTATAAGCAAAGGCAGAACAGCAAACAACAAAAGTGTCATTCTAATGTCCAAAATTTTTTTCTTGGCTTTAGCTTGTTTCATACATATCTCCTTTTCGTCACATCGAGCATTTGCATAGCATTTTACCCGACTTATTACAATATATAATAAACAAATTTATTATATATGTATTAACAATAGCACAAATTAGCACAAAAAAAATGGAAAAACGCATTTTTTACCATATTTTATACCAAAAGCAATATATCACAAATAACATATGTCATTGCTCTTTTGTGAACGTCAAATAACTCCCAACGCCCTTGATGCAAATATGATAGCAAATAATGTGAACATCGAAATAAGTGATGACCAGACTACCAGTTGAGCCGCAAGCTGTCCGTCATTATTCATTTCCTCGGCCATTATCGCGGAAGAAACCGCAACCGGAGTTCCAAAAAGAGAAATCAATGCAGCAAATACTGCCGGACTGAAATTCAGTAAACCGGCATTGGTTAATACAGCAGCAATACCGACTCCGATCATAGGTGCCAATACCGTTCTTCCGAATACGGCAACAATTATCTGTTTTCTGTATCCTTTTATACGCGTAAATTCAAATTGCCCACCGAGAACAAGAAGGGCCAAAGGTGTAGCTGCTCTGGCAAGATATTTCAAAGTAGTCTGAATAAACGAAAATGCACTTATGTCAAAGTGTACGTTTTCCAATGGCAGAACATTCTTTGCAAGACATACAATCAAGCCCGAAAAAACACCGATAATAAGCGGATTTTTTATAATACCTTTTATTATTCCGACAGGTGATACATTCCTTTTGCCATCGCGATATACAGTCAAGGCCACTACTGCCAGTATGTTATACAAAGGGATTGTAAACAAAGACAGAATAGCTGCAACTACTATTCCATCTTTTCCATTGATAAGTTCTGCCAACGGTATTCCTATCAAAGCAAAATTCGAGCGGAATATACACTGCAGCATTACCCCTTTTTGTTTTGGTTCCGGCGTAAAGGCTGCTACGCCAAGACCGATTACAAACAAAATGACCACTACCAGTAAAACATAGCCTACCACATTCCACTGAATGTCATTTAAGCTCTCAAGTTCGGCAATATTACAAAATAAAAGAACCGGCAGAAGAATTCTGAAAACCACCTTGTTCCCCACCGAAATAAACTCAGGAGAAATAAATCTTTTCTTCTTTAAAAAATAGCCCAGTAATATTAATCCGATAAGCGGCAAAATAGAGTTTATTGAAAAGATTAGTATATCTAATACACCCATTTTACTCTCCTCTAAAAAACAACCGAACCAAATATGGTTCGGTTGTATGTATTAAATGCTTGCATCAATTGTAATAATGCTTCCGTCCTCATTATACTTAAGTTCTGTGAACTTAACATTACGACGATGGTTTACGCCATTTGAGAGTTCGCAGTCATGATAGAAAAGGTACCACTTTCCGTTGTACTCACAAATTGACTGGTGTGTTGTCCAGCCAAGAACAGGCTCCAAAATCTTTCCCTGATATGTGAAAGGACCTGCCGGTGAATCGGAAGTAGCATACACAATATAATGTGTTGTTCCTGTGGAATAAGAAAGATAATACTTTCCGTTATATTTGTGAACCCATGAGCTCTCGAAGAATCTTCTTTCTTCATCTCCGACTTTAAGAGGCTCACCGTTCTCGTCGTAAATAGTAAGATTTACAGGTTCTGAAACAAATGACTTCATATCGGGAGCAAATTCTGCAAACATAGGTCCCTGTGCTGCATCATTTTTATCAAAGGTTCCTTCAAGATCGCCAACTTCAGGCTCAAACTTTCCTGTCTTCCATTTGTCAAGCTGTCCCCCCCAAAGACCGCCATAATAAACATATACGCGTCCGTCATCGTCCTGCAGAATACCCGGATCAATACTGTAGCTTCCCTCAATGTAATTAGGTTCTGCGATGAAAGGCCCTGTAGGTGAATCAGATACAGCAACACCGAGACGGAATATTCCATCCTTATCTCTTGCAGGGAATACGAGATAATATTTGCCATCCTTACAGATTGCATCGGGTGCCCACATCTGTTTGCTTACCCAGGGAACATCTTTCATATGAAGTGCTTCGCCGTTGTCAACGCACTCCGCATCGAGATTATCCAAAGAAAGGATATGATAATCCTCCATTGCATACTCATCTCCGTTATCATTGTCTTCGCCGTGATGAGGTAAATCGTGAGAAGGATAGATATATATCTTACCGTCAAATACCCGTGCAGAAGGATCTGCAGTAAAAATGTGTGAAACTAAAGGTTTTCTTTCCTGTGCCATTTTTAATCTCCAATTCGATTTTTCATTTGTCTAGATGTTCGTATGATATCATCGATTTTCAAATAATTATAGTTAAGAAGAAAGCGTTTCTGCCCATTTATTGCTCATATCAGGCAGCCGGGCTGTATAAATAGCACTAATTAAAAGTTCATTACGCGGTAGAACGCCTCCTTAGGCTGTCCCGCATCATCAAAAAGAAGCGGATAATTTCTTCTTCCCGGTACCGGGAAATAGTTTAACCAACTGTCACTGTCTGCAACACCCCAGAACGTCACCGTATCAATATATTCGTGATAGTTACGATAAATCTTAAAAAGTTCTTCGTAATAATCGGCCTGTTTCTTTAATATCTCTTTATCGGGCATTGTAATCTGCTTGTCCTTCTCGTCGTGATATACAGAAACATCCAGTTCTGAGATTCTCAGCTTAAGTCCAAGGGAAGCATATTCCTCAATCGAACGCTTTATTTCATCAAATGAGGGATAATAAATATTTATATGTGACTGCAGTCCCATACCCGAAATAGGAGCGCCGTCGGTGATAAGTTCCTTTAACAAGCGCATAATCTTTGCCCTTTTTTCAGGTGAACACTCGTTATAGTCGTTGTAGTAAAGATCTGTGTTCGGCATTTCGTCTTTGATTACACGAAAGACTTTAGCGAGATAATCGGGGCCAATTGTTCTAAGCCACTTTGTATCCCGTAAATATTCCTCCGACTTATCTTCAATTGCTTCGTTAACAGCGTCAAAGGTTGCCAAATCACCAAAATGCTCTCTCACTTTTCTTGTATGAAGTCTAAGTGTTTCAAGAAGGCTTTCCGCCGTAGCATTTTCGAAAATATAATCCGGGGTCTGATTGTGCCATACAAGTGTATGACCGTGAATTGCAATGTCGTTTTCCCTTGCAAAGCTCACAAGAGCATCGGCTCTGTCAAAGGAATATTCACCCGGTTTTCTTGTAAGGCTTCCGAATTTCATAGCATTTGCACAAGTCATACTGTTGAAATGATATTTTATCAAGTCGGCTTTATTCAGATCCTGCTTCTCAAATGCCGCACCGATTTTAAAATAGGGGGCATATTTTACTTTCAATGATTCCATATTTACTCACTTTCTGCATTCTTATTTTTGTCGAATAAAGTTCTTTCCTAACAAAAAGAGGAACTTTGCCAGTTCCTCCTTAAGTTTACCATACTTCTTTATTTCCATATACTTCTTTTTTAATGATTTCCTTCATTCTGTCTCTGAATTCAGGCTTAACCATATAATATAAAAGACTATCCACAAGTTTCTCTGTCTGGAAACTTCTTCCATCAAGTTTAAAATGCTTCATTCCTGCAGGAATATACTTTTCGCTCATCATTTCCCTTGAGACAAAATTGTCTTTTGTCTTTAACTGCTCAAAGGAATGATTTACGGCCGGACATGTAGGAAAATCCGTTATATTAAAAGAAAGCTGGGCTTTTCCGCTTGCTATATAATGCTTCTCACGATTCGGACAATTGAGACGACATCCATGATCAACCAGGATTTCCAGTCTGTCTCTTTTTTCTAAATCAAATACTCTCTCATCCTTATTAAGTGCTGAATCAAGAACAACAAGATAATAGTCCTTATCGAGTTCTGCCTTAACAAGATCAAAGGTTCTGAGGCATTTTGTTGTAGAGGATATTATTTTGAAGCTCGGATAGTTAGTCCTTACATAGTCTTCAATAACCTGAGTATTAACCAGCACTTCGTTCATGCCATTGTCGGCAACCTCCAAACAAACATTTCCGAAAGTATCACTCATATGTTTTTCTTCAAGAAGAGGATTTGTAAAAGTATATCTGACTGCAATGCCACGTTTATTGTATTCTTCAATGGTTTTCATCATAATCGGTCTGTTTACGCCACCAAAGATTGCTCGCCCACCGTTCCATATACAGTTGGGAAAGCAGCCGTAAACGGCTGAAATTTTGAAATCATCATAAAACCACTGCGGAATATGCTCAACAAAGTCAGAAAGCATAATATATAATGTGATATTTTCAAAGAAACCCGGAAGATAAAAATTTATTTTATCATTTGTTATGTTAACCTTCTTGTCTGAATCGCTCATCTCTCTGTTACAAAACTTTTGCTTCGCAACTCCTTTCCAAAACTCTGTGTATTATAACACATTCTCACAAGAAAAACACTTTTATTCCAAATATAGCAAAGGACCCTGACTCATTATATGCCATGGTCCCTCGTAGTTTTATTTTTTCGAATACATCCTGCTAAATGATGCTGTCAAACATATTTCCCGTCGAATCGGTAAAATTACGTGTAGCATTTGAAGAATATACCGTCTTTGATTTATCCGGTACTTTTGATTTTGATAAATCAATTTCTGAAAGATTTATTTCCTTACCGTTAATACTGACAATATCCGCTTTGGTATCCTTCTTTGCAGTCGTATCGGTTTTGTCTGTCTTCTCAGTATCTTCCGACTTCTTATCCGAAGAAACCTTTTGCGAAGCATCCTTTGTATATGCCGCTTTCACAAGCTTACTGTAACTTCCGTTCTTAATTGCTGAATAATCGGAAAGAAGCGAAGTCATATCCGCGCTTCCGCCAAGCACCTGTGAGGTCATATTTCTTGTATTGTTTTGTGGCAAACTGCTGAGCAAAGAAGAATAATCCGTCTTTGGTCTGATTGAAATACTCATCAAAATCTCCGTTTCGTATGAAAAATCAAAAACAAGCTGCAACCAATATACAGTTTCAGTTCATATGAATTGTAAGTGTTTTGAATTAATACAAAATTAATCGTACTTTACTATTTCCAAAATATCAAGTCAACTAATGCCCCGCTGCCTGCTCAGCGGTTTTCTGAAGGCGATAATAAAAGCCCTGCTTTTCCATGAGTTCGTCGTGCGTACCGCGCTCTGAAATCCGGCCATCCTCGATTACCAAAATCAAATCAGCATGCTGGATTGTGGAAAGACGGTGAGCAATAGCAATTATTGTCTTTTTTCCCGCAAGGCCGTTAATTGCAGCCTGAATCTGCTTCTCAGTCGCCATATCAACGGAAGCGGTAGCTTCATCAAGAACAATAATAGGTGATTTTCTTAATATTGCTCTGGCAATCGCAACTCTTTGCTTCTGACCGCCGGATAATCTGAGTCCCCGTTCACCCACCAAGGTATCGTACCCGTTTGGCATTGTCATGATATCTTCATGAATATGCGCAAGCTTCGCGGCATCTTCTATTTCTTCCTTAGATGCTTCCGGACAGGCATATGCAATATTTTCACCTATTGTGGCATTAAAAAGAAATGTATCCTGTAAAACCGGTGAGATTTGCTTTCTGAGACTTTCAAGAGTTACCTTTGAAATATCATGTCCATCGATTAAAATTCTACCTTCCGTGGGATCGTAAAAGCGTGACAGCAGCTGAGTCATTGTTGTTTTTCCTACCCCGGTAGGTCCCACTAGTGCAACCATCATTCCAGGCTTACAGCCAAACGATATATCCTTTAGTACTTCTGTTTCTTCTTCATAACTGAATTTAACATTTTCAAAAGTAATGGCGCCTTCAACATTTTCGAGCACCTCAGCGTTTTTATCATCCTGTATTTTTGATGGTGTTTCAAGAATAAGTGCTACTCTCTCAGCACCGGCAAGTGCCGACTGCAGATTTTCAAGAAGCTGTGCAAGACCTGAAATGGGTGCATAAAATAATGACAGATACAATACAAATGACAAAACATCCTCTGTAGATAAGCCATACTTATATGCGATAAATCCACCGACAAAAATAACCAGTACCGTTCCGAAGGAAGAAACGAATTCAACCGTAGGATGGAAAATCGCACTTGTTCTTAATGCACGAAGCATCGCAATCACCTGACGGTTGTTAACCTCCCTCATTAAAGCCGCTTCTTCTTTCTGCTGGCCAAAGGCCTGAATTTCGTGAATGCCGGACAGATTGTCCTGAAGTTTTCCGTTCAGTTCGCCCATAACTTTTTGTGAAGCTTTAAAGTAGGGACGTACAATTTTTGCAAAAATCACACCGGATACAAGAATAAAAGGAATCGGGAAGCATGTAAGCAAAGCAAGCTTCCAGTTGATTATAAGAAGAATTACCAGTACTCCCACAAATGTAACAATATTTGTAATCATATCGGGAATGATATGTGCATACAAAAGTTCAAATTCTCTTGTGTCGTTAACAACACGACTCATTAAATCACCGGTCTGCTTATCCTGAAAAAATGATAAATCCATTATCTGAAGTTTTTCATACAGGCGCTGACGTAAGTCTCCCACCAATTCCCAGGCTGCTTTGTGGGCAAGAAAATTGTTTAAGAATCTAAAGAGCACTCTGAATAAATACAAACCAAGAAGAGTTACGGCAAGAACATATACCTCAGAAAGGTTTTCGCCGATTCCGCCGCCGATTATTCCTACTGCCTTTGACAAAATTCGCGGGGCGGTAAGATTAATTACCGTAAGCATAAAAGTTGCCAAAATTGCGCCGACATAATATGCCTTATAACGGGCTGCTTCTTTTGTCAGTTTCAAAATAATTTTCATTACTCAGTCTTCTCCGTTTTTTAATTTATTCTTCTTGTACCAAACATATCTGAGCCATGCGGTAAATCCACTCAAAAACCATACAACGCCTACAGACCACCAGATTCCCCAAACATCTAAAAGCGGAATCGACGTAAAAAGAATAGGAACCGCAAAACGGCCGATAACCTCAACTATACCGTTAAGCAAGGCAAAAAATGCATCTCCCACACCGTTTAATACACCTCTCACCACATAAATCATTCCCAGCATAGCATAGAAAATACTGGTTATCTGAAGGGCCTTTGCACCCATATCGATAACAGCACTGTCATTAACAAAAAGGCCTACAATCGGCTTGCCGAAAAACTGCATTACCGGAAGCATTAATACGGAGAAAATCAACATAAGAAGAAGGCTTTTTCTGTAGCCGAGTACTATTCGTTTGTTCTTTCCCGCGCCATAATTTTGGCCTGTATATGTGGAAAGCGCCGTGCCGAGTGTTGTATAGGGTTGATGAATAATCTGCTCCACACGGCTTGTAGCGGTAAATGCAGCCATTGCAACCGCTCCGAAGGAATTTACGACTCTTTGAAGCGCCATACACGAAATTGCAATGAGTGAGAACTGCAGTGACAACGGAATTCCGATTTTAATTGCCTGAATTACGATATATTTGTCGAAAACAAGATCTTCTTTGCTTAATTTGAAATACGGATTGTACTTAAATGCATAAATGAGGCATGTTATTCCGGAAACAAACTGCGAAATCACCGTTGCCAAAGCTGCTCCGAATACGCCCATGTTGAAAAAATAAACAAAAGTAAAATCAAGTCCGATGTTAAGAATGCAAGCAAAAATCAGGAAATACAGCGGTGTTTTTGAGTCCCCCAAAGCACGGAGCATTGCAGCTACATAATTGTACAAAGACACAAAAGCAAGTCCGACGCACATCGTCTGCAAATAAACCGTCGCATCATGCATAACTTCTTCCGGTGTCTGCAAAAAAACAAGTATCGGTCCTGTGATAATAAAGGCTATAATTCCCACTACAACAGGAAAAACAAGCATTATATATGCCACATTTGATATACACTTTTTAACCTTGTCCGTATCTCCTGATCCAAAAAACTGTGAAGTCACGATTCCGCCGCCGCTTCCTATGCCGTTGCAAAGAGCGAAAAACAAAAATGTTATGGAACCGGTAACACCAATTGCAGCCAGAGCATCTGTTCCCACCAGTTTTCCTACGATTGCCGAATCGGCAACGTTGTACAGCTGTTGAAAAATATTGCCAATCATCATGGGAATTGCAAATACCACAAGGAGCTTTATTGGATTACCCACAGTCATATCAGTAACTTTTTTATTCATATCCGTAAATTGCACTTTCAAAATATCTCATATTCAGTAATACATATTAAATCCGTTTTCGAGCTTATCGCAATAAACCTCGCCGGCCTTTTCAAGTGCAGGCAAAACATATTCCGAATTATATCTTATAACGGGAATTCTGTCATAAGCACGCATGCCCATGTGAGTTAATGCAAGTTCCATCTGATGTAAGCATTCTAATGTTCCTCTTCCGGTTCCGCCTGCGCATGCAATTAAGATGCATCTCTTACCCTCGAGGAAGTGATTCTTTGTTGCTTCACATCTTCTCAGTCTGTCAATGAAGGCTTTCAAACATTCTGTCATATCAGACCAATATACCGCAGAAACAAATACTATTCCATCGGAATCACACAATTTTGAATATACATCCGAAAAATCATCCTGTAAAATACATTCTCCGTTTTTCTGACAGTTTCCCCAGCCGTTTCCACAAGCTCTGCAATGTTCCATTTTAGTCCTGTTAAGCCATACTTCTTCTATTTCCGCACCACTGTTTGCGAGGCCTTTCATAAACTGTTTTGCAGCTGTATTTGTTAATCCGTCCTTATTTGGACTTGACCATACCACTGTTACTTTCATTTTTTATTCCTCCGTTATTTGTTCGTATTCATCTTCATATTTATAAAGATTTACTTCCCGCCCCGAGAACGTCCTAATATCGCTTATATCAAGCTCATCAAAAAGCATGTACGGATACGCTTTTTCTTCTTCATAATCCGAATCATAATCAGGAAGAACAAAAATCTCATCCACGCACTCATCATCTATTTCAAAGCCGTCGATCAAAAGCTTTTTTGTTAATCTGCATCGATAACCAAAGTCATGATCGCCCTCGTTACGTGCCCTGATTATCTCGTTATTGTCAGGATTGGAAGGTTTCCAAAAACAGTTTTTTATAATCAATTCTCCATCAAAGTTAGACCCATAGTCCTCTCTCAGTCCCACAAAATATGCACCATATGACTTGGTATTTTCAATCGATACTTTGCCATGTCCAATAAGATTGATCCCCACATGTCCGAAAGTACAATCTTTTATATTCAGATTCGTTACTCCCATATGTGCATCATAACGTGAAATAATACAGTTTTTAAGAGTCATATCTTTGCAGAAATTGCTGCACATTAGTCCCCAGTATTCACTCAAGTTAATGTCGATTGTCTGCTTGAGATTTTCCAATGTCAAGCCAACAACGGCATTTGCACGAATATCATAGCTTCCCATCGGCACCTTCTCACCTGGAATCTGACTTTCTGTCCAATAAGTAAAATGTGGGGTAAGAAGGCAGTCTTTAATAGTTACATTTGCACATTCGTCAATGTATATAAACCCTTCGTAGGGTGCACCGTGGTCAGTTTCGTTTAAAACATAATGAGTGACACCCGTAATCAGAGTATTTGAACGATGAACATCTATGCCACGGCGATAGTAGTTATAAAATGACTGTTCATGGTTTACCAGTGTTTTAAAGGTACCGCCCTGTATTGTTATGGGCGCATCGTCTGCGAAAAAAACTCTTGCCGCTGTTATCGAATCATAATCCCAGTCAATGTCAGACAAAATATTGCCGTTTTCATCAACTGCAAAGCAATCATTCTGCGCAACACCGTTATCCATATTAAGACCTTTCCGAATAAATCTCTTTTGCGCATCTGAAAAGATACGAACATACAAAGGTCTGCAAGTCGGATTATTTATATGCTTTGTTTCGGTAGTAAGCGGAGTATCTATTAAAAAAGCATCCGGACCGGATTGCGTGTCAACGAAGAATACAGGAGTCCTTCGATTTGCCACATTGCTGTCATCAATTACAAAGATGGCATTTCCCCAGTCGACATCTGTTTTTATAACAGCACTCTCGTCGGCTCCACCGATATAGTAAACAGCACCTTCACCGGCTTTTACACTTTCCCCTTGCAAATTAGCCGCCTCGTGGCATTTAATTATTGCCTTTAAATCATCATGAACGCCGTCTCCCACAGCGCCGAAGTCTTCATAATATAAACTCATTTTGTTCTCCGTTACCAAATCATAAGTGAGTTTTCCGCAATTTTACCGATTGCTTCGATGAAGAAATAGTCACCGTAAATAATAGAAAACTCGTGATTTTTATCATTATATGCCGCTGTACATTTTTGAAGAAGATCGTCCTCATCTTGATTCCGGTTGATACGTTCTTCTTCCAGTTTATGAAGAAGCCTCAATGCGGCAGCCCTGTATTTTTCTCTGTCAGCGCATTTATCACAGTTTGACATTTCCAACATTCCGCATGCCGCAATTACCGCTGCTGTCGAATCTTCCCAGCTAATCTCGGGTGCCTGGTCAAAATCCACAGGAACAAAACCGTTCTCCCTTATATGTGAAATAAAATAATCGGCAATTTTTTCCGCAGTTCTTAAATAGTTTTCATCGTTTGTATGAATATAACTTAATGTAAAGCCATACAGACCCCACGCCTGGCCCCTGGTCCAGCTTGAACCATGACCGATTCCCTGACCTCCGTGACTTTTTATTCTTTCTCCGGTATCCACATCAAATTCAACAATGTGGCAGGAAGAACCATTTTCACGAATAAAGCTTTTCATTGCTGTATCTGCATGTGCTGCGGCAATCTGGCGGTATCTCGGATCATTTGTTTCTTCAGACGCCCAGTAAAGAAGCGGTAGATTCATCATGCAATCAATTATTGCCCAGCCTCTTCTGTCTACTCCATCGTCCCAGTCATTCCATGCACGAATAAATCTGCCTTTTGAGTTAAATCTGCCTGCAAGATTATCCGCTGCAAGAATACCTCGATTTCTTGATGCGGGTTCTTTATTAAGTCTGTAATTTGCAACTGCTGTAGGTAGCCATTTAAATCCATTGTCATGATCCAGCATATCGGGGTTGAGAAACGAAACATCCAGTTTCTTTTCAAGTTCACGCGCCATTTCTTCGTACTTTTTGTTGCCGGTTACGTTGTACAGTTGCCACAAAATACCGCCCCAGAAACCATTGGTCCACCAGCCTATTCCTTCTCCCGAACGGTCATCATGCACACCGTTTACAGTAGTGTAAGGTATTTTCTTTCGTGATCTGTCCGTAACTATATCCATTTTCTCGCAGATTTTTGTCAAAACACCTGCTGCCCATTCCTTTTCGGAATCAAGTTTTTTGAGATTGGTATATGATTTTCCGGCATCAGCGAGCACATCATCGTATGTATCGGCATCTATAAACATCGGAATTCCTTTTGTTACGGCAAAATCCATAAATGCTCTGTTATCCAGAGTTCCTTCGCCGATACAGGTATCCACATCTGAATCAATATTCATATCAAAATCCTTGAAATGAAGAGAAGCAATATGTTCTTTGTTTTTTTCAATAAAAGTCCCCGGGTCTTCTCCTCCTCTTGCAGCCCAGCCCGTATCAAATTGCATACCGACTTTGCCGTCACAGCATTCAATCAAATATTCGTATGCGGTTTTTCCGTTTACTTTCGCAAAAATATCTCCTTTTCCGTTATGAACAAGGAGTTTTGCTTTGTATTCGCAAAGTGCATCGGCAAGATTACAATATACCTCAGCGGTTTTTCGTATTTCTTCTTCCGATGTTCCGCCTGTACCAACAACAAAATATTTAATCGAGTACTTATCAGCGAGTTCAATCATTGCAGGGAATGATTCCGATAAATTGAGCGCAGAAATATGGCAGGAAATGCAATCAAGTCCTGCCATTTTTATTGAATCAAAATTATTTTCCCATTGTTCGGGTTTCCAAAAAGAAGGGGCCCCCGATTTACCGTCAAGGCTTATGCACGGTTCAACCCGGCTTATGCCGATAGATATAAATCCATCAAGCATTTTCTCAAGCGAAAGAGTATTTCGTGCCACGGGGCCGTAAAGCTGAATTCCAAGAATCATTTTTCTTCTCCTTATGTGCGGACAAAACAGTTTATTTCACTGTAATAACCTTATCACAAGCTTAAGAAGAAAAATGTTAAGAATTTACACCAAAATGGTATCTTCTGTTCTTCTTATCCGTATAAAACAAAAGCTACCTGAATTGTTTGTAAGCAGAAGTCTTTTATAACTCGATTTTTGTCAAAATATCGGTTGTAAGAGTGATATTTTCCACT
Source organism: Lachnospiraceae bacterium (assembly GCA_045600725.1). Taxonomy (GTDB): domain Bacteria; phylum Bacillota; class Clostridia; order Lachnospirales; family Lachnospiraceae; genus UBA1258. The sequence goes on from JAZRYK010000065.1 coordinate 58,836, forward strand.
CCGGGATTTATTACTATTCCGGCAATTTTACTTTCATCTTTCACAGCATTGTTTTGCATTACAATAAGCTCCACAATTCTCGTGAAATCCGATACAGAGATTTTATCAACTCCCGGTCCTACTTTTGCGTGATTCACATCGGTATACACAGGCTGATAGAATCGGTTGTCATCACTTACAAGTATAGCCGGAACACACCCCTCTATACCGTCAATCGTTTTTACTTCGATAGGAACAATAATCTGCGACTTACTGAGTAAATTGCACAGTTTATTCATATTATCCGAAGATCCGTCTTTGGCAAGTTCCACCAAAGCCTCAACCACCTCCGGATTGGCTGTCTCTACTATTTTTTTCATGTTATTGTCTTCCATAAATACCTCGCCTTACTTTTTCTTCCTGTTCAATTTCCATAATACAAAACTGATTCCATATGTAATAAGAACAATAGCAGGAACAACTATGAATCCGCTTAAAAGCCCCAGTGCGAAAAAACCATACCAGTCATATCCGACATCCACACGATTTCCTGTAGAGTGCATTACTGACACAATAACATAATAAATTGCGTACAAAATCATTGAAATAATGCCAAAGAAAGTATATTTGAACTTCAATGCTTCTGTTTTTTCAAAACATACGAAGCAAACAATACTAATCACCGGATTAATCACATGAAGGAAAAGATTACTGTTGTTGAAGCACGCATAAGGTCCGATAGTGATTGATAAGAAGAAAACCGTAACCAGCATTGTAAGTGTCACTCCCACAACACCCATCAGCTTTATTGCATATACCCATGCAGGTAAGTCTTTTATTTTTCCGTCAATCACTTTCTTTTGCATAATTGCTGCTATAAGTGCTACTATACCCATAATCACATTTGAGTCTACTGTATAGAACTTAAACATTGCCAGTCTGCTGCCCTCAAGTGCAACCGGTGCATTTCCGAAGTGAAATCCGCTGAACATCCACAGAACCGAAAACAGTATAAGTGCGAATGTTACGATGTTAAGAATAAACGTTTTTTTCATGTTAATCCCCCTTTTGAATAGTCGTCTATCAGAGAATGTCTATATATTCGCCTGCAAGAGCCTTGTTCATGCTTCTTACCGCACAAAACTTACCGCACATACTGCATGCCTCGCTGTGGTCATCCTCAGGTGCTCTGCTGTCTCGTATTGCTTTTGCTGTCTCAGGGTCGAGGGCACACTCAAACTGTGCGTCCCAGTCAAGTACCCTTCTTGCATCTGCCATCTTATTGTCGATATCACGTGCGTGAGGAATTCCCTTGGCAATATCAGCTGCATGCGCAGCGATTTTTGAAGCAATGATTCCCTGCTTAACATCGTCTACATTAGGAAGTGCGAGATGTTCTGCGGGAGTTACATAGCAAAGGAATGCAGCTCCGCTCATTGCGGCAACGGCACCTCCGATTGCTGAAGTGATATGGTCGTATCCGGGTGCAATATCAGTAACAAGGGGACCGAGTACATAGAACGGAGCTCCCATGCAGACAGACTTCTGAATTTCCATATTTGCCGCAATCTGATCAAGTGACATGTGTCCGGGACCCTCAACCATTACCTGTACATTATGCTCCCATGCGCGCTTGGTGAGTTCACCGAGCCTTACAAGTTCTTCGATCTGACAGACATCGCCGGCATCTGCAAGACATCCGGGTCTGCAGGCATCTCCGAGAGAAACGGTTACGTCATACTCCTCGCAGATATCAAGAATTTCATCATAATATTCATAAAAAGGATTCTCGTTTCCGGTCATAACCATCCACGCGAACACAAGCGAACCACCGCGGCTTACGATGTTCATCTTTCTCTTGTGCTTCTTAATCTGATCAATGGTTTTGCGTGTGATTCCGCAGTGAAGTGTAACAAAATCAACACCGTCCTCAGCGTGCATTCTGACTACATCAATAAAGTCCTTCGCGGTAAGTGTTGCCAGATCTCTCTGATAGTGGATTACACTGTCGTATACGGGGACTGTTCCAATCATTGCAGGGCATTCGCTTGTAAGTTTACGGCGGAAGGGCTGAGTATTGCCATGGCTGGAAAGATCCATAATAGCCTCAGCACCCATCTCAACTGCACTCATAACCTTCTGCATCTCTATGTCATAATCCTTACAGTCTCTGGATACTCCGAGATTAACATTAATCTTGGTACGAAGCATACTTCCGACCCCTTCAGGATTAAGACACTTGTGATTTTTATTTGCACAGATTGCAACTTTACCCTCTGCAACAAGCCCCATCAGCTTATCCACATCCATGTATTCTTTCTTTGCAACTGCTTCAATTTCCTTTGTAACGATGCCCTTTCTTGCGGCATCCATCTGTGTGGTATATTCTCTCATTATTTACCTCCGGTTAAAAATTATATCCGTTTCATTCCGTAATTTTGTACATGTGATTAAGCGGACCTGAGCCCTTTCCAAGATTCAGTCCTGCCCTCAAGGCTCCCGAAATGTATTCCTTCGCCTTTACAACGCTGTTATAAACATCGGTTCCTTTAGCAAGATTTGATGCAATCGCACTTGAAAGAGTACAGCCTGTTCCGTGAGTATTGTCATTATCAATTCTCTCACCGTTAATCCAGTGCTGTTTCCCTCCGCAAATCAACAAATCATTTGCATCGCAGATACTGTGACCTCCCTTTAAGAGAACTGCTGTGTCTTTCTCGAAGAAGGCTTTGATTACCTCAGCATTGCTCTCTTCTGCCTCCGCTGATAAACGTTGCTTATTTTCCTTTATTCGATTGTAAATAGTCTCTGCTGCCACAACCATATCGCCGGCACTCTCTATTGTAAGCCCACTGAGTACCATAGCCTCCGGAATATTCGGTGTAATAATATCTGCTATCGGAAACAGGACATTTACCATGCAATCCGCCGCCTCATCCTGCATAAGTTTTGAACCGCTGGTTGCTACCATCACAGGGTCAAGAACAATATTTTTCGCTCCATAGAAAATCAGTCTGTCCGCAACAGTTTTCATTATCTCCGCATTTGATAACATACCGATTTTTACCGCATCGGGAAAAATGTCCGTAAAAATCGCATCCATCTGTTTCGACAAAAAAACCGGCGAAACATCAAAAATATCTGTTACGCCGGTTGTATTCTGAGCAGTAAGCGCAGTAATAGCTGTCATGGCATAAATACCATGCGCGCTCATAGTTTTAATATCTGCCTGAATTCCGGCGCCTCCGCAGGAATCGGATCCTGCGATTGATAATGCTGTAAACATAATAAATCTCCCTCTGTGCTGCATTCTGTCAGCACTTAATTTTCGTTCAGCATCGCAGGAAGTGGTGCCCCCAACCTGCTTATTTTTGTTTCAGATTAACGCTTCCTCAAGCGAATGGTAAAAAACATCTGCCAGTTTCTCGATTGTATCCCAATCATCCTCACCGGCACTGTCCGCAATACCTGCAACCTTAAACCCCATCCCGGTCGTAGTCGTTATTGCCTTTAGTGAATCCTCAAAAACCCAGATTTCATCTTTTGACAGACTGCATCCCGCAATCTCCTCAAGTTTTTCCGTGGCCATATCGAATATCAGCGTTTCGCCCTTATTCGTATCATAATCACCACATACAAAAAGCGTCTCAAAATAATCCATAAGTCCAAGTCGCGACAACGCTGCGGTCGCAAGTTCCTCGTCACCTGTCGTCGCAAGAACCATCGGAATACCAAGTGCATCAAACTTCTCGATGAGTTCAACCGCCCCGGGCTTAGCTTCGGCTTCATAGTAATAAAAATTTTCTATAACCCCGATAATGCCGCTCTCTATTTCCTCAACGGATTCAGTAAGACGATAATGCTCTTTTATATAGTCACAGCCCTCCTTAAGCGTCATCGGAAAAACAATATCGCTAAGGTCATCCTCAGGTTCTGTCCCAAGTTTTCTCAGATATCTGCCGGCTGCGTCCTGCCAGATTGGCATTGTATCCAGTATCGTACCATCGATATCAAAAATAGTACCTTTTATTTTATTAAAATCCAAACTCATACTTTTTCCGCTTTTCGTGTACTTTTTTTGAATATCCTGACTTAACTCAGCATTTCCAAAGTTACTTTACGCAGGTCTTCCGACGCAGCTTTGATGTCTTCCTTTGCAAAAATAGCACTGATAACCGCAATACCACAGATACCGCTGCCCTTAAGTTCTATAACATTATCCCTTGTAATTCCGCCTATTGCAACAACAGGAATACTTACCGCCTCGCAGATTGCCTTTAGGGTTTCAAAGCTTACATCATCAGCGTCATCCTTAGAGCCTGTTGGGAATACCGCTCCGACTCCGAGATAATCTGCCCCGCGCTCCTGGGCCAGCAGTGCCTGCTCAACAGTCTGCGCCGATACCCCGATTATTTTGTCCGGTCCCAGTTTAGCTCTTACATTTCCGGCTTCCATGTCGCTTTGTCCGACATGAACGCCGTCTGCATTCATTCTGACTGCAATATCCACATTGTCATTTACAACAAAAGGAATACCGTACTTTCTGCAAAGTTCCTGAATCTCGACGGCCTCCTGGTAGAAATTTTCTTCGTCCAACGTCTTTTCTCTAAGTTGAACAAAGGTAGTTCCTCCGAGGATTGCCTTTTCGACCTGCGAATACAGTGTTTCCTCACCAAGCCAGTGCCTGTCGGTCACGGCGTAGAGCAAAAGCTCTTTATCAAGATTTTTTTTACATTCAGTCATGTTGTTCTCTCTCATCTCTGTCATCTGCATAGCTGCGTCATTTTTTAATATCTGCCGTTTTTTAGCATCAGTCGTAAACAAGTTACTTAATCTCGTATTTTGCATATTTCTCGAGTGTCTCGCCGTCCATATTGAAAATAGCATCAATAATACGATTTCTGTAGGTTGAGTTTCCGTCACCGGGCTGCATTCTCTCAAAGCCGATTTCACCGGCTGCGCCCATAGTAATAACAGCAGCTGCCGCCGCCTCAAGTTTATTATCAGGATTCGCCACAAGATATGCAGTTGTAAGTCCGGAAAGCTGACAACCGGTACCGGTGATTTTTCCCATCTCGGGTCTTCCGTTTCTGATCACGTAACACTTTTCCTTATCGGCAACAAGATCTATTGCCCCTGTAACCGCAATGATGCAGTGGAATTTTTCGGCAACCTTTTTAACAAAATCAACCATAGCATCAAGATTTGCATCGGTAACCGCATCAGCAGCATCGGCATCCACGCCCTTGGTTGTTCCCGAGCCAAGAACAAGCGTCTTTATTTCGGAAATGTTGCCTCTTATTATATCAAACTTAACCTGTTCGATAAGTCCAAGCGCTGTCTCTGTACGGAGTTTGCTGGCTCCTGCTCCTACCGGGTCAAGCAAAACAACATGTCCCAGTTCGTTTGCTTTTTTTCCGGCTCTGTACATACCCTCGATGCTGCTCTTGTTAAGTGTTCCGATATTAATATTAAGTCCGCCGCAAATGCTTGTAATATCCTCAACATCATCCGGCTCGTCAGACATAATAGGGCTTCCGCCGCAAGCGAGCAGAACATTTGCCACATCGTTTACAGTAACATAATTGGTAATATTATGTACAAGGGGCATATTCTTTCTTACATTTTCCAAAACAGTTTTTAACATCGTTTCTTCTCCTTTGTATGAATTAATGTGCCCAATTTGAATAAGAGAGCATGCGTAAATCTTATCTGTATCAAATAAAAAAACGCGCATGCCGATTGCAAAGAATAGACATGTGCGCACAAATACAGCGTCAGCTATTTTCCCTACGTTGGCATTATCCAAATCAGGTTACGGGTCGAGACATCTGCATTCTCCTCTCAGCCGGCTGCTGCCAGCTCCCCCGTTTATGATAAACAAGTACATTATACTATCGTTTTATCGCGACAGCAAATATTTTTTTATCAGTAAAAAATATATTGCGTCCGGGACTTCACATTTTTTCTTATGAATATCACTAAAAAACCGGGAGCAACTCATCTCCCGGCTTTTACAATCAACTGTAACTAATTATTCAAAATATCTCTTAAGCATTCCCTCGAGTGCCTTGCCGTGTCTAGCCTCATCTCGAGCCATCTCGTATACAGTATCCTCGATTATGCCAAGGCCATACTTTTCGGCACATTTTGCAAGTTCAACCTTTCCGGCTGTAGCACCATATTCACAATCAACTCTCCAGGCAAGATTCTTCTTTGTTGATGAAGTCATATTGCTCTCGAGTTCCGATCCGAGAAGCTCTGCAAATTTGGCTGCATGCTCTGCTTCTTCAAAAGCAGCTTTTTCCCAATATAGTGCGATTTCGGGATATCCTTCGCGTGCTGCAACTCTTGCCATGCAAAGATACATACCGACTTCGGAGCACTCACCTGTAAAGTTAGCCTTTAACTGCTCAAAAATGAACTTTTTGTCTTCATCGGTGATATCGGGATTATTCTTAACCTTTGAAGCATACGCACCGAATTCGTGCTCTGCAGCAAGAGTAATCTCACCCTCAACCTTATTAAACTTCTCACCTGAAACATGACATACCGGACACTCTGCAGGTGCTTCATCCCCTTCATGAATGTATCCGCATACGGGACATACATATTTTGCCATAACTGATTCTCCTTTTCTTAAACTATATAAAATTTATAACTTTTTCCCGATAATCGCAACCGCGCAGGGCATATTTTCTTCTGTCTTATGTATTCTGTTTTTTCCACAGTGACATTTTCGTAAAAAACATTTATTATTCTCTCTTTGTTTTTGCCGATTTATACATGAAATTTATTTTAAAATCCATTTTCTGAATTGCAATAATAATATATGATTATATCATAGTTTAATTACTTAAACACGACACAACAAAGGAGATTTGCATGAGCAACACTATGATTAAACAAATAACCGAATTTGACATGCCCAAGGTACTGAATACCGATCCTTACTGCGTTAACGCACTTGATAAGGATGTTGTTTACCTGACAGCCTTTGACACAGACAAACTGTTAGCCGGTTTCCGTGAAACTGCAGGACTTGATACGAAGGGTGCCACACGCTATGAAGGTTGGGAATCCACACTTATCGGCGGTCATACCCTTGGCCACTATCTTTCAGCGATGGCACAGGCCTACGTTAATCCCGGCGTCGGTGCTGAAGATAAAGCAACAATATACACCATGCTTTCCACTCTCGTTGACGGGCTTCTTGAATGTCAGAATCATTCCCGCGGAAAAGAAAAATTCCTTTTCGGTGCTGTTATCGTAGATAGTGAAAATGTAGAAAAACAGTTCGATAACATTGAAAAGGATCTTACAAACATTATCACTCAGGCCTGGGTTCCCTGGTATACCATGCACAAACTCCTTGCAGGCATCTTAGACACATATCGTCTCACAGGATATGAGCCTGCGCTGACTTTGGCAAAGGGAATCGGTGACTGGTCGTACAACCGCGCAATGGGTTGGGATGAAGCTACCGCAGTCCAGGTACTTCGCGTTGAATACGGTGGAATGAATGATGCACTTTACGAACTTTATTCTTTTACGCAGGAAGAAAAATATGCCGTTGTTGCTCACTGTTTCGATTCTATAGAGCTGTTCGAGCGAATCGACAAAAATAATGACGATGCCTTGAACAATCATCATGCCAATACCACTATCCCTAAATTCATCGGCGCATTAAACCGCTATGTAACCTGCCACGGCAAAACAATTGCCGGAGAAGTAGTTGATGCCACAAGATATCTTGAGTACGCAATGCACTTCTGGGATATGGTTGTTGATAAGCACACATATGTAACAGGCGGCAACAGTGAATGGGAGCATTTCGGTCGTGATTTTGTTCTTGATAAGGAACGTACCAACTGTAACTGCGAAACCTGTAATATTTACAATATGCTTAAGTTTTCGAAAACACTCTTCTGCATTACAAAGGATGTAAAATATGCCAACTATTATGAAAATGCATTTTACAATACTATCCTCTCGTCGCAGAATCCCGAAACCGGCATGACAACTTATTTCCAGCCTATGTCGACAGGCTACTTTAAGGTTTTCGGAGAACGTTTCAACAAGTTCTGGTGCTGTACCGGAACCGGAATGGAGAACTTCACAAAGCTTAATGACAGTATCTATTTCCACGATGACAAAAACATTTATGTAAACCTTTATGAAAGTTCTGTGCTTACCTGGGAAGAAGAAAGACTTGTTCTCAACATGACAGCTGACTTACAGCGAAGCGACACTGTAACAATAAAAATCAGCACTACCGACGATAAGCCTACAGCAATGGGACTCGCCCTCAGAATCCCTTCCTGGGTAAGCGATGAGCCCGAAATAAGCTGTAACAGCGCTCAAATAGGCTGCAGCCAAAAGGGCGGATATGCATTTATCCCCGCAGGTATTGAGAACAATTCCGTTATCAGCTTAACTCTTCCCATGACAGTTACAGCATGCCCTCTTCCCGACAACAGCAGAAGCATTTCATTTAAATACGGCCCCACAGTTTTAAGTGCAAATCTCGGAACTGCCGACATGAGCACCACCACAACGGGAATGATGGTTACGATCCCTGCCGACAAAATTAACAATTACGATTATATTGTTCTTCCCAGGGAAATCAGTCCCGAGGATTTGATTAACTGTCCCGAAAAATACCTGCTAAAAGAAGAAACTGTCGACAACAGCCTTTCCTTTGTTCTTTCTGTAAACAATCTTCATTTTGCGCCCCATTTCTTACGATATAAGGAGCGCTACGGCATCTACTTCATTGTTCAGACCGAAGAAGAAATGCTTGCTGCAAAGAAAGCTAAAGAGCTTGCTCTTCTTGAAAAGCCCGAAGGAAAAATAATTGATACCGTTCAGCCAGGCTACGGACAGTACGAAAATGATGAGCTCCACAGAATGTTCGACTGGGGCGGCTCAGTGGGTTCCACCGAGCACGGTACGACAAGATATGCTAAATCAGGCGGTTCCTTCACATATCATATGTGCGTAAATGCCGAGAAGGACAATTACCTGTCTCTTACATTCCTCAAGGAAGATAACGGTAAAACATTAAAAATCGCGTCCGGGGATAACGTTTTCTATGAAGACACCTTAGATTACAGCGGCGAAGAAGAAACCTACGAAATCCGTGTAAAGATTCCTGCGGAAGTAGTTGCCACAGCTAAATCGGTTACCGCTAACGGTGAAGAGCATACCGTCATTCCTCTTTGTTTCAAGGGAAGTCAGGGGGCACAATCCGCTCGCTTATTCGGTTTCGTATATATGATGAATTATATTGATTAAATAACAAACGCCACACCCCTCTCACAAATAGGGGCTTTGGGGACAAAATGTGTTGACGATAATCGCTGTTATCTCAGTATTTGTAGGAGTTACAGCGGTTGAAGATTGATTGAAATTCAAAATGCGTATAATTTGCTCCATGCACTTCTGCTTATATGCATAATTTGTCATAGTGAATTTTACAAATTCTCTATATACATATAACACATTTATTTTGGATTCAATTATATGTAAATTGTTTTTTTGAAACTATATCAGATAGGGACATTAAGCTTAGATAAACCCATAAAATGATGGTACAAATTGCTGTTTATATGCAAATAAAAAAATAGTAAAATTTTATTTTTTCTACAATACATATAAATGAATAAAGATGATGAATGATTATATGCTTCTATATTTGGGTACAATTTTTTATTCCTATAAAATGTACTAAAGCACATCTTATTATATGTGTTTGAATAGAATATAGGCATACTTTTATTCTGTAAGTCACAAAAGGCTCCTCTTCGAGTAGTCTCGGGTGGAGCCTTTCGTTGTGATCATTGTTTTTACAGTAATTCCACTAAAATTTCATCTCCTAAATAGTTCATTCTCTTCCTAACCAACGAACAATCTTTTCTCACAAAAGTTACATCAAACAGTATTTCCTTTTTGATTTGTCCCAAAGAAGAACAAAGTGTAAGTGCCTTTTTCTTATCATCATAAAGCATTTTAATAAGCGAGTAATCGCCTTCCGTATATTTGTATCCGTCTCCTGCATCATCATACATATCAAACTGACCGTCTGCGCCTTCATATATATTTATAAAAAGCTTTGTGCATTCGCTGCCGCTGTGTTCTTTTTCTTCTGCCATGGGAATAATCGAACCTTCCCTAACCATTAGCGGCAATGTTTCGATATCAGCTTCAGCACTAATTTCCTGTCCTCCGTCATAATATTTACCGGTCCAAAAATCGTACCAGCCACAGCCCTTTGGAAGATAAACTACTCTGGTGTATTCATTTTTGTCAATTTTCACTGCATTCGGAGCGTAATACATAGGTTCGCATACCGGAGCAACCAAGAAAGCATCACCAAACATATACTCATCAGTACAAAGGGAAGCCTTATTATCATTTGCGAAGTCTAAAACGAGACTTCGCATCATAATATATGCCTCACTGTGTGCTCTGTATCCCATAGAATAAACGTATGGAAGCAATCTATATCTTAATCTGATATATTTAACAATTGTTTCGTAAAAAGGAACGTCGACTCCGTCTTTATTTATAAAATTCCACGGTTCTCTCGGTGCATCCGTGCCATGAGAACGAAATATCGGAAGAAAACATCCAAACTGAATCCACCTTGTATACAATTCCCTGTATCCGGGATCCTTGACTCCGCCATTAAAATCGCCGTTCCAGAACCATAGCGCCCATCCCGATTCATCTTTCGGAACACTGTTCTTTGAAACAAAAAAACCGCCTATGTCAAGTGTCCAGTATGGATTGCCGCACAAGCCCATTTTCATACCCTCGACAATCTGATTCTTCATAGTCTCCCAGCGTGCAGAAATGTCTCCCGACCAAAGAATAACACCATATTTTTGTGAAGAAACATAACCCGATCTTGTTAAATTCACCACACGTTTCTCAGGGATATCCTTAATCCAGTTTTCATAAATGCCTCTTGCATGATAAAGTCCGAAGGAATTAAGCTTCTCCCATACCATGGATTTTTTTGAATCCTCTACCACCAGCTCACATCTAAGGTTCTCCGGACGGCGTATTTTTCCATTCCAGTCTGCGTCTGAAAAAGGTTCTGAATTGTCACACCATACTGCGTCGGTATCTGCACTCATTATTTCCGCCATGCACTGCTGCCAGTACAGTTTTCTGCATTCTTCATCGAAAGCATTGTATACATTTGAATTTTTCAGTAAACCATTCTTCTCTCTGAACTCATCATAATTTTTACCGTTAGGACTCATATTCGGCCATATGGATACCATCAGGTGAGCATCCATATCATGCAAATCTTTAACTGTACCTTTGAAATTCGGATATCTTTTCTTATCAAATATTTTTTCACCCCAAAGCCCATCCTCCCAGGTAAACCAGTCCTGAACTATGCAGTCTAAGGGGATGTGACGATTTCTGAATTCCTTTACGGTGGAAGTTAATTCCTCTCCCGTCTGATATCTTTCCTTACTCTGAACGTAACCATAAATCCACTTTGGAAGCATTGCTGCCTTTCCTGTCAGTTCCTGGAAAGAAGAAATCATTTCCGAAATTGAATCACCAAAAATAACATAATATGTAAGATCTCCGACAGTATCTATTTCGAAGGAAATAATATTATTCTCAGAAGAAAAAATCATATTACTCTGACTGTCGATAAAGATAGAATAGCCTCTTGTTGTAATCAAATATGGGATTGCAATTCGCATATTTGATTCATACAAATATTCTTTCTTTCCACGGTAATTAAATATGCCATCCTCATACTGTCCAAGTCCTAAAAGAAGTTCATCCTCTCCGATTTCAAATGTTATTCTTCCTGCATATGAATATCTTTCAAACTTTTTCTCAGCATTTTCTATGTACATAACTTCACCGTTTGCAGTCTGTTTCGTAGCCATTTTGGGCTCACCGTCTATGACGCACTCATATACTTCTTTTCTGGTAAGAAGAACTTCCTTTTCTTTCAGAAGACGCTTTTCCCCGTCAAAAAAAGCAATCTCGCCCTCCGAAGCGGAAAACCGATGCCTGTCGGAAATTTTTGCGTCAAGTTCTTCGGAAATCAGAATACTTTTTCCCGGTTCTGTTTTCTCAAATGAGTATGATACCTTTACAATATTGTCATTTAATTGTGAAATAAACCGATTCAATTTTTCCATATCATCTATCCCTCGTCGCGCATGCATCCACTGTGCCGTATTGTATTTTACGCAATCTCAGACAATCATTATAGCATAACAAAGTGTGTACTTGCACACACTTAACCTCGAGCGGTATCCTTTAGCATTGATTTCTTCTTCGCGAGGTGTACATCCACGCGGAATGATTTATTCAATAGGAAAACAATTTCCCATTGAATAAAAAACTCCCTGCTTCGAATCGATAAATTCAAAGAAGGGAGCACGATTTATTCTATATTTCAGTAATTGTCTTCTCTCAATTGAAAGTACGCCTGAGAGTGTTTGCATACAGGACATTCCTCCGGAGCTTCAAAGCCAATTACCACATGTCCGCAATTACGGCATTCCCAAATTGCCACACCACTCTTTTCAAATACTTCCTTTGATTCAACATTTTTCAGAAGTACACGAAATCTTTCTTCGTGAAGCTTCTCAATTGCCGCGACTTGTCTAAACAGTTCCGCCAATTCATAAAAACCGTCTTCCTCCGCATCCTCTGCCATTCTTTCATACATATCGGTCCATTCGACATATTCGGCTTCCGCGGCATGAAACAGGTTTTCTGCGGTGTCGTCAAGTTCTCCAAGTTCTTTAAACCATAGTTCCGCATGTTCTTTCTCATTATCAGCGGTTTTTAAGAATAATGCGGCTATCTGTTCGTAGCCTTCCTTCTTGGCCACGGAAGCAAAATATGTGTATTTGTTTCTTGCCTTCGATTCTCCTGCAAATGCCTCTCGAAGATTTTTCTCGGTTTTTGTTCCTGCATATCTGTTCATTTTTGTGAGCTCCTTTCTGTAGTGTCAAAAATGCCTTAGGTGTTTTTCACACTACCTTCTGAAATAAGCCCTGTCAATGAATTATGGACGCCTAAAATTATTTGCCGTTTTTTCCGGAAATTCGGATATTAATTGTCACCGTTTAACCCGCAGATCATTTCAACAAGTTCCAAATAAAAAGGCTTTATTTTAACTCTTTTTGTCATCCCTCCCTGGAAATACATATGGTCCCCGATTATGGTAGCATAACATAATATTTTCCCGGTTCTATGTCGTTTGTCTCTGAATATACCGCTGAAGGAGCAAAACTTGGCGCCATAGCGGATACTTCGTTAACCAGCCCATCGTTTGACTGCCACGACTCGTCAATAACCATGCCACCCTTCGTATGTCCTTCAAACTTACTCATAAGAATAGCGCTTCTCATAAACATACTTTCGGTTATTTCCGAATTAGGAATTTTGTTACCCTCGTCATCCGTTTCAGTAGTTGAACAAGGATATGCAAAGTAATAGACATTATCAAAGGTTGTAATAGATTTGTTGAGTTCATATGCATTATCTATATGCATATCATATGCTGCATAATCCTCTTCTGTTCTGCCGTCTTTCTTCGCTTTCGTACCCTTGGACATAGTCTCGCCCGCTTTAATATATTTCTTTGGTATCTCTATTGAAGCAACGTCAAAGGAAGGATCTTCATACATATCATATGCAGTGGTTCCGTTACTGGGGGCAGCCAATGTTACAATAGCAAAAATCCTGTCTGAATCTCCGCCCTTAAAGAAGGGTGACAAATCGTCCTCGTCGGTATATTGTTGTTCTTTCTCAGAACCGTTTACCAAAATCTCCGAAAAAACACGTATCGTAGCTCCACCGAAGGAGTGACCGAGTAAAACTATTTGAGAATCATTAAAATCTTTCATCAGAGGATTTTTTGAATAATCTGTTCCGAAACGTTCATGATTACATCTCTCACTGTGCTCTTTTCCGTAATCCACAACTGTTCCCGCGAGCTGAGCATACAATTCGCACGCACGATCCCATGCACTTCCGGAAGGAGCAACGGAAGGCTCGTAACAATCATAGCCCTGTCTTCCAAGATACTTTGTAATGCTGCCGCCCGATAATCCCCAATAAGGTATGAAATTGTTTATGGTATCATAATGACCCCACCCGGATAATCCATGAACAAATACAAATTTCAACTCAGACTTTGGAGCCCCCTTATGATTGCTCCAAACCGTCACACCGAACACAGTTACGCATAATATAAGCAATATTACCAGCACCGTTACAGTTTTTTTCTTCATTCAAATCTCCGTTCTTTTGTTAATTACCGAACCAATATTTAAGGATTAAATAACTCCTGCCTGCTCAGCGTAGAACAAGCCTCTTCCACCTGTCCCAAAGAAAAATCTTCCAAATTCACGGCAATCTCCGTCCATGCAATTAATCTCACCGTAGTGCTGATTATCATCTGAAAGAAGAATAAATGTTTTTCCTTCATCAAGTGTTCTGTAAAAGCCGTATTTTCCGTCAATCATAGCCGCAACGTATATAGCCTTTCCCGGTTCAAAGTAATTTCCGTTCTTCTTACCAAGGCCCAGGCCCATTCTGTAAATGCAGTCAGAATCAGCGCTAAGTTTATTGATGCTGATTATATCCTTTTCTTCTTCGTAAACGAATTTAAACAATCCGTGATGACGCAAAGAAATATATCCGACACCCTTCTCTCCGGCGGCCAACTTAACACAGGTTTTGTCTGCAGTATCAATTAATGAAAAATCAAACTCGGGCATTGCTTCTTTACGAAGAACAAATGTATCACCACTGTCTTTGCTTATATAAATACGCCCCTTTTCATCAAAGCCATAGAATATACTGTCATCAACCCTGTCTGAAAATGCCTTAAATCCTTCCGCAGGACCGTTTATCTTTACTTTTTCAAAGGTCTTTCCACCATTGTGGCTTACAACAACCATATCCGCAGGAAGTCGTATTCCTCGACTCACCGACCAAACAATGTTTTGTCCTTTATCGGATGCTGCAACAAATCCCGGATTAACATTCGGCTCCGCAATCTGCTTAAATGCCGTATCCAGCTTTTCGGTAATTCCGTACGGAAGTTCAATATGACTGTATGTTTTGCAGGCATCATCAGTTCTGATAAGTCCCCCTGTTGTTTTTCCTGTCCAGTTTCCGCGTGCCGCAATAACAATATGTGTTGGATCATAATCCGAATAATCCGCATTCAGACATGTTATATATCGGTTTCCGTCCGCATCGTCAAAGGAATTTTTGCAATCCTTATCAAGATCCCTAAACGCAAATCCTCCCAGGTCACCTACAATATCAAGAACTTTTACATCCGAGTCCGGAAGCGCGTAACAGTTAATATGGACAGTTTCCTCTATTCCGTCACACCAGTCTGAGAAAATAACTTCCTTTGCCATAAGATTCTGTGTTCTGAAAACACCGGTCCCTGTATTAAACCATGCTTCATTTTCATTAAACGGATTTACTTTCAAATCTGAAATCCAGTGAATCAGATTATCACCACCGTTATATTCGGGTCTCATATATGATGTTCTGAATTCCATATGACCTACATTAAGGCCATATAAAAATTCTTCCCATGTCTTTCCGCCGTCAAAACTTCTGTATAAGGAATCTCCGCCTTTCTTGTTTGCGGATGAAACACATATGAATTTTTTTTCGGGAATCACCGATATTCCCGAGATACCCGTATCTTCACCGGGAGGAGTGATATCCATCGCATCACAAACCTTCCCGTTTACTATAGGATACTTAAGAACTTTTCCGTATAGAATGCGGCCACCGTCACAGCTGTATGCAAGTTCTGCTCTGTAATATTTTCTGGGCATTACCGATGAAGTTACATAGAAAGCATCATCCGTAGCAACAACTCTTAACGGTACGGATCCCGGCATTTTTATTCCTTCCATATCACCCTCGCAGGGGACTGAAAGTACATTGAAATTTTCACCACCGTCGTATGAAACGTACAGTGTTGCTCCACGTTCTACAATTTCTTCCGTTAATCCGTTCTTCATAAGAGTTGTTCTTCCGGTGCTTTTCGCCGTACTTACGCCGGCAGAACCTACAAGAAGAATTTTTCCGTCGCGGCTCTCACATACAAATGTTAAGTAATCTTCAGGAAGTGCCGCATACTTTTCCCAATTTGCTCCGTTATCACGGCTCCTCCAAAGTCCATCCATTTGAGAAGCATAAATCAATGTACTCTCATATTTGCGACTGAGAATAAGTTTATAACCTGTTCCTCTTCCGCTTAAGTTGCCGTGAGCTCTGAAAGGCAATTCATGGTAAGAAAAACTTTTTCCGTAATCCTCAGACACTGCAAGTTTTCCGTTCATTCCCTGCCACAATCCGCTGATTATATAAAGAGAACCTTTTTTGTTGTCATCGGTTGCCAATGCAATAGGATATGTTTCCCGTATATCATCCATGGCAACGCCGTCATTAAGCGGAATCCATTTTTGTCCGCCTCTGTCAAAGCGGTAAGCACCGCCTACATCAGTCCTTACATAGAATGCATCCGGATCACTCTCCCCAAACAAAAAAGACGGCACATACCCTCCGCCCGGAATCGGACAATTTTTATAAATATATTCTTCTTTCCCTGTAATCATATAATCTCACATTTCACATTTTTATATTTTTCACCGTAATCAGCGTTGCGGTGAGATGCAGCGTTGCGGCGCATAGTGCCGCATGAAAATATACTTTACGCTTTTCACTCTATTCCCCATTTTACTTCAGTTAATGATATCTGTATCATTCAGGTTTTCATAAGGAATACATACCCGTAACGTCCAATATTCAATCGGAACCGACTCTCCCGGATACGAATTTACTACTGCAACCACTCTTGCCCGGTCCGTAGTTTTTATATTGTTATCCTCGCAATAAGTTATTATCTGCTGCAACGCAAGTTCCATATCCGATGCACCACCGTAAATCAGGTTTGATACCGTGCTGATTTTCTCGAAATGAATCAAATTCTTCTTGTCCTTTCTGGGTAAAACCGGAATGCATATTTCATAATCATAACCGATATTTTTAAAATCGTTTTTTTCAATTGCTTTATAGTCGACAAGAACAAAAGGGTTCATATCTCTGTTAATTGTATAACCTTTATGAACCACTTTATCGAACAATTCCCATATATGCGGCCTTACTGTCGACAAATCAGTCACATTGGGTAAGACTTCCGCGTAACAATAAAGTTCGGGAAAAACAAATTCAGATACCTCTAATCCTCTGTTCTTTTTTAGCTGCAGTCTCATGTTTGAAAGATGAAATTCCATAACATTCATCTTGTTCTGTAAACGTTCTATAAAATGCTGATAATAATTGCCTCCCGAAAAATAATCATTCAATTCCTTATGAGTAAATCCAAGTTCCTGCAAAGACAATATTCTTAAAACTCTCAAAACACTTTCATCATTGTAGTATCTGTACCCCGTTTCCGGATTCACATATACCGCATTAAGAATATTGGCTTTTTCCATTCTCAGAATGGCCGAGCGGCTTGTATTGCAGGCCTTTGCCAATTGATTTATGGTTAAATACTTTTCCGTCATCATAATCCCCCAAGTAATATATACTTGTCCTCTTGCGGACATCATAGCATTTTCCGCACTTTCTGGCAATAATGGCAGTAGCACTATTCATTTAACAAATTGCCAACATGCTTTGTTTCAAAAAACATTTCCCTGTTGGCTAAAACAATAAAAATCGCGGCAATCGTTACAAAAATTGTTTCGATGCATTTTGTTTCCGGTGTCATATTGACTTTCTCCTGCATAATATTGACAAACAGGTGAAAAATAACCGTAGCCAGCATACTTCTGTTGTTTTTTACATACACCCAGGTCTGTATAAAATTAAGAGGAATAACGCTTATTAAGAAATTGAATACATACATAATTCCCATTTCCTTAAGGCCATACTGATATGTACCCTGCACCCAGAATAAAGGAATATGCCACGCTGCCCAGACACATCCGAAGATTATCGACTCTTTGAACCAGCTATGATATGCGCCAACCGCATCTTCACCGTAGCCTCTCCAACCGAGTTCTTCAATCGATGATGCCAAAAGAATTGTAAGAAATGCCGGTGTTCCTCCTATGGAAAAAGAAAAATCTTCCGTAAACGAAAACTGATTTACACTGCCTCCAAACAATACAGAGGTTCCAATCGATATTGCTACCACAATTGCAAATACAATCACGGCAGCAACAATGCAAACAGGCTTTACTCGATAAAATCCAATCAGTTTTTTTCTGAAATCATTTATCAGTGCTTTGTTCTTTGATGATAATACTGTGATTACGGCGATAACCGCAGGCGAAACAAGACCCAGGAACATTCCCAAATACAACGATGTTCCTTCATTAAATAAGATTGCAAAGAGCCACCAAAACCAGGTGCATGCAAAAACAACAACATAAAATCTTAAAGGGCGGTATGTATATTTCGGATTGTTGTTTTCCGAAGCATCTCCGCCCTTCTTTTCAACATAAGTTTTTTGTTCTTCTGAATTCATTTCCTTGTCCTCCGTGAGTTTTGTTTTCTCACACAGATTAGTAAAATAATCTTTACCAAACAAGAAACTTCTGTTGTCATCAATATATTTTTCCGCTACTTTCCGTTGCTTTTTGATAATTTAAGTCCTATAAAGAAGCAACCGACAATATAAACAATACTCGTTACAAACGACATCGCAATTTCTCTTCCGTCAATTGTTCCGCTATGAATATATGACATAGTCTGCGTAATCCATAAATCCCCAAAACTGAAATTAAAAGGAATAAGCATATCTATCTGATCGAGTAAAAATCCTCCCAAAGGCGGAACCAGAAGAAGAATGATAATAGAAAAACCGGTTTTTTTCACTAACTGGCATACCATGTATCCGAATGCCGAATATGCCAGCATCGCAACAAACTGTGCAAGCATAATAAGAAAAATATCAGTCTTTCCGGGGCCAAATACCATCAGAGCCTCGATAACTCCGACAATTATTGTGAACAGACATATAATTCCGGTCACAATCATTGTAATAATAAACTTTGCAAGATAAACCTGCTTGTGGGTATAGCCTTTGGCATATATGTTTTTCATAACATTTCGCTCATAGTCTCTGCATACTGCAAATGCTACTATAGCGGCCATAAAGCTCGTGAAAAAACATGAAGTAAGTGCTCCTACTATCATATCTTCAAGTCCATAGCCTATGGAATGATAATACTCCAGGCGTCCCTTTGGCGTATTGTTCATCAATGAAAGAAGAACAATCATTGCGGCAACAAGAATATATACTGTTTTTTGACCAAGGAAATTTTTCAATTCAAATTTAAGAAGCTTTCTCATTTTGATTCACCCAGCCTCTCAATGAAATAATCTTCAAAAGCCGTTCCCTGTTCACTTAATGCATATAGCTTAATACCGTTCGTAACAAGTAATCTGCTGACCTCGGAAGTATCCGCAACCTCCGACAAAATATATAAAGTATTTTCTTCACTGCCGCTCTTTATTTCCACGCCCGGCATCGCTTCATATATTATTTTTTCTGCAGTTTCCGCATTATCAATCGTTACGGCAATATGTTTTCTGCATCTGTCTCTTAATTCTTCGGCAGAAATTTCCTCTACAAGTTCTCCGTCTGCCATAATTCCATATTTTGTAACGACTTTTCCAAGCTCATCTAAAAGATGACTTGAAATCATGAATGTTACCCCTGAAGCATTAAGAGTTAATATCATATCACGTATTTCTTTTATCCCTGCAGGATCCAGCCCGTTAATCGGCTCATCAAGAACAAGTAATTCAGGATGACCCATCAGTGCAATGGCAATTCCGAGACGCTGTCTCATTCCGAGAGAAAAGCCTCTGACTTTCTTTTTCCCTGTATTATCGAGTCCAACCTGTTTAAGAATGTCCCTGATTTCGTCTTCGGTGACATCATCATACAGCAAAGAAAATATCTTCATATTTTCAAAAGCAGTTTTTCCGTAGTATAGTCCGGGCTCTTCGATAAGGGATCCTATTTTGTGTCGATTCACGGAAAGTTCGCTTGAATCAAACAATTTTATTTCACCGCTGTTTGCATCAGTCAGGCCCAGAAGAAGCCTCATAAGTGTAGTTTTTCCCGCTCCGTTCTTTCCGATCAGTCCGTAAATATCGCCTTTTTCGACGCACACATTTATATTATTAACCGCTGCCTTGACGCCGTATTTTTTTATTAATCCTTTTGTTTCTATAACGTATGACTGCATTAAAAAATATCCTTACGCCTTTATGACAGTATCTTTCTTCTTTTTATCGGTATACATCTCATCATCTGCACGCGAAATCGCATCCTGCAAAGCATTTGTTTTTTCAACATCGTTAATTGCAAATCCTACAGCCGCCTTATATTTCCATTCCAAAGACAACAAATCATTTTCGCGTTCAAGTGTCTCTCTAAATTCTGTGACACGTTTTTCACCGTCTTCGTTTGAATAGTCTCCTACGCCGACCAAATAGAACTCATCGCCGCCGGCTCTGACGCATATTTCATTTTTATGAGCCGTTTTTTCAAGAGCTTTTGCAATTGTACATATGCCTTCATCCCCGCGTTTGTGGCCAAGAGTGTCATTGATAAGCTTAAGATTGTTCATATCAACCATTACAACAAGAATTTTGTCCGAAGCCGCAGCCTGAAGCTTTAGCTCATCCACTATTCTTTCCATTCCGCGTCGATTATACAAGCCCGTCATCTGATCATGTTCGGACAGATTTAGGATATTATGTTTCGCACGGCTTATTTCAAGTGCATTGTTGATATATCTTAAATACATACAGTAGACATTGCCTATGTGCATAGGCATTGTAACAGGATTCTGCAATACTGCATAACCGATTTCTTTTTTTTCAAAATGGATCGGTGCAAAGAAATAAACCTGCGGAACAGGTTCTTTTTCGTCCCACATAGCAGGAAGCATTCTTTTTGTATCAAACTTCCTTTCGCGGTCTTTTCCGAAGAAAACATGATTAATATGACCGTGAAGTTTTTTTGCCTGATCGGAAAAGATCGCCAGATTCATACAGTCGGGATATCCGTCTTCACGATCATATGCTGCGTCAAGCCATTTTTCGTTAAGACACAGATAAAAATATCCGTATGGTTTCAAAAGATAAATTGACTCGTATATTTTATTGAGACAGTTTTCTGCATCGGTGGTTGCCGTAAACATTTCCGAGATATAGCTTTCCATCAATGTAGTCAGTGTTATTCCGCTTTCATCGCGCTGAATTGCACTGTTATAGCTTGATGTATACATATAATCCTGAAGTTTACTTCGAATTTTCCGAGTTTCTTCGCGGCAACCGCATGTGGAACCTATACACAACTTTTCTGCCCCTGCACGCGGAAGATGTACAATCTCACCATCCCCCATCAGCTCTCTTAATTTGTTAACCGCTTCGGCTCCGGTATATTCTTCGTCGGCATCAAAAGTAGTTATCGGCGGCAAATTCAGCATTCCTTCTCTGGAACCGCCATTTCCGGTTACGACAATATCCTCCGGAACATTTATCCCCAGTTCGAGAAGTTTATTAACAAGTCCTATCGCCATATGATCCGAAGCACATACAACCGCATCCGGCCTCTCTGCCTCTCCTGAAACAATGCGCTCCGCAAGTTTTTCGCCTGAGGTGTACCAGAAATCGCCATAATAAATATCATTCTCCGAAAGTCTCAAGCCTGAAGCTTCAATAGTTTCCTGCACAGTCCGAAGACGCTCATTTGAAATCTGGAAATCCTTCGGCCCGGTAAGTACAGCAATTTTCTTTGCCCCATGCACTGATATTACGTGCTCCGTCATGGCTTTCATTGCTGCTTGCTCGTCGGAATAAACCACATCATAATCGCCGAATTTTAAATTAACCGATACAACCGGCACATGACATTCTTCCCGAATTCTTTCCAACAGAAAATCGGTAAGTGTCGTTGTCTGCTCTTCCTGCATTGGGATAGGTGTAATAATAACACCGTCAAAAGAATCGTATTGAACAAGATTATATATATTCAGTTCCCCATGAAGATAGTTCTTAAAATAGTTTGAGATATGAACCATCGGTGAAAAAACTGCCAAATCGTAATTGTAACGTTCACACTGTCCGATTATCCCTTTTAAAATCTTTTGTTCGCTTTCATCATCCGGATTTATAGTTAATAGCGCTATCTTTTTACGTGCCATAAATTCCCCCATATATCGGCATTTTGTCTTCATTCGCCCCCCGACGGATATAAACACACCGATATATCAATTATATACCTTTTCCTCAAAAATAATAACAGTCTTCTTAATTATTTGCTCTCTTCAATTCGTTTTTTGTAATTTTCAAGGTCTATATTCATTCTGCAACCGACTCACCTGTTACAGTAATTATATTCGGATTTCTTGCAAGTATTTCTTTTTTCATTTCGGCAAAAATCGGCTCGGCATACGTCTTGTTTAAAATGTTGCTCAATACCACTTCCTTGCCTGAATGAAGCTTAAGAACCAGTTTTCGACCATCGACAACTCCGCTGGTTCTGTGTACGGAAATATACATTCTTTCGATATCTTTGTATTCAACAACAGTTCTTGCCTGCCTGGCAAACAGCCATCTTTTACCGAAACGCAGCAGATTGTTTATTTTGGGTTCGGCAGAATAAAAATCCATGCATATTTCATTAAGAATCCCACTTTTTTCCAGCAGGTCCAGTGTGGTCTTTGTCGTCTCCAATTTCTTGAAGCCGCTAATCACTATTAAACATCCCACAATCATCAAAACCGCCGCAATTCGTATCTCTGCCATCGTCATAAGCAATCCCGAGAAAATCAAAATGCCTCCGCACAGCAGATTAAGCTTTATATCACTACTCGGTCTTATATATTTTTCCAGATTATTTTTCTCATTTTCAAAAACATAGCCCTGCGGGATACCGTCAACTGTTTCATCTGTGGAAATCTCTCGAATTGAAATCCATGGATACAATCGCATAATGAGAATTTCCCATTGAACAAAATTGTTTCTGCCGCCCAATGGAATTTGAAGCTCCAATTCCCATTTTTGATTATTTGTATTTATAATTCCGTCCAGCTTTTCCAGACGGTTAAGTATTTCAAAAACAGAGCATGCCTTTGACTTATTAATGGCCGGTTTCAATTTAATGTACAAAATTTTTTCTTCATCATTACGTGATATTTTGTCAAAGCCATTGCCGGCAAGCATCTTTATTGCAGCTTCCTTATCTTTTGATGCCAGTTCATTGAACTCATCCGGTGATAGTGTCGCTCCAACCATTTTAGCGAAAATGCCGCCGTCCAAGCATGCTTCCTGCGCCTCACTTAATGCTGCCTGCTCAAGTTTTTCCAGCAGTCCTCCGATTTCATCATCACCGCCGGCTTTTTCATAAATCAACGGCATTTCATCATATAGTCCGCTTTCCCACTCAAGCAATCTGTGCATTTTATTCCCCCATATTGCATTTTCATATTATGAAAATAACTGATGTACTAATTTGCGGCACTCTTAGTCGGAACAAACTGAGTCGCAACCACGCCGACTGTCAATACAATTCCCACAATGTCCGTCGTCCATGAAGGAATAATCAGCATAATGCCGGCCACAACAAGTACTATACGGGCAACGGGATTCATGGATTTTAATAAATAGCCTTCCATACCTGCTGCCACCCCAAAAATACCGGCAAACGACGTTATCGCTATTACAAGAACACTAAGTACAGTTGTATCAATCATAAGCAGCGCCGGACTGTAGCAGAATATATACGGCACGATAAATACCGCAACTGCAAGCCTTGATGCATTAAATGCAGTCTTCATCGGATTAGCCTTTGCAATAGCCGAACCCGCATAAGCAGCAAGTGCTACAGGCGGTGTTATATCCGCAACTATACCGAAGTAAAATACGAAGAAATGAGCTGCCAGCGCAGGAACGCCCATGCGGATAAGAATCGGTGCACAGGTTGCTGCCATGATACAGTAGTTTGCCGTAGTGGGAACGCCCATACCAAGCACGATACAACAAAGCATTGTTAAGAACAGCGCTATGAACAAATTGTTGTTTGCAACGGTAACAATACCGTTTACAAGTTCATTTGCAAGCCCGGTCATTGTGATTGTTCCGGATATAATACCTGCCACACCGCATGCTGCCGCTACAGTTACCGTACTTTTTCCGCCGGCCTCCAACGCGTCAAAAAACTTAGCCGGAGTTATTCTGTGATTTTTATCAAACAAACTCACAATGATTGCCAGAATAATTGCAAAACTTGCCGCTCTCTGCATAGTCATGAAGTTTCCCGATACCCACACAACCAGCATAACAAGAGGAAGAAGCAAATATACCTTCTTTATCAGTGCTTTGAACTTAGGTAATTTATCTTTGGGGATTCCCGAAAGTCCAAGTCTCTTTGCCTCAAGATGAACAGTAATAAAAATACCTGCGAAGTACAACAGAGCCGGAAGCACCGCTCTTCCCAAAATGCTTGAATACGGTACACCGACGAAGTCAGCCATCAGGAATGCCGCCGCACCCATAATAGGCGGCATAATCTGTCCGCCGGTTGAGGCTGCTGCTTCAACCGCAGCTGAAAACTCTGCCTTGTATCCCGTCTTCTTCATCATGGGAATCGTAACGGAACCTGTTGTTACTGTATTGCCTACGGAAGATCCGGATACCATACCGCACAGTGCGGAAGAAATAACAGCAACTTTAGCAGGACCGCCCGAATATCTTCCGGCCGCACAGTTTGCAAGTTCAATAAAGAATCCCGATATTCCTGTTCTTTCCAAAAACGCTCCAAAAATAATAAATACAACGATATATTTCGAGCAGATATTAACCGGCGTTGATAAAATGCCTTCTTTGGTATAAAAAAGATTTCTGACAAAATATCTTACTCTGCCCGGGAATGAAGGGTTCGTCAGTCCGAAAATCAATGCATACAGTATAAAGAACAAAGCAACGCACAGAATCGGAATACCGACGCAGCGTCTTGTTACTTCCATAAGAGCAATAATGCCGATGACACCGATAACTATCTGATATGGTTCAAATCTTGTTCCCTGCTGAATGATAGAGTTTGCATTAAATGTATAGTACAAAAATGCGCCTGTACCCAGAACCATCATAACAATGTCATACCACGGCATATAATTTGGACGATTCTCGCCCTTCTTTGCAGGGTAAATTAAAAAGCCCATAAGTATAATTAATGCCATAAATGAAGTTAATCTGAATTCTTCCAAAAATGTTGCAAATAATGTTACATAAATACACCAGAGAGAAAAACAAATAACTATCGTGCGTACGATTATCTTCGGAACCCCCGTCCAAACACGCTGATTTGACTCCCTGTCATATTTTTTCATAGCCTGTTCCACATCTGTTGCAGCGGAAGTAGGCTGTGTATTAACTGTTGTATTTTCTTTATTCATCTTCACTATTCTTTCTGTTTGTTATTCTTCAGCAGTTACGGTAATTCCATGTTCGGCATAGTATCTTGCAGCCCCCACATGGAAAGGTGCCGCCATACCTTCTGTGGCATTCGTCAAATCAAGTTCCTTGCCTTTTGCATTTTCCACCGCAATTTCGTCCTTATGATCGAAAATAGCTGCGGTCATCTTATAAACAGTTTCTTCATCCAGCTTACTGGATACAATCAGCGTAGCCTTTACTGTTACGGTTTCGGTCGGCACACTGAGATTCGGATATGTGTCTGCGGGAAGTGTCATAGCTGTATAGTATGGACATTCCTCCAAAAGTTTTTCCCGAAGTTCGCCGTCAATGTTAACCAGATACACACCGTTTGTTGTTGCAAGTTCTGTTATCGCTGTGGTCGGAGCACCGGCAACAACGAAAGCAGCTTTAATCTTTCCGTCCTTCATTGCCTCTTTACTGTCTTCAAAGCTCTGATACTGAGGTTTTATATCATCAAGAGTCAATCCTGCTGCTGTTAAAACATCGATGGCGTTATAGTATACACCCGATCCGGCAGCACCGATTGAAACACTTTTTCCTTTTAAATCGGATATTGACTTAATATTCTCATCCATTGTAAATACCTGAACAGTCTCGGCGTAAAGCGCACCCAATACTCTGAAATCCCTGGTTGCACCATCTTTTGCAAAGGATTTTGTTCCGTTCCATGCATATGCCATAACATCGGATTGCACAAATCCAAGCTGATAATCGCCATCTTCCAATGACTGAACATTCACCTTTGAACCGCCTGTGGAAACAGCAGTCACCTTTACGCCCGCATAGTTTGTAATATACTGAGAAAGAACACCTCCGTATGCATAATATGTACCGGCTGTTCCTCCCGTACCGAACATAAATCTTTCACTGCCGCATCCCGTCAGCATAACTACTGACATCATTACGGCCAATACCACTTTTACTCTTTTCATTGTCCCCCCACTTTCTATCGATTTGCAGCATTAATCATGGCTGCAAGCACTTCTATGCAAGTGTCATAATCTATCATTCCGGTATCGATGCAAACCGTGTAATCCTGTGCCTCACTAATCTCATTCCCGGTATATTTTTTATAATATGATCTGCGCAGTTCGTCCTTTCGTTCCACATACTTTTCAATATTTTTCACTTTATCCTGCGCTTTTTCAACACATCTTTGAATACGCACCTTTTTATCCGCATGAAGAAAAATATCAAAGGAAGCAATACCCGCATCCTGCAATATCTTGTTGGAGCAGCGTCCCACCAATATGCACGGTTGCTTCGCAAGCTCCAGAATAGCCTCTTTCTGCGCTTGGAATATAGCATCATGTGAACTGGTATAAGCCGACATATTATTCAGGATACTGTCTAAAAATTTTGTTCTTTCAGTCAGTTCCTCTCCTTCTTCAAAAATGTCCTCTTCCGAATATCCGCTGACTTCGGCAGTATACTTTACAAAATCCCTGTCATACCACGGAATCCCAAGTTTTTCCGACAGGCCCTTTGCAATTGTTCTGCCACCTGCTCCGTACTCTCTGCTAATAGTAATTATTGGTGACATTTTTCCCCTCCTTCATCACATATCTTTGTCTGTTTGTTAATATTTAAAATTTACTTCCCTCAATTTATTCACATAAGCTGTTTTTCCTTCAGCAGTATATCCGCAGCTTTTATAAAACTTGTGCGTCCTTTCTTCGTGAGAACCGGTTATAAGCTTTATCACATAACAATCATTGTCCGTTGCAATCTTCTTTGCGAAACCGAGGCATTCTCTGGCATATCCGTTATGTTCGTAACCTTTTTTTGTAACAACGTTCTCAATTATCGCATAAGGGGAAAGATTTCTTGTAAGATTCGGAATTATCAAACATGTACAGGAAGAAACTATGATGCCTTCAATCTCGTTCACTATTATATAATAGTTTTCGTCATTAAGTATCTTTGACCAGACATTTCTTCTTTTTTCACTGTCCTCGGGAACCGAGTCCTCATGCAAATCCAAATACAGTTCCAGAAGATCTGTAAGATCTTTTTCTTCAGCCACTCTAACCATTTACCATTCCCCCCATAAAAATTCGGAGGCTACGAGTACTTCTTTCGCTATACTCATAACCTCTGAATAAGGTACCTATATTTTACTGTTTTTTGTTCTTCTTCGCAAATCCTTTATTGATTATCTGCTTTCGATTAATATGTGGAAATATCCCCCACTCAGTTTAAACGAACCATCAGTGATTAAAAAAACTCCCGACCTTGAATTCTTTGCGATTCAAAATCGGGAGTTAACCGTATAATCATATTTAAGATACTATTTTTTCACCAAAACATTCTGACATAAAAGTTTTGTAACCGATTTTTCGTACCACTCGGCCACACCTGTGAAAAAATATATTAGAAATCAACTTCTGTATCGTAGTAACAACACTTGAGAAGCTTTTCCATTTCTTCCTGTGTAGGAATACGAGGATTTGAACCTGTGCAAGCATCTAAAATAGCGTTCTTTGCAATTTCAGGTAATCTTTCAAGGAATACTTCTTCAGGAACAAAACCGTTCTCTGTAGGGAAGCTGTCCGCACCGTAATTCTTGATGCAGTGAGGAATGTTAAGATCGTCATTCATCTTACGAAGGTAAGCAATAAGTGCAGCAACCTTTTCATCATCCGATGCATCCTTGTCAGCGATTTCCATATAATCAACAATTACACCATATCTCTTCTTAGCGGTCTCGTCCTTTGCATTGTATGCAATAACCTTAGGAAGATACATAGCATTTGCAGCACCGTGAATAATATGAGCACCGAAATCAGCAAATGCAGCACCGGTCTTATGAGCCATTGAATGAACAATACCGAGAAGTGCGTTTGAGAATGCCATTCCGGCAAGGCACTGTGCATTGTGCATACGGTCTCTTGCAGCAACATCTCCGTTATATGAAGGAACAAGGTCCTGCATAATCATCTCGATTGCGTGAATAGCAAGAGGATCTGTAAAGTCACAGTTAGCTGTGGAAACATAAGCTTCAACCGCATGAGTCATTGCGTCCATACCTGTATGAGCAACAAGCTTCTGAGGCATTGTTTCTGCAAGATCGGGATCAACAATTGCTACATCGGGAGTAATTTCGAAGTCAGCGATAGGATACTTAATTCCCTTTGAGTAGTCGGTAATAATAGAGAAAGCAGTTACTTCGGTTGCTGTTCCGGAAGTAGATGAAATAGCACAGAATTTAGCTTTCTTACGAAGTTCGGGAATACCGAAAACTTTGCACATATCTTCAAATGTGCATTCAGGATATTCGTATTTAATCCACATAGCCTTAGCTGCATCGATAGGTGAACCACCACCCATAGCGATAATCCAGTCAGGCTCGAACTGAAGCATCTTCTCTGCACCCTTCATAACGGTTTCAACAGAGGGATCAGGTTCGATACCGTCAATAATATCAACTTCCATTCCTGCTTCTTTTAAATAATCGATTGCTCTGTCAAGAAAGCCGAAGCGCTTCATGGAACCGCCACCAACGCAGATGATTGCCTTCTTTCCTTTGAATGATTTAAGAGACTCCAATGCACCCTTTCCGTGATATAAGTCTCTGGGTAAAGTAAATCTTGCCATATTGTACCTCCCAATAAATTTTTTTACTTACATTTTCAATAATAACACTTTTTGGCATTCATAACATAATAATTTGCCAAAAAATTAACAATATTTTTTCTTTTAGTCTTAAATTAAAAACTTCTTTGCCAGAATGCCTGCAATTGCCGAAACTATTATCAGAATAATCGGATTTATTTTTTTCTTAATTCCGAATGCAAGTCCGGATAACAGCACAATTGCGACGACTGCTTCTTTCACATTTGCGGTTTTTACCGTATTTTCAAATACAGATATTACTGTCGTTAAAATAGCAGTTCCAATCAACCCTACAACCGCGCCCTTAAGACCGATCATTGCTCCGTTAACCGTTTTGCTTTGCTGAAATTTGTCATATATACGGGCAACCACAAGAATTATCACGAAAGACGGAAGAACAACACCTGAAGTAGCGCAGACAGCCCCAAAAATCCCGCCGGTCTGCATCCCGACAAAGGTCGACACATTAACCGCAAACGGTCCCGGGTGTGGTTTCAGCAATAGCTATCACATCCGATATATCCTTATCCGAAAGCCACTTCTTATTCTCAACGACTTCCTTTTGAATAAGTGGTATCATCGCGTATCCGCCACCAAAGGTAAATGCGCCGATCTTCAAAAATGTAAAAAACAATTGTATTATTGAACGATTTCTCATCCGGTACTCTCCTTTTATCGGTAGTAAAACAAAGCATGTCGTTTATGACATGCCGGCGCCGCTTTTGCGTCGCTGTATGCGACATATTTCCTATGCAAAAGCGTGTGCATCCTTGCGTAGCATTTTTGTTTAATAGGAAAGCAATTTCCTATTGAACAATCATGACTACCGGCTTAGCCGGTAGTTTCAGACTGTAGACAAAGTGATGCCGGAAACGATGTTTCCGGCACCTTTTTTGCTTTTATTTATCTTTTTTCTTCGAAATCAAAAGAAAAAGCCTATTTCTAGGCCATTCTTTCTTCCCATCTTTGCTGTATTCCAGCTA
>JAZRYK010000066.1:0-91809 GCA_045600725.1 Lachnospiraceae bacterium
AATGGCGTGTGGGTTCAAGTCCCATCTTCCGCATTACGGTAAGAGGCTCAGAATACTTGAGAAATCAAGCGTTTTGGGCTTTCTTTTTTTGGAAAATTGGATGATTGTGGGGTTCCCTGAGGGTCCCTGACGTCCAGTGGACGTCGTCTTTGAATCGACCGGAGTGGAACGGAGACCCCACAAAGAAATCGTCACAATCAGAATCTAGAATCGCCCTTACATTGTCTAAATAATCCTTCTGCGCGAAACTGTAATATCTTAGGTTGGTCTCAATAGAATGACCAAGCATCGTTGCTCTATCAGCAACAGATACTCCCTTTGGAATCAACACATTAGCATTAAGTGACATTCTGAGTGCATGGTTATTAGTTACATTGAAGTTCTTAGACTGGCATAATCTTCGAAGGAACGTGATGTAGGCATCTTTCTTGATCCATTCACCATCTTCATCGCAGAAAATGAATTCAGAGTTAATACCGCGTTCAGCCTGCTTTGCTCTGATTTCAGCTAACAAGCTTTTTATATTTCTTGTGAGCGGAAATTCTTGTCCGTCTTCAGATTCGCCTTTCTCATTTTTTGTGTATGGCACAATATAATAATCTGTGCCACCTTTTTGTTTTTTGATAATTGCTGGGAATGAATATGGATAGATGTTTCTTTTATATCCTCCCATTTCATAGCACACAGCTCGCCAACTCGTACATCGGTTTTAATGGCAAAAAGCATAATTGAAAAAGGTGCACTTGCAAAACTTAGAGAAGGAATGGATGATTACAAAATAGTGTAGAATGTAATTGTCGCGACAATTAAGGATACATATGGCTGATGAATTGATTTGGGTATATGTAATCTAATAAATTACATCGTAATGCATATAGTGACAATGAGACTCACTTTCTTAAGATAGAATAATTTTATGGTGGTGGGTCTATGAGTGAGAAAGAGATTGCAGATTTATACAAGTGTATAGGGGCAAATGTCCGAGAATTTAGAAAATTTCGCAAAATGAAGACGAAAGAGCTTGCGGATAAACTTAGTATTTCTGAGGGAACAATTCGAAATATTGAATCGGGTTCATCTGTTTCTGTACCGTTACTGATGAGCATAATAAAAGAATTGGATGTTCCTATCAATGCTATAATTCCCGATTACAATTGTACTCAAAGAGGAAAAATAGCTGATTCAGCGGCCATGGAAATATTTGTTGATACATTCAGTAACTGCTCTCAAAAGGAACAGGATAGATTGCTCAAAATGATTAAACTTTTTCGGGAAGAATAATTAACAATATAATATTGCGCAGAATGAAAAAGTATTTTCACTTTTGCAAGATATAATCAATTTTCCAGAGTACTTTTGAGTGATGTATTCTGCAGATTTAATCCCGTAACCATGAGATGGGTCTTTTGTAGAAACAAGCTGATTGTTGCGGGGGGTAGAAAAAGGGCGTTCAACTTCATTTTCTATGCTTATGTCAAGAATGCCTTTATCATATACCATTCTAAAGGATATCGTTTGCTTACAATTACAGTGTGCTGATAAATATTCAATTGCATTATCCAATGCGTTGCCAATAAGAATTGATATGTCACTGCTTTCTATATGTGGTTCTGATGTGATTTTGAATTGGGGGATTATTGTGATGCCCAATTCTTTTGCTTGGCCTCCTTTATATGACAACACAGAATCAACTGCGAGGAGGTTACTTTTTGAAAGTGTATCGAAAGAATCATTTTTAAGTTGACTGTCAATTATTAATATGGCGTTATTCACATCACCGGATGCAATATCTGAACGTATTCCCAATAAGAAATTTTTGAAGTCGTGACGCATTCTTTGAATGTGCTCACGATTTTTTCGTTCCTGCTCGTAGTATTCTGACTGCATTTTTATTACAGTACTAAGCCTGTTCTTTTCATTTTCTACCGAAGATATTTTGCGTTGCTGGTCGATGCCAAAACAAGAGACAATATTTATTATGACTATTGAAAAAACCGCAAGGAGTGCATCAATGCTTCCGGAACCGAGAATTGTATTTTGGTCAAATTGGTGAAGCCTAAAAATATACATAATTTGAAGGATAGATATTGAAGGCATAATAAATAGCCCGATAAGATGCGCAGAAATTGAACCAGTGCCACTGTTTCGAAGAACTAAGGACGCAATAATAAGAAACAGATAAAATATTATTTTTGCAATTATAATGGTTAATATAATTATAGCTTCATTAGAATACTCAAGTGATTCTGTAACCGACAGTGAAACAACAAAAGACGCAATTAACTCGCTACATACACTGAACACCTGAAGTATTATTGTTGAAAGAATATTTGAAAGAGAAAACTTATAACTGTAGGCAAGCGAGAGCAATAAAAATGTTACCAAACTGGAAAAAAAGAATATGGTTGGTTTGGAATTAATGATTGTGATAATTCCATCAACAACATAAAAAGTGATTAATCCGATAATAGATAACATACGACTGGGGCTAGTATATGTTTTTTTGAAAAATCGATTTAGTCCATAAATGGTGAGCAGATTGCATATAAAATAAAAATAATGTTGAGTTGCCATACTAGAAGTCCTTATGCAGATTGTTAATAACTTGGTCTAAATATTTGCGACTTATCTGGAGTTCGGTTGTTCCAATAAATAAACTTTCTCTTTTGTATAGAGTGACATATTTCTTATTAACTAAAAAAGATGTGTGAATTCTTAAAAAGTCACTGCTTATTTCAGTAAGCTTAGCTTCAAACGAATTTAATTTTTCATAAGTTTCATATATACTTGAATCTTTTAAGTGAATAATAAGCTTGTGGCGTTCAGAATGCACATAAAGTATATCAGCAACGGGTAAAAGGATATTTTTTCTGTTTATAGTGAGTGGTAGAAGCCGATTGTTTTCTTGAATATGATTTACTATTCTTGAAAGATATTGAAAAATGTCATCATATGAAAAAGGCTTTTGAATAAATCCAAAGGGATGAAGGGAAAATAACGGAATCAAATTGTCATCATGTGAAGAAATGAAAATGACATAAGTATTTTCATTTTCGTCAATTTCACGTAATTTTTTTATTGCATCAGTACCGTTGATATGTTCCATTTCCAAATCCATAAATACTATGTTGTATTTGCTTTCGGATAAAGAATTAATAAATTCGATACCATCAGTATAGTCATCCTGAGTATAGGGTGTGTCATTAAAATATTTATCTAAATAATTCGTTACTTGGGCAATAACTCTATAATCATCATCTACAACAGCAATCCTCATTTTACAATCCTCCTTTTAGCATTTTAGCACATAATAATTTCAGAAATACTTTATTGTCATAATAAACATTAGAATTAACACAATTGATCAGGGCGATTATGTAATTACATAGATTGCATAATGGTTAATAGTTATGGATGAGGCGTTAATTGTGTCAATTTGGAATCTACAAGGTGAGGGAGGTGTTAGGCTATCTATGAAAGGAGGAAAGCGATGAAAAGTATATTCTTGCAGATTTTGATATAACGGTATTTTATGGATCAATAATCCCACCGATTTTTATAACATGAAAGGAACGAGTTATATGAATAAGAATGCTATTTTAGCTTTGGTGCTTTCTTTGGCAGTTGCTTTAGGCACATCTATGCCGGCTTTAGCTATGGAAAATACTAACTGCGACATTTCAGAAAACAGCAACAATGTTGTTAAATATGAATTTGAAGTTGAATGTGTTGGTAATGATATAATGATTCGAAATATTGAGCTACTTGACAATGGAATGCTTATTATAACGCAGGAATTATCAGAATCAGAAAATGATGTTAATCAGTTTAGAAGCATTCCTGAAAGAGAAAAGACAAAAACCTTTACTCATTCATTGGTAGATAGAAATGGAATTGAACTGGCAGTATTGCATTCTACTGTAACAGGAATATATTCTCAGGTTGATAATGATGCTTATTTAACGAATATAAGCGGACATTTTACAGGTGATTTTGCACATGATCTTTCGTACAGTAGTTCAATTTCTGGTGATACAGGAAGTATTTACTTGTATTGGAACGGAGTACATTTGCACACTTATACATACAAGATATTTCCTAATGGTACCATTCAATATATATAAGAATGTCCCTAAATTTGCACATTCATAGTGCTTCGCTTGAACGTAATGTCTTGGACAATTCTGGGTTAAGGTTGTTCGAGTAATTGAAAAATGAAAATGCAGAGAGGGTCATTAAAATATATTACTATTGATTAGGTTTCGCTATGAATGAGATTATTAATAGATATAGAAGCTTTGAAACAAGAACCGTGACATAGAATGCGAATCAGAAGCCTGCTAAATGGATTTACTTTGAGTAGTTTATTAAAAAAAGAAATAATATAAAATATACGGAAGATTTTCGAAGATGTCCGTTAAAAATGAGCCCCTAATCGACAGGACACTGTTGATTAGGGGTTTTATAGTACTTAGGATGGTGAACTCTCTGGAAAATAGCGGAATGATAAGGCAATACAAAGTGAATTATGTGACCGTGTAATTTTATAGATTACAAAAAGTGTCAATTGTTATCATTGAGGGGGTTATTATGCTATTTTTTTTTGTGGCATGTGGAAATGTGTTATTTTGGCAAGGAAAGGAGGAAACATCAATGAAAAAGAGTATTTTACTGATGGTTGCATTATTGGCACAAATGGCTGCGTTCTTTACAGTGAACTCTACATGCAGCTTGATTATTTATGAACCGGAAATGCCTGAAAAAGCAAAGGAATTAATCGTTTAATTATGAGAATTGGAAAAAGAATGTCAGCCGCTTTAGTGGAAAATGGGATTATCAAGTACACAGAAAAGGAAATATATCGATATGGGATAGAACTATTAATGTTAAAGGGAATAGCATTAATATCTGCTGTCATTATTAGTAGCTTGTTAGGTACATTAACGTCACTATTTTGGTTATTGGCATTCTTTTTGCCTATTCGTAAGTATGGAGGCGGAATTCATGCGTCAAATCCTATTACGTGTTTGGTAGTTAGTGAAATGCTACTCATTTTGTGCCAAGAAATAATAATAAATATTTCGTTTATACCTCATATCGGAGTGCCAGTATATGTAGTGAGTGGATTGTTAGTAGTTGTCCTCTCACCTATTGAAAGCAAAAATAAATTATTGACTACAAAGCAGAAAAATAAATATAAGCTATATATTGTTGTAATCTGCATCACAACAGCGTTTTTATTTGGGATTTTGCTGATAGAGCGAAATGATTTTATTCTTAAATCGATTGTAACTGCATATGTTTTGCAAGCTTTTTTGTTGCTAGCTTCGTTCGTAAACAATAAATATGCTCAGACGGAATAGCTTAATTGGCCTACAGATATGCGCTTTAGAGTTGTAAAGCAACGAAAAATAAAAGGAGAAAAATGATAAATAAAAGCAAAAAAATGTTTTTTAAAATTCTTACTGCAAGTGTACTAGTTTTTTCTTTATTTGGAAATAGTGCATATGCTGGATGCTTAGATGTAAGAGACTATGGATATCATACGTATAGTGCAAGGGTTATCGTTCTTCGCGAATATAGAATTCTTACCAACACTGTTGATGTATATGAAAATGGTGTTCCAGTTACGTATTATTTTTATGCAATATATCAGGATCAGATAATACAATGTGTTTGCGGAGCGTCAAAAACAAAAAAACAGGTTAGAGTAGGCGACTATGGACCAGAGAAAGTGTATAGATAAGAAAGATTTGATTGTGAAAAAATATGTTGTTTTTTTTCTGATAATAATACTGTGCTTTCTATGTGGATGTAGAAAAAGTGATAAAGTATCCACAGAAAAAGAGTATATCATGTCAGTTAAGGACATGCAGATTATTTTACCATTGTCACAAGATGGACAGTTTCTTTTTGAAAATGATAGGTGTATATTCCATTCTATAAGTAATACTGAAAGATATGAGTTGACTTATTATTCAAAAAAAATGTTTGATGACAGTGCACCCGAACCTATTGGACTGAGTGTAATGGGTGAAGGATTCATAGCTGATTATCTAAAAACTTATTTGTATATCCTACGTGAATGTACAGATGGATTTGAATTAATATCATATGATACTTCGGGTAACTTGCGTAATTCACTTTTTTTTACAGATTCCAATTTAACTAAATATCCTTGCTCGTTTGCGGTATGTGAAGATGAGTCTTTTGCAATTTTGTGTGAAGATGAAATACTTTTATTCAGCCCGGACGGACAATTCGTACAAAAAATTAATGATAGTAAGTACACATACAAAACTATTGTTGAATATTCAAATGGCTGCATATATGTTAAGGCATCAAAAAAGAATGATTTAGGATGCCCAAATTGTTTTTTAGTAATTGATGACAGTAGTTATACGTATAAAGAGATTAGTCTATTCAATAATATTGAAGCTATAACTGCATACAATAATTATATATATTTCATATCAGAAAAAATAATATATAGCATGGATTTGAATGATTATTCTGTAAAAGAATTATTGAATTTTATGGATGAGAGAGGTGACTTTGTAAATCTATATAATGTTATAGAAGTAAATGAAAATATTGTTATTATAAAGAATAGCGCTTCCGGTAATATTTTTCGTGAAAATATTTTCTCGAGGATTAATCATGAAGAGAATAACGAAGTTATCAAACTGACATTTTATAAACCCAAGGAAATTTCAAATAACTACAATATAGATGATATAGTTGAATCTTTTAATGAAGAAAATTCAGACATATGTATTGAAATAAAAGAATATGACCGCGATATAAATTATATCCTAACCGCTGATAATCCACCTGATTTGATTGTAAATTATGAAAGCAGAATCAATGAACTAAGCAAAGCGGGATATTTGTCTGATTTGTCATTGTTTCTTGAAAAAAGTGAATATTTGAAAAAAGAAGATTTTATTGATGGGCTTATTGATAAAATAGAGTATAACGATGGTCTTTACGGTATTCCAAGATACATTGGTATACGAACTTTGGGTGGTGCAGAAAATAAATTAGGCAAAGAGAATGGCTGGACCGTGAATGAATTCTTGGATTGGTTAATTAGTAGGCCTGAATCTTTGCGGAATTCATGGATGCAAAAAGAAGATATTTTGAAAATATGTCTCGAAGGTTCGGTTTCTGAATATAAAGATTATGACTATGCTAGTTTGCTTCAAAAAGTTAACGAGGTAAAAACGTACCCAAACGACGGTGTGGTATTTGACACTAATGCAGATATAATTACAACTACATGTGAAGCATTTACATCTATTCCGTCGTTGGATAGTAATGCGGGTGGCAAATTTGTTTTTAAGGGTTATCCTTCGAGTGATGGAAAACCACGGTATACAGTCACCTATGTTGCTGTTGGAATGTTCGAAAACTGCGAATATAAAGAGGAAGCATACAAATTTATCGAATATTACGTTACCTACAGATATGGAGAAAGAGAAAGACTATATTCAACAAAAAAACTGTTTTCATGGGCTCAAAATATTTCTGGAACAATAAATTTAAGTAATGATTTATTAACTTCGAATCCGGTTTATATGAGTGAAGATCAGTTAAATAGACCATTAAAAGCGTTGCCTTTTATATCTGTTCTTTCTGAAGAAGAAAGTGAAATAATAGACATTATTGTCAATGAATCTTCACTGTATTTTAGTGGAGATAAATCCTTAGAGGATACTGCAGAAATAATACAAAGAAGAGTTGGGCTTTATATTGCGGAACATGAATAAATAAATCATTATTTTACCGATTGTGTTAATAAAAGTAATGAACTGAAGATAATGAAAAAGGAACTCAAATCATTTGAGTTCCTTTTTGAGTTAATGCAAATAGAATTTAAGTTAATGCAATAATATTTAAGATTATTGAACAAACTAAAAAATGATGATAGAATGTTAAAAAGGAAGGAGAAACTAAAATGACAACTGAAGAATTAATTGAAAGATTAGAGTTGATCCAAAAATATAAATGCGAAACTTCGACTTTAGAGATAAAAAGTGCTGAACAAGGCTGTCCAAAACACCTGTATGATACTTTGTCAAGTTTTTCCAATCAAGACGATGGTGGAACTATCATATTTGGTATAGATGAAACGAAGGGTTATAAAGAAACAGGTGTTTATGATCCTCATGACATACAGAAAAAGATAAATGAGCAATGCTTACAAATGGAACCGGTTGTACGACCGTTACTTACAGTTACAGAAAAAGATAATAAGTATTTTGTGGCAGCTGAGATTCCGGGAGCAGATATTACGGATAGACCGGTTTTTTATCAGGGAAAAGGAAGGGTAAAGGGCTCATATATACGTGTTGGCGATAGTGACGAACCGATGACAGAATATGAGGTTTACAGTTACGAAGCATATAGAAAGAAGTATCAAGATGATATTAGAGTTATTGAGAGAGCATCTGTTGCTTCTTTAAACCAGACTCTTTTGGCAGAATATTTGGAACAAGTAAAAAAAGGGAAACCTAAATTAGCTGTAATATCTGATGAAGAAATATATGAGTTAATGAGCATAAAAAGAGAAAATAATGCTACATTGAGTGCGGTAATGAATTTCAGTTTATATCCGCAAGCATATTTTCCGCAAATGTGTATCATAGCAACAGTAGTTCCGGGTATTGAAACGGGTGTAGTCGGAGAGCAGGGAGAAAGATTTCTGGACAATCAGCGTATAGAAGGTAATATTTCGGAAATGCTTGATGGTGCAATGCAATTTGTAAGCCGAAATATGCGTACTAAGACAATCATTAATCCTAATACAGGTAAGCGTGAGGATCGGACAGATTATCCAATAACCGCAATCAGAGAAGCTGTATTGAATGCTTTAGTACATCGTGATTATAGCATTCACACAGAAGGAATGCCGGTACAACTCATTATGTTTGAAGATAGGATAGAGATAAGAAATCCGGGTGGAATATACGGAAGAATTAGAATTGATCAGTTGGGAAAAGTGCAGCCTGATACACGTAATCCGGTTATTGCTTCAGAACTTGAAGTATTAAAGATAACAGAAAATCGCTACTCCGGAATACCTACAATTCGTAGAACTATGCAAGAATATGAGTTGCCGGAACCGGTATTTGCGGATGAGAGAGGAACATTTATAGTTAAACTTTTCAAGTATGAAACTAAGCATGATGCTGTGGGTGAAGTTTCAGAGGAAATAAAAGAACTGCTACAGTATTGTAAAACACCTAGAACTCGTAAGGAATTATGTGATTATTTGGGAATGAGTTCTATAACGTATGCGATTCAGACAAAGGTAATGCCGTTGGTTGAGAAAGGCATAATAAAAATGAGCATTCCAGATAAACCGAAGAGTCCGAAACAGTTATTTTTTAGTGAATAGAAGGGAAATGATTCTCTGTGGATGCTTAGCAGCTTGGTTTTCGGAAAAACTAATTACAAAGTATATATCAACTTTTTTTTATATAAATCCATATTAGTGAAAGGGGAGGTAATTAGCCATGGAGACAATACTGGCTTCATCAGTGATTTCTGCAGTTGTTGCTGGGATATTTACTTTTTTTGCTTCTGGAAATTTGATATAAATAATAGTGGAATGATAAATATGTAAATACAAAGCGGAAAACAAATATGAAATTAATTATTTGTCTTGATAAAAAGAACGGTCTTGCTTTCAACAAACGCAGACAGACCAGAGATAAAGAACAAAGAAAACATATGTATAATCTTGTGGCGAATTCGTGCATCAGGATTAATCCGTATTCATTTGATTTACTGAGCTCGGAAATAGATGCTGCTCAGATTATTGCGTCAGAAGATTATCTTGATGCGGCTGGAGAGGATGATTTTGTTTTTGCGGAAATTGATGATGCAGGTGCTTACGCAGATAAAATCGATGTTCTTTATGCATATAAATGGAATCGGATGTATTTATCCGATATCAGATTTGATGCGAAAATATTCGATTGCTTTACATGCGTCCGAAAAGAAAAAATAAAAGGTTCCTCACATGAAAAAATCACATTTGAAGAATACAGAAAAAAAACAGAATAACCTTTTGCTTGCGGTTTCGATGCTTGTCCTTATTACACTGGTAATTGTCGTGGCGCTAAAACTAAGTGCGCCCGGTGGAGAAGCGGTTACCACAGACACAAGCATATCGCTGAGTTCTTACGTAAGTGAAACTTCAAGTGAAAACTCTTTTGTGAGTACTACTGTTGAATCAGGCGAAAGCACAGAACCTGAAACCGAAGAAGAACAGTTTTCACCTGAAGATTTCAACGGTTACCTGGGAAATGATCCCGAATTGCAGGAACATCCAAAAGCGCCGAGGAGAGTATGGGTTGAAAACCTTGAAATACCGGAGTTTAGCGAAGAAGCATACATTCTTTTGAATGATGGAAAGCCTTTTTTCGATACTGCAAATATCGAGCCAACCTGCTGGGAAATATATTATGATTTGGACGAACTCGGAAGATGTACTCTTGCTGAGGGAGTATTCGGCACAGAAACAATGCCTACGGAAAAAAGAGGAAGCATCAGTGCAATAAAGCCTACAGGCTGGCATTCGGATAAGTATCCGAAGGAGCTGGTAAACGGTGAATCACTGTACAACCGATGCCATCTGGTCGCTTTTGGATTGAGCGGTGAAACGGCCAAC
This sequence comes from Lachnospiraceae bacterium, assembly GCA_045600725.1. Lineage (GTDB taxonomy): Bacteria > Bacillota > Clostridia > Lachnospirales > Lachnospiraceae > UBA1258. The sequence continues at coordinate 10,682 of JAZRYK010000066.1, forward strand.
AAATATAATCTTGTAACAGGAACAAGGTATTTCAATACAGACGGTATTAACGCCTTTGAAAATATGATGATAGATTATATTCGTGAAACAAATAATCACATCAGATATCGCGTAACGCCGGTGTTTACGGGTGAGAATCTTGTATGTGACGGGCAGGTTGTTGAAGCATGGTCGGTAGAAGACGGCGGCGAAGGAATTTGCTTTTGCATATGGTCTTATAATGTGCAGCCGGGAGTATATATTGATTATCTGACCGGCGATAACCATTTGGAAGGCGAACCGGGTTTGGATGTTACAAACCCCAATGAAAGTGATGATTCGAAGTATCTGTTAGCGGAAGACATATCCGGTGATTTTATTCTTAATAAAAGGTCAAAAAAGATACATATTGAGGATTGCGAAGGTGTGGATTCCATGAGTGAGAAAAACAAAGAAAAATATTCGGGAAGCTATAATGAGTTAATCAGACAAGGATATGAACCTGACTATTTTTGTCTTGGAAATATGTATTGATTTTATATTATTATGATGAAAAAGCATCCGGGGGGATTATGAAAAAAGAAATCAGTTTGGAAAAACGCGTTTTATTTAATAATCGTGTAGATTTTTGCGTTGGAACAGGCAGAATGGGTCTGGCGCTTCAGAAAGAATATATGAAGCAGCTGAAATTTGTGCAGGATGGAATTGGCTTTAAGCATATCAGGGGCCACGGTTTGTTTTCTGATGACATGGCAATTTATCATGAATACGAAGAAAACGGTGAGACAAAGGTTGAGTACAATTGGACATATTTAGACCTTGTGATGGATAACTATAAGGAAGTAGGAATCAAACCGTTTTTGGAACTGGGATTTATGCCGGGAGACCTGGCAAGCGGCGAACAAACAATTTTTTACTGGAAAGGAAATGTTACACCGCCTAAGGACTATTCAAAATGGTGTGATTTGGTTACCGCAACCTTGAACCATCTTATGGACCGCTATGGTAAAGATGAGGTAGTAACATGGCCTGTCGAAGTATGGAACGAGCCTAATTTGCCTGGCTTTTGGAAAGATGCCGATATGCAGGAATATTTCAAACTGTTCAAAGAAACATTTCTTGCGGTAAAGAAACTTGATTCAAGAATAAAAATCGGTGGTCCGGCTATTTGCGGTGTAAAGGATGAATACTGGATTTCCGAATTTATGAAATTCATCGAAAAAGAGGAACTGGCTGTTGATTTTATCACAAGACATCACTATACAACCGGTGAACACAGTTTTGACGGTCATTATTCTTATGCCGAATTGGAGGATCCGGATTTCAGATTTAATAATTTACATTCAACACGAACAATTGTTGACAGCTTTGAAAGATATAAAGGACTTCCGATTCATATTACCGAATACAATACAAGCTATTGCCCGGACAATGTTATTCATGATACAAATTTAAATGCAGCCTATCTTGCACATCATTTAACAAGGCTGGGAGACGATAACGAGTCATATTCATATTGGACCTTCGGGGATATATTTGAAGAAAGACGAGTGCCGTTTGCTCCTTTTCACGGAGGATTCGGCATGGTTGCAAATAACTGCATTCCAAAGCCTACATATTATACATTTGTTTTTTATAAAAATCTTACGGGCGAGTGTATTTATAAAGACAATGATTTAATAGCGGTAAAACGGTCTGACGGCAGTCTTTGTGGAATTGCATGGAATGTATGTGAGAAGAAGGAAACACGAAAGAACAAGACGATTGACTTATCAATTGACTTACCTGATGGAGAATATCTTGTACTGCAGAAGACTGTTGATGAAGAAACCTGCAATCCGTTGAAAGTATGGAATGACTTGGGACAGCCGAGAAGCTTGTCAAAGGAACAAATCAGTTTGCTTCAGATGGCAGCTACTCCATTGATTCAGACTGAAAACATTGTGGCTGAAAATGGACTTGAAAAGGAAATTGTAATAAAGCCCAATGGTGTGGTATATTTTGAAATTGCAAAGGTTTGCAGAACGGCAGACCGAGGCTACGTTTGTCCCGTATAGTTGATATGAAGTTATTGGGTTTTTGGGTTAGTGGACTTAATGACTGCAGACGGTCCGGGAACAATATTACAGATTCAGACAGATCATCAATGCGGAAAACGGTTTAGAACTTATGAGATTTTCATTTGAAACAACAGAAAACTCTGTCGGTAAACATACAGTCATTATTAAAGACTTTAATGATGCAGAACCGGTGAAGGTTCAGTATTCCATAACATAATAACAAATATAAAAACAATAGGAGAAAATATATGGTTTGCAGTTGCGGTTTTAATAATGCACCTGATTCAAAAATATGTATGCGATGTGAGAAAGAACTTGTTGCTACAACAGGCTCAGGTGATACTTCATACAGTTCTTCATATATGAATACATCTTATGATACAGTTCAGCCGGCACAGACAAAGCAAAAAAAGAAGAGCCGGGCATGGGTTGTTATTCTTGCTTTATTTGCCTTGTTTGCTTTGCTTGCGATGCTGCTAGTCGGCATTGCGGTTATATTCCTGGGCATTTGGGGCGTTCCTAAGCTTATGCTGGCTTCACATATTTCAAATGCAGAAAAATATGTGACTGCAGGAGATTATGAATCTGCTGTTTCGGAGTACGATGAAGCAATTAAACTGGATTCGAAAAAGAATGAGGCATACATCGGTATGGCTGAAGCATACTTTGGTATGGCAAATGCTGAGCCTGATGACGATACTGCCTGCACATATCTTGAAAAAGCCAAAACTGCTTTGGAACAGATAGGGGAAGGTGCAGACGAGGATTCGGTTCGGGAACTGAATAAAGGGATAGAAGATTCACTTTATGAACGAACAATAATCGATGTGTGGCTTATATCCGCAAACAGATACTATTATAATGGTAACATATCATCTACAACTCGCTACGATTATGATGATATGGGAAATGAGATAGCCTACTCTTCTTACTATTATTCTACTAATAAATCATATGACGGTGAATATGAATACGAATACGATAATGAAGGAAGAGTTGTAACAAAAACGTTTTACAGCAGTGGTAAATATTCATATGCGTGGGGATATAAATATGATGCTGATGGTAACATGACGCAATCCTATGGAAGAGATGAGTATGGAAATGTGACTTGGCGTAATGAATATGAATACGATAATTTCGGAAATCAAATTAAATATGCATCGTATACGGATGGTGGAACCTTATCATATGAGACCGATCATTTGTATGATGACCATGGAAATGTGATTGAAACCTCATCATACGAACTTAATGAAGACAATTTCCTTGAAATGATCAGTAAATCTAAATATGAATATGATGGTAATGATAATCAAATAAGGTCGATATCATATTATTATCCTGAGGGTGATTCATACATATTTGAGCAAGACTATGATGACGAAGGAAATGTTACTGAGACCAGAAACTATGGGACTGACGGTATGCTGTCGAGAACTTCGAGATACACATATGACGGTAACGGTAATCAGATAAGTGTTAAATACTATACTGAAGAGAACAATCTGCTGAGTGAGAGATTTTACGAATATGACAGTCAGGGAAAACAGACAAAAGACGTATATATAGATTATTATGTATATCCGGACGATACCTATAACTATTCGAACGGAGATACATCTACTACCTATTATGCTTATGACAGTAACGGTAATCTTATCAGGACGGAATATACATCAGACTATACCGATTATCCATCAATTTCTGAAAACGAGTATATAAAATTGCGACTTTCACAGAAACAAGCTGATGCAAGGTTGCAAACTGAATATTACTAAGGAGCGATGCAGGATTTATGAAGGTTTGTGCTTGCGGATTTACAAATAATGGTAATTCAAATATTTGTATGCGATGTGGAAGGGAACTGGTTGACAAAGTGGAAGAGAATGTTCCTTCATACAACTCTTCAGTTATAAATACAGCTTTTGACGTAGTTCCTCCGCCTCAGATTAAGACAAAGAAGGGCCACAAGGGACTTATTGTACTGGCGCTGGTCGGTCTTTTTATCGGTGCGGTGTTAGGCATCGGCGGCGCTGCTTTGGGTATCTGGGGACTTCCGAAGATTAAAATGGCTTCACATATCAAAAATGCTGAGACTTATCTGGCAGAAGGAAATTATGAATCGGCTGTTTCTGAATACAATGAAGTTTTGGATTTGGCCCCGGATAAGACCGAAATATATTTTGATATAGCAAAGGCATACCTGGATATTACCAATGAGGAAGCAGACGACGATATTGCCTGCACTTATCTTGAAAAAGCACAGAACGCCTTAAAGAAAGTTGACGACGGCATCTCCGAAGATGAACTGAATCAGTTGGAAGCGGAAATTAACGATTTGCTTTACGAACGCACTCTTGTAGATGTGTGGCTTGTTGAAACAGATACTTTATGTGAGAACGATGAATTACGCTCCGAGAATAAATATGAGTATGACGATTTGGGAAACAGAACCGTAAACGAATATTATAATTACGTTAGTGATTCCGGTTTTCGATATGTATATACAAATGAATATGATTCGTACGGAAATTTGCTCAGACAATATATGGATGAGGGCAGCTCCAACAAACTGATTTTAAACTTTGAGTATGATAATGCGGGAAGAATGCTAAAGAAAACTGAATTTTACGGTGATGCGGGAAAAAGCGAGACAGAATACGACACGGAAGGAAAGACAGTAAAGATAACCGGCATCGACGCAGAAGATAGAATCATCTACGAAGAAGAATACAATGCTTCGGGCAAAAGAATTTTGCATACGAGTTACCGATACGACGAAGATGGGACGAGAGATATTTATTATTCCAATTCATACGAATATGATAGCGACGATAATCTGATAAAAGCTACTGAGTATGAAGAATATCAGGGATACTATGTTACATGTGAATATGAGTATGATGCAAACGGCAATATGATACTATCGCGTTACGATGATTGGGATGATATTTCCCGTGAATACAGTTACGACAGTAAGGGAAATGTATTATCCGAATCAGTATACTCAGGAGATGTGCTGCAAACGAAAATAGAACATAAATATGACGGTGACGGTCGTGAGACAGCGAGTTATACGACTGACGCAGAGGAACATGTAACAGAAACAGTCGTATATGATTATGACAGAAACGGAAATCTGTCAAGGAAAGAGAATGACAAGGTTAACTTTGACTATAACGGTGTACATGAGTATACATATGTTAAAGTGAGATTGTCTCAAAAACAGGTGGACAGGCGTTCGGAATATCTGTATTAAGTAGGAAGAACTTGACATAATTTCTTTTATGCTTATTTGGGCGATTGTTTTTCGACTTGGAGTGTAACCGTTTTTCTGTGCTGTTGAACAGTAGATTTTTAATAAATGCTGTGTTACTCTTTGTTTTTATAATTGTTTTATTGTATTTTACTAAAAATCAATTGTATTAAAAGCGAAAAATAACGAAAATTCAGCAAATTAACCAAAAATTACAAATAATAACTATTTTGCTTATTTAATGAACAATATTAGTGTAAAATGTTGAATAGTGTGAGTTAATGAAATAAATGAACAGAGGTAATTATGAGTAAGTACATTTTCAAAAGAATTATTCTTTCGATTCTGACAATTTTTTTAATCTGTCTGCTGACCTTCTTTCTGATGAACGCTGTACCGGGCGGTCCGTTCAATACAGAGAAGGCTTTAAGCCAGACAACAATTGATGCTTTGAATGCAAGATATAATCTTGACAAGCCTCTTGTAACACAATTTCTTCTTTATATGAAGGGATTGTTACATGGTGATTTCGGTGTCAGTTTAAAGACAGGAAGAGATATTAATACAATTATTGCCGAATCATTCCCTATTTCTGCAAGACTTGGTTTGACGGCAGTTATAATTGCTCTTTTCTTTGGAACAATTTTCGGGTCCCTTGCAGCATTAATGAGAAACAGACTGCCTGACAGAATCATTATTTTCATGTCAACACTGTTTACTGCAGTTCCAAGCTTCGTTTTGGCGACACTGCTTCTTCTTGTATTCAGTATTAAACTTGGCTGGGTTCCCGTGTGGAGTGCGGATTCAACAAACTATGTGCTTCCGGTTATTGCTCTTTGTGCGTATCCTATGTCATATACGACACGACTTGCAAAAACAAGTATGCTTGATGCATTAAGCCAGGATTACATCAGAACCGCTAAAGCAAAAGGCGTTAACAAATGGGTTGTAATTTTTAAGCATGCTCTCAGAAATTCACTTCTTCCCATTATTACATATGCCGGCCCTGAAATCGCATATATCATTACAGGCTCAATGGTAGTTGAGACTGTATTTACAATCGGTGGTATCGGCTCGAAATTTGTCAGCGCCATTACAAACCGTGACTACACTATGATTATGGCAACAACTATTTTCCTTGCAACCTTAATGGTAGTTGCAAACCTTATCTGCGATTTGCTTTATAAGCTTGTAGATCCCAGAATTAAGTACGAATAAAAGGAGGCTGAGTATGGACAAGTTTGATATTAATAAAACACCTAAAAAACATGTATTAAGCCTCCAGATGGACCTTTCCAAATTTGAGAAGGCTACCGACGAAGAAAAACAGCAGCAGGATGTAATGAGTGAAAGTACCACCTTTTTTAAAGACGGTATGAAAAAACTCAGAAAAAATAAGCTTGCTATGGCAAGCATTGTTGTTCTTGTTGCCATTCTTCTTATTATTATTGTTGCACCGCTTATTGTTCCCTATGATTATTCGGAAATTCTTTCGGTAAACGGAATAAGAGATAAGGGTGCGAAGAATCTTGCTCCTTTTACATACAGTGTTATGGAGCAGCAGTATATCGATCAGGGTAATTTCAGATTCCCCCATATTTTCGGTACCGATGAACAGTGTCGTGACTACTTCATTCGTGTTGTATATGGCGCAAGAGTATCGCTTGTGGTTGGATTCTTTGCAAGTATAATCGTTCTTATGATCGGAATGCTTTACGGTAGTATTTCCGGATATATCGGAGGACGAACGGATATGATAATGATGCGAATTGTCGACATTATATATTCACTGCCGGATATGCTTGTTATTATTCTTCTTTCGGTTGTTTTACAGACAGTATTGCAGTTTCAGTCGGGGTCGTTGCTCGCAAGCCTCGGAAGTAACATGATTTCACTGTTCCTTGTTTTCGGTATGCTCTACTGGGTAAGCATGGCACGGCTTATTCGAGCACAGATTCTTTCAATTAAGGAAAACGAATATGTGCTTGCAGCTAAGTCAATCGGTGCAAAGCCCGGTCACATTATTAAGAAGCACATACTTCCAAACTGTTTATCTGTAATTATTATTTCAACAGCGCTTCAGATTCCTTCGGCTATATTTACCGAGAGTTATTTAAGCTTTATCGGTCTTGGTGTTCAGGCTCCCATGCCTTCACTCGGCTCACTTGCAAACAGTGCAAGAGGTGCATTGCAGAGTTATCCTTACAAGCTTGTGTTCCCTGCAGTTACCATTTGTCTTATCGTTTTGAGTCTTAACCTTCTCGGTGATGGTTTAAGAGATGCATTTGACCCGAAACTTAGCAAGTAACAAAACACACTAATTTATAAGAGGAAAATATGAGCGAAGAAATATTGTTGAGTGTGCAGGATTTGCACACCTCGTTTAAAACAGATGCCGGGGAAGTAAGTGCAGTTAACGGATTGAACTTTGATCTTCGTGCCGGAGATATATTGGGTATAGTTGGTGAGTCCGGCTCAGGAAAGAGTGTTTCGGCATATTCGATAATGCAGATTCTTGCCGGCAACGGACAGATTAAGAGCGGTAAAATATTATATAAAGGCCAGGATCTTACGCAGTGGAGCGAAAGACAGATGCAGGCATTCAGAGGAAAATGCTGTTCAATCATTTTCCAGGATCCGATGACAAGTCTTAATCCGGTATTCACAGTTGGTCATCAGATTAAAGAGGCTATTCGTCTTCACACTGACAAAAAGGGTCAGCAGATCGAAGACAGAGCTATTGAAATGCTTGAAATGGTAGGAATTAATGAGCCTAAGAAAAGACTTAAACAGTATCCTTATGAGCTGTCCGGAGGCATGAGACAGCGTGTAATGATTGCTATGGCTCTTGCCTGTGAACCTGATATTCTTATTGCAGATGAACCCACTACTGCGCTGGATGTTACTATCCAGGCGCAGATTCTTGAACAAATTCAGAAACTTCAGAAGCAGCTTGGAATGGCTGTTATTCTTGTAACACATGACCTTGGCGTTATTGCGGAACTTTGCGATGATATCGTTGTTATGTACGGCGGAAGAATTTGCGAAAGAGGAACTGCGAGGGAGATATTCTACAATCCCTGTCATGAGTACACAAAGGGACTTCTTCGTTCGATTCCCAATTTGAACAATATGGGAAAACGTCTTGAACCTATTGCGGGAACTCCCATAAATATGTTAAATTTACCCGCGGGTTGTTCATTCTGTACCAGATGTGATGCAGCGATGAAAGTTTGTTTAACAGAAAAACCCGAGGAATTGTGGATTAATGAAAATCATAAAGCATCCTGCTGGATGAACATTAAAAGAGCTTTGGATGAACAGAAGGGAGCGCAGTCATGAGTGAAAATATTATAGAAGTGCGTAACCTGAAACAGTATTTTAAAGTTCGTTCCGGATGGGGGACAAAAGATCTTAAGGCTGTTGATGATGTTTCATTTACAATTAAAAAGGGTGAAACACTGGGTCTTGTAGGTGAATCCGGTTGCGGAAAAACAACAGTAGGAAGAACACTTCTTCATTTATATGAGCCCACCTCAGGACAGGTTTTCTTTGATGGTGAAGAAGTAACAAGTAAGAACATTACCGAAATGCGTAAGCATATGCAGATGGTTTTCCAGGACCCTTATTCTTCATTGAATCCCAGAATGACTGTTGAAGATATCATCGGAGAACCTCTTGATGTTCATCACTTATATGCTAACCGTAAGGAGAGAAGAGAAAAGATCCTCGCTCTTATGGAAACAGTAGGACTTAACGCAGAGCATGCAACACGTTACGCTCACGAATTTTCAGGCGGTCAGCGTCAGAGAATCGGTATTGCGCGTGCACTTGCAGTTAATCCTCAGTTTATTGTGTGTGATGAACCTGTATCGGCACTGGATGTATCTATTCAGGCCCAGGTCGTAAATATGTTTGAGGAGCTCCAGGAGAAACTCGGCGTAGCATATCTTTTTATTGCCCACGATCTTTTGGTTGTTCGTCATATTTCAGACCGTATTGCCGTTATGTATCTTGGCAAAATGGTTGAAATCGGAACTGCTGATGAGGTGTGTGATAATCCTATGCATCCTTATTCACAGTCATTGTTATCTGCTGTGCCCATTCCTGACCCCGACGTCACACGAGCACGTCAGAGAATTGTTCTTGAAGGAGATGTTCCCAGTCCTTTGAACATGCCTTCAGGATGTCCTTTCAGAACAAGATGTAAGTATGCAACGGATGTATGCGCACAATCTATGCCTGAATTAAAGGACAGAGGAAACGGACATTTCGTAGCTTGCCACAATATGTAATCTTTTACGGCGGAGATTAAAGCGACAAACACGATGTCATATATATTTTTAACGGAGGAAATAAAAATGAAAAAGAAGATCGCACTTATGCTCGCAGTTGTATTGTGCATCGGTCTTGTTGGATGTGGAAAAGACACAAAGAAAACTACCGGTTCATTAACAATTGCTGACGGAGCAACTGCTGAGGAACTTGTAAGCTCAGCATTTATCGATCCTGTTGCTGACTGGTCTCAGTACGATGAACTCATCGCTCAGATTAAGTCTGAAACAGATTACGCAAAGCGTACAGAATTAATGCACAAGGCTGAAGACATTATTATGTCCAACTACTGCGTTATTCCCCTTTACTACTACAATGATATTTACATGATGAAAGATTATGTAACAGGCGTTTTCTCAAACGCATTCGCTACAAAGTTCTTCATGTATGCATCATTAAGCAATGGTTCAAATACACTTCGTATCAACCTTGCTTCAGAGCCTGATTATCTTGATCCCGCTCTTAACTCATCTGTTGACGGAGCTTGCCTTGCAGCTAACTCTTTCGCAGGTCTTTATACTTACAATGCAGAAGGAAAGACATCACCTGCTCTTGCTTCAGGTTACACCGTATCAGACGATGGCCTTACATACACCGTAACATTAAAGGATGGTCTTAAGTGGTCTGATGGTTCTGCATTAACAGCAGCTGATTTTGAATATTCATGGAAGAGAGCAGTAGCTCCCGAAACAGCAGCTGACTACGAGTACATGTTCTCAGGATTTGACGGATATGGCGCTGATCTTAATGTAACAGCAGTAGATGATAAGACACTTCAGTTTGTTCTTACAGCTCCTTGTGCTTACATTGAAGACCTTATGGCATTCCCTACATTCTATCCTGTACAGAAGGCTTATGTAGAAGCTAATTCTTCTGACGGACAGCCCGGTGCATGGTGTGTAGATGCAGGTTTCGTTTCAAATGGTGCTTACGTATGTACCGGTTGGGATCATGACGTTTCAATGACATACGAAAAGAACCCTTACTACTGGGATGCTGCTAACGTATCAATTGAAAAGCTTGAGTTCATGCTTTCAGCTGATGATACAGCAATTTACGCTGCATACAATGCAGGCGACATCGATTTCGCTGATTCAGTTCCTACTGATGAAATCGCAACACTTCTTGCAGAGAATAATCCTGAATTCTACATCGTTGACGAACTTGGAACATACTATGTTGCATTCAACGCAGGCTCAAGCCTTTTCGATGGTAAGACACCCGCTCAGGCAGCTTGCATGAGACAGGCATTCTCAATCCTTATCGACCGTGACTATATCTGTGAAAACATTGGACAGACAGGTCAGGTTGCTGCTAACGCTTATATTCCTCTTGGAATGGCTGACGGTAACGGCGGCGTATTCAAGAAGAGCGCTACAGAAGAAGGCTACTATGATCCTTACGCAATCAACAACGATCCTGAAGGCACAACAGCAAACGCACGTGCACTCCTTAAGGCTGCAGGATTTGAGTTTGATGAGAACGGAATGCTTTCTTCTTCAACACCTATCACAATCGAGTACCTTACAAACACATCTTCAGGACACATTGCAGTTGCTGAATCAATTCAGCAGGACCTTGCAGCTATTGGTATTACAATGACAATTCAGCAGCAGGACTGGAACGTATTCCTTGAAGAAAGAAAAGCAGGAAACTTCGATATCGCTCGTGAAGGATGGATTGCAGACTTCAACGATCCTATCAACATGCTTGAAATGTGGATTACAACTTCAGGTAACAACGACTGCCAGTATGGTAGATAATCGTTCCTAAAGAACAGAGAAACCGTCTTCCCTATTGAAATGTATTCGTATTTTCGGATGCAAATCGAGGGAAGGCGGTTTTTTGCACTGTTTGAGGGGGATCAATGATGATTAATATTGTTTTTCATACATATTTTCCATCTTTTCTTTTTTAGCGGTACAAATAATATATGTTTGACAATGCGGATACCGCTAAAAGATACAAAAAGAGATGATTAGCTGCTATTTTTCTTCCTAAGACAAGCAAAATAGCAGTTTGAAAGATATTATGTACAGCTAAAATACGCTATTTTAAATATATAGGGGTAAAAGATTTTTTTCTTTGCTTCTTATGGGCAGCTAAAACAAGAAAGATATGATATTTAGCCTACATATACTTGATTCTGATTATTAGGATAGTTGAAAAGAATACTGTAAAAGAATACAATAAAATCTGTTGACATACCAAGACGAGAGTGATATTATATCTTTTGCGTGTGAAACGTATGCGGAAGTGCTGGAATTGGCAGACAGGCAAGACTAAGGATCTTGTGCTAGCAATGGCGTGTGGGTTCAAGTCCCATCTTCCGCAGGTAACAAAAAAGCTCATCCAAATGGATGGGCTTTTTTGTTACCTGCGGAAGATGGGGGTAATAAGAACCCGGCTCAATTATATCTCGTTGCCTCGCTCAGTCGTCCCCTTGCCGCATAGCGGCTTCGCCGATCGGTTCGGTGGAAAAAAGGTCCACCGGACCTTTTTCTGTTTCAGCCTCACTGCATATCGGTTTTTATATTATATGTTGATGAACCCGAACAGAGTAATTATAATAATAGAGGGGATTTTTTATTTTGGGGGATTTTTTATGAATTCTTTTTTTTATAAAAAAACATATAAATATATATCATTTCTGCTGGTTCTGTTATTTCTGATTCCATTAATGTCTATTGCTGTTGAGGCAAAGCCCGTAGATAAAAGAATTGTAAAAATCGGTTATTATGAGAACAACAATTTTATGAGCGGTGCTTCTGAAAATAGTGTTAAGTCAGGGTATGCCTACGAATTTATTCAGAAGCTTCAGATATATACAAATTGGAAGTACGAGTATGTTTTCGGTGAATACGGTGATCTTTATAATAAGCTTATCAATGGTGAGATTGATATGCTTCCGGGTCTTGCTTTTACTGCGGACAGGACGGAAAAAATATACTATCCCGATCAGGCAATGGGAAAGACTAACTATATTTTTCTAAAACGCATTGATGATAATACAGTTTCAACCAATATTCAGTCCTTTTCAGGAAAAAGAATCGGAGCTCTCTCCGGTGCAATGTATTCGGTTGTAAAACAAGTTGTTTCTGATAATAAGCTTGATGCGGAAATCGTATCTTTTGAAACTATTTCAGAAAGAGATAATTCCTTAAAGGCAGGCTCTACCGACATTATAATTGTTGAAGGTGAGAGTACTGCATATATCGATGGTCTGGAACCGGTTCTTCTTGCCGGCGAAAATGAGGTGTTTTTGTGTGTTTCAAAAATGCGGCCTGACATTTTGAATGAATTAAATTTAGCACAGAATGCGCTGTTTGAATCGAATCCCATGTTGATTTCATCCTTATCGGAAACGTGGTACAAGAACAATATTATATCTTCTTCACTTACAGCACGAGAGCGGGAATGGCTTGAAAATCATCCGACTGTGGTAATTGGTTATTACGCACACTGCTATCCCTTCGCAGGAAACGATGAAAACGGTAACATCAATGGCATTGTTAAAGATGTTGTTTCTGAGATTTTTAACAAATTGAATGTTACTGATATTGAATATAAATATGTAGCTTATGATACATTTGACGAATTAAGCCGGGCTATTCAAAATCGTGAGGTTGACATGACTTGTCCTGCATATTCGGAAGCATGGTCGGCTGAGAACAATAATATTGCAACTACAACGCCGTTTGTCTCATCATATCATGATCTCATATATTTAGGAGAATATCCGAATATGGATGATGCGGTGTTTGCTATTCAAAAGTCCAATAAACTTCTTTTAGCATATAAATCAGTTGAATTTCCGAATAATGAAGTACTATATTGTGACACAATCTTTGACTGTCTTGATGCCGTGTTAAAAGGCAAAGCCGATTGCACTATTTTAAATTCATTTTCCACGAACGATTTACTTAAATCAAAAACAAAATATACAAGACTTGCAAATATGCAACTTCCGGGAGATGTACCTTATGGCTTTGCAGTGGAGAGAAGTGACCATGCTACAATGGAGATACTTAACCACGGTATTTCTCTTTTGGATGATTACTATGCTGAATCATTAACATATAAGTACTACGAAGAGCCGCAGTATACTTTAGTTGATCTGATTCGTCAAAATGCACTTACTACAGCAGCGATTCTTGTGGTAATTGCCGGAATTGTAGTCTTTTTAACATCTGCAGAGCTTAAAAAGAATAAAAGATTTTTGGAAAATGAAGCAAAGCAGAAGAAAAAACTGGAAGAGTCCATTTGTCAGCAGGAGGCCCAACTCCAGGAAATCACAGCTTTAAATCTGCAACTTGAGGATAATCAGAGAAGACTGGAAAATCAGATAGATATTATCAGGTCAATGAGTAAGATATATTTTTCTTCTTACTACATTGATATTGTTAACGACTCACTCATGGAGCTTTCCAGTAACAACAATGTCCGCCATGTGGTTGGCATGGAAGAAAATGCTCAAGACTCTCTGTATAAAATGTGCGAGACTCTTATAACTCCCGAATTTAAAGAGGGTATGAGAGAATTCGTTGACTTGTCTACTCTTGGTGAAAGACTTAAAAATACAAAGGTTATAACCTTCGAATTTATCGGAAAAAATATGGGCTGGAGTCAGATGTACTTCATCGAAGGGGACAGGGATGAAAACAGGAATCTTTTGCATGTTTTTATCGCTGCGAGAACTATACATGAAGAAAAAGCCAGAGAAGAAGAACAGAAAAAATACCTTGAACAGGCTAAAATAGCTGCAGAAGCGGCGAATAATGCAAAGACAGCGTTCCTCTTTAATATGTCACATGATATCAGAACTCCTATGAATGCAATCATGGGATTCAGGGACTTGCTTGAAAAAAATCAGGAAAATCCGGAGAAGAGAAAAGATTATTTGCGAAAAATCGATGATGCCAGCAATGTTCTTCTTTCGATAATCAACAATGTGCTTGAAATGGCCAGAATTGAAAAAGGAGCGTTGGGAGTCGACGAAACCGCATGGGGAGCTGAACAGTTTAATGATACTTTATGCTCGGTTTTCGAAGAGATGATGAAGCAGAAGAATATAACATTTACACGAACGATTAATGTTCAACATCAGTTTGTGTATTGCGACCCGATAAAATTGAGGGAGGTTTTTCTTAATATTCTTTCCAACGCATATAAATATACACCTCCCGGCGGAAGCGTTTTGTTAGAACTTAACGAAGTTTCATGTGAAATAGACGGCTGGGTTTTATACAGAACATCAGTTACCGATACAGGAATCGGTATGTCGGAAGAATATATTCCTCATATATTTGAAGAATTTTCACGTGAAAATTCAACAACAGATATAAAGATTGAGGGAACCGGTCTTGGAATGCCTATTGTCAAAAGACTGGTCGATATAATGGGCGGAACAATCGAAGTACACAGTAAAAAGGGCGAAGGTTCATCATTTGTTGTTACCATACCTCATCGTATAGCTGAGAAGAGCAGTCTCATTGAACAAAACGGAATTGAACTTGATCCTAAGTTGTTTGAGGGAAAGAGAATTCTATTGGCTGAGGACAATGAACTGAATTCTGAAATCGCCACGGAAATTCTGCACGACATGGGATTTGAAATCGAAAATGCTCCCGACGGAAAGATATGTGTTCAGATGCTGACTGATGCCGAACCGGGATACTATGATATGATTCTTATGGATGTTCAGATGCCAAATATGAACGGTTATGAGGCTACAAGAGCAATAAGAATTTTAGATGATTATGATAAAGCTACCATTCCGATTTTGGCCATGACAGCAAATGCCTTCGAAGAAGACAGGCGTGAAGCAATGCGTGCGGGAATGAACGGACACTTGTCAAAACCCATAAATGTCAAGATGATGATGCGGGAATTGGCAAGGGTTTTAACCGACAGATAATTCTGTTGAAGAAGTTTATCCTATATGTTATTATTGTCGCGTAGTTGGTGGACAAGTTAGAAATAGGTGAGGAATGTTAGTTGACGATATTAAGATATATTTTATGATGTTCTTTTTGTTCTGCATGGTAGGCTGGGTATGGGAAAGTATTTATATGTCCATTATCGAGAAGAGAATTCAGAGCCGTGGATTCCTTTTTGGACCATATATTCCTATTTATGGTATTGCCGGTATCATAATGAATTTTACCTTGGGACGAATCCATGGAGAGTTGTGGAGCATTAATACGATTGTTATTTATTTTTTGGGAATTGTGTGTGCAACTTCTTTGGAATTCATTACATCCATATTTGCTGAAAAGTATCTTCATCGTAAGTTATGGGATTACTCGATGTACAGGTTTAATTATAAAGGAAAAATATGTTTGGCTGCTTCACTTTTCTGGGGTGTAGCGGCAGTATCCTTTGTTCAGATACTGAATCCGAAGATTGTAGATGTATTTTTAAAACTGGATGAGCGTACAAGACTTATTATAGTGATTGCTTATGCGTCTATAATGATAATCGA
This sequence comes from Lachnospiraceae bacterium, assembly GCA_045600725.1. Classification (GTDB taxonomy): domain Bacteria; phylum Bacillota; class Clostridia; order Lachnospirales; family Lachnospiraceae; genus UBA1258. The sequence goes on from JAZRYK010000066.1 coordinate 26,799, forward strand.
TATAATTGTTTCTTTTAGTTTAAGATCACCGTTACAGTCAGTAATAGTCGGTGTAAAGGACAAAATTATTAACAATGCGAAGATGTAACTGAAAGGGTTTGGAAAGGTCCAGACCCTTTATTTAATGGAGAGGGGTAAATATGAAAAACAGTAATGTTAATGCACCTGAAGTTATTGAAAATAACGAATACCGATATGATTTGTTCGACAATGGCAAGGTTTTTCACGGTAAGAAGAAAAATCATCTTCCTGCCATGGGCTGGAACAGCTGGAATGCTTTCGGAAGCGCAAATACAGCGGAACTGACGGAGGCAATGGCAGAAAAAATCGTCGAACTCGGTCTCGATAAGCTGGGATATAAATATGTTGTTCTTGATGACGGATGCTATTTGCCCGACAGAGTTGACGGAAGGCTCTCAAATGATACTGTCAAATTCCCGGAGGGCTTTAAAAAACTGGCTGACAAAATACATTCAAAGGGTCTTAAATTTGGAATGTATAACGATATAGGAACAAACCTTTGCGCGGGAGCGTATGTGGGAACCTGTGGCTTCGAAAGGGAAGATGCAGAGTCCTATATTGAATGGGGAGTGGATTTTATCAAGGTTGATAATTGCTATTATCTCTGGGATAATGCGACTTTTTCCAATGCTGAAAATGCTAAATATGTATATGCCCCGGCGATAGCCTCGATTACCGTTGCAGGTCACATATTCATAGCCGGAAAAAATATTTCGGTTATCGGAAACGGCATAAAAACAGAAAATACAGATGGCAAAACATATTTTACGGGAATAGGCACATTTGACGGGACCGGCCCTCAGCAGACACCGGTGGGGGATGAAAGCGGTGAGCTTTTTATCGATGTCGAAGTGGCTGATTACGGCGAGTATGAACTGAAAATTGACTGTATTGCAGGAACAGAACCCGGTCGGGGAAGCTGGCTCACCGTTGCAACAGGCAAGGGCGAGGAACTCAGGATATTTTATGATGATATGTACGAAGGCAAGCCAATTCCCATTATTCTTAATGCAGGAACAAACAGGATTCGTATTATGAATCACAGACGTCAGGAGAATACGCTTTGTTCTTATGCAAAGTTTTTGGAAGGACTGATGGAGGCCGACCCGGAGAATGATATTATATATTCTCTTTGCGAATGGGGAAAAACACAGCCGCAGAACTGGGCAAAGAAGGTCGGTGACTCCTGGAGGATACTTAATGATATATCATTCGCCGTTGGCTCACCCGATAACTATGGCCGCGGTGATTGGGAGGCGGATTATACTACAAGCATAACATCACAGTACAATAAATGTGTTATTATGGACGAATTTGCTTCTCTTTCAAAGGGCTGGAACGATCCTGATATGATGGTTATCGGTATGAACGGGTTGGATATGATTCAGTATCGCACCCACATGACAATGTGGTGCATGATGAACTCACCGCTGATGCTTGGATTTGATTTGCGTCGTGTGACCAAAGGAGATGAACTATACAATATCATTGCCAATAAAGATATTGTCGCGCTTAATCAGGATGCTTTGGGAGTGCAGGCAAAAAGAGTTTTTTCCAGCCTTGAAAGCGAAAATCCCGATACTGAATATATTACAAACAATGATCGCGTGGACATTTTAGCAAAACCTTTATGCGACGGAAGTATTGCTCTTTCTTTCATTAATCTTTCGAAAGAAGAAAAAACGGGAGATTTCTTGGTTGACATAACAACAATAACAAATAAACTGTCCGTGAAAATGAAAGAAGAACACAAAGCTGCTCTTTTATCTGCAGATTGGTATACTGTGAAGAATTTATGGACCGGTGAAATAACCGAGAATACTACAGGAAAGTTCGCTGTGGACAGGCTTGAGGGATGCGACAATGTTACAATCCGAATTGTTCCCGGAAAATAAAGCAATTACACGCCGTGATGCAGCCAGAATCTGCCATGAATATGTAAGAGATGTGCTTGGCGAAGAAGATGAAATCGATATTTCGCGTGCCGCGATACTGAAGGATTTGTACGATTGCGGTGTATGCGTTAATCACATCGCACAGGTTTATTTAAAAGGGCTTATGGAGCCGGAACGCGCAGATTTCTTTGGTATGAACAGCATTCTGACGCAAGAGGAGGCAAAAACCATAGCCAAACGTATTGCTGACAGTTCGTTAAGAACAAAACCTGCAGAAATGAAAGCAGAAATCGGATATATTCCGCTTGCCGACATTATGTCGTTGCAGCCTGCAAAAATCGTTGATGTCAGAACAAAACGAGAGTATGAAGAAGCTCATTTCGGCGGTTCAGTGAATATTCCTTTGTCAAAATATGTTTTAAATCCCTTAGCCCTCGGGAATGATAAATTTGTGCCATATGTCTTTATCTGCACAGAGGGTGCAAACGCTGAAATTGCGGCTTGTTGCGCGTTAAAAGCAGGCTTTTACAAAGTTTTTTATTCTTCGTATGAAAAAAAGTAAAATAATTTTCCGAATCATGGAGTTTGAAATGATCATTGGTATAGATTTTGGAAGTACTACTACAAAAATTGTTTTGATGGACGGGATGAACGTCATTGAAAATTACAGAATTGAAAAAGATGATTCATACGAAGCTGTATTAAAATCAATGGATCTTTCTAAAGTTACAAAAATTATGGCAGTAGGAGCGGGGGCATCTTTTATAGACGGGGACATCCTGGGGATAAAGACTGAAAAGGTTGAAGAATTCCAGGCGGTTGCCTTGGGCGGTTTCTTTTTGTCGGGCCTTGAAGAATGTATCGTTGTAAGCCTTGGAACAGGAACCTCCTTTTTGTACGTGAATAAGGAAATGCGTGAACACGCAGGAGGAACCGGTATAGGTGGAGCACTGCTTGCTGCGCTGGCAAAAACAGGGCAGGATATTACAAATGTAAACGAGTTTCTTGAACTGGCGAAAAAAGGTGATATCAACAATTCGGACCTTTTGATTAAGGACATCAGTAAGATAGACATCGGAAGCCTTTACGGTGATGTGACTGCGGCAAATATGGCCAAAATCGACAAAAACAGCGCTCCTTGCGATTATGCGTACGGGGTATGCAATCTGGTATTTCAAAACGTCGGCGTAATGGCTGTTATGGCGGATAAATTATATAAAACCGGAAATATTGTGGTAATGGGTTCTATAGGTCAAAGTGATATTGCAAAGAAGTGTTTCGGTGAGGTCGGAAAGCTTTTTAATTACAATTTCATAGTTCCCGAAAATGCGGTATACGGTGTTGCGATTGGTGCTGTTCTTTACGGTGACGAAGATTATGTAAACTCATTGACCCTGGCCGGGGATGAAGACTTTTTAGGATATTTGTTTGAATAGTTTTTCGCACAATTCGAACAGTAAAAACGCAAATTATGATATGAAGTTTGTAACTTAACGGTGATATCATTTCACGTGCGAAAAGAAGATTGTGAGGTACAAACTGTGAAAAAATATTTTCTTATTGTTGTAAGTATAGCCGCATTTGTTCTATGTTCCTGCGGAGGGAAAACTGAAATGAGCGCTTCGGAAAATATAAGTGTTTCTGAAAATACGGATGCCATTGCCGAGGCTATTGCAAACGAACAGCAAAGTATTTTAGAGGATAGGGACGCTGAACCGGAAGAAGAAATCGAATCTGCGCCGGCGGAGGAAGAATTTTTTGTAAAAATGATTCCTTCTGATTATGTTGTTGCATGTGAAGGCGAGTGCGGAACGGTTGAACTTATTACATATAACACTAAGGACTATATCGGTGACGGAGATGACGTTGAAAAGAAGGCGAATGTTTATCTGCCTGCAGGGTACAATCCTGCAAATAAATACAATGTAATTTACCTTCTTCACGGGATAGGTGGAAATGAAAATGAGTGGGGAATGAATGACACAAAATCGCGCCTCAGAAAAATGCTTGATAATCTTGTTGCAAAAGGAGATATCGAGCCGGTGATTGTGGTTACTCCAAACGGACGTGCTTTAGCATGCGAGCACACAGATGCTACAGATTCGTTTTATCAGTTTGGATATGAGCTCAGATACGACTTGATTCCTTATATTGAGAGCCACTATTCAACATATGCGGAATACGATGAGAACGGTTATGATATGACAGCATCAAGAAATCACAGAGCGGTCGCAGGACTTTCAATGGGAGGAATGCAGACAATAAATATAGGTATCTGCGAGTGCCTTGATTTGTTCAGTTATTTTGGAGCATTCTCGGCAGCTCCTACATCTTATGATTCCTCAAAAGTTGCAAAAGCAATTGACGATTCAGAGTACGAAGTTGATTTCTTCTACAATATATGCGGAACCGAGGACAAGATAGCTTATTCGGCTCATGAGGCAGCAGCAAAGAACGTGGCGGCATTTACAGAAAAACTTTCCGATGAAAATTATATCTGGATGGAAAAAACAGGTGCACATGATTTTAATATCTGGAATCTTGGATTCTACAATTTTGTTCGTGTAGCTTTTACAAAGTAAACATTCTTTTGAACGTCTCCGGCAACCATACCGGAGATGTTTTTGCATAACAGACAATCCTATGTCAGATTAAGAACGCAGTAGCGATATGATATTTGAAAATGAGTAAATCGCTTAATAACAGACAAATTGAATATGAAATAGGAAAAGAAGAAGCCGGAATTCGTCTTTCAAGATTCCTCAAAGACAGAGGTTATCCCGAAGCATCTCTTTCAAGATTAAGACATGAAGAGGGGGCAACATTGTTTAATAATGTGCCTGTTCATATGAATTACGTTTTTCGAAATGAAGATTGCGGTGTTTTGAAGGTCATTATTCGCGATTCCGGTATCTCAGGTAAGATAGAACCGGTCTTTGGGGAGATAGATATCATTTATGAAGATGAAGATATTATTGTCATAAATAAACCTGCCTTTATGCCAATTCACCCATCACTTAACAATTACGGAAATACACTCGCCAATGCACTGGCATATTATATGGCTCAAAAGGGTGAACATATTGTTTTCAGGTGTATTAATCGTCTTGACAGGGATACAACAGGGCTCACCATAGTCGCGAAACATTATTTGGCAGCAGGTATTTTATCCGAAGCAATGAATCGGCGCGAGATAAAACGGGAATATTTCGGAATTGCAGAAAAGGTTGACATAACAAACGGGACAATCGATGCTCCCATCGCAAGAAAAAACGATTCGTCAATAGAGAGAACTGTGGATTATGAAAAGGGTGAAACAGCGGTTACTCATTATGAAACGTTGCTATGTAAAAACGAACTTTCTCTATATCGTTTTAAATTGGATACGGGACGGACACATCAGATTCGTGTTCATATGAAATATCTCGGAAGTCCATTAATAGGGGATTTTCTATATAATCCGGAGGATAAGCGGATGACAAGGCAAGCACTTCATGCCGGAAAACTTTCTTTTTGCCATCCAATCACAGGAAAAGAGATGATTTTTGCGGCACAGCTTCCTGAAGATATGCGAGAATACTTTGATTTTGTGATATAATGCCGAAGAACAATGATATACGGAGATAAGAATGAAAGAAAAACTTAAAAATATCAAAGCAGTTATTTTTGACTTGGACGGCACTTTGATTGATACCGAAAAAATATACAGTATTTTGTGGCCTGCAGCAATTAAAGAAATGGGTTACGAGATGACTCATGAACAGTATCTGTTTCAACGATCTTTGGGACGTCCGTATTCACTTGAAGTGATGCACGAATGGTTCGGACCTGATTTTGATTATTATGGTGCACGAAAAATTCGTAAAAGGCTTTTTGATGAATATATAGAGAAGAACGGAATTCAGAGAAAAAACGGTGCCACAGAACTTCTTGAATATTTGAGAAGCAAGGGGTATGTCACAGCAATCGCCACCGCTACCGATATTGAACGGGCTACCGAATATATTGGTCTTACAGGGCTTACGGGATACTTTGACAAAGTTATCAGTGCAACCATGGTTGAAACAGGAAAGCCTTCTCCGGCAGTTTATTCTTATGCATGTGAGCAGCTGGGATTTGCTCCTTCAGAATGTGTAGCCGTTGAAGATGCGCCAAACGGAATACTGTCTGCAAGCAGAGCCGGGCTGAATGTTATTATGGTTCCGGATCTTACACAGCCTGATGAAGTACTCGGTAAGCTTATAGTGGCAAAAGTTGACAGACTGGACGAGATAATGGAGATACTGTAGAACGTGAAATATTCAAATATATTATATGCTGTTTTTATTTCCCGACCGAACAGATTTGAAGCCTATGTGGATATTGAAGGAGAGTGCGAGCTTGTTCATGTAAAGAACACCGGAAGATGTAAGGAAATTCTTGTGACCGGTGCTAAAGTTGTTCTTTCAAAGGCGGATAATCCTGCGCGAAAAACAAAATATGATCTTATAGCGGCATATACGCCCGGCATCGGTATTATCAATATCGACTCGCAGGCACCTAATGCCGTTGCGAGGGAGTGGCTTAATATAAAGGATTTTGATTATATAAAGCCCGAATATAAATATGGCGATTCACGAATAGACTTTTATATGGAAAAAGGGGATGAGAAATATCTGATGGAAGTGAAGGGATGTACCCTGGAGAAAAAGGGAATCGGATATTTCCCGGATGCGCCTACACAGCGAGGAGTGAAACACATAAACGAGCTGATTGAAGCCCGCAAAAACGGGTACAATGTTTCACTGTGTTTTGTAATAGGGATGAACAGCATCAACGAAGTCCGTCCCAATATTGAGATGCAGCCCGAGTTCGGAGAAGCTTTTGAAAGGGCAAAGGAAAACGGAGTCAGAATTGTTTTTCTGGAATGCCGGGTAACTCCGGATGAATTCAAAGCAATAAGAGAGACTATGCTATAGCGATATCATTTTAAGCGCTTATATGCATAGTTTTTTTATTGCATATCTTTTCGAAGTCCCATTTTTGTCCAAAAGAATTTAAGGGGATGATCTTTTCTGAATGCAGGCAGAGCATTCAGGCCGGTTTCGGTTACAGGGCGGACCCAACCACCGGAATGCATATGAATCTGCATCAGAACAAAACGTATCGGTTCATCTATATATGTAAATATAAAGACAAGCAAAAACGGTGAATGAAGATACAAACCTGCAAGACAAAGAAGAGGAATATTTAGCGCATACATAAATACGATTTCCATTACTGTTCCTGTGATTGCATCGCCTGAGGAACGGCAGGTATCGTTACTTATCCAGTTACTCATTCGCAAGACGGCGATAATGCAGTATACGAGCAGCATTGAGGCAGCATATTCAAAGGACGCACCGCTAAGTCCCATAAGATGAAGAAGGGGAGTATGGACGGCGACGAGCCCGATACAAACGGCGAATATAATTGAGGCACAAAGATACACGCATCTGTTTGCAATAAAGAATGCTTCCTCGTGGTTACCGGCGCCGACACGATTGCCGACAAGCACGCCGGAAGCAGAGGAAAAGCCGCTGAAAAATGCTATTACGAGCCCCTCAAGAGTTCTGAAAACTGCCAATGCCGCAATTGCCTCCACCGCCTGTCTTCCCAGTACCATATTTATTATAAGATTTGAAATTCCGAGCGCCAGCTCGTTACATATAATGGGAAAACATTTTTTGAAGAAATCCACAGTGCTTGCTTTGGTCCATTTAAAGTGAGACTTAATGTTGAAAATGTATTTATAGCCTGTTGCCTTTGAAAATATCAGCACTACTGCCACGTTGACAATCGCAGCGGAAAGAGTAGCAATCGCGGCCCCTTCAACTCCGAGAGCCGGGGCACCGAGATGACCGAAAATGAGCACCCAGTTTAAAAACATATTTGTAAAAACAGAAGCAATTGACGCGTACAAAGGTATTTTTACCCTTTCGGTTGAACGAAGAACGGCACTCATTACCATGGAATAAACCTGCAACGGATATGCAAAGCCTACTATGCGCAGATATTTTGTTCCTATTTCCCGATATATCTGCTTGTCGGTATAGATACTCATAATAAATTCGGGAAAGAAAGCACCAAGAATACCGAAGACAAGTCCCACAGTAATCATGCTTGTAAAGGTAAGCCCGTATGAGCGATTTATTCCGTCTTCATCCTTAGAGCCCCAATACTGAGCGAAGAACAAAATACCACCGCCCATGAGCCCCCAATAACAGGAAAACATAAGCGAAGAGAATTGTGCACACAAGCCGACTGCCCCCACACTGGTTTCACCGATGGAACCAATCATCATGGTATCTATCATACTGCCTGTGGTGGTAAGAAGATTCTGACAAGCCACGGGAAATGCAATTGAAAATACAGATATAAAAAATTGTTTGTATGTCATTGTGTTTTTCTTGTTCAAAATATAATCTCCGCAACATAAATGTTTCATTAACAACAAGGTATAATATATCACAATTCGAAGTGTATTTGTGGTAAAATATCTTTGATTGTTGCAACTCACCACGTGGAAATAATGACGCTTGCTTTTATTCAATAGGAAATTGCTTTCCTATTGAACAAAAATGCTCCGCAAGGATGTGCACCTCGCGGCGAGGAAATGAATGCTAAAGTATACCGCTCGGGCGCAAAGTGTGTGCAAGCACACACTTTGCTCCTATTGAAAAAGAAAAATGACAGAAACTACACTTGTATATCTTGAAAAAGACAATAGTTATCTGATGCTTTACCGTAACAAGAAGAAAGATGACCCGAATGCCGGGAAATGGATCGGTGTCGGAGGACATTTTTTGGAAGGCGAAACGGCAGAAGAATGTGCAAAACGTGAAGTATTTGAGGAAACGGGACTTAGCGTAAAAGCAATAAAGAAAAGGGGAGTCATAACCTTCGTATCCGATGAATTTTCGGAAAGAATGATTCTTTTTACGTCCGATGATTTTTCAGGGGAACTGACAGGCTGTAACGAAGGCGATTTGAAATGGATTCCCAAGAGTGAAATATTTAAATTAAATTTGTGGGAAGGTGACAGAGAGTTTTTGAAACTTCTGTTTGAGGATGCACCTTTCTTTGAAATGAAACTTGTTTATGAAAGAAACAAGCTTACGGAGGTTAGGTATGACTACACGTGAGGAAGCTCTTGAATATGGGCTGTCCTTTGAAGGTGCATATCAGGATGCACCGTTTTCTGATTTAAACTGGCAGCTTGTAAGGGTGAAAGGGAGCAAAAAAGCTTTTCTCTGGACATATGAGAAAGACGGATTGATAAATTTGAATGTAAAAGTGAGCCCCGAATGGCGTGATATGTGGAGAAAAGCATATGCTGCGGTGATTCCGGGCTGGCATCAGAACAAAGACCATTGGAATACTGTTATTCTTGACGGAAGCATTCCCGACAAGGATATAAAAAGAATGATAGCAGAAAGTTATGATATTATTACAGACAGTCCGACCAAAAGAATATATGAAGCCGTGAAGAAAATTCCCAAAGGCAAGGTGGCAACGTACGGAATGATTGCCGAAATGGCCGGAGACAAAAACATGGCCAGAGCAGTGGGGAACGCGCTTCATAAAAATTATGATCCCGAAGGAATTCCCTGCTACAGAGTTGTTAATGCCAAGGGAGAACTCTCCGGAGCATTTGCCTTCGGAGGAATAAATGTACAGGCTGACAGACTCAGGCAGGACGGGATAGAGGTAATTGACAACAAGGTTGACATAACAAAGTACGGAATGCGTTTTTTAGTTCTGCATGATACATGAAATCGATAACCGATAACAGAATAAAAGGGGAAAAAAATGAAAGTATCAAAGCGACTCGCAAAATATGCGGAAGTGAATTTTAATGAAGTAATGCACACAACGCTTAATCCGGAAGGAATCGGAGTTGTGCGTATACACCTTGTTCCGCCTAAATTTGAGGGACGGGAAATAATGGGAAGTGTAGCAATAATCAATGGTCAGGATATAATTCCCGTCAATGTTTCATGGACAGTTCTGCTGTGTGAATTTATTAAACAGGTTAATGAATACCACGGCCGTGAAATAACAGACGCGGACACGGAGAATATTTTAAAAGCTACCACAAAAGCAGTGAGAAAGGTTTATCCGCTTCTTCCTAAAAAATATGTGCGTGGTGATATTGAAAAAATAATGAATTCATTTACGCAGATTGCTTACGGTAAAGTTCCCGATGAGGAAATTGATTATATTAATATCGGTGAATATGCTGAATATATGAAGGCGCCTCACAGAATGGACCTTCTTGTCAGCAGCATGGTCAAAGAGGGTAAGTGGCACTGTAATTTGAAGTGTGTTCACTGTTATGCCGCAGGACAGCCGTTGACAGAAGAAAAGGAGCTTTCAACCGGGGAGTGGAAGAAGGTCATTGATAAATGTCGCGAAGTTGGTATTCCGCAGGTTACATTTACCGGTGGAGAACCTACTATGCGAGATGATCTTGTAGAACTGGTGGACTATGCAAAATGGTTTGTTACAAGACTGAATACAAACGGTGTGAAACTTACGGAAGAACTTTGCGCAGAATTAAAGAAGGCTTCCCTTGACAGTATGCAGATTACATTTTATTCCCATGACGAGGCAATTCACAATAAACTCGTTGGCGCAGAACAGTATAAAAGTACTTTAAACGGAATTGAGACAGCACTTGCGGCGGGATTAAACATAAGTATCAATACGCCGCTTTGCACGTTAAACAGAGATTACACCGAGACACTTAGATTTCTTCATTCAAAGGGCGTGAACTTTGTTACATGCTCAGGTCTTATTACAACGGGAAATGCCTGCGAATCGGAATCGGAAAATCTTCAGCTCACGGAAAGTGAAATCGAAGCAATTTTGAAGGATGCGGTTTTATATTGTAAGGAAAACGGAATGGAAATCAGCTTTACTTTTCCGGGCTGGATCAGAAAAGAGTTTTTTGAAGAATACGGACTAAATGCGCCGAACTGCGGTGCATGCTTAAGTAATATGGCTGTCACACCAGGTGGAAATGTTGTTCCATGTCAGAGTTATCTTTCCGAAGAGCCTCTTGGAAATATTCTTAACGATGATTGGGAGACTATTTGGAATAGTCCCTCATCAAAGGAAAGAAGGGACTATTCTGCGGCACTTCTGGGAAAATGTCCATTAAGGAGGCATGTATGAAAAAGAAAATGTTTTTAATCGGCCTGCTGTTTTCAATAATTCTTCTTTTTTCCGGAAAAGCAGGTGCTTACGCGGCTCCCACCGATGAAATTTTGAATTATGATATTCAGGGCTATGTAAATGATTCGGGGTCACTGGAACTTATATATACCATATCGTGGAAGGTGCTTGATGACTCTATCGGAAAGGTCGAGTGGTTAAATATAGGTATTCCGAACAGCCACGTTTTGAACAAATATGCATTGACCGATAATATTGATTATCTTTCGTACAGCAGCAGTGACGGGGACTTTATTCAGGTATATTTCCATGATTCATACGGTGAGGATGAAATAATCGATTTCAGCTTCGGCGTTGAAATGGATTATATGTATGTTGTGGATGAAAAAGAAGGCTATACGGTTTATCATTTTACCCCCGGATGGTTTGATGATATTGAAACCGATAAGTTGACCATTAGATGGGACGCAGATAAAGTTGACAGCATATATCCAAATGCATTGCAGATAAACGGCGAGTATGTATGGGAGACAAGCCTTTTAGGAGGCGAACGCTACAGTATCGAAGTATCATATCCCAATGATGCCTACTCGTTTGATGCGACGAAAGATTACTATAACGATTACTCATCAAGCTTTGATTATAATTATTCCACTACAAACGGATCAACGGGCGATGTGGTTGCAGGTATTTTCTCCACACTTATTTCAATACCCTTTATGCTTATTGGCACATTTATGCCGTTAATCGTTCCGATTATAATTATTCTTGTGGTTGTCAAAGGCTATAAGAGAGGGTCAGGCTTTACCTCAGGCGAAACAACCAAGATAACCAGAACACTTATCGAATACTATCCTGTGTGTCAGGGATGTGGTGCAGCAAGAAGTGAGGGCGAAAAATTTTGCACATACTGTGGACGAAGTCTTGTAAAGAGTGAAGAGAAGATAACAGAGGAAAAGGTTCCCGAAGATAAAAAGGACATCTTAAATTATAAGACAGCGGGAACATATCATTATTCAAGTAATCCAAATACATTCGTTGTGGTTCATGTTGCTCATGTACCAAGACCCTCAGGCAGTTCAGGGTCACACCGTTCGGGTGGCGGCGGACACAGTTGTGCATGTGCCTGTGCAAGCCATTGTGCCTGCGCCTGTGCTTGTGCCGGTGGCGGACGTGCGGGCTGTTCCAACAAGGATTTCTACAATACCAATTTAAAACTTAAATATTTGGAGACAAGGAAAAAGAAATAAATGATAACACCGAAGGATATGCTTGATTTTGTGTATGAGAGCGGTTTGGACAGTGATTTTGTCACATCAATTATGATGAACAAAAGGAACTTTTCAATCGGCGAGATATACGATAGAAAATTTGTTAAAAGGGATAATGTTTTCTTCCTCAAATCAGAGGGGTATAAGCTAAATACACCGATTGAGGACGATGATATTTTTACAGCCCTGTCAAATGGACTGTATGTCAGCGCTTTTGTCTCCAGGATGAATGACACTTACAGAGTACATTTTCTTGTTCACAGATATCCGGAGAGTATGAAAGCACGATTTGAAGAAGAAATAACAACGGACGTTGTCAGGTATATGATTTACAATACTATACTTGCGCTTAAACTTGACAGTAAGGAGAAAATCAGAGAGTACTGTGCTTCATAATATTTGGAGGAATAATGAAACAGATTACTAAGGAACTATGGTCATATACATTAATTATTGTGGGTGCATTGCTTGCCAGCTTTTCTGTTGCGTGCATTTTGCTTCCGAATGATGCCATCGATTACGGCACGGCGGGTATAGCTATCATCATCAGTAAGCTTACGGGTGCGAACCTGTCACTTTGCGTTTTTCTTGTTTTTCTGCCGTTTATTGCCGCCGGTTTTGTTTTTCTGGGAAAATGGTTTTTCTATAAAGCAATATTGGGCTCGCTTGTATATACACTGGGATTGTCTCTTTTTGAGGATATTCATCTTGAAATTAATACCGAGCATTTCATTGCGGTTGCATTCGGAGGGGCTATTCTCGGTGCAGGTCTTTCCTTGATTTTGAGGCATGGCGGATGTATTGACGGATCTGAAATATTAGCAAATATACTTATTAAGAAGCTTTCCGACAGAACCGGAAAAAACTATAGTATGACATATATTCTTATGGCATTTAATGCGATGGTTTATGTGGCTGTGTTTGTTCTTATCGATAAAAATGCTTCTTTGTTAAGCCTTTTGGTATATGTGGTGGCAACTGTTATAATCGATCATTTTACGGATCATTTCGAAGCGATAAAGCAGGTTACTATTATTACCAAGAAACCGTCAGAGGTTATCAGTGACATAAAAGAAGATATGAACAAAACGTGTACTATTATGGATTCTCGTGGGGCAATTGCAGGAGAGAATACAACACTTATTTGTTATGTAAACTACTTCGAACTTCAAAAGATGCGCGAAATTTTGGTAAGGCATCCCGGATGCTTCAGCACGGTTTCAACAGTAGATGAAATACTCAAATAGCATGTTAATATGATTCGAATTGAAAATGATTATTATTTTAATGGCGAAAGTGAGAGGCAATGTTAGAGTTTGACAATTTAAAAGAGACTTTTGTGTCATCCGAAAAAATATTTGACGGAAACCTTCTTCATATTTACAAGGATGTGGTGGAACTTCCAAACGGAGAAAAGGCGACGAGGGAATATTTTAAGCACATGGGTGCTGTTGCTGTCGTTCCGGTAACGGATGACGGCCGAATTGTTATGGAAAAGCAGTACAGATATCCCGCGGGCCGTGTGGTAACAGAGATTCCGGCCGGTAAAATAAACAAAGGTGAGACAGATCCTTTGGAGTGTGGCAAAAGAGAACTGGAAGAAGAAACCGGATACACCGCAGACGAATGGATTGACTTGGGGATATATCAGCCTGCTATGGCATATTGTGATGAAGTGATTTATTTGTATATTGCGAAGGGACTTCATTTTAAAAAGCAAAAACTTGATGAAGACGAATTTTTAAATGTTGAATTGATACCTTTGGAGAAATTGATTGAAGAAATCATGAAGGGTAACATTAAAGACGGAAAAACACAGGTTGCATTACTTAAAACAGCGGTATTTTTGAAAAAACTAAAATAGGGGATATAAATGAAGATTTATGTAACACGCCACGGTCAGACAAACCTGAATAAGCAAAAACTTATGCAAGGCTTGACAGATGAACCGTTAAACGAAACAGGAATTGAACAGGCAAAGGAAGCATCAAAAAAGGTTACAGATATTAAGTTTGATGCAGTGTATGCCAGTCCCCTGGACAGAGCGATAACAACAGCTTCACTGATAGCAGGCATCGATAAAAACGAAGTTTTGATTGATGAACGGATTATAGAGGTTGATTTTGGAAAATACGAAAAAAGAAAGTATACACTGCTCGGTCCAATGATGACGCTTTACTGGGCTTTGCCGGAGATTTTTCCTGTGCCGAAAACAGTTGAAACGGTTGATTCCATGGTGAAGAGAAGTTCTTCGTTTATTAATGAATTAAAAACGAAAGATTATGAAAATGTACTTATTGTATGTCATGGTGGAATAATACGTGCAATCTGTGGTATACTTGAAAACAGAAAGAACGGAATTAAATGGCGTCCGAAGCCTAAAAACTGTGAAATAAGAGAGTACGAAGTATAAATATGCGAAAGGAGAGCATTGTGGATATTACAATCGGTGCCAATGGTTACAATGTAAGACCGTTAAATTATTCGATAAGCAATAATTCGACAGTATCTTCCGCATATATTGATTCGGTAAAAAAGAGCGGTAATACCGCAAATATCCGGGCAACCGCGCCTGTAAAATATCCGAATGCACAGCTTGTGCCCGGATCTTTAGAGGCCGCAAAAAGCATTGAAGCAAATAAGGCATATAATCAGATAGCTTCTTCTTTCGGAAGTGCCGTTACTGCTTACGATAAGGCCGGAGCGGGAACAGGCTACGGACTTTTGGGTTCACAGTTTGATACATATGCATAAGAGTGAATCATAAAAATAAACCTCAAATGTCAGACTGATATGTTTGACGTTTGAGGTTTTTTGTTTCCTATGAAATAATTAATCACATTGTCATTATATATAAGCTCGCTAAGGCTGCTGCCAATACAACAAAAGATATCGGTGCACCGTATCGAACATACTTCTTAAAATTAAAATCCACACCCATTTTTCTTAAAATACCGGACCACATTATTCCCGCCAATGCACCGAGCGGGGTAAAGAATGCTCCGATATTTGAACCGATTATGGCCGCAAAAAGAGCTTTTGAAAAGACTGTTTCGGAAGCAGCTGTAATGTGTGATGTGATTGAACTGAAAAGGACTGCCATAGGTATATTGTTCATCAGATTGGCAACAAGAAATGATGCAATCCCATATTTGATTATAGGAAATTCATCACCGAACAGTCCGGCAATAAGCTCCGTAACATTATATTTATTCAAAGCAAGAACAATCAGAAACATTGACAGAACAAAAGGAATTAATTCCCACGGAGCACGTCTTATTGTATGAAGAAGAATTCTGTCAGTTTTTGGATGAGGGATTTTCGAACGTTTCTTTTTTGTTATCTGTTTGTATGCCGTTACACATATGAAAAGACTGACAGCAAATGAGAGGGTGATTAACCACATCTCTAAGTTTACATAAGAAGAAATAACTAAAAGAGCAGTACAGAGCCCGAGATGTAATACTCCTATGATTATCAAGGGATTATCCTCAACGGCATATTCTTCGTCGGAAATATTGAGGGGTTTACATAAATCGTTTCTAAACATAAGAAGCAAAGCGAAAAAAGCAATTATGCCGGCAAACAATGTAGGAATAAACATTATTTTTGTATATCCGAAAAAATTAAGTCCGGCAGAACCTGCGAGATAAATGTTTGTTGGATTTCCTATTATCAGCATCATACTCCAGGTATTTGCAGCAACAAATTCGCCGAAGAGATAGGGAATCGGATTTATATGCGCGTTTTTTGAAAAGTAGCATATAAAAGGCGTAAACGTCAGAATGATAATATCGTTACTGGTAAATACGGTAAGTATCGATACCATCAAAAAGAGATATAAAAACAGCTTCTTCTGACTTGTTTTTGCGTGATTAAGAGCCAGTCCCGCCAAATAGTGAAACATTCCCGCTTCATCAAGAAAAATAGACAGAACGGTCATGGAAATAAAAAGAACGAGGATTTTCAGCGGATTAATATTTCCGCTGCCCGTTAGTCCTGCCCATATTTCACTTGCCTTAAGATGACCGGATACAAAAAGAATAACAGCACCCAAAAGAGGAACAAACCAATATACAATTTTATATTTTATCCCCTTGATTGATACAGTGGGGGTAAACAGTATTACACCGATAAGTCCCAAAGAAACAAGTGCGGCAAGAATAATTACGAAAATCATTTCTTCCTTTCTAATCCTGTAGCAGGCAGGCTAAACCTTTTCCGGATATTCTCTGGAACAGGTCAAGCTCAGGTGTTACATTTCCTTCTATTATTATAATTTCATTTTCTGAATTTACTGCAATATCCCAACCGACAAGCCGACATTCGGGAACTTCAAGTGCGGCACTCAGTGCTGTTTCTTTTATTTTGATCCAATGAGGGTTTTTGAAACCGATTATTTTCATGCCTGTATCGGGATGTTTGTCATAAATAAGCCCTGTATTTGAGTCAATATCGGCATGAGTAACAATTCCGGTATCAACATCGCAAACGCCCCAAATGGCTGTCTCGTCGTTGTTGTCTACCGGACTGCCGTGACTGCCAAACTGATTTGCAGCAAAAATAACCTGCACCGATCCGGCCTTGTTAATGTAAGTCGTTATCCGTACCGTATTAAGACACAAGGGATATATTTCAAGGTATGCCGGATGCGAGTTAACATATTCTTCGATGATATATTTTTTTTCTTTTAATGTCTCAAAAGAAATTGGCAAAGAAGAAATATTGTCGCAAACGATAATACCCAGCCCTGCGTACATATCATCCGGCTTTAATACACATTTATGATATTTTTCAAAAAAGAGGCATAAATCTTCTTTGCTCGCCTCTGATAGAAGAAGATAATCTCGCTTAAGATATTTGTCAAATCTTTTATAAAAAAGTTTTTTTGAATTGAATGCCGGTCGGAAAGCATCATTATTAAGACGAGCCTCGGTTTCCCAAAGCTCGTCCAAGTTCAGAAATTGTTCAATTTCATTTGTTCTTCGTTCCTGAAGTCTGTAATAGAGATAATCCTGATAAGAAAAACGCTTCTTAAGCTTCGATGGAAGAAGAAAGTATTTCAGCCTGTTTTTCATATTGTAATGTATTAATGGCTGTGACCGCCACCGCCACCGTGATGACCACCGCCACCACCGTGATGACCGCCACCACCATGCCCGCCGCCGCTTGAAGACGAAACGGGACTGTAGGTTTTTGAACTGCTGACAAGAGTAGCGGTATAATGATCGGTTTGAACCTTTCTAAGTGAACCCATTACCATTTCTAAGCTTGTAGCCTGCTTTATTTTGGAACGTCTGCTTACAATCAGGTAGTTAATCAGGAAGGCAATAAATATAGCGATGAATGAACTGCAGATGTAGAGCACGGGCTGAGGAATATCCTGCCCCTTGTAAACTCTGTATATTTCGTCGAAGGCCTCGATTGCAGCATCATAATAACGCTCATCCGCAGACATTTTATAAACATTGTCGGTAATAGAGTAGGCTTTTGAAGAAGTAATCACATCATATGCTTCATTTTGCGCATATATGTAGTCGTATTCGTTATCACATACATAACATACGCCGGGAGCGTAGTAACCGAGAAAATCTTCAAGCGCATCCCTGGCAGCACGCTTTGATGCGCCTTCCGAGAAATTGTAGTTTTCTTCGTTTGTATAGTAGATTACGTTCGCATACTCGGTGCATTTCATCATTTCCCGAAGAAGAGCGGTTTCTTCGTAATCTGTAAGGTAATTGGCCTTATCGATAACATATGCGGAATAACCGGTTTCTTCATTGGTATCCGAATAATAGAAGCCGTACGAATCCAGACCCTTGGCATTTGACTTTATGCCGGGAGTAAGGACTAGAATTATGAGAACAAAAACAGTAATAAATCGTTTCATTATTCGTCGCCTCCTCTCTTGTTAAACTGCTTAGGCAGATGTGTTGTAAGCTTGTTGTGCAGGCTTACGATATCAAAGAAGCATAACATAATAAGAATAAGCTCAACTACAAGGAAAGCATATTTTACAAAATCCAGATAGAAGAGATTAATGTTTAAGAATTTGTCGATAAACGAAACGAGCCCCACGCCTATGGCAATAAGCGGTTTAATCAGTACGGGAAGTTTTTGTTCAAAGGGCTGCTTGAAAACGCGACCTTTTTTGATAACTTTCGGTGTCTTTGTGGCTGAGGTGCTTAAACTGATTTTGGTTACCAGTCCTACTATAAAAAGAAATACTGCAATAATTGCGATGGGAGCGATTTCGGTTTCTGCCGCAATTCCAAACAAAACAATGCCGATATAGAAAATTGTATTGCTTCCGGCAGAGGCAGAACTGACTTTCGCCTTTGCAGGCTTCTTTCCGCCTGCCTGTTTAGGAAGCCTGATATTATTTTTTATGAGATAACCTTCATCATCGAAATTGTTGTTTCGTGTATATAGCAGGTTAAGCTCTCCGTTGGCAATAATATAAGCAGTAACGGCAAAAATGATGGAGGCAAGAGTAGTAAAGGTAATGGGATTGACCGAAAATCCGAAACCGAGACCGATAATAATATGCATTACCGCCATTATTGGAAGCGAAAGAAGCAGCGAATACAAAATATATTTTTTGTAATCAATGGGAATGTCAGCCGCAACCTTACCCGTTTGACCGTTAATAACAGCATAGCTAACCTTATCTTTATGTCGTATGGACATAAACCATACCGGGAAGTAGGAGAGCATTGAATTCTTTGTCTGCAAGCTTGAACTGATTGTTGAGGTTGCATCCGAAGAAGAATACTGCCCAAGAATAGGATTCTTTTGACGAATCAGTATTGAAGCATCTTCTGCGGCGGCAGCCTTTGCATTGTCATCATAGACAATTGCATCCACATCTGCGGTATCAGCGTAGAATCCGCTGATATACCCTTGCGCAAAATCTCTGCATTCGGAAATATCGTAGGGGGCAATGGATTGACTGAATGTGTCTGAAAAACTTGAAGATGCATCAAAAGAAACACCTTTGTAGTAAAGATGTGCGCCTGCATCAAGTCTGTAGTGGTCTGTAATCAGATAGTCTCCCCGACGGTAATGCTTTGAACCTGTGAAGGGAAGAGGGCCGTCATACTGAAATTCGTAAATCCAGTAGGGCATATATATACCGCGAAGTTTTTCAAGCTGACCTTCTTCTTTCATGTATTTGGGAGCAAAAACGGCACCGTTTATATAACGTTTATAGATAGCCTTACATTCTTCTTTGGTACGCTTGAAAGGAATAACGTAGGAAGGGGCCTTCATTTTAACAGTTCTTCCTTCGAGCGCAACAGATACACCGCAGTAACTGCAAAAAGTAACAGCTGTATCACTGTCACTTAATATTTCACCGCCGCACTGGGGGCAGGTGAAGAGTGTTCCTTCAAAGACATTTTCGGTTTCTGAAGCCGTTTCATCCTCATACGAAACCTGAGCTCCGGCATCCTTACCGACTTTCAATTCTTCAGGAAAATAGGTATTTCCACAATAATCGCAGACGAGTCGCTGCTTTTCGGGATCGAAACGCAAACTCATTCCGCAGCCTAAACATGCAATCATCTTAATTCCTCCTTGAACCAAGGACTATTTTAGTCTATTGCGTTGCATATCACAACATAAAAGGAGAAATAATTACACCATAATTTAGAAAAAGATTTACATAATCTATGCTAACACATATAATATCATTAGGTGTTTTATACACACATGAGGCGGAGACATTTATGGAAGACAAAAGAAAGACTGAAAATAGCAGAGAACAGCTTCTTCTGGATATAATTGCTGCCCTTGGGTGGGATACGAGTGATATTTACTGTGTTGATGCAAATTCCGGTGTTGTTGTGCCATATCGTCTGTCCGGTGAAGCTTTGGCTGTTTCGGAAGGGCTCTCTCTTGATTTAGCCTGCGATGAACTGATGCAGTTGTACGTTAATGCCAATGTTCACCCTGAAGACAGAGACTATATGCTTAGAAATTCTAAGCTTTCTTTTGTGCGCTATGAGCTTTCGGATAAGGAACACTTCCATATTCACTACCGAATTCTTCGTAATGGTGAAGTACACCATTACGTATTAAAGTGTATCAGAGTCGGAAAGAGTGAAAGTGTTGAAAAGATACTTTTTGTTTTTGCACTGGAAGATAAAGCGTATAGTCGAAGACAATTTGTGGAAAATGCTTCACGTGACGAATTGACGGGCGTTTTATCCAGACAGGCGTTCCTTTCCGAGGCGCGTAAAATGCTGGACGAAAATCCCAATACGGATTATGATGTGACAATTTCTGACGTTGAGAATTTTAAAATCGTCAATGCTGTGTATGGAGAAGCAAAGGGGGACGAGGTTCTCAAATATCTGGCTGATTTTACACAGGAGCATATGTGTAAAGACGGCATTTTGGGAAGAATAAGCGCAGACAGATTTGTCTGGCTTGTTCCTGCACGGCAGGATGAAGACAAACAACGTTTTCTCAAACTTATGGATGAAGCAAAAAATAATGCTCCGGTAAATATCAACATTAAGTATGGTATTTATGCCAACGTTGACAGAACGCTGGCTGTAAGTGTTATGTGCGACCGTGCACTGCTGGCTGTTAAAAGTATAAAGAGAAATTTTTCAATTCCTTATGCCACATATGACGGACCGGTAAGCGTAAAGCATATGAAGGCACAGATGTACGAGGCGCATTTTGACAGAGCAATAAAAGAAAAAGAATTTGATGTATGGTTTCAGCCAAAGTATGATGCCGGTACAGAATATGTTGTGGGTGCCGAAGCTTTGGTAAGATGGAAAAAGAGCGATGGGGTTTTCATTCCTCCGGCTGAGTTTATTCCTACTTTTGAACAGGATGGTTTGATAGTTAATCTGGATGAATATGTATTTCGTACTGTATGTACAAAATTGCGCTTTTGGTTGGATGCAGGCATAAATGTTCTTCCTATTTCCGTTAATTTGTCAAGATCCAGCCTTCACCATCAGGGAACCATAAAAAAATATAAGTCGATAATAGAGGAACTGAATGTTCCGATTGAAAAAGTGCCGCTTGAAATAACGGAAAGTGCAACAATCCGTGATGCGGGAATAAAGGATTTGATGCAGGAGCTTCGCGACGCGGGCTTTGTTCTTCATATGGATGATTTCGGTTCGGGTCTTTCGTCTCTTTCAAGCATTAATATGCTTCCAATCAATGTTTTAAAGCTTGATAAGAGCCTTGTTGATTACATTGGTGATCGAGGAGGAGAGGAACTCTTAAAACATACGGTTTCGCTGGCGCACTTTAAGGATCTCAAGGTTATTGCCGAGGGTGTTGAGGACAGGAACCAATTGGAATTTTTAAAGCAGATAGGCGTTGATGAAATTCAGGGTTACTATTTTTCAAAGCCTATGCCCTACGATGACCTTGTGGATTATTTTAAAAAAATCTATAAAAACAGATAATTATAAATCCGTCGTGTGAAGCTGTTTCACGACGGATTTGATTTGGAAAAGAGAATAAATGTATTACTCAAAAACAACAAATTATGACAAGTTCAGATGTATTGCCGGTGAATGCCCTATGAGCTGTTGCCTTGGCTGGCAAATTGTAATCGATGACGATTCGCTGGAAAAGTATGAAAATATGGGCGGAGATTTCAAAGACAAACTAAAGAACGGAATTGACTGGGATGAGGGATGTTTTAAACAGAATCGGGAACGCTGCTCCATGCTGAATGATGATAATTTGTGTGACTTGATTATTGCTTGCGGCGAGAACTGTCTTTGCGAAACCTGTGCAAGGTATCCAAGACATATTGAAGAATATGAAAATATCAGAGAATATTCCCTCTCCCTTTCGTGTCCTGAGGCGGCGCGGATTATTCTTACAAATAAGGAACCCATCGGGTTTATAGAGTGGGAAGATGAGGAAGAAGAATTCTTTGACGAATTTGACTATCTTTTGTTTGAAAAGCTTGAAGATGCAAGAAAGGTTATTTATAAAATCATTCAGGACAGAGCAATAACCTTCAATCGAAAAGCAGATATTTTGACAGAGTTCGGGCTTGAACTGCAGGAAAAACTGGACGAGGGTGAACTGTTTGAAATGGATGATGTTATTGAATCATTTTCATCAGACATTTCTTCTTTACCGGGCAATTCCTGCTGGAAAAAGAAAGAGCACTTTAAAATGCTTTCAAAGCTTGAAGTTTTGAATGACTATTGGCCCTCTCTAATAAAAAATGCATATATTAACTGGGGAGAGCTTGTTCTTACCGAGGAAGAAGAAATCCGGGCAGAACAGCTTCTTATGTTCTTCTTCTATACATATTTTGAGGGTGCTGTGTATGATGATATGATAAAATCAAAGGTGCTTATGTCGGTACTCAGCGTATTTTGGATTTTTATGATAGACAGAGCTATGGAGAAGCCTGATATAATCAGAACTTCATACCTGTATGCGCGCGAAGTTGAACACTCGGATTTAAACCTTGATGCCTTTGAAGATATGCTGGCAGAACTGTAAAATTAAAAAGAACGGCAAAAAGACATCACAAGGAATATAGATTGACCGGAGAAAAAGAATGTATTCATATTCAACAATGGCAGGGTACAGTGAGTGCGATGCCACAGGAAATATTAAAATTTCATCCCTTGTTAATTATCTGCAGAACTGCAGTCTTTTTCATTCTGCAAGCATAGGCTTTGATATAAAGCATTATCAGGACAAAAAGAAAGTATGGCTTTTATCAAGCTGGCAGATAGAAATTGATGAGCTTCCGAAACATACGGATAGTTTTAAGATATGTACACGCCCTTATGCATTTAAAGGCTTTTTCGGAATGCGTAACTTCTGGATTGAAAATGAAGAAGGAAGGAAACTTGTTAAGGCAAATTCCGTTTGGTTCTATATGGATTTGGAAAAGGGCCTGCCGATTAAGGTACTTCCGGAGGAAGTGGAAGGATACGGAATAGAAGAAAAACTGGATATGCAGTATGAAGACAGACGCATAGCAGTTTCAAAAGACGTGGTCTTTGAAAATATCGGCGAACCTATTGAAGTAAATGAAGCTTTATTTGATACGAACTTACACGTCAACAACGGACATTACATCAGAATCGCGTACGAGCTTTTGCAACGTTACGGTGAAAAATATGATGTTGTCGGAAAAAATATCGAGAATGCAGGTTTTTACCCCGATGTTCGTCAGATTAGGGCAGAGTATATTAAAGCAGCAAAATATAGGGATGTCTGTCAGGGCTCAATAGGCAGAGACGGTAACATAAGCTACATAAAGCTTTCGGATACAGACGGTAATGTATATGCAATAGTGTCCTTTAAGTGTGAATGATATGTCGACAGAAGAAGAATTGTTCAAAAACAGAATTCGTGATCTGGCGGATAAATCTTACAGAGAAAACAGATACACATTTACAAATTTTCTTACTCTTTACGAGCAGTCACTTTTTTTTGAAACAGAGCGGGAAATAAATTTTGCCGGACCGATTATATTTGGCGGAAATGATGCCTGTGAACGTGTCGTAATTCGTTTTGGTAAGGAAGAGGAATTGGGATATGATGAACCTTTTCCGATAAGCTGTTTAAAAATTGAGCCGCTTATCGGTAAGTTTTCCGATGAACTTTCTCATCGTGATTACCTGGGGGCACTTATGAATCTCGGAATAGAACGTGAAGTTCTCGGAGATATTTTTCCCGATGACAGAAGTGCTGTTTTGTTCTGCCTTGATTCAATGACGGAGTATATAACAGAGAATCTTACCAGAATAAAACATACTTCCGTGAAGGTAACAAAGCTTAATGAGTGTCCAAAACTAAAAGTGCTCGAAGGGGAGATAAAGAATATACAAATAGCTTCAGAGAGAGTGGATGCTGTTCTTTCACGGGCATACAATCTTTCGAGGTCCGAATGCATAGAGTATTTTCAGGAAAGAAAAGTATTCATAAACGGACGACTCTGTGAAAACAACAGTAAGCAGGTTAAGCCCGGTGACAGGATTACATTAAGAGGCTTTGGCAAGATTGACTATTTGGGGAGCAAAGGAACAACGAAGAAGGGAAAGATTTCTTCGGACATAAAAATATATTAGAAGGATTAATTAATATGGCTATCGTTGATTCTGTAATGAAAATGAAGAAAGATGCGGCGCTTCTTGCTGCATCAAAAACTGAGACAAGAAACCTTGCTTTAAAACTTGCAGCAAAGGCGCTTAGTGAAAATAAGGAAATGATTTTTGCCGCAAATGCGGTTGATATGGGAAATGCTGCCGAAAACGGTGTTGCCCCCGCAGTAATGAAGAGACTTAAGTTTGATGAACATAAGCTTTCGGATGTTTTACAGGGAATTGATATGCTTGTGGAATTACCCGATCCAATCGGAAGAATTTCACATAAACGTGAGCTTGACGAAGACCTTCTTCTTGAAAGAACAACATGCCCCATAGGCGTAATCGGTGTGATTTTTGAGGCGCGTCCCGATGCGCTTGTTCAGATATCGTCTCTTTGTATAAAAAGCGGAAACTGCGCTGTGCTTAAAGGAGGAAAAGAAACGGCGGAGACAAACAGAATTCTTTTCAATATAATGAGCGATGCCGTTAAAAAAGCGGGACTTCCGCAAAACTGTCTATTTCAGGCAGAATCTCACGGCGAGATTGATGAACTGCTGGCCTGCGACAAATATGTTGACCTGCTTATTCCAAGAGGATCGAATGCTTTTGTGCAATATATTATGAACAATACAAAGATCCCGGTAATGGGACACGCAGACGGAATCTGTCATATTTATGTTGATAAAGACGCTGATTTTAATAAGGCCGTAAAGATTATAATCGATGCAAAGACACAGTATACGGCTGCCTGCAATGCAGTCGAAACCCTTCTTGTAAACAGGAGTGTGGCAAATGAATTTCTTCCTGTTTTAAAGACTGCAATGGATGGTGTCGGAGTAACATTGAAAGGAACAAAGGAAGTTACTGACATTATAAGCGGTGAAACAATTACGGAAGACGAATTTAAAGAATATCTTTCACTCACCGCATCTGTCAAACTTGTTGATGATGTAAGCGAGGCTGTTGAGCATATAAATGCTTTTGGGTCACATCACACTGATTGTATTGTTACGGAAAATTCGGATACGGCAGCAGTATTTATGCAGCTTGTTGATTCCGCGGGAGTATATCATAACGTTTCCACGAGATTTGCCGATGGCTTCAGATATGGATTCGGTGCAGAGGTTGGAATAAGTACCGGAAAGATACACGCAAGAGGGCCGGTAGGTTTGGAGGGCCTGGTTACATATAAATATATGCTTTCCGGTGATGGGCATATTGTTGATGACTATGCTACGGGAAAGAAAGAATTTCACCACAGAGATATACAGTAGGGATGAACCGTTACGTCGTTCACACATGTCTGTTTTTCCTTGACAAATATTTCGATATTGTCTAGAATAATCCTTGCGCGCAGGAATGGCGGAATGGCAGACGCGCACGGTTCAGGTCCGTGTGAAGTAAAATTCATGTGGGTTCAAGTCCCATTTCCTGCATTCTAGCAGAGCAGTCTTTTAAGGCTGCTTTTTTTATTTCAAAGGAAATTCCTCTGAATTTCCTATGAAATAAAAAGCCTCCGGCGGGATGCGCACCTCGCGGAGATGAAATTAATGCTTACGCATACCGCTCGGGCGCAAAGTGTGTGCAAGCACACACTTTGTTCTTCGATTTTATTCCCTAAACCACAGGTTTAGTTGTATGTACAGATTGGCTGTGGCATAATTCTCAGTGTGGCAAAAATTCGTTGACTAAGGAGTGTTCATGAAAAAAATCACAGTGCTTTTAAACAAGGCCTGGACTGAATCGGACGAGTTCAAAAAGTTACCGCTCAGACACCTTGAAAAACAGATTCGCAGTAATCCTGAAGTGGTTTTGGTAGCGTCAAATCGAGCCAGAATGGTATTTCTGATTGATGACGAAGCGGAAGATGCTTTTACCAAAATGGTTTTTGAGATTGTTGCAAGAGATTACAATCCGGTAAATGTCGGAAAATGCATTTCAATCAGCTCGGAGGATGTCGAAGAGGAATTTGAGGTAGAGATTCCTTTGTCATTTTCGGAATCTGCGGACGACGTTAATGCATCCGCTGCCGGCAAAGAGAGTGCTGAAGATAAATGTGATGCGGATTCTTCTCAGGAAGAAACTGTCGACACACTTCCTTACGATTTTGAGGCACTTCTTGATGATGCGCCGATGAAGCATTCCGAGGATTTAAAGAACTATCTGCGTGAAACAAAAGCAGTTATTCCCATGCTGAAGCAGATGGATAACGAAGCATGCATCTGGTCACAAAATCTGCTGGTATCCATTGATACAGGTTTTGGATTGACAACATTTCTGCAGACGCTTACCAAGGTTCATATTCTGGACGGGTTGGTAGAAAACAGAGAAGATGTTTCCTACTATTTTGATGAGGTCAGTGTTGAAGCCGACGAAAAAGGTGCCTGGGAGAAGCTTATAAATGTGGCAGACAGCTGTGAAAGCAGAGCCGAAAAAGCAAAACAAACCATTCTTTGCATCGATGTCAGTGAATATATCGACGATATCATAGAGGGAAAGCTGGTTAATGATTTAAAGCAGCTTGCGGATATTTCAAAGCACTACATTTGTGTCTTCAGAGTGCCTTATATGGAACACTCGGTGGTTAATGATATTGCCATTGCATTGAGTGATGTTATGAATATAAAGACATTATGTGTTCCTCCTGTGCATATAGAAGATATGGTCGATTATATGAGAAACCGTCTTCAGAAAAAAGGCATCGAATCAGATGATTCGTGCAATGAAATGCTTGAAAGACAACTTCTGAAAGAAAAATCCGATGACAGCTTTTTTGGATATAAGACGCTCAATAAGGTCATTGACAAAGTCATTTACGATAAGGCTGTAAAGAATGCCAACAGCGGAATTATCAGTAAAAGAATCGAACATGACGATATTGTTATTCCTAATTATGAGGTGACGGGTTTCAACCCTTCCGAAAGTCTCAGGGAACTTGTGGGTATGGACAACATCATGGAACAAATCGACATGATTGTTGCTCAAATGACCGAACTTAAGAACCAGCGCGAGAAGGGAATCGAAATTGAAAAACCTTCGATACACATGATGTTTACCGGAAATCCCGGTACCGGAAAAACCACTGTGGCAAGAATGGTTGCCAAGATACTCAAACAAAAGGGCATTCTCAGGAAAGGTCATGTGTTTGAATACAAAGGCCGTGACCTTTGCGGACGATACATCGGTGAGACTGCACCGAAAACCAGTGCAATCTGCCGTGACGCATATGGTTCGGTGCTTTTTATCGATGAAGCCTACAGCCTTTTCAGAGGTGAAAGTGCAAGCGAACGAGACTACGGAAGAGAGGCACTTGATACTCTTGTAGCGGAGATGGAAAATCATCGGGATGATATGTGTATAATACTTGCAGGTTATACGGATGAGATGAATACCATGCTTGAGGGCAACAGGGGACTTCGCAGCAGAATTCCTTACATTATCGATTTTCCTAACTATACCAGAGAGCAGTTGGGTGATATATTCTTTAAAATGCTCGGAAACAAATTCGCATACGACAACGAATTTGAACTTGCTGTTAAAGATTTCTTTACAGAACTCCCGGATTCCGTCTTTGAGTCAAAGCAGTTCAGCAATGCACGATTTGTAAGAAATTTGTATGAAAAGATCTGGGGCAAGGCGGCATACAGAAAATCAATGAATAATGAAGAAGAACTTGTTCTTCTTAAGTCGGATTTGGAAAATGCCGCCAATTCCGACGAATATAAATATTTACTTGAAAAGAAAAACAAAAAAACAATCGGTTTCATTTAGAAAGGGGACATTTTTATGGAAGCAGAAGTAATACTTGAGGCAATCAGAGACTATCTTGACGCAGAAGACTGGAATTATGATTATGTGGCTGACAGATCATTGATTTCGACCGGTCTTACGTTAAGAAACCGTATGAAGAATGTAAAAATCATCGCCACGGCAAAAGAAGGGATTTTTACTTCTTATTACATTTTTCCAATTAATGCAGATCATACGAAGCTGGAAGAAATTTATAAGCTTATGAATTTTGCAAATTGGCATATGAACAGCGGAAACTTTGAAGTTGATCCTTCCGACGGTGAAATGCGATTCAGATATGCCGTAAGAGTGGGGGGACTTGAAACACTTCCTTTGGATATGATTGCTCCCGCCTTTGTTATTCCGGCTATGATGTGTGAAGACTACGGGGATGCACTGGCTACATTGGCATTTGGCTTTTCGAGTGCGGATGAAGAAATTCAGAAGCTTATCGATGCACAGAATGAAAAAGAGTAAAAACAACAGCCCACGCTTTAAAAGGCGTGGGTTTTTGTTCCAAATTTACAATATTTCTCAAAAACAAAAAGGAAATAAGCCGTCGACGTTGAATAACATCTTTAGGGATTTCTTTATGGAGGTATAAAGATGCTGATACGAGAAAGTCTTGAAGCTTGGGAAAAGGATTTCTTAAGTCCCTATGCAAAATTAAGTTCTGAATCAAAAGGCAGACTCAGAGACGAAGAGCCTTGCGACATCAGACCGGTTTTTCAACGTGACAGGGACAGAATTATTCACAGTAAATCCTTCAGACGTTTAAAGGATAAGACTCAGGTTTTTCTTTCACCGGAGGGTGATCATTACAGAACAAGACTTACGCATACACTTGAGGTGTCGCAGAATGCCCGTACTCTTGCAAAGGCTCTTCAGTTAAACGAAGAATTGGTTGAGGCAATTGCCCTGGGACATGATTTGGGGCATACACCCTTTGGTCATGCCGGCGAAAGAGCATTAAATCGTGTGTGTCCTTACGGATTTGAGCATGCCAAGCAGAGTGTTCGCACAGTTGATGTGCTTGAAAAGGACGGTATCGGTTTAAATCTGACATATGAGGTCAGAGACGGAATATTAAACCATCAGACCTCGGGAATGCCGGAAACGCTTGAGGGAAAGGTTGTTCGCTTTTCCGACAAAATTGCATATATTCATCATGATATGGATGATGCAATCAGGGCAGGGATTTTAAAGGAGAGTGATGTTCCAAGGGAAATAGGTGATGTAATCGGTTATACCTGTGGTGAACGTCTTGATCATTTTATTCATGATATCGTAACATGCAGCATAGGCAGAGATGACGTTATGATGAGTAAGCCTGTGGAAAATGCAATGAAAAGCATAAGAAAATTCATGTTTGAAAATGTTTACCAGAATCCTGTTGCCAAGTCTGAAGAAGGCAAAGCCGAATCGTTGATGGAAACATTATATAACTATTATCTGAACAATTTTGACAAGATTCCGAATGAACTTAAAGCGCGCGTTGACAAGGGCGATCCTAAGGAAATAATTGTTTGCGACCACGTGGGTGCAATGACGGACCGCTATGCCATTTCAATTTATAATGATATTTATGTGCCTAAAGTTTGGGTCGGTTAGAGATGGGGTAACAAATATATATGAGATATCCGGAAGAAATCGTTGAAGAGGTACGTCTTCGAAACGATATCGTGGATGTGGTCGGAAGCTATGTGAAGCTGCAAAGAAAAGGTTCTTCTTATTTTGGATTGTGTCCTTTTCACAGTGAAAAATCTCCTTCATTTTCAGTTTCGCCGGCAAAACAGATGTTTTACTGTTTTGGCTGCGGGGCAGGAGGAAATGTTTATACTTTCGTCCAAAAATACGAGAACTTTACATATCCGGAGGCAATTCAGCATCTGGCAGAACGTGCCGGTATCAAGCTTCCGGAAATTGAATATTCAAAAGAACAAAAAGAGCGGGAAGAAAAACGTACGCGTATTCTTGAAGCAAACAGAGAAGCCGCTAAATTTTTCTACTATCAGCTAAGGAATAAACCTGGTGAAGAAGGAATGAAATATCTCTTGGGCCGTGGGCTTTCCGAAGAAACAATGAAAAAGTTCGGTCTCGGATTTTCACCGATTTCATCAAATGCCTGCATTACTTATCTTCGAAGCAAAGGATTTTCGGATGAAATAATAAGGGAGTCCGGTTTGGTTTCGTTTGACGAGAAAAGGGGAATGACCGATAAGTTTTGGAATCGTGTTATGTTTCCGATTCAGGATGCGAATCATCGGGTGATAGGCTTTGGCGGCCGTGTGATGAGCGATGCTAAACCGAAGTACTTAAATTCACCGGAAACAATTGTCTTTGATAAGGGAAAGAACCTCTATGGTTTGAATTTCGCAAGGTCAACGAGGAAAAACTATCTGATTCTCTGCGAAGGCTATATGGACTGCATTTCTTTGCATCAGGCAGGTTTCACGGAAGCAATTGCCTCGCTGGGTACGGCACTAACAAATTCCAATGCCAGCAATATAAAACGATTTACATCAAATGTTGTTATAGCAACGGATATGGACGGTGCGGGTCGCAATGCTGCATTGAAAAATGTCCGCATTTTAAGAAGCATCGGTGTTGCAACAAAGATTCTTAATATGGAGCCGTATAAAGATCCCGATGAGTTTATCAAGAATCTCGGGGCTGAAGAATTTGCAAAACGCATCGAAGAAGCGGAGAACAGTTTCATTTTCGAACTGAGAATGGAAGAGGCGGGTTTTGATTTAAAAGACCCTGACGGAAAAACAAGGTTTTTGCGCCGCGCGGCTGAAATGCTGATGGTTTTTGATGACGAAATAGAGAGGGAAAGTTACATTAATGCCGTGGCAGAAAAATACGGAATTTCCTACGAAACAATGAAGAAGCAGGTTGTTTCGATAGTTGCTGCAAACGGTGGAGAATATAAGCCGCTTGACAGACCGAAATCCGGCGTTAATGTAAAAAAAGCAGATCCCGACGAGGGAATCAAAAAAACTCAGCGGGTTCTTCTTACCTGGGTATCGGAAGAGCCGAAAATATACAATATTATAAAAGATTATATTACCGCCGAGGATTTCACGGATCCTGTTTACAGAGCGGTTGCTGATTATATTTTCGACGGCCTGAGTAAAAATGACTTAAATCCCGGGGCGATTGTCAGTAAGTTTGAGGACGAAGAAGAACAACGTCTTTGCGCTGAGATTTTTAATACAAAACTTATTGAGATAGAGTCGCGAACAGACAGAGAAAAAGCACTTCATGATATTGTTCTTAAAATAAAAACAAACAGCAATGACGTTCTATCAAAGAAAACGGATGCGACGATGGAAGAAATCATGAAGGTTGTTAATGATAAGAAAGCACTTCAGAAACTGAAAACAGTGGTTTTCAGAATTGACGAATAAATTGAAAGAGAGTGAAAAAATGGACGAGAATCAGCAGTTAAAAATCGAAGAGAAGATTAAAGAATTCTTCACCTTCGCAAAAAAGAAAAAGAATACCGTTGAATATGCGGAGGTAAACGATTTCTTTGCCGAGCTCCAGCTTGATGACGAGCAGATGGACAAGGTTATGGAAGCAATCGAGGCGGCAAATATCGATGTTATGCGCCCTCAGGCAGAAGACGATGATGAAATATTTATTGACGATCCTTTCTTCGATGATGACGAAGAAGTGGATATGGAAAATATTGATCTTTCCGTTCCCGAAGGAATCAGTATAGAAGATCCTGTTCGTATGTATTTAAAGGAAATCGGTAAAGTTCCACTTCTCAGTGCGGAAGAAGAAATCGAACTCGCAAAGAGAATGGAGCAGGGGGATGAGGAAGCAAAGAAGAAACTTGCCGAAGCAAATCTTCGTCTCGTTGTCAGCATTGCCAAGAGATATGTCGGTCGAGGCATGTTATTCCTTGATCTTATCCAGGAAGGTAATTTGGGACTTATAAAGGCTGTTGAAAAATTTGACTATACCAAGGGTTACAAGTTTTCAACATATGCGACATGGTGGATCCGTCAGGCTATTACCAGAGCCATTGCCGACCAGGCAAGAACAATCAGAATTCCTGTTCACATGGTTGAGACAATTAACAAGTTAATCAGAGTATCCAGACAGCTTCTTCAGGAACTTGGACGTGAACCGTCTCCCGAAGAAATTGCAAAGGAAATGAATATGCCTGTTGACAGAGTACGTGAAATCCTCAAAATTTCTCAGGAGCCGGTATCTTTGGAAACACCTATCGGTGAAGAAGAAGACAGCCATCTCGGAGACTTCATTCAGGATGATAACGTTCCGGTTCCCGCTGATGCGGCAGCATTTACTTTATTAAGAGAACAACTTGATGAAGTCCTTGCTACACTTACAGAGAGAGAGCAGAAGGTATTAAGATTAAGATTCGGTCTTGACGACGGACGTCAGCGCACCCTTGAAGAAGTCGGAAAAGAATTTAACGTTACAAGAGAGCGTATCAGACAAATTGAGGCAAAGGCTTTGAGAAAGCTTCGCCATCCTTCACGATCCAGAAAACTTAAGGATTATCTCGACTGATGAATAAAGGAAATATAAGTCGTTCCAAAAGATTGTCGAGCATAGTTGACATAACAGAGCCGGCCGGCGTAATTGCGGATGTTGGCTGCGACCATGGATTTGTTTCGATTGAACTGGTTAACAGAAATAAAGCGAAACATGTTATAGCTTGTGATATCAATAAGGGACCTTTGGAAGCCGCAGTGAGAAACATTTCTGAGGCAGGTCTTTCGGGTAGTATTGAAACCAGACTGAGCGATGGTTTACATAAAATAAAGCCGGATGACAAAATTGAAACAGTTATCATAGCCGGAATGGGCGGCAGACTGGTTACGAAAATCTTGTCCGAAGGGAAAGATTTGCTTGAAAACGTGTCGCAGCTTGTGCTTGAACCACAATCGGAATTGTTTGCGGTAAGACAATTTATCCGTGAGAACAGATTCTGCATTGTGAAAGAAGAATTTGTTTTTGATGCCGGAAAGTATTATTGGATTATAGATGCCAGAAGGGGCGAAAGCCCTGAACCTGCGGAAGATGAGATTCAAAGAATATATGATAATTATTCTGAATACCTGATAAAAAAGAAGGATCCGCTTCTTCTTGAATATTTGGAGAAGGGAATCAGAATTAACGAAGAATACTTAAAGGGTATCGCACCTGAGAAACAGGGAAGTCTTTTGGAAAAAATTGGGGAACTCAAAAAAACTATAGAACTTATGCAGTGAATGGAGGGAATATGGCTTTAGTTACGATTTCGGGCGAAACACGGGAATATCCCACAGGAACATCATTTGAAGCAATTGCAAAAGAATATCAGGATAAATACGATGGCACAATTGCTCTTGTTTATGCTAACGGAAAAATAAAAGAACTTTTTAAGACGATTGAAGGCGATTGCGATGTTAAGTTCATTACACTTTCGGATTCAATCGGTCATAAAACCTATGCAAGAAGCGTAATTATGCTGATGCTTAAAGCATTTGAAGATGTGTGCGGTCGCAAGAATATTGAAAAGATTAAGGTTGAATTTGTTATCGGAAACGGTTATTACTGCACCTACAAGGGAAGCAATGCTTTGTCTGACGATTTGCTTGCGAAGGTTAAGGCGCGGATGGAAGAGATTGCTCTTGCGAAAAGACCGTTTGTGAAAAAGAGCACAGATCTTGATGCTGCAATTGAACTGTTCAAAGAAAGAGGAATGAGCGATAAAGAAGCGTTGTTTAAATATCGTCGTTCTTCGAGTGTAAATATATACTGGCTTGATGATTATGCGGACTACTTCTACGGATTTATGCTTCCGTCGACAGATTACATTAAATGGTTTGATGTAATCAAATACGATGATGGATTTATGTTAACCATTCCTGACAGGCATGAACCGAAAGTATTAAAACCTTTTGATGAAAGAAGAAATCTGTTTGAAACATTGAAGGCATCTACGGAACTTAGTGAAAAGCTCAGTGTAAGCACTGTAGGGCAGTTAAATGATGCTATTTCAAATGGTGACATAAATGACCTGATACTCGTCCAGGAAGCTTTACAGGAAAGAAGAATCAGCAATATTGCCGAAGATATTATCAAACGGGGAACCGTTAAGTTTGTTATGATAGCCGGTCCTTCTTCTTCCGGAAAAACATCTTTTTCACACAGATTGTCAATTCAGTTAAAGACCTTTGGATTTAATCCTCATCCAATCGGAATGGATGATTATTATGTAAACCGAGAGGATACGCCAAAGGACGAAGACGGAAATTATGATTTCGAATGTCTTGAGGCAATCGATGTAAAGCAGTTTAATGAAGATATGGGAAGATTGCTTGCAGGAGAGCGTGTCGAACTTCCTCATTTTAATTTTAAATCAGGCAAAAGAGAGTATAACGGCAATTTCCTTCAGCTGGGTGCCGATGATATTCTGGTTATTGAAGGTATTCACGGCTTGAATGATAAAATGAGCGCTGCACTTCCGTCCGATAGTAAATACAAAATATATATCAGTGCACTTACAAGCATTAATATAGATGAGCACAATCGTATTCCTACAACTGATGGACGCTTGTTCAGACGTATGGTCAGAGATGCCAGAACAAGAGGAACGAGTGCTCAGAAAACTATCAGTATGTGGCCTAGCGTTCGTCGCGGAGAAGAAAAATACATTTTCCCTTTCCAGGAAAACGCAGATGCAATGTTTAATTCAATTCTCCTTTATGAGCTCGCTGCATTCAAGACATATGCTGAGCCATTGCTGTTCCAGATTACAAAGGAAGCCCCGGAGTATTACGAAGCAAAACGCTTGCTTAAATTCCTTGAATACTTTGTAGCTTTGGATCCAAAGATCGTACCTATTAATTCACTCTGCAGGGAATTTATCGGCGGATCGATATTCCCTGTATAACTAAAGTAAATAAACGAGTCGGACAGATGATCGCGGCTGCATTTGCAGGTGAGGAAAGTCCGGGCTTCGCAGGGCAGGATGCCGGATAACGTCCGGTGGGGGTGACCCTAAGGAAAGTGCAACAGAAATGAAACCGCCGTGCAAACGGTAAGGATGAAATGGCAGTGTAAGAGACTACCGCCTCACTGGTAACAGGGAGGGCAGTGTAAACCCCATCCGAAGCAAGACCAAACACCCTTTGCGGTGAGACAGTGATAAAGTTGCCCGCTTTGCTGTCTGGTAGGTCGCTTGAAACTGTTGGTAACAATAGTTCTAGATAGATGATCGTCTGATACATAACCCGGCTTACAGTCCGGCTCGTTGCATTTTATAAAAATTTAACTTGCATGAAAAAGAAATATTGGATTATACCTATAGCCGTGGCGGTAGTAGTTTTACCGGCATGGCTTATGTGGTGTAAAGTGACAAAACCGGAAACGGATGATACAAAAACAGTAAGTGATGAAGAATTTGCGATTTCCCTGATGCCATGTGCCGTTATGGTGAATGCGGGAGAAGCTCAGGGGAGTGGCGTTATTCTTGATATTTCGAACGAAATGGTCACCATTGTTACGGCAGGCCATTTGATGAACGGATATAATCAGGGAATTATTACATTCAATACGGGGCAGGCCGGATTTGCAGATGTTAAATATTGCTCGGATAAACCTGATATTTGCATAATGACTTTCTCAACCGATTACATTGATTCGAGTTTGCTAAAGGAACTTGATTATGCAAAGAATTCCGAGAGTAATTACGAAAAATTGAACTCGGAAGATAAAGTAATGATTTTGGGCTCTGCCACGGGAGTCGGAAGCAATGCCACAAAAGGAACTGTTGCCGATAAGGAATTCTATGTGGATGACTTCGATGCAACAATGTTATATCTGTATGCGGATGTTTATGAAGGAATGAGCGGCTGCGGTGTTTATGACGAAGAAGGTTTTCTTCTTGGAATTATTGTCGGAGGTACCGATAACGGCGAAGCGGTTGCTGTTCCACTTTCACAAATATATGAAAAATGGGAGGAAATAGAAAATGACAAAAATTGATGTTATTTCCGGATTTCTCGGAGCCGGAAAAACAACACTTATCAAAAAACTTTTGAGTGAGGCGCTTAATGGCGGTAAGATTGTTCTTATTGAAAATGAATTTGGTGAAATCGGTGTAGACGGAAGTTTCCTTAAAGATTCCGGTATTGAAATCAGAGAAATGAATTCGGGCTGCATCTGCTGTTCTCTGGTAGGTGACTTTACTACATCACTTGAAGAAGTTATTGAAAAGTATGCTCCCGAGAGAATACTTATCGAGCCTTCAGGAGTGGGCAAACTTTCAGACGTTCAGCGTGCAGTTCATGAAGCATGTGAGCATGCCGGTGTTGAAGCGGGATCTTCGGTAGTAGTTGTTGATGCTACAAAATGTAAGGTATATATGAAGAACTTTGGTGAATTCTTCATTGATCAGGTTGAGCATGCGGGAACAATCGTACTCAGCCGTACTCAGAACATGACTGAAGAGAAGCTTCAGGCAGTAGTTGAAATGCTTCGTGAGCATAATAAAGATGCTAAGATTATTACAACTCCCTGGGATGAACTTTCGGGACAGTACATTCTTGATACATTTGAAGCAGTTACAGGATTTGCAGAGGCGCTTTTGGAAGAGTTTAAACATGAACATGAGCATCATCACCACCATCATCACGACGATGACGATGAAGAGTGCTGCTGCCATCATCATCACGACGATGACGACGATGACGAGCATGAACATCACCATCACCACCACGATGATGACGATGAAGAGTGCTGTTGCCACCACCATCATCACGACGACGATGACGATGATGACGAACATGAGCACCACCATCATCATGAGCATGATGAAAACTGCACTTGCGGATGTCACGATCATGACCACGAGCATCACCATCACCACCATCATCACGCTGACGATGTATTCACAAGCATTGGTATGGAGACTGCCGCTCTCTATACGGAAGCACAGGTTAAAGCTTTCCTCGATGCTTTGGAAGATGCAGAAAGTTATGGTGAAGTTCTTCGTGCAAAGGGAATGCTTCCCTCCGAAAACGGTACATGGATTTATTTTGACTATGTTCCCGGTGAATCGGATATCAGAACAGGTGCCCCCGAATATACAGGAAAAATCTGCGTAATCGGTGCTCATCTTAAGGAAGAAGCAATTAAGGAACTAATTCTTGTTCGCAAAGGAAATTAATCAGAAAGGCCGAAATATGAAATCAGTATTTGTTATAAATGGATTTCTTGACAGCGGAAAAACACAGTTTATCAGCTATACTTTAGCTCAACCGTATTTTAAAACCAAAGGAACAACACTTCTTGTTGTTTGTGAAGAAGGTGAAGAAGAATATGATGAAAAACTTCTGAAAGCGACTAATACGGTTATGGTTGTAGCTGAAGATGAATCGGATA
This sequence comes from Lachnospiraceae bacterium, assembly GCA_045600725.1. Classification (GTDB taxonomy): domain Bacteria; phylum Bacillota; class Clostridia; order Lachnospirales; family Lachnospiraceae; genus UBA1258. Next base: position 64,491 of record JAZRYK010000066.1, read on the forward strand.
TCACGCCTGACAAGCTTATGGAGCTGGATAAGAAATATAAGCCTTCAAGAGTTATATTTGAATATAACGGAATGTGGAATTTTAAAAATTTCAAGCTTCCTTTCTTATGGAAGGTTGAACAGCAGATTACCACAGTTGATTGCAAAACCTTTGAGCTTTATTATGCCAACATGAGATCGCTTTTGGGTGAAATGATTAAAAATTCCGAACTTATTATATTTAACAGATGTGACGGAATGAATGAAAAAGTTGCAGGATATAAGCGAAATATTAAAGCAATCAATCAAAAGGCTGAAGTGGTGTTTGAAGATAAGGATGGAGAAATCAATGCAACATTGGAAGAAGAACTTCCTTATGACATTACAAAGGCGAAACTTGAACTAAATGACGATACATACGGAATCTGGTATATCGATATGATGGATAATCTTGACCGCTATGTCGGAAAAGAGATATCTTTTGTGGCCAATATTTATATTCCGGACAATTTTCCGAAGGGATTTTTTGTCCCCGGCAGAGCAATTATGACTTGCTGCGCTGAAGATATACAGTTTTTAGGTTTTGTTGCGAAATATGATAAGACTGATAACCTTACAAACAAATCATGGGCGAAGGTAACAGTCAGAGTTGATGTGGAATATTTCGAAGGATACAAGGGTGAGGGGCCGGTTCTTAAACCTGTATCAATTGAAGCTTGCAAGCAACCCAAGAATGAGGTGCTGACATTCTGATTTTTTTTAAAAATATGATAAAAAACGATGATTTTCATGTGTGAAAGGATGAGGATATGACACTTGTAAAATTAGTTTTTTTCTTTTTGATTTATTGTTTTGTCGGTTGGATTATTGAATCAACATATGTATCTGTTCGAACAAGAAAACTTACCAACAGAGGGTTTATGCGAGGACCGGTTATTCCTATATATGGTTTCGGCGGTATGATGCTTGTATTAAGCTCCACAGCATTTATGAAGTGGCCTGTGGCGGTTTTTTTCGCCGGTATGATTGGCTGCAGTGTTTTGGAATACTTTACCGGAATGGCAATGGAAGCCATTTTTAAAGTAAGGTACTGGGATTATTCGGATCGTAAATTCAATTTGAACGGACACATCTGTTTATTAAACAGTTTTTATTGGGGAATTTGTTCTTTAGGTGTAAATTACGGTTTACATAAATATGTGGTTGCGCCGATTCCCGAATTGCTGGAAAAGTATGTGTCGGAATATGCAATAATTTGGATTACAATCGGCCTATCAGCAATTTTTCTTGTTGACTTTACACTTGCATTCAAGGCTGCCATGGATCTTCGTGATCTTATTATTAAGATGGAAAAGGCACGGGACGAAATGCGTCTTATGGCAAAACGTCTTGATGTTATGGTTGCATACGCAAATGAGAGCATAGAAGAGCGTAAGGACAGGATGGAAAGTGCCATTGATAACTGGTCAGAGGGTATCGAAGAAAAAATGGATAAGATGTCCGATAACTTTGATGCGAAAATCGATGCGCTTACAGACAACATAGAAGAGAAGTTTATCAGTATTAAAAAGGCTATCGAAGAAAAGCCTCAAAACTTTGCTGAAGGCATGAAAGCAGAATTTTATGAACTTCGCGGTAAGTTTAAAAATGTAAAAGAAAAACACAGCTTCCAAAACTTTATTAAAGACTTCTATTTAAGAGGCACAATCCAGGGTAATCCTACGATTGTTTCATACAAATTCAAAGACTCACTTGAATCAATTAAGGAAGCCATTAATTCAAAAAAGAATAAATAAATAAAAAAACTCGAGTAGGTTATTATTCCTACTCGAATTTTTTTTGCATTTTCTTCTTTTCATAGTATTTTTTTGTAGTTTTAATGAAATGAATCGATTCTCCTGTGGAGATATATTTATCACAAATGGTAACCAGCCAGCTTTCTCTGCAAAGAGGAGGAACAACCGTAAGCGGCCACATATGCTTTTTAATTATATCCTTTTCACGTGCTGTTAATTGATATTCTGAAGAAGCATTTGCAAGCGCCACACCGGGATGTTTAAATCCGTGCAGGTTATGTAAACCGCGATGATCGTCATCGTGCCAGTCATAGAGAAAATAGTCATGCAGGAGAGCACCTCTGACCATTTCACGTTCGTTCACTTTTATTCGAAGCTTTCTTGAGAGCCATAAGCTTGAATAGGCAACTTTTTCGCTATGCTTTTTTACAGATACATCACCGTGCTGAAGATTATTGTCGGAGGAAAGAAAATTCTTTGAACGGTATATTTCTTCTCCGTGCTTTCGTATATCTCCGTAAATATCCTTTTTTGAAGAAATTCTTTTGAACTTGGACAAAATTTAAATCAGGCGGGCAGCCTTCTCCTCACAATATTTGCAACGATAAACCTCTCTGTCTGCATCTGTAAGAACAAAAATATGGGGTAATTCCTGCTCGATGGAAGTGATACATCTGGGATTCTTACACTTGATAACATTGACAACGGAAGGGGGAAGAACAAGTACTTTCTTTTCCACAATTTCTCCGTTTTTGATTACGTTTACCGTAATATTATGGTCTATGAATCCGAGTACGTCAAGGTCAAGCATCTCAATATTGCATTCCACCTTAAGAATGTCCTTTCTGCCCATCTTGTCAGAACGCACATTCTTAATAATGGCAACGGTACAATCAAGCTTATCAAGACCTAACTTATAGTATATATCAAGACTTGTTCCTGCTTTGATATGATCAAGAACAAAACCTTCTTCGATTTTACCGACATTTAACATTCTATTTTTCCTCCTTATCAAAAACTTCGGGGGCAAGACCCAAAAGCGCCATAATGAGAGCCATTCGTACATAAACTCCGTACTGAGCCTGTTTAAAATAAGCAGCTCGGGGATCATCGTCTACTTCAACCGAGATTTCATTAACACGGGGAAGGGGATGAAGAACAAGCATGTTTTTCTTGGCAAGCTCCATTTTTTCTTTTGTGAGAATATAGAAATCCTTGAGCCTGATATAATCCTCTTCGTTGAAGAAACGTTCCTTCTGAACACGTGTCATATAGAGAATATCCAAATCACCCATAACTTCATCAAGCTTTATTACCTCCTTATATTCGACACCAAGATCGTCAAGCTCCTGAGTGATATAATCCGGAACACGAAGTTCTTCGGGAGATATGAAAACAAACTTGATATTTTCATAACGAAGAAGGGCTCGGATGAGAGAGTGAACGGTACGGCCAAACTTTAGGTCTCCGCAAAGCCCGATGGTGAAATTGTTTATTGTCCCGTTTAATGAGCGGATGGTTAATAAATCCGTAAGTGTTTGCGTGGGATGCTGATGTCCGCCGTCACCTGCGTTAATAACAGGAATGCCTGATTTTGCGGCAGCAACCATGGGAGCACCTTCTTTGGGATGTCTCATTGCGCAAATATCGGCATAACAGGAGATAACACGGATTGTATCAGAAACGCTTTCTCCTTTGGCAGCACTGGAATTACTTGCATCGGAGAAACCGATTACACTTCCGCCAAGATTTATCATTGCTGCTTCAAAAGACAATCTTGTACGGGTAGAAGGCTCGTAGAAACAGGTTGCCAGTTTTTTGCCGTGACATACCTCTGAATATTTAGGCATATTTTTTTCAATATCATTAGCCAGATTGAAGAGACGTTCAAGTTCTTCAACGGTCATGTCCAAGGGACTCATTAAGTGACGCATAAATTCCTCCTGTATATTTGAATTATATTTATACATAAATAAAGAGAAGGGAAAACCCTTCTCTTTGCAATTAACTTAAATATGAAACTAAATCGGCAACTTCCTTACGCTTGGGAGCTTCGGGGGCAACAGCGGGATGACCTACAACGATCAATGCCGCAACTCCTCTGTCCTCGGGAAGAGAAATAACCTCAGCAACTTTGTTCTCATCAAAGATTCCGAGAATAACGGTTCCAAGTCCTTTTTCGTAAGCGGCCAGACAAAAAGCTTCGGCTGCAATACCTGTATCAAAATTCTGCCAGCGGTCTTCCTTGGTAGTGGTATATGAACCGTCTCTTTCAAAGCCTGAACGATTTTTTACATATGTAAGAACAACAAGCATGGGAGCTTTTCTAACCATTTCGCCATTGCCGGGATATAAATCAAAAACTTTATCGCAAAGGGCATCTTTTACGGCACCTTCAACAGCAACGTATCTGGAAATCTGTGTATTTTTCCAGCTGGGAGCAAAACGGGCAATATCAATAACCTCTTCAAGCAATTCGTGAGATACTGCTTCTTCTGTAAAAGTACGGATACTTCTTCTTCCTTTAATGCATTCAACAGCGTTCATATAAATACCTCCTTTAGCAGAAAACTCTATCTCTAAAAAGATACCATATTGATTGGTGGAATTCAATCGAAAACGACAATTATTCAAAGGTTTTTTCATAGATAATGACATTGAAAAAGAAGAAAAAAATATATAGACTTATTCATATCCTAAAAGAGGTATAGTGTGAAAAAAACAGAGCATTTTTCACATGGCACTTTTGTGCCGCCCACTCGGGGGCCTCTGCAAGTGCCCTCCGGATTAAGCGGGGGCGAAATGGAGATTACTATGGAACTTGATATGACGAAGGGGAGTCCCTTCAAACTGATTTTAAAGTTTATTCTTCCCGTTGTTATGGGAAATTTGTTTCAGCAATTATATAACATGGTAGATACCATAATTGTTGGTAAAGCAATCGGCCTGGATGCTTTGGCGGCAGTAGGTGCGACCGGAACCATTTCGTTTCTTATTATAGGTTTTGCAAACGGTTTGGCCGCAGGATTCTCTGTAATAGTAGCACAAAAATACGGTGCGGGTGACAGAGAGGGAGTCAAAATCTCAACATATAATGCGACTGTGCTAACCGGAGTTCTGTCAGTTTTGATTACAATTATAAGTGCGCTGGGTATGAAGTGGCTTCTGACACTTATGCACACCCCGGAAAATGTTTTTGCTATGTCGTATGATTACATTTTAATTATTACATTGGGATTGTCATTTACCATGCTTTACAATGTATGCGCGGGACTGCTTCGAGCAGTGGGAGATTCAAAAACACCCTTGTATTTCCTTATGGTTTCCGCAGGACTGAATGTAATTCTTGACCTTCTTCTTATTATTGTATTTAAGATGGGAGTAGTCGGCGCGGCACTTGCAACAATTGCAAGCCAGGGTATTTCGGGCTTTTTATGTCTCATTTATATATATAACAGAGTAAAACTTATTGTTCCCGAAAAAAGGCACATGCATATGGATTGGCAGATTGCATCCAACCAGCTGAAGATAGGTGTTCCGATGGCACTGCAGTATTCCATTACCGCAATCGGCACAATTATGATTCAGGCTGCACTTAATATGTTTGGATCAACGATTATGGGCTCATATACCGCTGCAAATAAAGTATGCCAGTTCCTGACTCTTCCTTACGGCGCACTGGGTGTAACAATGGCTACTTATTGTGCGCAAAATCGTGGAATTAACGATATAGCCCGAATCAGGCAGGGCGTGAGAGCAGCTAATATTTTATCGGCTGCTTTTTCAGTGACCGTTTTTGCGGCGTCCATTTTCTTCTTCCCTTCATTTCTGAAATTGTTTGTGGATTCAGGTTCGGACTTTAACGAAGTTTTGGGATACGCAAAAACATATTATTATATGGCAGGAACTTGTTTTATTCCTCTGGGAATGATTTTTGTACTGCGGAATGCAATGCAGGGATGCGGTTTTTCATTTTCGGCGATGCTTGGCGGAATTGTGGAACTGATTTGCCGCGGAATAATATCTGAAGTATCCACTGCGAAAATGAGCTTTATCGGTGTGTGTCTGGGTGACCCGCTTACATGGTTTATTACAGCCTTGTTTTTTGTTTTGGCGTATCATCTGACTGTGGTAAGAATGAATAAAGCGAAAAATGAATATCATAATAAAAAACAGAAACTGTAACCTGATACGATTACTTTGAACAATAAGGGGAGCCCGAAAAAAGTAATGAACTACGAAGAAACACTTATTTATCTTCAAAATCTGAATATAGCAAAGGGCATACGTCCGGGACTTAGCCGGGTTCGAGACCTTTGTTCGGCTATGGGCAGCCCCGAGCAAGAGCTTAAATTTATCCATGTTGCAGGAACAAACGGGAAAGGCTCTGTGTCCGGATACATTTTGGAAATATTGAAAGCGGCAGGACTGAAAGTTGGGTTGTACAGATCGCCGGCTGTTTTTGATGAGAGAGAAATTATAAGCATTAACGGAAGGAATATTAGCAAGAAGGATTATGTAAACCTTATTGAGCGTATCTCGGCAACAAATTTACCATATACCAGATTCGAAATAGAAACGGTGTCGGCATTTCTGTATTTTAAGGAAAAAGAATGCGATCTTGTTGTTCTAGAATGTGGAATGGGCGGAGAACTTGATGCCACAAATGTCGTAAACAATACCTTGGTAGCAGTATTCACTGCAATCGGCATGGACCATATGTCGTATCTTGGCAATTCGCTTACACAGATTGCGGCAACAAAAGGCGGAATTATTAAACCCGGATGTGAGGTAGTGGCTGACGGAAGCAACAAAAAAGAAGTGCTCGATGAGTTATGTAAACGTGCTGGCGCGTGCGGTGCCGGTTTCTATGTCAGTGAGCCGGATAAAATCAAAAAGCTGTCAATGAAATCTTCCGGTACGACCTTTGACTATAAAGAATTAAAGGCTGTAAAACTCTCTGTTTTGGGAAAAAATCAGAGTGAAAATGCTGCGCTGGCAATAGAAGCCGTTAAAGCACTGGAAAGAAAAAATATAGCTATAAAGAGTTCTTCTTATCTTAAGGGACTTGAAAAGATGACGCTTCCCGGCAGATTTGAAATAATATCCGCAAAGCCGATTTTTGTTATAGACGGTGCGCATAATGAGCCGGCTTCTGCCAGGTTAAGAGAGAATTTGGAATATTATTTTTCAAAAAAGAAAATTATATTCATAATGTGTGTACTTAAGGACAAGGAATATGATAAAGTAATTGAGAATACAGCGGACCTGGCATGGCAGATTATAACCGTGACAAGTCCAAACCGAGGACGCGGACTGGCGGCATTGGATTTAGCTAATGCGGTGTCGGAGTATAATCCGAATGTTACGGCGTCGGACAGCATAGAAGAGGCTGTTGAGTTGGCGCTGATGCTTGCGGACAAGGATACGGCTGTCATCAGTTTTGGCTCGCTTTCTCATTTAAAGCAGGTTAAAAAGGTTGTTGAGAACAAAAACGATATCAAAAAGGATTGGCACGGTACAAGATGATAAATGAAGATAAAATCAGAGAAGGTGTGAAACTTTTACTGGAAGGTATGGGCGAGGATCCCGAGAGGGAAGGACTTATAGAAACACCTGATCGAATTGCACGTATGTATAATGAGATATTTGCCGGATATGAAACAGATCCAAATAAAATTCTTTCAAAAAGATTTACTGTAGATAACAGTGAAATGGTTTTGGAAAAGGACATTACATTCTTTTCAATGTGCGAACATCATATGCTTCCGTTTTACGGAAAAGTGCATATCGCGTATATTCCGGACGGAGAGGTAGTGGGTATCAGTAAACTTGCCAGAACTGTTGAAGTTTATGCACGCCGTCTCCAAATTCAGGAACGAATGACGTCGCAGATAGCGGATGCTATAAATGAATGTGTAAAGCCCAAAGGAATAATGGTTGTTGTTGAGGCCGAGCATATGTGTATGTCAATGCGTGGGATAAAAAAGCCCGGCAGCATAACACAGACAATTGCCACCAGGGGACAGTTCGCTGAGAGTGAACGATTGCAAAACAGATTCTTTAAAATGTTGAGAGGCTGATTGCCGGGGAGAACAGATTTGATTATCGGCGGAAAAACTTTTGAATTGGATAAGCATACATATATCATGGGAATCCTGAATGTTACTCAGGATTCTTTTTCCGATGGAGGAAAATTCAGAGACAGAGATAAAGCATTATTTCATGCAGAACAAATGATAAGTGAAGGTGCTCATGTCATTGATATAGGCGGTGAATCGACACGTCCCGGATATATTCCGGTAACAGCGGAAGAAGAAATTGAAGTAACTGCTCCTATTATTGAAGCAATAAAGAAGAACTTCGATATTCCTGTTTCTCTTGATACGCAGAAATCATCGGTTGCGAAGGCGGGTATTCTGGCCGGCGCCGATATGATTAATGATATTTGGGGACTCAAGAAGGATCCGGATATGGCAGCCGTAATAGCAGAAGGAAAATTGCCTTGTGTGCTGATGCACAACCGAAAAGAAGATTGTTATGTAAACTTAATGGACGATGTTTGTTCAGATCTTGCATATACGCTTAAGCTTGCGGAAGAAGCAGGTATTCCGGATGACATGATTATTCTTGACCCGGGTATTGGATTTGCAAAAACGACAGAAGAAAATCTTGTTGTTCTTAATCATATGGAAATGCTGGGCTTTATAGGATTTCCGTGGCTTCTTGGAGTAAGCAGAAAATCTGTAATCGGTAATACTTTGAAGGTTCCTGTGGATGAGCGACTTGAGGGTACGCTGGCGCTTACGGCTTTGGCAGTAAGCAAAAAGGCTTCGTTTGTACGTGTTCACGATGTTTTGGCAAACAAACGTGTGGTTGATATGTTGGAGGCTGTTTATGGGTGTAATTAAGCTTACCGGCCTGGAAATTTTTGCGCATCACGGTGTTCTTGAAAGTGAGAAGAAGAACGGCCAAAGGTTTTTGGTTGACATAACAATTATCAGCGATTTTTCCGAGGCGGCAAAAAACGATGATTTGGAAAAGACCGTAAATTATGCTGACTTGACGGATTATGTAAACCAAATATTTGATGAAGTACAGTTCGACCTGATTGAAAGCGTTGTTTGCCGTTTGGCTGAAAAAATCATTTTAAGGTATAAACTTATAGAAGAGATTTCGGTTACGGTTCACAAACCTTCGGCACCTTTAGATGCGGTTTTCTCAGATGTGTCGGTTACTGCAGGCAGAAAAAGACACATGGCATATATTGCCGTCGGATCAAATCTCGGAGATTCGGAGGAAATCATACGCCTTGGAAAAGATGATTTGTTTTCAGACAAGAGAGTTGTTCTTCTTAGAGAATCGGAATTGATCAGAACAAAGCCCTACGGTGTAACGGATCAGCCGGACTTCTTAAACGGCATGTGGGTTGTGGAGACAATACTTGAGCCGAATGAATTGCTTGACAGACTGCATGAAGTTGAGGCGGGACAAAAAAGAGAAAGAATAATTCATTGGGGTCCCAGAACTTTGGATTTGGATATTATATATTTCGATGATTATGTGATTTCCACGCAGAATCTGACAGTTCCGCATATCGATATGGAAAACAGAAGCTTCGTTTTGGAACCGCTTAAACAGGTGGACCCTTTTATCAGACATCCTATAAATAAAATGACTGCATCGCAGATGCTTGAAAGATTATAACGAATTATACAGAAAATCCCGAATGTTATGATTTGCGCCGAGAAGTACGGCTGAATCAGGATACTCGGGATTTTTGAATTATTTTTATTATTATTTGAAATTTTTCATGGCTGCATCACGTGCATCAGTGAATTCGGTTACATTCGGATAATCGAAAGTAGGAGTTTTATAAATTGTAAATGTTGAATAAAATGGTTTGAAATAAGTATATTCGGGAGTAATACAAATGCTGTTGAATACCCCGTCTGCAACGATTACCTGTTCAGTACCGTTACATCGCATGCGCTTAAGGCACGGAGAGGTAGCGGAACTTACCTGATAATAAATAATATCGCCATATAGATTGAAAGAATCCAGGCGTTCCTCAGTCAGTATTTCGATAGTATTATCGCTAATTGAATAACGGCAAAGTCTGTAATCATTTAAGACATCCATATAGTAAACGTACTGGCCGGTGCAAATCGGATTCCAGATGTCACCTTCCCATATTTTGGATTCGGATCTTGTTGTTAAATCATAGCGATATAAGTAATGGTCACGCACAATACCGTTGTAATAGAGACTTCCCTGATAGTAACAGGCGGGGGTAATCATATAATCCAGAAGCTCTGTTGATTTTTGTTTGGAAAGATCCATAACGGCAAAAGTTGTTCCGGTCTTTTCTGTATAGTGCTGGAAATAAATATTGTTGTCAACAAGTATCATACATTGAGATACTTCGTTTGATATAGCCTTAAGATGGTTACCGTTTTTATCAACACGGAAAATGCCGGGTTTTGATACAACCGAGCCGATTCCCTGTGTTGTTGAATTGGGACGTCCGAAGAAGAAAACGTATTTTCCTCCCGCATTTATATATTCAGCTCGGATATCGGCAAGTTTTTTGCTTTTGCCGGTTTTCAGATTAAGCGAATAAAGCGTGTCGGAATCGTATGGATTTGCATAATAGAGAACATCCTCGCTTTCGCAGAAAAGGCCGCCGTTATACAGATTTCCGGCTGTGTTACCGATTGTTCCTTTGGGAACGGCAGAAATACGGGATTGGAGAAGCGAAATAATAACAGCAACCGACAAAAGAAGAATAATAACAATCACAAATATTGTATTTTTAACTTTTTTTGACATATCAGTTTCCTCCGGCATGCAAAAAATCACATATATTCCATTATATATTTTTCAAGTCTTGTCATCAACCTATGATAGGAATACAATAAACTATAATTTATTCATTGAAAGGCTTTTATTTATATGAGAGAGCAGGAACTGATTGTATATAAAGATTTTGAAGATGGTGAACTTCTGAAAGATATGGTTTATCTTATGGAAAATTATGATTCGGCAGATGCGGATATTCCGGAACTTCAGTCACTGTTTTATAAGTGTTTTCACGAACTTCTTGAACTTGCGGGAAAGTACGGCTTTTATGGAAATTTGTGGCACTGCTATCTTTCAAATCTCCTGGTAAACAACGAAAACAGTTATTCCATGGCCTGCGAGGTTGTTGGTGAAGTTGAAGGAACAATAAACAAAGCGGTTCTGCATGACATTGTTATTCTTAAGGAACTTTATGACTATGATTTTGCGGATATGACGGAAGTTCTTGAGATAAATGATTTTGACCTGGTGCTTGAATACGAAGCGTCAAAGCGCGAGAGCAAAGTTTATAATACACGTATTTGTAAACGAATTGTTGAACTTGCCGAGAAATTTAACGAAAACAATTCGCCCGAAGAGATGAAAGCAACGCTTACAGCATTTTATAAGGACTATGGTGTAGGAAAATTTGGTTTACATAAAGCATTCAGAATTGAACATATAGGTGATCATGCAGCTATTGTACCCATTACAAACATTGCACATGTTAATTTGGACGATTTGGTAGGCTACGAGGATGCAAAGAAGCAGCTTGTAGACAATACAGAAGCTTTTGTTGCAGGACGAGTTGCAAACAACTGCCTGCTTTTCGGTGATGCAGGAACAGGAAAAAGCTCAAGCATTAAAGCAATCGCAAACAGATATTATGAGGACGGGCTCAGAATTATCGAAGTATACAAGCATCAGTTTTCGGATTTGAATGATGTTATTTCACAGATAAAAAACAGAAATTATAAGTTTATTCTTTATATGGATGACTTAAGCTTTGAAACCTTTGAAGTTGAATATAAGTATTTAAAAGCAGTTATCGAAGGAGGACTGGAAAAAAGCCCCAAAAACGTTCTGATATATGCTACTTCAAACAGACGTCATCTTGTGAACGAAAAATTCTCGGAAAGAGGAGAGAATGCCAGAGAAGATGAAGTTCATTTTGGAGACACAATGCAGGAAAAACTTTCTCTGTATAATCGATTTGGTGTTGCAATCTATTATGGTTCACCGGATAAAAAAGAGTATGATAATATTATCATTCAGCTGGCAAAGAGGGCCGGCATCGATATGGATGAGAAAGAACTTCTTATCCTGGCAGGACAATGGGAATTAAAGCATGGCGGACGTTCAGGCCGTGCGGCGCAGCAGTTTATTGATTACTTGAAGGGAACTCAGGCCTGAAATGGAAGAAAGAAATCTTAGAGATTTCAAATATTACAGAAACAGAGAATTAAGTTGGATACAGTTTAATGAGCGCGTTCTTGAAGAGGCAACGGACAAAACAAATCCGCTGCTTGAAAGAATGCGCTTTTTAAGTATATTTTCTTCCAATCTTGATGAATTTATTGTTGTCAGAGTGGGTTCATTAAAAAATATGGAGCTGGCGGGATATGTTAAACCTGACATAGCGGGAATGTCACCGACGGTTTCTCTGAGTCATATTTCCCAAAAGGTTCATGAAGTAGTTGAAGAAGCATATAAAGTATATGACGGTATAAAAGAAGATTTGGCGAGAGAACGGATTAATATAGTAAGCTCACGCGATGAACTTACAGAAAGCCAACTTCGTCAGACCGAGTCTTATTTTAACAGCAGAATAAAGGATAAGCTTGTAGTTGAGTTACTTGAAAAGGATACAGAGTTTCCGCTAATTAAGTCGGGAAAAATATATGTATGTGCGCTTGTAAGAAAAAAAGAAAGCGCCGAGAATTCACTTGCTTTGATAGAACTGCCCGGACATCACAGACTATATCGCATTGAAAGTGCAAATGAGAATACATACATTCCGATTGACGAAATAGTGAAGAATAATATTGCTTCTTTGTTATCGGAATATGAGATTCAGGCTGTTTCAGGATTCAGAATATACAGAAATGCAGATTTAACTTTGGAAAACGAGGATGCGGAGGATTTACTTAGCAATATTGAGCATCAACTGCATAAAAGGGATTCGGGACGTATAATTCGAGCCGATTTTGATGCAAGCGTGGATAAGAGATTGGTGGATATGATATCAAATAACGTAAATGCTACTCCGAAAAACAGTTTTTACGTAAATGGACCACTTGATTTATCATTTCTGGATGAAATATACAGCGATATAAATAGGTCGGATTTAAAGGAAAAACCGTTTACGCCTATAAGCTATGACATATTTAGGGAAGACCGTGATATTTTTAGATCAATTAGGCTGAAAGATCGTCTTTTGATATGCCCATATGAGAGCTTTGACCCTGTTGCAAGATTTATTGCAAGATCTGCCGAGGATAAAAGTGTTCTTGCAATACGCCAGACACTGTACAGAGTGGATACAAATTCGCCGATAGTAAAGGCCTTGGCGCATGCTTCATACTGCGGAAAGTCAGTAACGGTGCTTGTAGAACTGAAAGCACGTTTTGATGAAGAAAACAATATCGGCTGGGCACGGATGCTTGAAAAAGCAGGATGTCATGTAATATACGGACCGGCCGGGTTGAAGACACATGGCAAAATAACACTTGTTATCAGGAAAGAAGAAGGAGTGCTTCGAAACTACCTTCATCTCGGAACGGGAAATTATAATACATCTACAGCGAAGAGATATACCGATATAAGCCTTCTTACATGCGATGAGGTGCTGGGACGTGATGCAATTAAATTTTTTAATGTATTGGGTGGCTCAAACGAACCAAGAACTGCCGATAAACTGATAATTGCACCGACAATGCTCAAGTCGAGACTGATACGACTGATAGATCGTGAAATTGCTTTTTCAAAAAGCGGAAGATATGCGGAGATAATTGCAAAAATGAATTCTCTTTGCGATCCGGATATCATTGAAAAACTTTACGAAGCGTCAAATGCCGGAGTAAGAATAAATCTACTGGTTAGAGGAATTTGCTGCCTGAAGACCGGTATTCCCGGGGTCAGCGAGAATATATCGGTAAAGTCCATAGTGGGAAGATTTCTTGAACATTCCAGGATATGTAAGTTTGAAAACGGAGGAAATCCGGAATATTACTGTTCGAGTGCGGACTGGATGCCGAGAAATCTCGAAAGACGCGTGGAAATCATGTATCCCATCACTGACGAAGATAACAAACGAAAGTTAAATCAATATTTAATAAATATGATTCACGATGATGTTAAAGGAAGAACACTTCAGACGAACGGGGAGTACGCAAAAACCGAACGTGGAAGTTATTCATATCAGGATGATTATATTGAAAGGAATGAATTATAACAATGAAGATTATTCTTGCATCAGCTTCTCCGAGAAGAAAAGAACTGCTGGGAAATATGGGTTTTGATTTTGAAATAAGAGTAAGTGACTGCAACGAAGACACCAAAGAAACAAATCCGACTGATATTGTTGAAGAAATATCTTTAAGAAAAGCGGAGGCGGTATATGAAGCTATGCAAAAGGAAGAAAAGGATGATTGCCTTATTATTGCTGCAGATACGTTGGTTTTTCTGGGTGACAAAAGACTTGGGAAGCCTTTGGATGAAGGGGATGCCGCAGCAATGCTTCGCCTGTTGTCAGGCAGAGAACATAATGTAATAACAGGTGTTACTTTAATTAAGACATCAAAATCATCATGTGAAAGTATCAGCTTCCATGACAGTACGGCAGTATGGGTTTCTGAGTTATCAGAAAAAGAAATATTAGATTATATTTCAACAGGAGAACCCATGGATAAGGCCGGAAGTTATGCTATCCAGGGTATGTTTGCAAAGTTTATACAGCGTATCGATGGTGATTATTCAAATGTAGTAGGACTGCCGGTGGCAAAATTATATAAGGAACTGATTAATAATAAGTGGATATAAAGGAGGAATAAAAAATGTTTGATGATAAGGTTGTAAGTTGTTTCCTTGATAACCAGCTTCAGCTTTTTCCCGAGGAAGTTGTAGAAACTATGGATGAGGCAAGAGAGTTTTTGGAAGAGAATGAAGCTTATGTGGTAAACAGTAAAGAAGAAATTCTTGAATATTTTGAGGAGGCCGGAATCGACGTGGAAGATGCAGATGAAGAAGAAATAATTGAAGCTGACGAAGTGTTTGATATCGGTGATGGCAGATATCTGATTGTTGAAGCGTAGTCGTTTTAATTATTGTTTGCTATAAATCAGTTGCGTTTCTGCGAAAATAAGCCTATAATCAATGGGTTGATTATAAAAGGATTATTCTGAAAAGAAAGATTATATATGGCAAGAAAAACACAGAATGCTAAAACTTCAGATAATAAGAATCTCGGCTTGTCAATCTTAATTGCTTTCATGAGTTTTGAAGTTATTATCGAGAAAGAGTGGAACGCGTACAGCGCAGTAACCACCGGTGCTCTCGGATGGCTTTTTTATTTACGTATTGCGGCTATACCTGTTTTGGTTATGCTGACATTTTATTCTTTTCAAAGAAAACTTGTAAGCAAAAACGGAAGTGAAATATGGGACAAGGTATTGAGACTGGTTATTCCTATTGTAGGATGGGCAGTTATTTACTGGCTTAGCTATCTTTTGATGATGGGAACCTTGGAAGATGAAGGAAGGCCGATCGGCGGCAGAGATTTCATTCAGCTTTGTATTTCAGGAAGCGGTGGTTCACTGAACCCTGTTATGTGGGTATTAATCGGATCTGTTATACTTACTGTATTTTTTTTACTTTTTATTTTGGTAGCTCCGAAGTTCTATAATGTTGTATTTATTGTTTTAACTGTTTTGGCGCTTGTTGTTCAGTATATCGGACTTAATGTCGGAAAATATGTTTCATTTATGGGCATTTCCGATGTTATCGATTATCTGCCTGAAATGTTGGGGCTCGCTGCTGTTGGATTTTTGATAGCAAGTTACGGCGTTACGGCAAAGACCGGCGCTTGGTGGCCGATTACAATGCTTGTTGCGGTTGCTGTCATTTGTTTGCTGCGATATTTCGGTATTTTTACGGATATAACAGGCTTTGGATACGCAGGAATAAAAATAATAGTTTTGTCCCTAGCACTTATTCTTTTGTTTGCTGCACCTCCGCTTGCGAAACTGCCCAAATTTATGCATGTGATTATAAACTGGCTCACCAGATACGCGCTTGGAGTTTTTTGCATCAACAGATTGATATCATATTTACTGAACTATGCTGTGCAGCACAGAAACTGGGTTCCGATTGAATCCGATTCTATTTTCTACAGTATTCTCGTATATGTAATTTCGTACGTGATTGTTCTTCTTATATCATTGATTCCGTGCAAATGGACGAGAATGCTTGTTCAGAACGATTAACTAAACATCGAAATTATTTCAAGCAAGCCGTCGTGGTCGTTTGTTTCTTTTGTAACAACGTCTGCAACGGCTTTTACTTTGTCATTGGCGTTTGCCATGGCGATTCCGGTATGAGCGGCACGAATCATGGGTATATCGTTCATTTCATCACCGGAAGCAAAAGTATTGCAGCGCAGAACAGGAAAGTAGTCCGTGAGGAATGCGACAGCATCTCCTTTATCTACACCCTTTGGCAGAACCTCAAGATATTTGCTGCTGGAGAACATGGCTTCAACCTTATCACCAAGTTTACATAATATTTCTTCTCTGAGCTTTTCCATGAGTGCGTGGTCCGTTAAATGAATTAACTGTACTTTGTATGAACCGTCGTTTAAAAAGGCCGCAATATCATTTGTTTTTACAAACGGCATATGGATTCTCTGCCTGTAAAAATCCAATTCTTCATCTTCACTGAATCCGACGATTTCGCTGTCGGTATAGCTGTGAACATGAACTCCCATAGAGTCAGCCATTTCGCATATTTCAGCAATGATATCAGAAGATAATTTGTAACTGCGAAGAGGAACATTGTTGTCAACATCATAAATCAGAGCACCGTTGTTTGAAATGATGTACATTCCCGGCATATTTAAATCGAGAAGGTTTATTCTTTCCAATATGCTGGGAAGGGGGCGACCTGAAGTAAGAACAAGCTTATGACCGCAGGACATCATTGCGCGAAGCGCATCATGCATTTCCTTGCTTATGGTCGAGTCATTTAGAAGAAGGGTACCGTCCATATCCGAGAAAAGAATTTTCTTGCGGGCTTTATTCAAATTTGTAAGGATGCTGTCATCTACATAGAGTTTACCCAGACCGGTTCCTAAATCTATTTTTTCTTTATTTGAACCGTGGAAGTCGCTTCCCCCTGAAGGCAGGAGATGATATTTTTCAGACAATCTTAGTATCTGCCTTTCTTCGGAAGGAGCATAAGTTGAATAAAATGCTTCGATACCAATCAGCCCGTGGCTTTTTAAAGATGCTACAAGTTTTTCTAAGTGTGAGTCCGAAAAACGGCACAGGATAGGATGGGCAAATACCGGAATTCCGCCGGCCGAAAGAATTAAATCAACTCCTTCTTCGGGTGTTATATGTTCTCTTTTGAGATGGTAAGGACACCTGTCACCTATAAAACGTTCAAAGGCTTCCTTTTTACTTTTAACATATCCTTTTTCAAGAAGAAGCGCAGCAAAGTGAGCTCTGGTAAGGATTGCTCCCGGAAAATGATCAACCAGCTCCTCATAGGAAATCAATATCCCGTCATTTGTCATTTTTTCGCATATTTTTTTGTTTCGTTTTTCTCGGGATTCTATAAAGTCGCGCAGATATTTTTTGAAATTTTCAGAATTATAATCGATATACAAACCCACAATATGTACATCAGTATCATTATATTCCGTTGAAAGCTCTACTCCGGGGATTATTTCAGGAACATTTTCTACTCCGGCATCGCGGAGCTTTTGCGCATATTGCAGCGCTTCCGGGATACCGTCTACGCAATCATGGTCGGTTAATGCAAAGGCGGAGAGCCCCTTTTTTATTGCGTAGTCGACAAGTTCGGTAGGAGTCATTGTTCCGTCAGAACGACAGGAATGTACATGTAAATCAATCATTTTTCACCTCAAAAAAACCCCGGGAAATCCCGGGGCAGTTTGTTATTCTTCGTTTTCGTCTTCAACGTTTGCTGTAAAGATTGTACGCTTTCTCGCCATTTCGTCGCTGGCAAGATATTCGTCATAAGTTGTTATCTTATCAATAAGCGTGCCATCCGGAAGAATTTCCATAATACGGTTGGCGGTTGTTTCCATTACCTGGTGGTCACGGCAGGAGAAAAGCTCTACACCGGGGAACTTTATCATACCGTTGTTAAGAGCGGTAATGGCTTCCATATCAAGATGGTTTGTGGGCTCGTCGAATACAAGACAGTTTGCACCGGAAATCATCATCTTGGAAAGAAGGCAGCGAACCTTTTCACCACCGGAAAGAACCTTAACCTTTTTAACACCGTCTTCACCGGCAAAAAGCATACGGCCCAGGAAACCTCGAACATAAGTAACATCCTTAACGGGAGAGTATCCCATAAGCCAGTCTACAATAGTATAGTCGTTGCTGAATTCCGCCGTTGAATCCTTGGGGAAGTATGCAAGAGAAGTTGTAACGCCCCACTTATATGTTCCTTCATCGGGCTCGAGATCACCGGCAAGGATTCTGAAAAGTGTTGTTTTTGCAAGTTCATTTCCGCCTACGAATGCAACCTTATCGTTACGTCCGAGAATGAATGAAATATTATTTAGTACTTTTACACCGTTAATTGTTTTTGAAATATTCTTAACTTCAAGAACTTCGTTTCCGATTTCTCTGTCGGGGCGGAAGTCTATGTAAGGATATTTACGACTTGAAGGCTTAATCTCATCAAGTTCGATTTTTTCAAGTGCTCGTTTACGGGAAGTTGCCTGCTTGGATTTTGAAGCGTTCGCGGAGAAACGGGAGATGAATTCCTGTAATTCCTTGATTTTTTCTTCTTTCTTCTTGTTTGCTTCCTTCATCTGCTTTACAAGCAACTGGCTGGATTCATACCAGAAGTCATAGTTACCGGCATAAAGCTGAATTTTACCGTAGTCAATGTCTGCGGTGTGAGTACAAACCTTGTTTAAGAAGTAACGGTCATGGCTGACTACGATAACCGTATTGTCGAAATCAATGAGGAATTCCTCGAGCCATGCGATAGCATCGAGATCCAAATGGTTTGTAGGCTCGTCGAGAAGAAGAATGTCGGGATTTCCGAACAATGCTCTGGCAAGAAGAACCTTGACCTTCTGATTACCGTCAAGATCACCTACAAGAGAGTAATGATATTCTGTATCGATTCCAAGACCGTTTAACAAAGAAGAAGCGTTTGACTCTGCTTCCCAACCGTCCATTTCGGCAAATTCTGCTTCGAGCTCACTGGCACGGATTCCGTCTTCATCCGAGAAATCTTCCTTGGCATAAATCGCATCTTTTTCTTTCATAATGTCGTAAAGACGCTGATTTCCTGCGATAACAGTGTCCATTACGGGAAGACTGTCATATTTGAAATGGTCCTGTTCAAGCACTGAAAGACGCTGACCGGGAGTAATTGTTATATCACCGTTTGTAGTATCGAGAACACCGGAAAGAATCTTTAAAAATGTGGATTTTCCGGCACCGTTTGCACCGATAAGTCCGTAACAGTTTCCTTCGGTAAATTTGATGTTTACATCTTCAAAAAGAGCCTTTTTTCCGACTCTGTAGGTAACATTATTGGCTGCTATCATGTACTGCTCCTTTTTATGCAAATTTTTTCCTTTTATATAGTAACAAAAAATGGATATTTTTCAATGTTTATGTTGCCGAAACATTGAAGAAATTTGTAAGAAAACATAGCAGATATATATAGTCTATGGTATACTGTCTGTGGCGGACACAACGGCGTGGGAGGCCGGGGTGATCCATTATGATTAATTCGAAAGGGAGATTACAAAAATGGCAAAATGGGTTTACCGATTTGATGAAGGTTCGGCAGACATGCGAAACCTCTTAGGTGGTAAAGGAGCGAACCTGGCTGAAATGACAAAGATTGGCCTTCCTGTACCGCAGGGGTTCACTATTACAACGGAGGCTTGTACTCAGTACTATGAGGACGGTCGAAAAATCAATGATGAAATTATGGCACAGGCTATGGAAGGCGTTAAGTACATGGAAGAGGTTAACGGTAAGAAGTTTGGCGATTTAACAAATCCCCTTCTTGTATCGGTTCGTTCAGGTGCAAGAGCTTCCATGCCCGGTATGATGGATACAATTTTAAATCTGGGTCTTAATGATAAGGTTGTGGATGCAATGATCGCAGGAAATCCCGATCCCAAGTTCAAAAGATTCGTATATGACTCATACAGACGTTTTATTCAGATGTTCTCTGATGTTGTTATGGGTGTAGGTAAGAAGCACTTTGAAACATTGATTGACGAAATGAAAGCTAAAAAGAAGGTTCAGTACGATGTGGATCTTACTGCAGCCGATTTAAAGTCTTTGGCTAAGCAGTTTAAGGAAGAATACAAGAATCAGCTTGGAAAAGAATTTCCTTCCGATCCTGTAGAGCAGCTTAAGCTTGCAATTGAAGCTGTATTCCGTTCATGGGACAATCCACGTGCAAACGTATATCGTCGTGACAATGACATCCCTTATTCATGGGGTACTGCAGTAAACGTAATGCCCATGGTGTTCGGTAACCTTAACGAGCAGTCCGGTACAGGTGTTGCATTTACACGTGATCCCGCTACAGGTGAGAAGAAGCTCATGGGTGAGTTTCTTATTAACGCTCAGGGTGAAGACGTAGTAGCAGGTGTACGTACTCCTATGCCTATTGCTCAGATGGAAAAAGAATTCCCTGATGCTTACGCGCAGTTTATTGATGTTTGCAGCATCCTTGAGAACCATTACCATGATATGCAGGATATGGAATTTACAGTAGAGAACAAGAAACTTTACATGCTTCAGTGCCGTAACGGTAAGAGAACTGCTCCCGCAGCATTAAAGATTGCCTGCGATTTGGTTGATGAAGGACATAAGACAGAAGAAGAAGCTGTTGCAATGATTGATCCTCGTAACCTTGATACACTTTTACATCCTCAGTTTGATGCAAAGTCACTTAAGAAGGCTACTCCTCTTGGAAAGGGACTCGGTGCTTCGCCCGGTGCTGCCTGCGGTAAGGTTGTATTTACAGCAGAAGATGCGGAAGAATGGGCAGCAAGGGGTGAGAAGGTTGTTCTTGTTCGTCTTGAAACCTCACCTGAAGATATTACCGGTATGAAGGTTGCTCAGGGTGTCCTTACAGTACGTGGCGGTATGACATCACATGCAGCGGTAGTTGCCCGTGGTATGGGTACCTGCTGTGTATCCGGTTGCGGCGACATCCAGATGGATGAAGAAAATAAAAAGTTCAAGATTGGCGGAAAGACATTTACCGAAGGATCAACCATTTCAATTGATGGTACCACAGGTAATATTTACGCAGGACTTATTCCTACAGTTGATGCATCTATTTCCGGTGACTTCGGCCGTGTAATGGCTTGGGCTGACAAGTACAGAAGACTTAAGGTTCGTACAAATGCAGATACTCCTGCAGATGCAAGAAAAGCACATGAACTTGGCGCTGAAGGTATCGGTCTTTGCCGTACAGAGCATATGTTCTTTGATGCCGAAAGAATTACTGCTTTCCGTGAAATGATCTGTTCAGATACAGAAGAAGAAAGAGAAGTTGCTCTTGATAAGATTCTTCCTTATCAGCAGGGTGATTTCAAGGCACTTTACGAAGCACTTGAAGGATGCCCGGTTACCATCCGTTTCCTTGATCCTCCTCTTCATGAATTTGTTCCTACAGAGGAAGCAGATATTCAGAAGCTTGCCGAGGCAAAGGGAAAAACAGTAGAAGAAATTAAGGCAATTTGTAACAGCCTTCATGAGTTCAATCCTATGATGGGACACAGAGGATGCAGACTTGCCGTAACATATCCTTCAATTGCAAGAATGCAGACAAAGGCTGTTATCCGTGCAGCAATCGAAGTTAAGAAGGCACATCCCGATTGGGCAGTTAAGCCTGAAATCATGATTCCTCTTGTATGTGAGGTTAAGGAACTTAAGTATGTAAAGAAAGTTGTTGTTGAAACAGCGGATGCTGAAATTGCTGCTTCGGGACTTGATCTTAAGTATGAAGTAGGAACAATGATTGAAATTCCCCGTGCAGCACTTACTGCCGATGAGATCGCAACAGAGGCTGATTTCTTCTGCTTTGGTACAAATGACCTTACTCAGATGGCATTCGGTTTCTCACGTGATGATGCAGGTAAGTTCTTAAATGCTTACTATGATACAAAGATTTTTGAAAACGATCCTTTTGCAAGACTTGACCAGACCGGTGTAGGTAAGCTTATGGAGATGTCAATCAAGCTTGGAAAGCCTGTTAATCCTAAGCTCCACGTAGGTATTTGCGGTGAGCACGGCGGTGATCCTGCTTCCGTTGAATTCTGCCACAAAATTGGCCTTGACTACGTATCCTGCTCACCTTTCCGTGTTCCTATTGCTCGTTTGGCAGCAGCGCAGGCAGCTATCGCTCAGAAACAGGAGCTTTTCAAGAGGTTAGCGGCTGAGAACCCTGAAATGGCATGGGCTTTCGGTGCAAAATAAGCTGAGTGAGTGTAGGTAGTTGGGATAGGTGTTTACCAGGCCGCAATTGCTAATAAGTAGAGCTATCCCGTCAATTTAGTTGCGGAATAAATGTAAAATTTGAACTCCCGGTTTTGAATGTAACAGTTCAGAACCGAGAGTTTTTTTGTAAATCGAGAAGGAGAGAAAGGGATGTATCCTAAGCTTCAATGAAACGGAGACTATAGGATACGAAAAAACGTAGTGTGTATCCTAAGTTTTGGCGGAACGGAGGCTATAGGATACAAAAAGACGTAGTGTGTATCCTAAGTTTCAGTGGAATGAGGCTATAGGATACGAAAAGACGTAGTGTGTATCCTAAGTTTCGGTGGAATGAGGCTATAGGATACGAAAAGACGAAGCGTGTATCCTAAGTTTCAGTGGAACGAGGCTATAGGATACGAAAAGACGTAACGTGTATCCTAAGTTCCAGTGGAACGAGGCTGTAGGATACAATGTTAAATGTTTTGTATCCTGCGGAAGTTTTCATAAACCAAAATAGGATACATAGTAGTGAATAGAATATCCTAATTTTACGTCATTTCACGATATTAGTACAGAAGCCAGAGGATATGTTATCAATACCTGATGACATGATTAGTTGATAATCCTATTGAGAATTATAAAATCAATTATTTCTTTTCTCTTGACCAATATTCGTCGACAGCAAATTACTACTTAATCTACTTGATTTATGCATTGCATAATCATATAATAAAACAAATATGCAATGCATAAAGGAGCGGAGCGACGAGTAAAATAACTAGAGAATTAAAATTAATAGAAAATACTATAAAAAAGCAAATTGCTATTGTAGAGAAAAATGGTATTTCTGATATAAATGGCAGTTTAAAAATTATTAGGCGAGGGAAGAATATTCATTATTCATTTCAGCACTTTGATTCAGCCCGAGGAAAATATGTATGCACATACATTAAAGATGAAAATCTTGATTTGGCTAAACAGATTGCACGCAGGGATTACTACAAAAAATTGCATAAGGTGTTGAAAAATCAACTTGCCAAGGTTCAAATTGCTTTGGTCAATCCGAACATCGAAATAAATAATTGCTATTTGTCTATGGATGAGGGGAAAAGGCTGCTGATTACACCGATACAAGGCAGCATTCAAAGTAAGATTAATGCCTGGCATAATGAACAATATGAAATAAATCGGTCTCATCCTGAAACATTGATTCATCCTACAGATAGGGGTGAGCTTGTTCGCTCCAAGTCAGAAGAGATAATAGCTAATTTTTTATTTTCAAAAAGAGATGTTATAGATTATAAATATGAAAGACCGCTTGAAATAGTTGTTAATGGCAAGAAAGCTATCATTCATCCGGACTTTACGATAATTAATTTAATGACAGGTGTGATTTATATTCTTGAGCATGTCAGCAGATTGGATTTACCCGAATATCATGATTCGTTTGTTTTTAAACATAGGGCTTATATAGAAAACGGCATGTATCAGACCGGAAGAATAATATATTCATTTGAATCTGCGGGTCAGCCTTTGAATATGAAAGAAATAAAAATACTTATTAATGACATAATATTAGAGGACATATGAAAATGGAACGTGATGAGAAAAGAGACTATCTGATATCGCTTCGTGAAAGTACCGGGATGACGCGTAAGGATTTTGCTATTGAATATGAGATACCCTATCCGACGATTACAGATTGGGAGTTAGGCCATAGAAGAGTGCCTGAGTATTTCCTACGTTTATTAGCATATCAAGTAGGACTTCGCAATAACGATTGCTGCTTTGTGAGTGGCAAAAAATGGTTTAGATATAGGACTGGAGCAATCATAGTTGAAAATAACAAGGTGCTATTTGCAACAGATGATACGATTGACTATTACTATACAGTAGGAGGCGGCGTGCATCTGGGCGAATCCTCGGAAGAGTGTATCAAACGAGAAGTTTTTGAAGAAACAGGTATTGCTTACGATGTGGATCACCTTGCAGTTATCGTAGAAAATTTCTTCGACGGCCATGGTGGTAAAATTGAAGGGATGGATTGCCATTGCCTGGAGTTCTATTATTTGATGAAGAGCAGAGGGAATACGAGAATTGACAGTCATTCGATCAATTCTATTGGCGCTATAGAGCACATGAAATGGATTCCTTTAGAGGAAATCGGCCAATACAATATAAAACCTTCTTTTTTGAAAGACAGATTAATTGAGATAGTGAATAGCGAGAAGATGTTGCATATTGTAACAGATTTGGACCGCACATATTAAGAGGAAGAGAGGACTTAAATATGGTCATATTGATTACGGGCGCTACGCATACCGGTAAAACCAATCTTTCACAAAAACTTCTTGAAAAATTGCACTTCCAATGTGTGTCCCAGGACCATATTAAAATGGGCCTGATTCGCAGTGGCAATACCACGCTTACACCGGATGATGACAAAAAAATGACAGAATATCTTTGGCCGATTACAAGAGAGATGGTGAAAACAGCAATAGAAAACCATCAGAATTTGATAATTGAAGGTTGTTATATCCCCTTTGATTGGAAAAAGGAATTTGAAGAGGATTATTTGAAAAATATACAATACATATGCCTGGCGCTTAGCGAAGATTATATTGAGAATTACTTTGACGTAATCAAAGAAAATGCATCTTGCATAGAACAAAGATTGGATGACGATTATTATACACCTGGTGTTTTGATTTATGAAAACAACCTTTATATGGAAGGTTGTGCAACAAATAGTCTACACTGCGATGTGATAAACGACAATTATAAAACTTCTATTGAGAAAATTGTGCAGCGATACCCCGCTTGGTAGCGATTACCTCACAGGCTGCTATTGCAAATAAGTAATGCTATCCTTTAGCTAACGATTGCGAAACTAAAGTAAAATAACGAAACGCCCTTTTGAACTTAACAGTTCGAAAGGGTGTTTTTGCGTGCTTGGAATAATATTTAGAATCTATGCAGAATATGGAAAAAGCTATCGGCAGTGATAAAATAACCATTAATGCTTTGATAACTCTTGATAATATGCAATTAACCGTTTTATTTGATCAGAATCATTATTGCGGCAGAGTTCAATTAATTCAAACAATTCCGGATTCGATTCTTTGTCGATTACGATTTGTGTAGGTGATGGATTGTCTGTAACTCCAACCAGATAATCAACAGAGGTGTGAAAGCACTGCGCGATGACCTCTATTGTCTGAATGGATGGAACTCTTTCACCATATTCATAACGGCAGTAGCCTATTTTGGATAGATTTAATCTTCGGGAGGCTTCAGCCATGGTAATCCCTAAATTTTCTCTTGCAAGTTTTAAGCGCTCAGGTATTAATTGTGCAGACATAGTATTCTCCCTTTAATAATTATTGACAGTAACCAATGGATAATGATATATATTTAAATATATCCAATGGTTACTATACAACAAAACAGGTTAATTATCAATAGGAGGAAGAAAATGTTAGAAAATACGAATTATGATGATGCTGTGAAAACGATTAAATTGGCTATTCTTCAAAGTCAATATGACGCCGCTAAAACGGTAAACGAGAAGCAACTGCAACTATACTATGGAATTGGTAAGTATATTTCTTTGAATTCTAGAAATGGATTTTGGGGGACTGGGGCGATTGATATTATCTGTGATAGATTAGATAAAGAATTGCCAGGCCTAAAAGGTTTTTCTGCAAGAAATTTGCGTTATATGAGAACATTTTACGAGGAATGGTCTTATTTAGATATTAGTGCCTTGAATTTGGAACCTGTTGGTTCCAAATTATTAAAAAGTGACGGCACGTTAATTTGGAACCCGTTGGTTCCAAAAGACGAAGAGTTTCCGGTGGAAGCTTTCTTTTCAATTGGTTTTTCACATCATAGAATGATTCTGTGGAAGGTAAAATCCAGAGAAGAAAGATTATTTTATATTCAAAAATGTGCAGAAGAAAGGTTGAGTCGTAGTGAATTAGAGAAATGTATTGAAGCGGATACATATCATCACCAAGGCTCTATTACAAGCAATTTTCAATCAGTTTTACCGGATATGTCTCAGGCTTTACGCGCAATTAGTACATTCAAAGATCAGTATATGCTTGATTTCATCAATGTTGAGGAATTGGATGCAAGAGATGTCGATGAAGTGGATGAAAGAGTACTAGAGAATGCAATTATTCATAATGTAAAGAATTTTATAATGATCTTCGGAAAAGATTTTACATTTATTCGAAATCAATATCATTTGGAGGCTTTTGGAGAGGACCAGTATATAGACCTTTTGTTCTTTAATAGGGCACTTAATTGTCTTGTTGCAGTAGAACTGAAGACCGGAAAATTTAAAACTGCTTATCTGGGACAACTGCAAGGTTATTTGAGTATATTGGATGGCTTTGAAAGGAAGCAGCATGAAAATCCTGCAATAGGGTTAATATTGTGTAAAGATATGAACAAAGCGTTCGTTGATTATGTTATTCAGGATTTTTCAAAACCTATGGGTGTAGCTACATACAAAACGGCGAAAGATATGTCCGAAGAATTGAAACGTGCATTACCGGATGTTAACGAGTTGAGAAAATTATTGGAGAACGAGACAATTGAATGAACATAACACTTCACGAATAATAACGGTAATTCACGAATATTCACGAATTGATATTGACAAAACGAGAAAAAGTGTGTAATAATGTTAACGAAAGGGAATCAAGTCGACGGATTTCCCATTCGAGCGCGCAAATTGATTTGTTATATGAGATTTTTGTTTTTTGTGAAAGGATAGATTATGTTTATTGAAGAAAGACACCAGCAAATACTGGATATACTTAATTCAGAAGGAAGCATTACCTGTGCAGCAATACAGGAGAAATTTAATATCAGTTACGATTCGGCTAAAAGAGATCTTAGAATTCTGGAAGAAAGAGGATTGCTTAAGAGGACTCATGGTGGGGCTTTGCCGATTCGACAGGTAGCA
>JAZRYK010000067.1:0-91674 GCA_045600725.1 Lachnospiraceae bacterium
CCATTTGGATACCTCCTTGATCTAATTTAGTGCGGTTGGCGAACCTTCACTTATTATATCATTGGAGGTTTTTTGCTTGAAGCTAAAGCTATCTGGGAACACACCTGCATAGCAGGTGGTTTATTTTTATTGCGATACAAAAAAAGACCGTTGCATTGCTGCAACAGTCCTTTGGAAACTATCTGATTTCGTAGCCAAATACACTCCAGTTTGTCTGATAATGATCAAGATCCTTTGCGCACTCGTATCCATCATCATAACTGTTGATGATATTCTTGAGGTAACTTACATATTCGTCCTTGCTTCCGGAGCCATACTGGAAACGGTCCTGAATATGTCTCTTTGCATCATTGTAATCATTGTTTGACATTCTCGACATAACTTTCTCCTCCAACTTCTGTTTTTACTATACAGTTTTTCTTTTTATATGTGAAAAATCCGCTTCGCATATAAGTGCCGCACCCATTATCAGTACCGCACCTATTATACCATAAACATCCATAGTTTCACCAAGAATAGTTGCAGAGAAAACTAATGCGGAAACCGGATCAATATAACTTAAAACCGCAACAGACTGTGCATTAAGTCCCTGCATACCTGCAAAGTATAAGGCATACGCCACACCTGTATGAACAATTCCGACAACAACTATCATTGCAATCGAACCGGGGCTCATTGAAACACTTCCGAAATTCTCTGTCACAAACAGATAAGGCACCAGTACAATCGCCGCAGCCGCCAGCTGAATAATGGTTTTTGTATACGCGTCTTCGACCTTTATCTTCTTACTCATAATAACGACAGACGCATAAAATGCCGCAGCACCAAGTCCGAAAAGAATACCTTTAAAATCAGATGCTCCGTTTCCGAACCCATTTAATATTCCTGAAACAAGAACCATTCCGACAATCGAAACAACGGCGCACACAGCTTTTTTTACAGTCATACGTTCCTTGAAAAACAACGGAGCCAACAAAATAACGATTGTCGGCTGCATGTAATAACAAAGAGTTGCCGTGCCTACGGTTGTTAATCTGTATGCTTCAAAAAGAAGAATCCAGTTTATACCGATTGCCGATCCTATAATAATCAATTTAAAAATATTCTTTCCACCGGGATTTTTAAGCTTCTTCCTGCGAAATGCCAGACAAAACAGCAAAAGAAATGACGACCCGATAAGCCCTCTGGCACATGCCAGAGTTCCCGACGAAATCGGAATATATTTTCTGAATATGCCTATTGTTCCGAAGATGAGCATCGAAGCAATAAACAAGAAATATGATGTTGTATGTTTTTTCATTACATATTTTCCTTTTTCAACAATTTTGCATATGAAAGATCAATTGCAAAAGCACCAAGCGGCGCAGTCAAAACAATGGCAAGCACCGCAACGGTAAGTACCGGTTCGCCGCATGCCAGTCCGAATGCCAGCGGAATTCCTCCAATTGCAGCCTGCACAGTTGCCTTGGGCGTATATGCCATCATCGTAAACAGTCTCTCTTTTGTATTAAATGACGAGCCGAGTATCGAAATAAATACACCAAGCATTCTGAAGACAAGTCCCACAAGAATAACAGCAATTGCACGAACTCCTACTTTTCCGAGATATCCTATGTTAACGGTTGCACCCACCAGAACAAACAGAAATACCTCCGCTCCTACCCAGAGCTTACCGTATTTTGCAGAGAGCCGTCCCGCAAGATCATTGTTTTTGTTCTTAATTCCGATTCCGACAAACATAATGGCGATTAATGCCGAAAAAGTTATCGCTGTCGGAAGGTTTTCTTCAAATACAACCAACAGTATGGAAATACTTAATATTATCAGCACCTTTACAGTGTCTCTTACATGAACATATTTAAAAAGATTTGCAATCAAGCTTCCAAGGAGTAACCCAAGCACAATTCCCAGCACAATCGAAACAGGGATATTCACAAACTTTATAATCGAGATTCCTTCCCCCCGAAGCATGCCGACAAATGTTGTAAACAGAACAATTACATAAACATCGTCAACCGATGCCCCCGCAAGAATAAGCTGCGGAATTCCTTCTTTTGTTCCGCGTTTTTCTTCCATTAACTTTACCATTCTCGGAACAACAACCGCAGGTGATACCGCTGCAAGAACCGCCCCCATAACAGCGGCTTCGAGGTATGAAAAATCCATCAGTAAAGGCGCTGTAATCAATATCCCCACAAGTTCAAAAGTAGCAGGAACAAAACACATCATAATCGCCGGCCGTCCTATTTTTTTTAGGCCTGACAAGTCAAGTCCGAGCCCTGCCCTTGTAAGAATAATAATAAGCGCTATTTTTCTTAATTCAGCCGATATTCCGAGAATACTTTCATCAAAAAGATTCAACACATACGGTCCCAGTACAATTCCCGTAATCAGCATTCCTATAAGTGTGGGAATTTTTATCTTTTGGCAGATATACCCCATCGATAATCCAACTAGCAAAATCAGTGCAACAGTAATAAGCATTTTAATATCCTTAACAATCCAAAACGCGTTACGTCTTCGAATTTACTTTTTTATTCTTCTGTATTCCCGTGGTGAATATAAAGAAGCACAACACCCTCAGCGTATTTCGGCAAAGGCTGTTTTTTACTTATCTTGTAAACTGAGAAATAAATCTGTATGCCACATCTGCAGTATGAAGTCTGTATTCATGACCCTGTCCGCTGACACTTGCATAAGCAGTCCTGCATACCCCGTCTTCACTGTCATAATAGTGAACAGTAAGATCTGCATCTCTTGTATCATCATGAAGAACTTCTATGCGATCCCCCTTTATGCACATAACAGAATCTTCCCATTTATCTTTTTCGTCAAATGAGATATCCCATTTCTTCTTACATTTATTGGTTTTACATGCATATCCAAGACGCTCGACACCGTCTTTTCCCTGGAATGGAAGCTCACAAAGGTGCGAATGGTCTCCTCCCGAATAGAACATCGGAACGGGAACGGTTGTATTAAGTTTGTCACCTAAATCCTTGCTGAAAGGATTGTTGTACACAGGGAACAATGCACTTGCAGGGGCAACCCCCGCAAAAGTCTCCGGAAATTCCTGATAAAGATCCCATGTCTTTCCGCAGCCCATGGAAAATCCGATAGCGTAGATTCTGTGTTCGTCAACGTTGTACCGTTTTTTTATTTCTTCAATAACCTGCATAACTTCCTCCGCAGGAGTATTCTGATGATTGTCAAAACCTATATACAAAAATCCGTATCGTCTGCATACTTCATACCACCCCGATACGAAGGTCAAAAACATTGATGAATCTCCCATTCCGTGGAAGCCAAAAACAACAGGCGCAGGTCCGTTATCAAAAGCATCATTGTTGTAATATGCAAAATAGCCTACTTCATGCTCTTTTGTATCTTTGAAAGGGCTTCTGTTGTCTGGAGAAGTTTTTACCATAACGCTTCCCGCTTCTTCAGTCATATTCAGTGCCTCAAAATCGGGTTCAATCTCCATATTTCCGCACCACATTTTGAACTTACGGACAAATCCTTTGAAATCTGCCTTGTAATCGGCTGTATCTTTGATTAGCAGATTTTCGCATCCTGCAAATGCTTTATTTATTTCATCGCTGTTTCCGACACTCAAAATACCGATATCTTTTCTCTCAACTTCAGGAACGACGCTTAGTCTTTCCATTGAACACATTGCAGGAGTGATTTCGCCCGGACCCCAAAGGTATTCGCCATTAAGCGTTTTTAACAAATGCTTCGCAACATAATCAGCAGATTTCCCGAAACTGTAAATATCCGCCCTAAAAATTGCGCCTCTGATAAAGTATCCCTGAAGCTCTCCTGTAAAGAAGTTCTTTTGTGCAACTATTCCGTCACTATAGTTTGGATTCATCTTTGTTTCTGCAATGATTGACGAATAAAAGTCTTCACCCGCATTATCCCATCCGCCCTCGCATGTAGGATAAGCAAAAAGAACACTTCCGTCGGCATGAGCCGCAATGTCCGCAAGTCCTGTATTTTTTGCGAAATCAACTGCCTCGTCCATTGTCATTTTTTCTTCCTCAAGTACAAGAAGAAGCGGTGCCCTGAAACCGTAATTATTTATCTGTCCGTTAAGATTGTTTGCCGGAACAAAAACTTTTAAAAAGAACTGATCATACTTCTGCTGCCAGGTTTTTCCCCCGCAAGGTAACTCGTTTACTTCAGGTCGAATCTGTAATCCCATAATTATTTTCCTCAAATTATTTATGAATCGTACAATAGTCAAGACTCACCCAGCCCTGCCCATTGCTAAGCTTGCCCCAGCCCATAACTGCCCCTGTGCCGGTGCTTGTTTGTATAATTGTGTAGTCGCCCGGAGCAATCACACCGACTCGGGCATAATTCGTTCCCGGACCACTTCGAATGTTTAAATCTTTTATTGTAATTGTGACCGCAAACGGTGCAGAAGGAACACTGCTGCCATGAGCATATGTATCATAGAAATTCTGACTTATTCTGGCCCTGTTATCCTGAACATCCTGCCCTTGGTTTCTCGGCTTTTCAAAATGAAGAAGAACCTCGGTTGAAGCTTCTCTTACAGAAGAAGCAGTGCACAATGTCCTGTAAACGGATGGATAACTTGTTTTCAGTTCTTCTATGAGGAATCCTACCTGCATACCCGGGTCTCCGATAGATTTGCCTCTGCTCTTTGCATAGTAATACAGGTTCTGTTTTCTGGACCAGTATGTCCACTGCGCGAGCCCATAACCTGCCGAATCATGAACAAAGTTTGTATAAGAACCATTGTCTACACGTTCTGTATATTCTTCATCGGATAATCCGAATTTAGTATTGTAACTGTTCTGCAAATTATTGGATCTGAGTCCGCTTTCGACATACAGATTTCCCATCAGTCCCGCTACACCATAAGGATTTCCGATTTCATCCATAAGCGTATCCCAGATTTTTTGTTCACTATAAGCCTCCCATTGAGCATAGAGAGTTATTGATGCGCCGTTAACCGTACATAAATTTTTAACTTTCTTCCTGTCCGAATATGTCGTTCCGGTTCCGTCTTTCTTGGTATTCCAGCATACAAAGAAATAATTCGTTTTTGAAAAACCGCATGCAGTCAATGTGTATGTATTGCCGCACGCCAAATCTTTCATAGGGCTCATCGAACCCGATGCTCCGTTTGCGTCAAATTTAATTGTATATCTGTAAGGTGTTACTTTTCCGTAAATAACAATGTTTCCGGTGGTTCCCAATGCAATTCCCGTTCTTACATATTTGTACTTTGTATCTTTAAACCATCCGTAAAATGTGTAATATCCTTCATCGGGATCGGCAAATTCCACTTCGTCCTCAATCGTATACCATGAAGGGTTGTTCTTGGCAGTAATACCGTAGCCGCAGGAATATTTGATAGTGTACTTTGTAGCAGTCCACTGGGCATACAATGTTACTTCCGATCCGTATGTCAGCACTCCGTTTTCATATTCCTTCTGCTTGAATTTTTCCTGATTTGTATAATCTGCTCCGCTTCCGTCAGGCTGTGTATTCCATCCTGCAAAAGTGTATCCCGTTATCTTGTACGCATTTGCTGCAAGCTTGCTTCCTTCCGCTAAACTTGAATTTTTCATCGTTCCGGACGAAACTATTTTTACAGGCTTTACATCAGTCATAAAGTCCTTGTTGTTATTATACTTAATTGTATAAAGCATGGATTTTGCGGATATTTTAAAGCTGCACTTTTTTGTTCCGCCGTAGTTTCCCGTACCTTTTAATGTTACATATGCCGTACCCTTCGCTATGTTGTTGGAATAACCGATTATCTCATAATCTGTCCAATCAAGTTTTTTCTTGTTAATGGTAACGGTTATATCGGCTTTACTCAGTTCAATTAATTTTCCGGTATAATACTGAGTTGCTATTTTAACCGATGCCTTTGACAAATTTGCCTGAACATATCTGAAAACAGTGCTTTGTGAAGAGCCGGCATAATTACCTTTACCATGCACCGTCACTCTTATCTCTGTTCCTACCGGAATGACATCATTCTTCAAATCAACAGCGGTATTTTCATGCTTAATCTCATAACTTACATGTTTTGTTTTGTCGATATGAGTAACCAGCGTATCTGCAACATACTCGTATGAAATGTTATACTTATCGTAATCCGTTCCCGCAGTCAGTTTCGCATTGTTTGCGTCATACAAAGCAATGGTCGGTTTACAAATGCCCGCTTTTGCAGCATAAGTTATATCAGATGCAGTCATTCTGGCGTACGTTAAGGAGCTTCCGGTAATTGTAAAGTATCTGTGCGCCGTTCCTTTGTAATTTCCTTTTCCTTTTATTGTTACCGTGGGAATCTTCTTAGGATTAGTTCCGTCATTTTTAACCTTGTTGTTTGAATAAGCTAAGGTGTAGTCCTTACCCTTCACAAGAATTTTTTCACCGTCACGAACAACTACGTCGGGAGTGGCACCGTTTTTCACATAATTCACTTCCCCTATTTCCGAAGGAGTAATTTCATTGTCCGAAATACTTCTTGCGTTAATCACGTATGTCTTCTTTAATGTTCCGCTAAACCGGTTTATTCCCGTAAAAATAACCGTGGCGCTCTTGCCTGCATTCACCTGATTTGAATACGAAACGATAAAATCCGTATTCTCCTCAAGATACATCGGTTCCGCATTTTTTCCGGCCTTATATGAAAGTACATAAGCTTCCTGCACCGTAGCAGCGCCTGTATAGTTTTGGGACGTAATACCCTTAACCGTAACTTTACTCATTGGGATTGCCACAATCTTAAATGTCAGACGCTTTGTTCCCGTATAGTTGCCGATACCTCTTACGATTATTGTTGCAGTTCCGGGTTTTATATTATTCTGGTATTCAAGTGTATAGTCACCTGATCCGTCTCCCGAATCCAAAACAAGCGGGTATCCATTGTCTGTAAGTTCCACTGCGGGAGTTTGTTGGCTTCCGTCAGCATATATATTTGCAATCTTTGGAAATTTCAGTGACGTAATCAGTTTTTTACCCGAATTTGTTCCTATAATCTCTTCGGAAAATGTTGCTGTACCGGAATAGTTTCCTTTTCCGACAATCGTAACTGTATGCATTCCGACATTCTTATAATCGAAAGCTTTTGAATATGAATACGTAAAATCCGTTCCGCTCTTTAACGCAACCCACATATCAGCTATTTTGTACGAAACCGTTGTGGTGCCTTTCTGCACTTTCCTGTTATAGGACTTTGATATATCCGGAATACTGATATTTTCATTATTTCCGCTGACATCACCTAAGATAAGCGGTCTGATTTTGTAATATTTCTTTATCGACCCCGAATAGTTTCCTTTTCCGGAAATTGTTGCCGTTGCTGTTCCGGCATTTTTGTTGGAACTGTATTTTACGCTGTAATCTTTGTTCTTAACCAAAAGAGTTTTGTGATAATATACTCTCAAGTCATTTTGAACAATCGAATTGCCTGTAAAATCGGCATCTTTAATGCCTACAACCCACAGTGAATTCGGAACATAATCTGCATTTTCATACATTCCCCTGTCTTCTTCCCTAATATCACCCCAGACATTCGATTCATCTTTTATCGTGTAATAAGAAGAAGCCACTTCGCTTCGGCCGTATCCGTCACGCACTGCAAATGCTCTGACAGTGACCGCTTCGGTAATAACAATTACATCCTTATATAGACACTCTTCCGATATCGAAGGTTCCGAACCGTCAAGCGTATAATAAATTTTCGCTCCGCTTGTGGTGCATGATAAATATAATCTTGTTCCGGCCGGCACTTCACTTTCGGAAGCTATGCTGAACATCGGCGCCAACGTAGTGTATTTGTAGTTCCAATGGGCATAAAGAGTATGATTCTCCGCTGTTTTAACTATAGATTCGGCACAAATTTCTTCTCCGCCATCTTTCCGGGTAAACCAACCGATAAAATCACCTGCTGCACCTGAGGTTACAGGCAATTCACCATAACTTACATCAAAAATAACCTTTTTTGAATCAACAGGAATTCCTGTGTTGGCATCAAAAGAAACCGTATACTCGTTTGCCTCAAACAATGCATACAGAGTCAAATCCGATGTGACAGCCATTGTCTTTAAAATCGGAGTTTGCTCTTCGCCTGATATATACCAATGTTTAAATGTATAACCTTCTTTTTCCGGCACGGGAAGTGTTCCGATTTCTTCATTCTCACTGACATCTCTCAAGTTTTCGGGACATAATGTATCCTCGTCGGTAACAAAGGTTATTCTGAAACCGCTTATTGTGATTTCTTTTCTAAATTCTTCGCCTCCGGGTTCTTCCTCTGAAATATTATTATCTGAAACATCCGCATCGGAATCATTGTCTGAAATATCCTGGCCCGGATTATTTTCTGAAACTCCGTCGTTATTTTCCGAAGAGTTTTCTTCGTCTGATTTGCCGGGAACGTTTGAAACAATTCCTTCTTCAGGAAATTCTTCCGATGTTTCAGTATAATCGCTTAAAGATACATCACCGGAATCGTTTAGTGAAATATCTTCCCAATCGGAACAGTCATCATAGAAATTAGCATCATAAAAAGAATCGGCTTTCGCAGGTATCTCAACCGATGAAATAATCAGTATAAAAGCAAGCATTAAACTGAATGCACGAAATGACCTTTTCATATATATCCTCCGTGGTCGTAGGTACAATAACCCATAATGATATATTATCATGTCGATGCAGATTTGTATATGTTATGTTAACAAAAAATGATAGGCAATCCGTTAGAGCGCGCCCATGGCGCGCAAACTATAAAAACAGGCGGGATTATTCCCGCCTGCAATTTATATCGCATCAATATAAAACAATTGAATCGCTTGCCAAAAGATTTCCTTTTGAATCATAGAAATATGCTGAAGCGGTTCCGGTTGCGCTGCCGTATGTGTAATAAATGTAATAATATGACGGATCCTGTCCCGAATAGATTGTTCCGTCCAATTGTATCGGAGCACAATTAGGGAGATTACCAACAAACTGAATGTCCTCGCTGGCTCCCGGTGCACCGCCGCTTACAGTATAATGGAAATAAATAAATTCATACCTGCTGCATGAAGTTAATCTGGTCGTGTCATCGTCAGGATCTGTATTAACAGCGGTAATCTTAATTTTCCACTGATAGATTTCATTATATAACTCTTTCGCTCCGGAATAGCCTGAATCCACCAAATCACTGATATATTGATAAGTTATCTCGTCTGTCGAATCCTGATGCTTTTTGACATATGCATACTTATTTTCTTTTATCTTCTCGGCAGAATCCTTATAATTGGCACATTCCGAGAAAAATTCTATTGCAGAGACATGTTCTTCGTTCTCGGAGAGCTGCAATGCATACATGTAAATCGCATCATTGTATCTGTCTGCCGAATCTTTATAGTCCATAATATCAGCAAACATTTCAATGGCGGTTAAATAATTGCCACCGTTCGCAGCCTCAACTGCTCCTTGATATTTTCGCTCAAGAATTGCATTTTTTGCTTCGACTATTCTGTCTGCACTGTCCTTATATTCCAAAATTGAGGTCCAGACTTCAATGGAATCCGGAAACATTCCTTTTGCGAAATAGTCATCGGCTTTGCCGTACATAGCTTCCTTCGCCATTTCAGCCGAATTCTTGTAATCGCCCAATTCCGTATATGCCTCATATGCCTCATCATAAGCAGCCGCTACCATTAAATCATTTGCTTTGTTATATGCGATTTCTTTCTTTGCAAAAGGCCAGATAACAAAAACACCTATCACAATAAGAACGCCTACTGCAACCGCACCCAAAGCCAGCAATGCAAGAATAATTCCCACAAGGCCTTTTTTCTTCTTTTTTGGGGGCTGTTTAGCACCGAATTGTGAACCTGCCTCCGGCTGCACAGGAGGAATTTGTTCCGGCATAGGTGCTCCCTGTTCCCAGGCTTGAGTAACATTTTCTTCTTTTCGGGGAGTCTCCCGTAACCAGTCCCATTTTGCATTGCTGCCGTCCCACGAAGTTCCGTCATCAAATAAAACATCCAATACAATTACTGACATTGTCCGCACATTGACGCTATCAAAATAAATGGGGGTATTAAATCCAAAAACTTCGCCCTTCACAGCGTTTACATCGGAATAAACATATTCCTCTATACACTGAAGCATATTTCCTGCTTCGTCGTTGGCCCAGACTCTGATTTTACAGGAACGCACTGTCTTGCCGGCTATATTTCTTATCTGAAAAACCGAAAAAACTTTGTCTGTTTCCACATTTGCCTGAAGCATTGCACTTTCAATCACGACCGGACTACCCTCAGCATATACCTCCTGCGGAAAGTGATATAAAATTCGAGTTTGCTCGTCCATAATTAGTCTCCCTTCCTCTTTATAAAATGTTCCTTTGCTTCTAAGGAAGCTTCATACGCCAAAACGGCAGGATGCTTCTTATTGTTTTCCCCTGAAATCCCGGACGCTTTTATCTCTCTGTCCCGAACAAAGTCATCCATAAGTTCTGATATGTTTCTTCTTGCATAATTCTCATCATCCGCAAACAGAGCACTGTATATAATCGGTGCCGCAAAATACAGATTTGCGCTCGTGTACCATTTTGCATCAAACATGTTCGAGTCAATGGAAGTATCTGTGACCGGTGAATTAATCCTGTTTGTAAGAAGAACAAGCACCAGCTTGTTTTCCCTGTCAATCATGGTTAACGTCCCGGTCCAGCCCTGATGTCCGACGGTATTATATGAACTGTCGGTACTAAAATAATATTCCCGTGCTCCACTCTCACCGTGACGCCACCAGCCTATTCCCCAGCCGTCTTCAGAGTCGCTGTAAGCCGCACAAAAATCATCCAGAACCTCACTTTCAAAGTATACCTTGCCATTATAAGTGCCGTCAATCATAGTATTGCATAGCAGTGCCAAATCTACGGCGTTTGCAAAAAGGCCAGCGTGCCCGGATACACCGTTCATGGAATAAAAAGCACATTCATCATGCACTTCTCCCTGAAGAGTATATTTTCGTACTCCCGGAAAATCCACAACTCCGTCACGGGTATTTCCATGAAGTTCGGTAGCCGCAATATTATCAGCCGAAAAACCATTTTCCAAAGGCTTATAAGTTATATGCTTAAGGCCCATAGGTTCGTAAAAGGTTGTTCTTACAAACTCATCAAGTGGCATACCGGTTATTTTCTCAAGTACGAAGGTCATCAGAATATAATCGATATCGGAATATACCGCTTTTCCCCCCGGCTTATATTGAAGGGGAGTCCTCTTAATCTGCTCAAGTACATCTTCCCGTGAAGCATTGTCACCTTGATAAAGCGGATTTACGATGCCTTCAATACTTTTTAATTCTGCCACATCAAATTGAGGATCATAGTAATGGATGCTGTCCGGAAATCCTGCCCGGTGGCAGAGAACATCTTTCACTGAGATACTTCTTTTCCACAACCTCTGCGTATCGGAATCGGAATGAGTTCCTTCAACATATGTATCCTCAATAACCTTATCCGCAAAATCCTCCCCCAGAATATCAACTATTTTTTCATCAATATCGATTTCACCCTTTGTTACCAGAAATTGCACTGCGTAAATAACTGAATACATTTTTGTGTTGCTTGCCAAATCATACAAAGTATAATCATTTACTTCCGTACCGTTCCCGATACGTTCGCCGTCAATCGTATATGAATTTGTTAAGCCCCATGAGTTTACATAAATCAGTCGATTATCCTTCATCACGGCAATCTGCGCCGAAGTAAAACCGTTTTTTACGTCCGATTCAACAATATCTTCAATTGCTTCAAATGCAATTTCCAGGTACTTTTCTTCTTCAGTCAGTTCCGAGACCGATATCTCCCGTTCAAAATCATCTTCCTCTGTTGTATCGGTTATACCGATTATTAACTCACTGTCACCGGTTTCTTCGTCGTAAGAAGAAATCGTGTCCGAAACAGTTTTATCTGCGAAAGCCGAGACGGTTTCTTCAGAAGATACCCCATCTTTTTTCGAAGCATCGCCGCACCCTAAAAATGTAAAGAGCAAAATCATATATGTACAACATAAAATAATTATTTTATTCTTCATCTTTTTCCTCAAGTGTCTGCTTTTTTCTATATTATACCCACTTTCTATAGTATTATCATCTTTTTTCCGAAGCATTCCGGGTTCCTTCAAAATTACCGCTGGAATAAAGCAATTTGCGGGAGTATAATGTGTTGAAATCATTTAACATAGAAAGTGGCGTGTATATTCCGTTGCGCAAAGAATCATTATGACCGAAGGATCTATCTCCAAAAAAATAATATTATTCGCATGTCCTATTTTTGTCGGACAAATGCTTCAGCAATTATATAATGTAGTCGATTCCGTTGTAGTCGGAAGAGTGCTCGGAAAGGAAGCACTTGCCGCCGTAAGTTCCTCCGGAAGCCTGATTTTTCTGATTGTAGGCTTCGTGATGGGACTTTTTTCAGGTGCGGGAGTCATAATCGGAAACAGGTATGGCGCCAAAGATTATTCCGGTGTGAAAACTGCAGTTCATACTGATATTGCATTCAGCCTGATTATGGGCATTGTATTAACCATAATCGGAATAACAACTACCCCATTAATATTAAAACTGATGGGCACACCGGCAGACGTTATGCCGAATTCGGTTCTGTATTTCAGAGTTTACTTTCTTGGTGGCCTTGGAAATGTCATGTATAATTCCTGCTGCGGTATATTCCAGGCTATGGGGGACAGTCGTCGCCCGCTTTACTATCTTGTAACAAGTGCGGTAACAAATATTGTTTTAGATATTTTATTTGTCGCAGTATTTGATTTCGGTATTGCCGGGGCCGCTCTTGCAACCGCAATTTCACAGTTTCTGAGTGCAATTCTTGCCTTCGGTAAGCTTACCCGGGTCGATGGTCCTCACCGCGTCGAATTAAAATCAATAGCTATCGAAGGTCAGACTTTATCACAGCAGCTTCGTGTCGGAATTCCTTCCGGCATCCAAAATTCCGTAATCGGTATTGCCAATGTAATTGTGCAATCAAATATCAATGCATTTGGCTCAATTGCCATGGCCGGAAGCGGAAGTTATTTCAAAATAGAGGGCTTTGCATTTCTGCCCATAAACAGTTTTTGCATGGCTCTTTCTACATTCACAAGCCAGAATCTCGGTGCCCGTGAATATGACAGAGCAAAAAAGGGTGCGCGTTTCGGTATTGTATCCGGCGTTATTTGCGCAGAAGTAATCGGACTGGTTTTCTTCTTATTTGCACCTTTCTTTATATCTCTTTTTACAAATGAAAACGATGTTATAGAAATCGGTGTTTTACAAGCTCATGTTGAAAGCTTGTTCTATTGTCTCCTCGCGTTCTCACACTGCACTGCCGCAGTACTTCGAGGAGCCGGAAAATCAACCGTGCCCATGTCCGTTATGCTTATTTGCTGGTGTCTTATTCGCATCACATACATCACCATCGCAATCAAATATATACCTGTCGTACAGACCATCTATGCAGCATACCCCATGACTTGGACACTGTCATCCATCATCTTTATTATTTATTATCTGAAAGCCGACTGGGTTCATGGATTTGAGAAAGCGTGACAATGTTCCTTTGCAAAAACGTGCGCATCCACGCGGAGCGTTTTTATTCAATAGGAAAGCATTTCCTATTAAAGGAACAAAGCATGTCGTTTACGACATGCTAGCGCCGCTTTTGCGTCGCTGTAGGCGACATCATTCCTTTGCAAAAGCGTGCGCATCCACGCGGAGCGTTTTTATTCAATAGGAAAGCATTTCCTATTGAATAAAAAAAAGTTGCCAATGCCGGAGCATCAGCAACCTACTATCTCATTCACTATATCATCTTAAAGATCACCCAAAGAAGTACCAGCCCCAGTGCAAACCCTATAAACATCGGAGTGCCAAATGTTCGGCTGAAAGTTCTTTTCCCGGTATTTTTGTAATACAAAGAAGAAATACCGCCCTTTTTCTGTGCTTCCGAATACTGTCTCTCCATTTCTTCTCTGATATGTTTGCCGTTTCTATGGTAGCGAAACACCCCTATCACAGCGCCAAACAGCGGCATCAGCATTGCCAGCAGTCCAAGTGCTACAGACACTTCTTTATTCATCGTCCATCTCCATATAAGCCTCTGCAATCCGTTTATAGTCTATTGCATTTGTTATCTTTTCGGCTTCAAAATCGTCGTCCGCAATTTTTGCTCTGTAAATATACTGTCCTTCATCGCTGATGGTATCATCAATGACACGTGCTGCGACAATATACTGCTTATTTTCAAATTCAAACTCATCCACAACTGCCAGCTCAACTTCGTTTCCATCTGAGGCAGTGACGGTAAATGTTAAATATTCCTTTTCATCTGACATAATTTTCCCCCAATCGGCATCCAAATGCTTTTTATTACTTATCCAGTGCTTCGCAAATTCGTTTGTAATGAAGAAAACCTATTTCTTCGTTAAGCCTTTTTATTTCTTCAAAATCAGCCATCTTCACATCCCGGACCTCGCGTGCGTCAACACTGACATCTTTAATCGAAAAATCTTTATGAAGAAGAAATATATCCGTAAAGTAATTGTCTCCGTGCTCAAGGTCCTCATTTCTGTACGAATAAATAACCTTTGGATCACATTTTGAAACATCAAGCCCTATTTCTTCTCTGACTTCTCTGCATATAGCCTCAAAAGCAGTCTCACCCGCAGCCGCACCGCCTCCGGGAATTTCCCAGTGCCCTGCAGCCCATTTCTTATCCATTGTTCGCTGTGTAACCAAAAATTCGCCTTTTTCATTCTCAATCAGCGCAATTACATAAAGCATAAACTGTCCCTTTGCGAGTTTTGTTTTTCTGGGAAGTATAATGCCTGTTTTGTTTCTGTTTTCGTCATATATATCTATCATTTCTGCCATATTCTTTTCCTCCTTACAACATATAGCGAAGAACAAGTGTCTGCGCTCCGATTCCGACTGCAGCAGCCAAAATCAACAATCCAATATTCATAAAAATGAACGCCGCACGATTATATTTATACTCTTTCCAAGTTTTATAAGTGCTTCGCAGGGCTAAAAAATAAAAAAACATAAAAGGAAGAGTGACTATAAGAAGAATGCCGTTAGAAAAGCCAAAAAGAACAGTCATTCCGAGCCATATTCCCGCAAGCATGGTATAAAGAATATTTTTCGGATATTTGTCATCCCAATCACTGTTGTCTTCAAAAAGAAGATTGTTCATCATATATATTTTTTTAAAATTAACGGTGAGCTTAAACCTTTTCCGTTCTTTTCTTGCTGACACTTCGTAATCGTATTCGTCAATACTTCTCATTACTCGCTTTCTCCTACGTTATCCACCGGAATTTCCGGCAAGTTTCCGTCTGACGGATTTGAAGCTCGTTTCGATACGCTTGGTATTTTGGTAAAATATCACCTATTCGCATAAAAACCTCCATGTTATCATGCAGAGAAAATCCATTTTCTCCCAACACATATACTTAAATTATACCAATGAACCGCTAATGATGCCACACCTAAAATCCGCAAAATAAAAGCAGCCGTTTTTCAAAGACCGGCTGCTTTGCATAACATACTGTTCACTGTACATTTTCAAGAATAACTCTGCCATTCAGTACAACCGAGTATTGTGATAACACTCCTTCCATCACGGCCTTACAGACTTCTGCAAATGAATCATCATTTTCATATTCAGCACTGTTAATAACCATTGCTCCTCTGAACTCTCCTTCTGAAACAGGTACGATTCCTACCCAAATATCATCAAGAGAATACTGTCTGCTCATATTCTCCATTATTGTATTCTCTATGTAAATTGCATATCTTTTATCAAGTTCTTCTCCCGATTGGATACCTTCCAACGCGTAATATGTGGTCTTTGAATCCCGTGGCGGAATAATAAATAATGTCAGAGAGGTAATAAAAACAAGCAGCACCAGTGCGGTAATAATTTTTATTTTATCAGATTTGATTTTGCTAACCAACACTGTT
The DNA here is from genome assembly GCA_045600725.1 of Lachnospiraceae bacterium. GTDB lineage: Bacteria > Bacillota > Clostridia > Lachnospirales > Lachnospiraceae > UBA1258. The sequence continues at coordinate 16,015 of JAZRYK010000067.1, forward strand.
AAAAGTACACCACATAATATTATTGTTACAATCACAATCGTAGCAATCAAAAAAGTAACACGGATACCTTCAAGGCTTGTAATGTCATGCAGCAAAGCGCTGTATGAAAGACTTAAGAAAATGCCAAGAATAGGAATATAAATGTCTATTCCGAAATCATTTCCTCTGCAGACATTCTCCCAAAAGAAAAACAGTACTGCCAGTAATTCAAAACAAAATACTATAAACAGCTGCCACACAATAAAAGGTCCTACACTTGAATTCTCCATTCCAAACAGTGTCTTCCCCTGGCAATATATAGACAATGTTCCAAAGACGAGAATAAGGCTATAAACAGTAAGAGCAACAGAAATGACCGACGCTATCTTAATCTCGCGTTTTTTCTTTCCAAGTAAGTGTTGCTTATTTTTTATCACAAATATTCCCAAAGTAAAGACACTCAAAAAGCAGCAATAATAAATTATTCCAATTGGCCAAGAAGAAAGTCCGTTCAGCATAACGGATATTCCAAAAACAAATAATGCAACTATCGAAGCAATGCATATACATCTTGATAACAGTTTCCTGTTTCGTCTGCCTCTCTCTATTTTTGCAATATTTACAAGCTCCGATGCTATCAAATCATTTTTTTCTTCTTTCTTATCTCCAAGTACAATTTCGTCTATGCCTAATTCCAGGGCATTAGCTATGGTATCAAGCAAAGCAACATCTGGAAATGCCTCCCCTGTTTCCCAACGAGAAATTGCTTTATTGGTTACACCAACTATGTCTCCCAGTTCCTGTTGTGTGTATCCTTTTTTCACACGAGCTTCCTTAATCATATTTCCGGTTTTTTTCTTATCCATAACATGCGCCTCCTTTTTCTTTCATTCTAAGAAGCATGCCGCTATAACGCTATCCATTGTAGCGAGAAATGAACCCTGCGGACGGAGTTTGTTGTTCATTCTCAAAATCCCGCTTGCCGCGATTTTTGTTCTTCGTTCTTCTATGAATATAGCTCGTAACCTTCCGGAAAGGCTAACCGCAAGCGCGTGCGTAAGTGCTGCGATTCCTCCCTTTGCAGCAGTATAGCTCTCCGTTTCGTTTATTCATCCCCCAGGCAATCAAGTATTAATTCTTCCAACTTAACCGCCCGGTTTCTCTGAGCGGCGCCTGGAATTGCATCTGACACTTTCGTACCGTCAGCATAATATTCTTCACCATCTTCACCAATGTACACAGCCCACTCACCGGCCTGAAATTGCTCAACGGAGACAATCACATTCTTTTCCCAATGAATCCACTCTTCGATTGAAGCGTCACACACATCCCTCAAGTCCCCAACCGCTGTCGTCTCGTTCGAATATTTTATATTATCATAATTATTATCCAGATTATCCCATGCTTTATGGGCATCACCTTCCCTGTCATAAATATTTATGGAAGCATGTCCTAAATCGTTATCAATTATAAGCACATTTTTATAATTTTCCCGATTGTATTCTCTGATAGATTTTTCAGGCACTCCGGCTTCAAGCAGTCGTTCAACGATTTCTTCCTGCGTCACCGTTTTTTCTTTTACTCCGCATCCGGAAAAGCAAAACAGTATAGCAATGCACAAAACAATTACCCGTAGTCTTTTCAATAGTCTTGCAAAAATGCAGTACATCACTCATTCTCCTTATTTTGACCGGACAGTCACATCCTAAGTGCTCATTCTCCCAAGCAATACGTTTGAATAATATCTTCCATCTCTTTTGGATTAATCGGCTTACTCAGGTAATCATCAAAGCCTTCCCGCAAATACATATCACGTATTCCGGTAATGGCATTTGCAGTTAAAGCGATGAATATTGTATTATCCAGTGAAATACCCGGTAACTCTCTTGCGTTATGCAATGTCTCAATTCCATCCATGTCAGGCATCATATGGTCCATGAAAATCAAATCAAACGACTGCTTCTTTAACAATTCCAAACATTCGGCTCCGCTTGCGCAGACAGTTACGTTTGCTTTTGTAGGTTTTAATAAGCCCTTCGCAACCGTCAAATTGAGACGGGTATCATCAACAATAAGAATATTCACACCGGTCGCATCTATGTGCTGAATTACTTCTTTTTTTACTTTATGCCATCTTCTTAATTCACCCAAAGCATTTTTATCAATCACACGTTGAGGTATGCACACGGAAAATGTTGAGCCTTTTCCATATTCACTTTCAACCTTAATATTTCCGTGCATTAGCTCTATTAAACCATTAACTATCGAAAGACCAAGACCTGTTCCTTCAATGTTTTTGTTATTCTTCTCATCAACACGTGAAAAACTCTCAAACAATTTGTCCAAGTCGTCTTTTTTTATTCCCACCCCTGTATCACGAATAACAATATTGAGCCCGATCTGTTCCTCATCAATATAATTTGCGCTGATATTTAACTCCACGCTGCCTTCATGTGTATATTTTACGGCATTGTTCAGCAAATTAACCATTACCTGCCTAAGTCTGTTTGCGTCACCATATAAGACAGACGGCAGGCTTTCATCAGCCTTAACAATAAGCTCAAGGCCTTTATCTTTGACTTTAACATCCACAAGATTTACAACATCCGTAATAAGTTTTCCAAGCTCGTAATTGTCCTCTATAATGTCTATTTTACCGGCCTCGATTTTTGAAAAATCCAAAATATCATTAATAATCGTTAATAAATTATGACCGGCTTCACGAATATCCTCCATATATGGAATAAGCGAATCATCCTTACATTCACGAATGGCAATTTCATTCATTCCAAGAACAGCATTGATGGGAGTCCTTATTTCATGAGACATATTAGCCAAAAACTGGCTCTTTGCCGAATTTGCCGAATTAGCCGAATCCAATGCCTGGGCCAATTCATCATTCATCTCATTAAGCCGGGAAATCAGCTTTTGTTGTTCTGTATCATCCCAAATTTCTACTATATAACCATAAGATTTAGCGACATTTTTACCGAACACATAAGGTTTTATCGTGCATCGAAGTGAGCGTCCATTTCTGTCATATCTTTTTGAAACGTTTTTACCATCGTCGAACTCATCAATCCAATTGACAAATTCCTCTTTTATCCAAAGGTTTGAAACCTCTCTGTCGATATCCAGCTCATTTAATTCAGGAAAGTAAAAAAGTGCAGTTTTGTTTGCTCCCACATAGCACTTTTGGGTATCAAATACTACACAGCCATAGTCTTTGCTGTTTTCACTGACATTAACCGCCATCTGGGAAATATCATACAAACCGAGGCGATGAATTACCGCAAGAATAACGTACTCCATAAGTACATATCCTGACGGAAGAATATCAAATCCCAATCCCACACTTGACTCGACAAAATACATTGCCACTATCGCAACAAGAAGACCACCCAAAGCCAGCGTGTACTTATAAGAAATTTTTCTCTTGTTAAAGGACGAATAAATAACGAGACCTATCGGGATAAGCATCATAATAACAACATAGATTACATATGGAGTATAGAAAGGCCCAAACTCCATTTGAAGGTGTGCTGAACCGGCATACGTCGAATGTTTAACCTCTTTGTAAAACAAAGTGTTGTATCCTGCAGTAAAGGCAAGTCCCAGGAAGAACAAACCGATACCGGTCATCGGAAATGCAAACCATTTTGTAACCTTAATGTTACAAATATCCAAAATACAGAAAATAAAAAACATCATTACAAAGGTGCCATCCAGATATGAAAACTGGTTTGCTACCAAAGCCATTCCCGTATCAAGCGAAATACTGTATGCAAAATATGCCAAACAAACTACTGAAATCAGCGTAAAGAGAGCCACATAATAGCTTGCTCGCCTATTTGCTATTTTTTGCAACAAAATACATTCTGCAATTATAGATAAAATGAACAATATCAAATAAAACAATGAAATCGCCATTATTCTCGCCCCTTACCCGGTTAGTATCTGTTCTCCGAACTAGTTTATATCGCAAACGTTTTTTTATTTTTACTGATTAAAATCATATATATAATCTTCCCAATTTGTCAGATGATACCAAATACCCTCATCAGCAGTAAAAATACCTTCTGCAATCAGTTCATCTGTCAATCTACGCTCTTCTGTATAGTATGCAATGTTGGCCGCAAAAGTCCATGTACTTACAGGTTCTTTGTGGCCCTTTTGCTGCATTGCAAGTGACCTGACCATTCTTTCTTTTCTCATTCTGTCATAATAAGGGTACACAGGCACTTCTGCACCTGTCTCGTCGCAGAAATCAAGCACCATTATGCGCTGCTGCCTTGCTTCAATCTGCCCCCACGTGCCGATAATAGTATTATATTCTTTCACCGGCTCGGAAATATCATATAATTTGGCAGAAAGTTCATCAGTTTTATAATCAGTGCTATTGTTTCGCAATTCGTCAAATGAATATCTGAACTGCGCATATTCTTTAATCTGCTGAAGATGCGGAATAATCAGCTTAATAATATCCTTCATCGGAACAGGCGTAGGCATATAGTATCCTTCAACGCCGCTTTCCGCCATCTTCTCCAGTAGAGGAATCAGACGATTACATTCCTGCAATATTTCTTCTGTAGGATAAGCAGCATTTCGCAGAATATAATCCTCGCTCTCCCACCAATAAGTATCCCAATCGTTACCTGTACGTGCTTTTTCAAGCAATCTTAATACATCTGCCATAGTCTGTGCATATTCAGGCCCCACCGCTTCTTCGGCCACTTGATATGTAAGTCTGTCGGTATCAATAGATTTGTCAATCAAAAGATGCCCACCGGCATACAAAGAAAACGCATTCAAAATATGATATGAATCCATTTCACTCCAGTAACCCGGTTTCATAATATCATCGAATTCACCAAGTCTGTTGTACGTATTTTTGAGAAGTTCCGCATTATACTGCATGGATGCCAGCTGATCAATTTCCATTCCGCATGTATCCCAGCTCCAGGTACCCAGTCTGCACGCGAACATATTTACCCGATTTCTAAAGCTTCCCGTTTCTCCGCCATCGGCCTGAAAGTTTCCTTCATACAAAGTTACGTCAGTGCCAAGTGTCGCAAGCATTGTACCAACATCAAAAACATCAATCCAGCAGCTTACACCAAAATCTATATCAGGATTTACTGCTTTCATTTTGTCCATTAACATCTTTGAGAAGAATGCAACATCCTCGGATCTATCAAGATTTCCCGGATCATAGAAATGACAGATAACTCTGTCACTTACATCTGCAAGCTCCGTATATATATCATAGTATTTGTCAAAGCAAGCTACTACGTCAGGGTTCTGATATTGAAACTCGTATGTCCCTTTGTCATATGTTACATCTTCGTCTACCCAGCCAAAGCCGTCAAAATTTGCTGCCCATACCCAGAGAGTAAAATCCATATCCATTGAATGTGCCGCATTAGCCATAAATCTTAGTCTGTCATGTACATACTCGTAGCCAGAAAAGCCTACCCAGGAAGAACAAATATCAGTAACCTGCACTCCCGTATATCCGCACCACTTAAGCATCTTCACATACTCATACAGCTGCTCATCCGAATAACTCAACACATCGGTTTTTGTACTGGTATTTTCATTGTAATAATTATTTCTGACAAAATTTGTCTTCCACAGAGTTACAATAGCCTCTCTTTTTTCAATCCATGGTTCTTCAGACTCAGTATTTACATTCTCAGGAATATGAAGCACAGTTTTTGTGTCTGATATTGTTTCGTTTTCGTTTCCCGCATACATCCATCCTAAATAAGTATTAAGAAAAACAAAAACCTGATTCAATAAGCCGGTTTGGGTTGGTGCTTCTATTGTTATGTCTCCGTCAGCGATTTTGAATCCGGGCTCCGCAATCTTTGAATCAACAACCAATGAAATGATGTTAGTTCTTTCGCCGACTTTCGACGCAATACCTAACTCACTGTCGCAGGTTCTTTTTATATAATCCTGCAGTAAATATGCCGTGTCTTCAGCTCCTCTTCCGGAATAACAAATTGTATATTCCGAAATATCGGTATCGCCTATCCAAATATTATCTTTCTCATTTTTATATATTTTCGGTGGATAATCGTCCTCTGTTATATTTTCACGTCCACCGCATCCGGCTGATATCAATATTACTGCTGCCAGCAATAACGAAAGAATCGAAATAAATCTTTTTTTCACCATAGTCCTCGTGCTCCGCATCCGGTTGTATTTAGCAAAAACGCTCTCAGGCGAAGTGCTGCAGACGCGACTGCAAATATTGTTTGAAGAAACTCTGTATCTCCGCATTTATCATCATTTTTTCGTTTAGGTCCAATAAGGTTTTTGATCTTTATGGCTATAGCCTTTTAACCGGCTTTCATATTCAGAAATAATGCGGCCATATCTAACAAGTGCTTTTTCTTTTAAAATCCCTTTGTTCTTCATGTCTTCATAGCTGGTTTCAAGTTCACGAAGATTTGCCTGCGCATTATCTTTGTAATTGTTTGACATATTCATTTCAAGGCGCTGAATAATCATATCCAGCTGTCTTTCATGTTTTGATTTGAAAAGTCCCATTGTTCTCCCATTACATATTACTGTATCATTTAAAATAGTTACGAATAAATGAATCTATTTCCTTAATATCATCTGAAAAAAGGACATGCTTCATACTCTCTTCCAATAGAAAGCCGGCGTCGGTCATTTTTGAAAACATATCCATAATGGGATTGTAAAATCCGTTTTTATTAATTAAAATACATGGCTTGTTGAAAACACCGATTTTGGTTAGAGTCGCGGCTTCGCTGATTTCGTCCAATGTTCCTATTCCACCCGGAAGTGCAATAAAAACATCTGCATTTTCGAACATGTACTCTTTACGCTCACTCATATTTTTTGAAACAATCAGTTCGGTCACGAAGGGTTGCGGCCTGTCTTTTATAAAGTCGACGTTCCCGGGCACCACACCGATAACTTCGCACCCGGCATTATGAACTTCCTCAGCAACAGTTCCCATAAGACCGGCTTCACCGCCACCGTATATTAATGTATTCCGGCTCTGACCTATCCATTTTCCTATTTCACGGGCCATTTCCGTATATGCCGAAACTGTTCCAAAGTCAGAACCGCAAAAAACAGCTATTATCATACTTACTTCTCCATTTCATTCATAAATATACAAATATTTAATCCAAGGCTCTGAATGCTTCACACGATGCTAATATTGCACTCTGTTAAGATACTTTTCCCATCTGAAAGTGATGTTGTCTGCAGTGAGTCTGAACTCATATGAGTCCGGCATCGTTCCCTCGTCAGCTTCAAGTTCGAACTCCATCAGATAATCTTCGTTAGTCTTAATAAAGCGCACAAGGTAGGCATCTTTTAACTGCTTGTATAAATCCTGATAATTCTCGGGAGCGATTGGTTCGTCGTTAACCTCTTCAAGAATGTTATCGTTTGCATCATATCTGGTATAGCCTTCTTTAAGAACTGCCAGTATTTCCACACCTTCAATTTTGCAATCGGTTTCTGCTGCATAGCTGTCTGTATAATTGGCATTCTGAGAGTTATTCCCTTTTATGATAAGTGCTTCCAATGACAGACTTATTGTAGCTCCTTCTCTCTTAAATTCCTTGCACACACAATCTTCAAACCCAAGCTTATCCAGCTCATTTTTTGAAACAAAAGCCATATTAATTCTCCTGATGTTGTTCTTCTTGTAGAAAATAAGAATGCATCAATGTTTATTTTCTTATTAAATACCAGACACAATTATGATAGCAAAATGCAATGTACGATTCAATGCAGATAATCTGTAGACAATCGAATATTATTATATGTCAGTCTACCGTTTTCGTAAGCAATGTCACCTCTTAAAAATAAAGGCTCATCATAAAACGGAATACTTTCGTACCAGAGGCCGTCTTCGTATTTAAAGTTCCAAATAATACCGATTGAAGCCTCCAAAACCCATTTTTCTTCTATATAATCGATGCTTATAAGGTCGCCTGCATAAAGCCTGGTCGGTTTCTTATCTTCGCTAACAGTTTCCGAAAGATCAATATTGCCACCATAGAATCCGTCGTCCTCTTGTTCAAGCCAATACATAATCGAATTATTGTCTGTGGCAACTTCCGATTTTATTTTTGAAAAAATATTTCCGTTATATATTTTCAAATCATTACTGTTAAATTTTTTTACAGGATTTTTTTCATCCGGGTCTACTATTATCAACGCCTCTGTCCAGAAGCCCGTTCCGCGTCCGTCACATACCTGGAACCCATATTCTGTTGTTCCGTCTTTATCGAAATCAGCTGCAATCAGGTTTTTCGGTGCAAAGTCCGCCACAAATTGATTTATGGGGTATATTTTGTCTTCCACACGTAAGAGGTATCCCTCATAATTCTCTAATGCAAACAGTTCAGCATCCTGCCCCTCAATATCTTTTACGAAAAAATAATCAAAGTCCGATGCTCCGGCATAAACGTCGTCATACGTAAATGACCTTGCTTCTTCTAAATCTGCTATTTTCGCGTTGTACAATTTTTCTTTTTCTTCAGCAAACTCTTCTCGATATACGCCTCCTGAAAATAAACCATACAAAGGCGCACCGTCAGGTGTTTTTCCAAGCTCCAGTGTTCCCACAATCATTTCCGTTCCATTTTCCAAAGTAGCCTTGACCATGCACTCATCCATAGATGGCCAAAACAGTTCTTCGCATTCGGCATCCAACTCAGGAATTAGTTTCTTTACTGCCAAAACAGGGCTTGCGTAATCATTTATATCGCCTTTTTTGTATAAAAGACTCATTAACGGCATGTCTTTTGTGAGTCCGTTATCCTTCATTATGTCTTCAAGCTTCCTTGCTCTTGTGCTGTCCTGGTAGCTGATCAGTTCCTCAAAAGTTGTGCTCAGACAATACGTTCCGTAACCATGAAGCAAATAATATGAATCGTCCCACTTCTCGGCATTTCCGCTTTTAATCAGTTCAATATTCTCTTCCATATTGTAATAATCACAGGAATAAACATATAAACTATCATCTACCAATTCCGCAGTATATGTGTATTTGAGGAATTTAATCTCACCGGAGTCCGAATAACAGAAAAACGAACCGCTTCTTGACTCTGCTCCGCCTTCGTTAAAAATATCTTTCATTCCGGGCGCATAGTCCAAATAGTAATCATAAAATACAGAATTGGCATCCGAAATAACTCCGTCAGCTATAAGTTTATCTGCCGCTCCGTTAAGAAGAAAATCAGTCAAATCAGCCCAGGAAGCAAAAACAGGCAAAGTTTCTTCTTCCTCTATAATAGTTGTGACCTCTTTTTCTTCATTTACAGAAGCAGATGGCGGTGTATCACTAACTGTGCTGATTGTATTATCCGTTACGGAACCGCAGGCGCACATAAAAAGCGCTAAGCACAAAACTAAATATATATTTTTTCGCATAACATCCTCCAAATATAATAAAATTATCCCTAATAAATTCTAATATTTCCGCCACTTATTGCATTAACCAATCTGTAATATCAACTACTCGAATACCATCAATATCATACTCAGGATATCCTGTCCTTGTAATTACCATTTTAGGATATGCATCCTTAATTTTTTGCAATGGTTCCAGCTCTCGTTTCCTTGTATCTTCGTCTTCAATGCTATTTGCTACTTGGATATATATCTTCTCATTTTCTCTAAGCGCAACAAAATCAATTTCTTTTTTATACAGCACACCAACATACAATTCATAGCCTCTACGCATGAGTTCTATTGCAACCATGTTTTCCATAGTTCTACCATAGTCAGGATTTTTTGTTCCCAGCTTGGCATATTTAAAAGAATGATCGCATAAGTAATATTTCTCTGTACTGGCTAAGTATTTTTTCCCTTGTATGTCATACCTTCGAATTCTATAGAAAGCGAATGCTTTACAAAGGTATCCTATAAATTTGTCTACGGTTTTATGATCAACTTTATCGCCCCTATTATTTATTGCTTCTGCCAATTTACGAGCCGTTGTTAAATTTGAAATGTTGTCAATTAGAAAATCTGTTATTTTTGTAAGTACTATCTCGTTTCTAACCCTGTATTTTTGTTTTATATCTCTTAAAACTAAAGTATCAAACACCTCTCTAATATATTTTCGCTTGTCACTTTCATTTTTATAAACATATGACCCCGGCATACCTCCTTCTGTCAAATACTTTATGTATGCCTCTTGCATATTGGCCATATCATAGTATTTTACAAATTCCTTAAACGAAAAAGGGTATACTTCTATTTCAAAAGTTCTTCCCGTAAACAAAGTAGCCAAATCACTACTCAGTAAAAACGCATTTGAACCGGTAATATAAATATCATACTTCTCAGATGAATGAAGACTGTTAATTGCTTTCTCAAACCCATCACATAATTGTACTTCATCAACAAATAAGTAATTGTTTTTACCCTTAATATATTTTGATTTTACATAATCCAAGAGTGCATGATATTCTAAAAGACTTTCAAACTCATCATCATTATAGTTTATGTGAATGACATTTGAATCAGATTCGTTTTCCAAAATATGGTCAATAAAAGATTCTAATAATTTAGATTTTCCACTTCGTCTAATCCCGGTAATCACCTTTATATCCGGTGTCCCTTGAACATTTATTAATTGATTTATGTATTCTTCTCTTTCAATTAATTTCATAATATCGTCACCTCAATAACAATGATAATACAACTATTCCCCAAAAACAACATTTTATCGTTTCTGGGGAATAGCTAATTGCAAAACAAGAATTATTTCACATTATTATTGTGTTTCCACTTTTTATATAAAATATAAAATCAGTACAGCTCAAAAAATAAAATTATCCCTTCTGAATTAGAAGGGATAGTCAGAACCATCGTTGGTTATAAATCTATGACCCGTTTTGTCATATCTTTTTTCTTCAAATAAGTTTCTTAATATTTCTGCCGCATCATATGCTGAGAGGGGTGCCGGATTGTTTTCCTGACCATTGGTTCTTATCCATCCCGGATGAACAGCAAAAATATTTACTTTATCATTGTCTTTAATGTTGTTCCAAATAGTCATCGTGCCCATATTAAGAGCTGCTTTTGCCATACCATAGTCAACGTAAAATTTTCTATAGCATTTTGAAATACTTCCGGCTTCTGATGAAATATTAATAATAAGCGACATATCATCTGTGTTTTCGAGAAGGGGATAAAATTTTTGTATAACTCGTAATGGACCTATTGCAGTAACATCCACTACATTTGCAGCCAAGTCAAGATTGAAATCGAAAAAGTCTTTTTCTACGTCCTTGGATGTGGTCACAGCATTGTTAATCAGTAAATCTATCCTGTCAAACTTTGCAGCAACAGTCTCATATGCTTTTGCTACAGATTCTGTATCACCGATATCCATTAAAACTATGGTTAAGTTTTCCGGATACTTTTCTCTTAATGCAGTTAATGCCTCTGATTCTTTTCGTACGCTAGCAATTACATTATCTCCATTTTCAAGATATCTCAGCACAAAATTGTATCCGAGTGCATAATGTCTGCCTGTTCCTGTAACCATCACATTTTTTGTCATATAGTCTCCGCCTTCCATGTTAGATTCCATCAATAATAATATCTTAACACATGTTAAGCGATATGAAAATAAATTAGTAAAAGACGGGGATCGAAGTCGGCAAAGCAAAAAAGCCAGTAAAATCAAGGAGGAAAGCATCCTATCCATGCTTTGTCCCCATTTACATCTTTCCAATGGATTTAGCGATGATTTTGACACTTTTTCAATAGTCAGTTAAAAAGCCTCTATTACAAGTGTTCTCAATGATATAATAGAAATAGCGCCTACCGCATCTTTTCACAACCGTCTTGTGCTCTGAAAACAAAAAGGACATCCGATTGGATGTCCTTTTTGTTTTCAGAGCGCGAGACGGGGATCGAACCCGCGACCCCAACCTTGGCAAGGTTGTGCTCCACCGCTGAGCCACTCGCGCGATTATTATTCAATTCTGTGTGCTTTCTGCGTCACACAAATAGTAATATACTACAGCATAATATATCTGTCAAATGTTTTTTTATTATTTTTTCAAAAATTTTTTCAACACTTTTTCGAGCATCAAAAAAGGCGGGGCGGTTCCCGTCTCGTCTCCGGCTCGGTCGGCGCTTGGCAGGTGCCACCGGCACCTAGCGCCCCGCCACCTTATCAATATTAACCGGCAAAGTCTCTGAGTCGTAAAACAGCTCTGGGATTTCTTCTTATTCTGTGAAGAGCCTTACTTTCAATCTGACGAATGCGTTCCCTTGTAACGCCAAACTGCGGAAGGTTCGCAACCTCTTCCAGTGTCATGGGACGTTCTGTGTCAAAACCATAGCGTAATCGCAAAACCATTGCTTCTTTGGGAGTCATCTTTTCAAAGATGTCCTCAAAAATACTGCGAAGTTCACTCTTCATCGCACTCTCACAAGGATCAACAGCTTTTTCGTCCTTAATCAGGCTACCGGCCGGAGTGTCTTCCTCTTCACCGATATTTCGATCCATAGATTCGAGTCTGTAAATCGACGAATAAGCATTGATGATTTTCTCGCTATCAAGGCCTGTCATTTCGGCAAGTTCTCCCACCGTTGCTTCCGTACCGTTTTCCTGCTCGTATTTTTTCTCTGCCTTTTTTATTTTCCAGACTGTTTCACTCATGTGCACCGGAAGACGGATTGCCGTTCCTTCGTCGGCAATACCGCGGGATATTGCCTGGTTAATCCACCATGTGGCATATGTACTGAATTTAAAGCCAAGTTCGGGATTAAACTTTTCCGCAGCTTTAAAAAGACCTTCATTGCCCATAGAAATAAGATCTTCAAAATCCACATTGCTCTTTAAATATCTTTTTGCGTTCGAGACAACAAGGCGAAGATTTGCGCAAACCAGTTCATTTCTCGCTTTCATCGCATCCGGCGCATTATTTCTTATTTTCATACCAAGTTCGTATTCCTTTTCGGCATCAATAAGTTTTATGCTCCCGATTTGTTTAAGGTAAGACTGAATAATGTCTGCAACAGCGTTTCCTTCCGCATCGTAGTCTTCAGTTCCGATTTCATCGCTCTTTTCTTCTTCGAAAGAAAGAATGTCATCGGCAGTCGGGGTAAGGTTTTCCCATTCGATTGAATTAATCATGCATTTTCCTCCTGTGTTTTTAGGGCATAAACGCCCAATTTTTGTAGGTTTTGAGGATTATTGGATACTAACCTTTTCTCCGGAATAAAATGCTTGACATAGCAAAAAGATGTGTGCTAATTTCGAATTAACAGATGAATGCCACATTTTTGCGGTCAACAGCTCACGGCAATGAGCAAGCGGATCGGTGGTCAGAAATCCAAAAGCAACCGACGGCAATCGGTTGCTTTTTTGTCCTCGCAAATACATATTCAAGGCATCTTTTCAATTTCCTTTTTACTTTTTTATTTTTTCAACCTCTGACCGGTTCCCCCATAATTATTTCTTTTTCTTCTCAAGCTTCATAACTTCAAAAATATATGTCATTGAAAGAACAAACCATATGATGCAAACCATAAGAAGTGCTCCGATATCCATCCCAAAAACAAGTGAGCCCACCAAAGATACAATCCAAAGAATTGTACACGTAAAGTTTCCTGCCTTAAATGCCTTATTTCCGGCTATACACCGGAGTCTCTTTTCAGCTTCATCCATGCTGTTTTCCCACTGTTTTTGAAAGTGCATATCAAAATATTGCCGCGCTTTTCAGGATTCAGTTTTTTCTCCGGATTAACTGTTTTGGCCTGTCGTTTACGACATGCTTTGTTCTTTTGTCCCGGTGGAAATTTTCTTGATCCATTTTCCGCCCTTCAATCTAAAAACACACCAAATCGTTTTGATTATTTGATCGAATCGCAAGAAAAAATAAATCCAAAACGGATTCCATCTAAATACAAATCCGGCCAAAATGCCAAGAGGAATTGAGCATATCCACAAAAAAACGTTGTCTGTGAGCATAAGCATCATAGTATCACCGCCGCCCCGTAACACGCCTTTTGTCATAATACTGTTTGTTGCTTGAAAAACAATAATCAGACATAAACCGTACATAAGCTCGTTTGCAATGGATATAGTTTCCGGTGCAAGGTTGTCGTACGCCCTTATAATCGGACCCTTGATAACAAGAATAACAACCGCCGAAACAAGCCCCAGCATAAGTCCAAGAAACAGGAACCTCTTTCCTTCTTCCATGGCGCGTTCCCTGCTGCCCGTTCCCAGTGTTTTTCCGATTGTAATTGCGCCTGCCTGAGATACACCCTGAATAACTACTGTAGAGAGCTGCTGCGCCACACCCGTTACAGCGTTTGCCGCTACATATTCGGCACTCAAATGTCCGATGACCATCGAAACCGCATTGTTTCCGAATGCCAAAATACCATCACTTATCAAAACAGGAATGCTGATTCGCAAATACTCTTTCCAAAGCGATCGCGTTTTCATAGCAAGGTCTTTAAGACTAAAGTTTATTCGTTTATCAAACACAAACAAATATCCGAGGATAATCGTTGCTTCAAAAATACGTGAAAGAAGTGTTGCAAGAGCAGCACCTGCAACTCCCATTCTTGGCGCACCGAATTTACCGAAAATCAGCACATAGTTGGCAAACAAATTTATTGCCAGCGTCCCTATTGATGTTATTAAAGGAAGAAAAACCTGTCCGACGCTTCTTAATGCTATGGTTGTTGTTAACGACAGTCCCAGAAAAACAAACGTAAGGAACGAGTAATTTAAATATTCTATCCCCAAATCAATTACTGCCGCTTCGGTGGTATATGAGAGCATTATCAGTCTTGACGCTAATTTCGTCACCAATAAAAACATCACAGCAAGACCGAATGTCAAACGAAGCATTAAGCTGACTGTCTGTTTTAAAGCAATCCCTGCTTCCTCACTTCCGTCTTTTTCCTGCATTCCCCGGTATCTTGATACAAGTACCGAGGCGCCCATCCCAAGCCCCATGCAAAGAATCTGATATATTGTAATAAAGGAGTTTGCAAGTGATGTTGCGGAAAGAGCACTGTCACCAAGCTTCCCCACCATAATCGTATCCAGCATGTTTACGCCGACAGTGATAAAGCTTTGCAAAGCAATCGGCCCGGCAAGCACCAGTACATTTAAATAAAATTTTTTGTTCTTCTTCGCTGAAATCTCATTTCCCATTATTTTTCCTTAACATGCTTTCCCGTCATATGCTCAATTTCTATCGAGATCAATGTGACTTCATTCGCATACTTTGCCAATGTCGCTTCGCATTCCTCTTTTGAAGGCATATATTTCAATCCGATTTTACCGGTTTTATCGTACACAGTCTTCAAATCGGTTATAAGTGTAGCCTTTCCGAAAACAATCACACTGTCAACATACCAGAACCAGGATTCGGAATCTTTGCACACTTCATTTATCAATGTAAAGGAAACCTTATCGCACTTTCTTATGGAATCCAGTTTGTGTCCTTCACCGGCAGAATGGATGTATATACGGTTTTCTTCTTCCTCAAAGAAGAAATTAACCGGCAAACCATACGGATAGCCGTCATCCCCCAGCACGGACAATGTGGCACGTTTACCGTTTTTCAGCATTTCCCTGCACTCTTCTTCAGTCATCTGTTGTTTGAAACGACGCATATCTCTAAACATAATAATCTCCCGACAAGTGATGTCTGCATTTTTCGGCATACAATTTTTCAACGTTTATGTATATATTTTTGCTGTCATACCTTAAAGATTTTATCAGTTTTTTGCCTTCAACGCCATTATGGATTTCATTTTCCTTCTCACTTTGATATACTTAAGTCGCTGCATTTCACCGCAGCATTGATTATGGTGAAAAATACAATTACGAATGCGAGATTAGTAATGAAAAAAATTTTATTGGCACTCATTTCTTCATTATCCCTCATCCTCGTGGTAGGTTGCGGAACAACAGCCGATAGCATTCCGACCCCGTCGGTTTCTGTCGACACCGTTTCGGAAGAAACCTCTACTTCCGCATCAGAATCAGCTTCTGTAGTTGAATCGGAAACAGAGGAACCCGAAGAAGAGCTTGTATCTCTTAAGGATTTGTATGCCGAATATGGTCTTAAAACAGGCACATGTCTTACAACCGCGATGACAAGTAATGCAACACATTCAAAAAATATTACTGCCAACTTCAACAGCATTACCATGGAAAATGCCATGAAGCCCGATTCCATCCTGGATAAGTCCGCAAGCAAAAAGGCAAACGACATCGTTGTTACATTTAACAAAGAAGTTATCAGCATGCTTGAATGGGCAAGAAAAAATAATATGGCAGTACGCGGTCACACAATCATCTGGTACAGCCAGACTCCCAAGTGGATTTTCCATGAAAACTTTGACATCACACAGCCCATGGTAGACCGAAATACAATGCTTCACCGTATGGAAACCATGATCAGCCAGATATTCGAACAGATTGATACTCTTGGATATACCGATCTTTTCTATGCCTATGACGTTGTGAACGAAGCATGGCTTGAAAATGGAAATCAGCGTGAAGAACAAAATTACTGGTATCAGGTAATCGGTGAGGATTATCTTTGGTACGCATTTTATTATGCAGATATGTATGCTCCGGAAAGCATTGCATTATACTACAACGATTACAACGAGCAGTATAAAGCTGTTACTCTTTCCGATTTTGTGAAAACACTGGTCGATGAAGACGGTAACTATCTTATCGACGGTATAGGACTTCAGGCTCATTTATATACTGCCGATGATGTTACTACTTATCTCAATGCGGTTAAGCGCCTCGGTGAAACAGGCTTGACATTGGAAATTACAGAGCTGGATGTAGGTCTTGGTTCTTATCAAAATGAACAAAAACCCACAGAAGAAAATCTTCAGAAGCAGGGGCGATATTATTACAATCTGATAAACGGTATCCTTGAAATGATTGAAGACGGTTCCGTTAAAATGGATTCAATTACATTCTGGGGATATGCAGATACCCTTTCATGGAGAAGAAGCGCAAGTCCTCTTCTTTTCGATTTGGCCCTCAAGCCTAAATACTCGTTCTACGGTGCGGCACAGATTAAAGATAAAGCCGGATTTAACTAAAGAAAACCAAAAGGAGCTAACGACTTTCTTTTGTATCCGCAGGATACATACCAAAAGCATTAGCTCCTATTTATTTAATTCACTTTGCTGTTGCTTATTACAGAACCCATTCATCAAGGATTTCCGTACAGGTATCCACATCAATATCGGCAATGGCATTTACAAGACCGTCCAGTAATGGTTTATAATCTTCCGGGTAAGAATATTTCTGCAGTTCAACCGAAATATCCTCCATCCTTCCCATATCAAGATCATCCATTGCACTTCTCAGTTCTTCAAACAGCACTTCCAAAATATCCTTGGAAACTTCGGGATTTCCTGATGTGTCTTCTTCTTTTTCTTCAAAATATGGCTGAAGAATACTGATATAGCTCTTGTATTTGTCAAGCATAATTGAAGTATGTGACTTAATACTTGCTATATTTCTTTCATTTCCGGCAATTTCCATTTCAGCGGCTAAGTCACCAAGACGTTCGGCACCAATCTGCCTTGAAGAACTCTTAAGGGCATGAACTTCAATCGTATATTCCGGCCAGTCCTCATCGGCAAAGGCCTTTTCAATGGAAGAGGCCTTTGCTTCGATTGTTCTTGTATATTCCTTCAATACCGACCAGTACAGTTTGTCGGTGCCAAGCATCTGCTTTGCCTTAACAATATTAAGATCTGCTATCTGAAGCTTGTTAAGATCCGGGATTCCGTCTTTACCGGAATTATCATCCCCGCATCAACGCTCTGAATTTTATCGATAGGAAGCCACTGTTTTACTTTATTGATGAAGTTACGAAGTTCGATAGGCTTCGGAACAAAATCGTTCATACCTTCGGCTAAGAACATCTCCTTCACACCGTTAACAGCATTGGCCGTAAGCGCAATAATCGGAGTTTCCATATATTGAGGATAAAGTCTTCTTATAATACGTGTAGTCTCGACACCGTCCATCTCAGGCATCATATGATCCATGAAAATTATATCGTACTTAACCTCTGAAAGCTTTGCTATTGCATCTTTACCGGAATTTGCAGTATCCACATGCATATTGAGCGGTTCAAGAAGTCCCGCCGAAACGGTAAGATTCACCGAATTGTCATCTACAATAAGTATATGCGCATCAGGAGCCGTAAAATTAATATCATCATCCTTTTTCGATTCACCAAGAACAAATTCTTCATGATTTACCAAAGCCGCAATATTAAATACCGAAACAGGCTTCTTTATAAGTTTCAAATACGAAATTTCTCGGTATTGCCTTGTGTCTGAGAATATTCCTGCAAGAATAACAAAATTAACATCCGGGAATTCCCAATGAAGTCGTTCAAGCATTTCCTCAACAAGCGAAAACATTGTTTCTTCAATGATTACGAATTGATCTCTGCCTTCAGTACTGCGTATCTTCTCCTTTATTGTAGATTCGATATCGCCCTTTGCGGAAATCAAATCCAGTTCTATCCCGAGTGAGCCGGAATCTCTTGCAAAGTCTACATTTATTTCATTGTTAAGCGATAACAGTGATATGTAAAATCTGTCCGGATTTTCAACACTCACAAACGGAGTTGCATCAACTACCTTCTGCGGAAGAACAAATGAAAAAGTACTTCCTTCGTTATATTTGCTGGTGACTTTTATTGAGCCGTCCATTTGTTCAAGAAGCTTTTTACTGAGGGCAAGTCCCAATCCGGTACCTTCAACATTACGACTGCGTTTGCTGTCAACCTGCTGGAAGCTGCCAAACAATTTGGAAATATCTTCCTCCTTAATGCCAATGCCGGTATCTTCAATATCAACAAGCAGGTTTACATTTTCAGCATCAATTTGTTCCATACCTACGCGAATCAATACATGGCCTGTATTTGTAAACTTTGCCGCATTGTTTGATAAATTTATCAATATCTGTCGGAATCTTAAATTATCGCCGTATAAGACCTTGGGAATATCCGGCGCAACACTTAACAAAAGTTCAACGCTTTTGTCTGTGAGTCTGGTCATAATTGTGGATGAAACGTCATTAATCACGCTCATCGGTTCATATTCCACAGGGAGTATTTCCATTTTGCCGGATTCAATTTTCGAATAATCAAGAATATCATTAATAATACGAAGAAGCGATTTTCCGGAATTTTTAATCTGTCCTATATAATCTTTTGCCATCTCGGACATATCTTCACGAAGCGCAAGCTCAGACATTCCGATTATCGCATTCATGGGAGTTCTGATTTCATGGCTCATGTTTGCAAGAAAGTCAGACTTTGCGTTTTCGGAACGTTTAAGTTCTTCTTCCGCAGCAAGCATATTAAGCTTGCTGTTACCCATTTCTGAAATAGCTGCAGCAATTGAGAATAATTCCTCGGCTGCAAGACCGGCTGTTTCTTTCGAAACAATCTTAATTTTGTGTGCCGCATCCAGAAGTTTTTCTTCATCCAGAGACAAAAGTGATGCAGTCTTCTTAACCTTTTCCTCATCAATAGGATCAATACGTACCTGTCCACTGGTGAAAGTACAAACTACAACGCCATCGACAATTATAGGTGCGGCAAGTTCCAAACACCCTGCGTGACAATAAACACAGTTAGGCTGGTTTTTATCAAGGGTCAATGCGCAAACCGCATTTTCACTGCATCTGCACATTCTCCGACCAAGTTCACAGCTTCTGATAATATCGCAGTAACCGGATGCACTGTCATCATGTATTAATTTTAAAAAAATATTTCCGTCAGAATCGACAAAATGAGCATTCATTCCCGTGAACGATGAATACACCTTCTGCAGTCTTTCCATTACGGAAAAATCCAAAATCTCATCGAGTCTGTACCCGTTTATTGTAATCATCCGCATATCTCCTTAGAAGATGTTGCCCGAAAGTATTCCCGTTTCGTCAGATATACCCTTTCTTACCAACAGACCATGCACTTCTTCAAGCGCGTTCTGAAATTTATCAAGACTTCCTAGCATTCTTTCGAATTCCTGAAGTGCAAGCGGACGGTTCATACTTTCACATGCTTCAAAACACCTTACCGCGTAGAAATGAAGCTCATTATGTGCATCAATGGCATGCTTAAATTCATCTGTTTCCCTAATCCACTGCGGCGAGGTCATGTTACACCAGACACCGAATTTACATCTTTCCTTATTGTTCAACTGCTCAATTTTTAATACTTCATATTCCATTACATGGTTATAAAGTCTCCATGTAAGAACAATATGATCGGCACAATATACCCTTAGCGAATCTCGCATCGTAGGATCTGTGTTTCCTCTGAACATATCATTTCGCACGTTGTCGACAAGACGAGAAATCTCGTGGATATGCCTGCCTGTATGGATGCAGTCGATAGAAAGCTCCGAGCAGGTTTCTTCCAATACCTTGATATTTGCTACAATCGGTTCAATCGCGTCCTTTTTGTTTTTCTCCTCTTCGTATATGTCCTTAATTACCAAAATAGCAGAATCGATATTCTGTTTTAGGATACCCAGCGAAGACTGATTAAATTCTATGAGTCGAATGATTTTTTCCATGCTCTTTTCATCACAACCCTTTTCCATCGCGCATGTGATTTCCTGAACAATCTCCTCCATTCCTGACACAGTCGGCTCAATATTGCTGTCAATCTGACATAATGAATTAAGTATATCAACACTGCTGTTGTCAATTTTTTTAACCGCATCTTCAAAGACAGACTCATGTTCACGAAGCTTGACAAGTGTAAGTTGCTGGTCTTCTATTATTTCAAAAATCTTTTTCAACCATGAACCGTTTCCGAGCTTTTCCATGGATTTATTAATTCTCATTAAATAATTGTTGTTTCTGCGCGCAACATTTTTAAGCATGTCGTTGAAGGTCTGGGCAAGCTCAGGGTCAGAAAAGCCGTCAGCATCAAGCGGTTCGTAAATACCGTTTCCAAGCTTCATCATTGAAGTCAGTAATAATTCTCTGTCGTTTGTTTCCAATGGCATATATGTAATCTCCTACCGTACTAAATAACCTTGCTTATTGCATCCAGCAATTTCTCTCTGTTGAGAGGTTTCAAAATGTAGCCCTGCGGTTTCAGCTGAAGAACCTGTTTAATCTTGTCCATATCCGTAACACCGGTAAGGAAAATAATCGGAACATCTGCATACTGGGGTATTTTCCTTATGTTGCTCATAACTTCCGGTCCGCTTTCACCGGGCATCTCATAATCAAGAAGAATAACATCCGGGCTCTTTTTCTCAAGGTATCTGTAGGCCAGTTTTCCGTTAGTTGCCGCGGCAATATCATATTTGTCTTTAAGCTGCTCCTGAATAACTTTAAGCATCAACGGCTCATCATCTATGGCAAGAATGAGTTTCTTTCTTGTGGGATCGTCGATCTTCACTCCCATGGAATCTGCAATATTCATCACCGCTTGAGATTTTGTATTAATCCCGCCGGAAACTTCCTTATTTGCATCTTCCTTGTCGGCTTTCTTGGCCATATAATCTTGAATCTTTGCATCCAAAGCAACAACATTCGTAGGCTTTTTTAAAATAATATGCGCCATTCTGTCTGTTTTTTTCTGGAAATTATCAACATCTATTTCTGAACCGGTAACGAGAATTTTGATTTTCTTCTTCTCGAATTTACCTTCAAGACCTGAAATCATTCGAAGTGTTTCGTCACTTTCACCGTTTAGGCAAAACATAACAATTTCAGGAGAGAAAAAACCTATGTGATTTTCAATATCCATTCTTCGTTCCGACGTCGACATCAATGTATATTTGTTTCCCGCTTCGGCAAAAAAAGAATCGATTGTTTCCGTATCATTTCCTGTAATAAGTACTCTGTAAATCATTTCCGTATCCCCCGATTGACGCACTCTGCGCCCATAAAAACATATATAGAGAAATATATAAAATTTATATTAACCGTCAAATAAAAAATAAATTTTTGCAATATTATTTTATCGCACTTTTTCGCCCTATTTTAAGAACATCAATATCAAGAAAATAAAAACAATCGCAAGAATCAAAACAGCAAATCTTGCATTCCTCTTTCGGGCCAGTTTTCGTTCCTTCTGAGTTTCCTCAGCGAGATATTTGTTCATAGCGCGCAGGCCATACTTCCGCCCACTGTCGGTACTGTCAGATACTGCAATTTCCGCCTTCATCAGCATCAATTCATTTTCGGTGTCCGAAAGATAGCAATTAAAAGAAACACCCTCGTTTTTGTACCTGTAAATGTAGTAGTTTATTGACAGTTTTGGGCGCTTTTTTGTTATATATCCGTCATGTTCTTTTTCGATTCTCAGTATTTTCTTAAAATACTTTTTCTCATCGTCATCCGTTAATCTGAGAAATGCCTCTTCTTCCTCCGAAAAGACCTCTTTACGATTCTGCATTTGTCTGTATTCCTTTATTGTTTTCTGAATACAGCGTAAAACAAAACTGCCTGCTTGACAATTATCAAACAGACAGTTTTACGACTTTTATATTCTTTTTATCAGCCTGTCACCAGTGGTATAACAAAGCCTTTTACAAATATTTCTATGCCGATTCCGATAAGGATCAGACCTCCGATAACGGTTGCCTTGCTTGAAAAAATATCTCCGAACTTTTTACCGATTTTTACCCCTGCAATGCAAAGAACAAATGTTACAACCGCAATTATCAGACCGCAGACTAAGGCAGGAACAAATTTATAATCGGCTATCGTAAATCCTACTGACAAAGCATCTATTGATGTTGCAATGCCCTGAACCATCAGTGTGGCAAAAGTAAGTTGTTTACCGTCACTTTCTTCTTTCTCGCCCTTTATTCCTTCAACAAGCATCTTGCCCCCGATAAACAGAAGAAGAACAAGTGCAATCCAGGGAATAAAAATTTCAAACTTTGAGAAATATCCGACTATGGTGTGGACGCAAAGCCATCCGATCATCGGCATAGCAAACTGAAAAGCGGCGAATGTTCCTGCGATGGCGCACATTTTTGTGTTTTTCATTTTAGAATCATTGATTCCGTTTGCCACCGAAACAGAAAAAGCATCCATCGCCAGACCTATTCCAAGCAGTACTCCAGTAACAAGCAGTTCAAATATCATACTAGTATTAATCTCCGAATTATAAAACAAACTGTAAAGTGATAAACGCAGCGTATATTGCAAGAAGAAGAATACCCTGCACTCTTGATAATTTTCCTCTTATCAATGCAGGTACCGTAAGAAGAAGCATAACAGCCCACATCACGGGCATATCAATTACAAGCGATGATGCAATCTGCGTTCCCGGGAATAACTTTTCTGCCGGCACCTTGAAAGGTGAAATTGTAATAGAAACTCCGCTTACAAGCACAAGGTTGAAAAGGTTTGCACCGATAACATTACCAAGTGAGATCGCTCCGTGTCCCTTTATAAGCGATGTAATCGCTGTAACAAGTTCGGGGAGGGATGTGCCCAAAGCAACAAACGTAAGCGCAATTACCGATGACGGAATTCCAATCTGCTCGGCAATAAATGTACCGTTATCAACAAGAAGTTTTGCACCCACTGCGATAAGTGCGGCACCTACAATAAGCAAAACGATTTCGAGCCACAAGGCACGCGGTTTCTTTTTGTCGTCACTCTCTTCTTCCTGTGAGGGTACATCTCCCTTTCCCGAAAATGCACTCTTAACCGTAATTGCCATATAAATTACAAACATTACAAGAAGAACAATACCTATGGGACGAACAAACTCTCCGATCACATATGCTGAAACAGTATATACCACTGCTGCCGCAAAGAAAAAAGCTACCGGAAGAAGAAGCGGCTTTCGCTCCGCCTTTGCAGGCTTTACCGCGATAGTAATCGCAGCAATAAGAGCCGCATTGCAAATAACCGATCCAATGGCATTTCCATATGCAATGGAACCTTCACCGGAAGCAGCGCCTATGGCAGAAACCATAACCTCCGGAAGTGTTGTACCAATCGAAACAACCGTTGCACCTATCAGTATTTCAGGAACATGAAATCTCTCTGCAATACCGGTTGCCCCATCAACAAACCAGTCACCGCCCTTAATCAAAAGAACCAGTCCAAGAATAAAAAGAAGAACTGCTACCAACATCTTTTTCCCTCCTACTTTTCAAAAAAGAGTTTTCGATTGTAAAATGCCCACAACCGGCGCGGGCACCAAGCTACATAAAAATCCGTGTATAGCAACTATACACGGACGAAAATAAACATAATAATTTCGGGAGCATGTACAGCCAGGCTTATACATGAGTCTCACAATTTAAAACAAGCCAGACCACTCGGTCGGTATGTTGACTTGTTACGCCATCGCGCCTGCTACTCCCTCATCAGATTTTTATCAGAATAATACAAAGGACTTATGGTGTCAATTACTTATTATCCACCAAGAAGCCGTCAAAAGAGCTTTACTTATACTCCACGGTTTTTCCGGCGCTCTGCAGAGTCAATTGTTTTTAATAAATCGTACTAGATAATCACCTCAAGATATCCCACAAGCTTTGAAAAATCGTATTCATCAAGGATACCGATACCGGAATCATAATACTTACCGTCGAAGCCAATGAGATAGTGATTGAAACGTCCCATCTTCTCCATCATAATGCAACATTTAGGAAGAACAACGTCCTCGCGGCCAAGTGTGTAAATGATTTCCTCCGAATGCTCAAATCCAAAATAGTTCAGAGCATTAATCATCTTTCCCATTGTAGCCTGCCATTCATCGCAGTGCATAATATTTGATACTTCATCAATTGTGAGCCCTGACAGCATAGCAATACATGACTGGCCGCAAAGACCGTCTCTGGGCTGACGAACAATTTTAACTTCATCAATCTTTCTGATAGGATTTGCCGAACTGTAAGGACTGTCTTCAACTTCAGACTTGGTAATTCTGAAAGTAATATTATGATCCACTGTATCGTCAATCTTTTCATAAAGTTCCGAAGCCACGGGAATATGATAATAACCCTTTCCCATAGGTGTAAGATTACATACAAAAACAGCATTATCAATACGAACCTTTGCAGGAACATTTCCCTCTTTTACACAAATCTCCCATACGTTGAAAGGGATATTCACAAAATGTCCGTTTTCGTCTGTCTGAACCTTTCCTATAAATGAATATTTCATTTTATTTAAATCCTTTCGTCAATGTCAAAAATATACGGAAATCATACCATAGTAAGCGCTTACATAGCAATAGACCGATTGCATTTTAATCAGTACAATTTAGCAAATTATAACGAATTTCAAAGCAACTTCTACATAGTATGAAATCATTCAAAGATTTATCCTAAAATTACAAAAAATATGCGCTCGACAGTATTCGCGCAAAGTACGACAAATCGATTCACTTTGTTCTTGCTTTCGTATGTCTTCTGTCAGCGGCTTTAACATTATTGGAGGGTTACAATATGTTAAGACTGGTAAAAACAAAGTACGGGGCGGTTGAAGGTCTTCCTGCAGCCGACCCCAGAGTAACGGTGTTTAAAGGAATTCCCTTTGCAGCTCCCCCTGTCGGAGAAAACAGATGGCGTGCTCCACAGCCTCCTGCCCCTTGGGACGAAGTCCTGAAGGCATATAGTTTCGCACCTATCGGCGTCCAGGATACACCGGGGCTAGGCGACAATATTTACAACGGTGAATGGAATGTTGATCCCGAAATACCCATGGACGAGGATTGCCTCTACTTAAACATCTGGTCTCCTGCCATGACTGCAAACGATAAGCTTCCTGTTCTTGTCTGGATTTTTGGTGGTGGTTTTCAATGGGGAAACACACAGGAAATGGAGTTTGATGCCGAGCGTCTTGCACGAAACGGGATCATTGTGGTTTCCGTAAATTACAGACTGGCAAGCCTTGGTTTCCTTGCTCACCCGGAAATAACAAAGGAAGCGCCCGGGGCTCCCGGAAACTTCGGTAATCTCGACCAGCATGCGGGAATCAAATGGGTTTATGAAAATATTGAAGGCTTCGGCGGAGATCCCGAAAGAATCACTGTAGCAGGTCAGTCAGCCGGCGGTGCCAGTGCAATGGCACAGATTGCTTCTAAGAAAAATGAAGGCATGCTTAAAGGTGCCGTTATTTTCTCCGGAATGATTCGCGATCCATACAATTATGACTCTATCATTGTTCCTCCCACTCTTAAGGAGGCAGAAGAAAACGGTGTCAGGTTCTTCGAATTCATGGGTGTTAGTTCACTTGCTGAAGCACGTTCGCTTGATCCTTATTTCATACGTGCCAAATATGCTGAATTTGTTATGACAAATCCCAGAATGGCATGTATTATAGACGGTCAGTTCCTCACCGATGATCCTTATAAAATTTATATTGAAGGAAAAGGACTTAATGTTCCCGTAATGAGCGGAAATACTTCCGATGAATTCTTCTCTGCCATCGTGGCTTCTTCCGAAGAAGAACTAAAAAAACGTGCAGAAGAACTTTACGGTGATAAGGCAGAGACCTTTCTTAACTTCCCTGCAGTCAAAAATGCTTCCGGAGGAAGATACGGTGCAATGAGCGTTATCGAGTTTTCCGTAAAAGGCGCTTTTATGAAACGTGCACACGATCCCGCAAACGCTCCCGGATATTATTACTGCTTCGATCCCGATATTCCCGGCAAGGACAGACCCGGAACATTCCATTCGGTTGATTTGTGGTTCTTCTTCAATTCAATCAGCAAAGCATCTCGTCCTTTCAGCGGCAGACATTTTGATCTTGCAAAGCAGATGTCGGGATATTTTGCAAACTTTGTAAAGTACGGAAAGCCGGAAGGCTGTGATATCGACGGCCATCGTCTTCCGGAATGGCAGCCTTACAACGCACACGCAAAAAATGAAATGCGTTTTACCTCCGAGGGCTCTTACGTATACGAAGATACAAACGAAATGATTGATTTCTGTGCGAGAAATCTTTTGGAAAAACGTCAGGCATTCAATCCTTATATGCCTTCATGGGAGTATGTACCCGACGGTGAACCCCATGTATTCGGTGACAGAGTTTATGTTTACGGTTCTCACGATTTTTTCGACGGTGCTGTTTTCTGTATGGGCGACTATATTTGCTGGTCAGCACCCGTTGACGATTTGAAAGCCTGGAAGTATGAGGGAGTTATTTATCATCGTGACGATGATCCCGTCAATCGCGACGGACATATGTGTTTATACGCTCCCGATGTAACCAAAGGTCCCGACGGTCGTTACTATATTTATTATGTGCTTGATAAAGTAGGCTTTGTTTCCGTTGCTGTTTGCGATACTCCTGCCGGAGAATACAAATTCTACGGATATGTTCACTATGAAGACGGTACAAGACTTGGTGACCGTGCAGGTGACGAGCCGCAGTTTGACCCCGGCGTTCTTACAGAGGGTGACAAAACCTACATGTATACAGGTTTCTGCGGTTTTGGCGACAAATCCCGCCATGGTTCTTTCGTAACCGTTCTTGGTCCTGATATGCTTACAATCGTTGAAGAGCCCCGTCTTGTAGTTCCCGGCTCATGTTATTCCGAAGGAACAACCTTTGAAAAGCATGCTTTCTTCGAAGCTTCTTCCATCAGAAAGCGTGACGACATTTACTATTTTGTTTATTCTTCGGAAGTTATGCACGAATTGTGCTATGCCACATCGACAAGTCCCGTTGAAGGCTTTACCTACGGCGGCGTAATCGTAAGCAACGCCGATATCGGAATCGATACCTACAAGCCCGCTGACTTTGCTGCGGGATACGGTTCAAACAATCACGGTGGTTTCGAAATCATTAACGGTAAATATTATATATTCTACCATCGCCACACAAACGGCACCTGGTTCTCGAGACAAGGCTGCGCTGAAGAAATAAAGTTCAATCCAGACGGTTCAATCGATCAGGTTGAAATGACATCCTGCGGGCTTAACGGCGGACCTTTAAATGATACCGAAGGCTATCCTGCTCATATTGTATGTAATATGTTCAGTGATAAAAATGAGCGCTACATTGCTTCCGGGCAGCCCATGGTAAGTCAGGGTGCAGGTGACGGAGAAAAGGTTCCTGCATTTATCAAAAATATTTCGGATGGATATACAATCGGATTCAAATACTTTGATTGTAAAGGTGTAACCGGTATGTACATTGAAACAGTCGGTTACTGCAACGGTTATTTTGAAATTCGCACCGAAATCGGCGGTGAAATTTTAGGAACAATCAGTGCTGAAAATACCGATGTCTGGGTAAAGAACTTTGGCGATGTTAACCTGCCCAACGGAATTCATTCAATTTACTTTACATGGAAAAATGGCAGCGGTCCAAGGATAAGAAGCTTTGGATTTGTTCACTAATTTTCTTCTGTGTACTTTTATAATTTGTAATATGGATAACAAAACACCATTGCTTTAATAACGCAATGGTGTTTTAACTTATTTATATCCCTTTTTCTTTTCGTATGAAACAATAAATGCTATATTTTCAAGCTCAACCTTTGAGAATACAGAATCCGAAAAACTATCCGGATCAATTGTCCCATTGTACCAGCTTTTTGATTCAAAATATTCTCTCACCTGGTCATTTTTAAACTTTCGACCGTGGCGCGCATAAATCTCATTTCTTGCATAAATGCAGTCCCACTTATCAAAGCCTTCTAAATCAGCTTCTGTAAGAGGAATCGTATCACTGTTCGGACACATATATTCACTCTCTGCAGGACTAACGGGTTCCGGCTCCGGAATCGGTTCCGGCTCAGGTTCCGGTTCAGGTGCTTCAATCGAAGCTACTTCAGAAACCGATACTGTAGTGGTTGTGTTGTCCGTATTAGAATCATCCCAAGCTTCTACGGAAGCAATATCATCCGGCACCGTTTCAAATATTTCTTCGATTGTTATTTCAGCATTGCTCGTGTCAGCATAGTTTTCTACCGAAACAGAGACCGCCTGCTTGTGATTCATTTTTGGTCTGATGATAAAGAAAAAGCCAAGTCCTCCTCCAATGACTACCAGCACCAGAAGCATTATCACTGCAAAGATTGCAATAAGCACTAAAACAATTCCTGCCTTGCTCTTTTTCTTTGGAGTTTTTGTCGCGCCGTTATTATTCCCCTGATAGCCATTCGTATTCGTACCATTGCCCGGAGCTGAAGTACCAACAGGACCGTTCGTCGTTTCTATTTCATTCATAGTCTGAGCTCCGCCATAGCCATCTTCACCCATAACAGTTTTTTCTTCCGGTCTGCTTTCAATCGGTTTCCCGCACTTTGAACAAAATCTCGCATTTGCAGGATTATCATTTCCACATGTGCATCGCATAATAATTAATCTCCGTTTCGCGTACAGAATTCTTAATCCGCTGTATTGTACTTTTATTATGGTCATTACAAGCAACGTGATAAAAAATCTTTAGAGCATTATTTTTGTCGGAAAGCATTATATCATATCTGTTATAAGTACGGTAGATGATAAAATCATTAATCATCCATCACCATCCATACACCCTCTTCGTAACAGTATTTCACTCTGAGCCACTTTCTTTTACCGTTATCCTCAATATCGCATTGATAAATCGCTACACGGCGGCCTTCATTCTTTCGAATATAGTTTAATACACGATGGCTTTGCCCATTTATACGAAGGTACAAAGGTACAATCTGACCTGTGTCATCAAAAGATGCTATTGCCGGTACTGTCTCACCTTTATCAATATCATATGTTGTTCTGGATACCATAACATTATCACGTATTTCGGGTTCGATTCTCATATATATTTCTCCTAATCACCCCGATTTTGCTATTATAACCATCATCCTTTCATAACAATAAATCAAATGCTGTCCGAAATATTACTCTCACATATTTTCTTTTAATACCTAGTTTAAAATTGGAAACTTACTTTTGGTTCACAGCGTCGCCCAATGCTAAGAGAGCATTATCATATGCTTCTGCCACATCCTGTAAAAAGGCTGCATATTCCATCTCACCAAAGCTTTGCCTGCTCGAAGCACCTAAGTAAAGGCAATCTAAAACTGAATATTCTTCATTCATATCGGCGATATATTTCAATGTTATATTACGATAAGTATCAGTATTCCGAAGGATTTCAAGGCACACGTTAACTTCATCCGGATTTTTTGAAGCCTCTCTGCTTACCGGGCCGATACAAGGATTCGTCAAAACTGCCGCAATAATTTCGGCACAAGCCGGCATGTTTTCCGAATTTATCTCGTCCATTTCAACCTGCTTTGCAATATGTTCAAGGAAGAACAACAATTCTTTTCGCTTCTGAGTTTCTTCTTCCGAAGAAGGCATAAAATAGTTTTTGACAGGTTCACCGTTTCCATCGGTAAGCTTTATTGCATTGCTCAAATCAGAAAGACCATCTTGCTCCTTAAGCAGCAATTCAAAAGCATTCACATAACAGTTGAGAATTGTAGTTTCTTTTCCGTCACCCTCTTCCCAGAACGGATCATATGAATCATGCTCAAATGAGTTTGCTTCTCCTACGCAAACATCGTTAATCAACACCTTAAGAAATCTATCAACAGCTTTGTCTCCACAAGTTTCTTCATATTGTTTTACATGATTCAATAGCTTAATGAACTTAGCGACAAAGCGATTGTATTCAAGAATTTCCACGTTATACTCATATCTGTCCTTTTCAGGATCGGAATCTCTTTCAATGTAGCTGTTTTTAAGTGCCTTCCTTTTTGAAATCAGCTCTGCAATAACGCAATTTGAAAAATCTTTTGCGTAAAAATATCGGTCCTTATAGTCATAATCGGACTGTTTATCAAGCCCCCAAAGTGCTTCCGGAATTTCACCTTCCGCCATGCGTTCAGTAAGCCACTTTAAGAATTTTGTTCTGTCGGCATCCTCTTCGATTACATCAATCATATATGAAAGCTGATCCGAATTCATTTTTCCGATGACTGCAGCTGTTTTTTTGTGCAAATCATCTGAGAGTTGTTCTCGTGTAACACATCCAAACATCATATCTGTGTCAAAATATGCAGAGGGATGCGCAAGCAAAAAATCAATTATAAGCTTTTCAAGCTGCTGATATGACACCGTATCGCTTTCATTAATACAGATAGTTAAGAATTTCAATATACTGTCCCAAACATCCGCTATCTTTTTCATGCAGTTACTGTTTTGAAGCAACTCAAAGGGAAGCTCTTTCAGATTTTTGAGTACAAAGATGCAATTGTCCAGCCTGGATGTATCAATCTTTGTAAGAAGAATGTTTAAGTCTCTTGCAACATTTGACCATGTTTTGTATGTATCGCCGTCTGCCGCTCCGTCTACAAAAAGATGTCCCTCCCCAAGTTTCTTCATAAATTCGTTCAATCTGACATCATAAATTGTATTAAGCAGCTCCATACCATCAAAAGGAACATCCTTGTTAAGTACCTCAATTTCAAGCATATGCGTAAACTCTGCATAGTAAGATGCCCCTTCCAATTCAAGAACAAGCTGTGACAGCATAGATGTATTGCTTCGACCTATTTCCACAATCAGCCTTTTTAACCAGAAGTTGCAGGTATCATTATCACTGTATTTAAGAAGAAGATTTATGTTTTCACTTACACGTTCAAAATTGCTGGAGTCCGGAGAAACAGCTTCCAGTGTATTGTTAAACAGACCAACGACTGCCCTTTGGAGGTCCTGTTTACAATTTTCATCTTTAATCATTTTATCAAAACGGCGTTCTGCCTTTTTCACAAGCTTTTTTCTTCTGAAAAATACTGCCGTAAATCTGTAGCTCAGTATGACAATTGAAATTATTCCAATTAGGAAGGATGAAAAGAATACGGATTCGCGAACCTCTTCCGGCAAAAACATCATTACCGTTACTGCAGCCTGAGTGCCAAGGCAAACGAAACTGAGGGTAGACAAAGTCATAAAGTTCAACGTTGAATTGATAAGATAACTTTCGGGGTAACTGAGCCAATATATTTTTTCTGATTTATCCGACAAACCGCCAAATAAAGAGGTTGTAATGAAGGTAACTGAAAAACTCAATCCCATAAGGGAAAGATAATTTGCAATTCTGTCTTCTTCAGTTGCCAAAAGAGTTATACCATTACATTTTTCCACCACCCATATAACTGCTGCAATGGCAGCAACCACAATACAGCCCACACTAAGACTCAAAGGGAAATATGTTTTCTTTTTCGTTTCCATCAATTCAATTCTCTATACTTTCTTATTTATTTTGTACAATAGGCCGATTTTTAAGCCATTTGTGCAACTACTAATTCCTTATAGCATAAACACATTTTAATTTTTACTCAATCTGTGATGCTTCACTTAAGAATTGTAACATAAAACCGTTCTTCACAACAAAATATAAAGTATTCTTGAAGTCAATGATATAGTTCTTTAGTCTATGATAAAGGCCAAAGATATGCCCCAGCGGTACAAATTGTCAGCCGTCGCATCTCTCAAAATTGTTATGATACATTGATTACCGTCCCCTGAATATTTTGGAACGGTATTTCGCAATATTCGGAAGCACCTTCATCATCTGCATTAACCACATATGCGTACACCGTACCAAACTGTGCTATACATTCTTCCTTCACCATGCTCCAGTCCTCTTCGTATGGTGAAACGCAAAGACAAGTATATCGGTGAAATTTCTCACCATCAGGCCACAGCGCATCGTCTGAAATCACATAATATATCAGTTTGTCATTTTCTTCTTCAATATTACGTATCATGTTTTTTTCTTCCTCGGTATATCGTTCGGAAGAAATAATACCATTTTCATGATCGACAACTATTTTATTAAACAGCTCACCGTCTTTGAAAAAACTGATATATTTGCTGTCAATTTTCAAAAGTTCCATTTCTTCTAACGCTTCAGCGCGCATTTTTTCTCTCATGCTCTTATCAATCATATTTTTCTCCTTGCAAGCTTAAAAGTATCGTAATAATCACCCTCTGCGATTACAAGTTCAGTATGATATTTTTTAAGAAGATTATTAATATACTTCTCGTTTAGTTTGTAATAATCTATGGCGCTTATATTATCCCGGTTTCCGTTTGTTTCCGGAATGTTTGCATTTGTCAGAAGAAGAATCCTCTCCACCGGCACATCCAGATTCTCAGCTATGTCGGCGAATACATTCTCATCATTCAGATTTATCTGAGCCGGAAAAACTCCCATTGACTGATAGCGTTTCAAAATCTCCCGAGCATCGTTCCATCTGTTGTGCATGAGTTTTCTTTCCAACGCATACAGGTACATCCCTCGCAGATGTTCCCCAATTCCGGATGAGCCGGTTGCTGCTGACATGGTAGATTTAACTTCAATAAGAACAAGTGCCTTCGCTATTCCGTTTTCAAAACGAATTCCAAGCATATCAGGTTCATTTACCACAGACTTCATTTTGCTTCTTAACGTCACACCCGGAAATGCCTGTGAAAATTCCAAATCATATACATACAATCCGTTACCGTTCGAGTCAATGCTTTTATAATGGTTAAATAAGGACTGCTGCCAGCGCTTTTCAACGCACGGACTCTTTGTTTTTGTGTTTGCATCAGAGGGTTTAAAACAGTCCCTGTCAATCTGCGGATTAAAATACGATGACATCATCTGCTCTACTATTATTTCATAAAGCCTGTCTACTATTTTTTTACCGACTTTATAATTGTCGCTGTCTTTGTAGTTTTCAGCATTTTCGGCAGCATTACCGTTTCCGTCTTTGAGTTCTTCTGTTGCTTTTCCAAAATCACATATAAGTTTTCCTACCGAATATTGTGCGTTGATATCTTTTCTTCCGAATCCGATTTTTTCCAGTTCATCCATAAAAAGAAGCTTATCATCTTTTCTCTCGAGATATCTGGCATGATCGTAGTTAATTGCAACCTTATACCTCACCGGTCTTTTTGTCATATACAGGTCAAAAACCATGTGATTGAAATGATATATCGTTATATTTTCCTGTTTACCATTACCTCTGAAACACGCTACCAGTTCGCCCGGCTTTTCGCAAACCTTATCGTAAAACGGGCGGAATTTACCGTTTTCCGAAACAAAAGCATTGAAAAGTTCGTTTCTTACATTTCTTTTGTCCGGTAACGAAAAAAGTGCTTGCTTTTCTTCGGGTGTCAGATAATAAAATTTTGTCTTCTCTTTTAGTTCCCGCGCCTTATCCCTGTTTTCAACAGTATCGTAAAGGCTAAAGAAATCCTCAGGATTTTCTGTATGAATAGGCCAAATAAGTTCAGTTGGAGCAACTGTCAGAATAAGATTTTTTACAAGTTCCGGATATGCATGCCCGCTTGTATGCGTTAACGAATCCACCACATCCTGAGTACTGATCATTCTGGCAAGTTCCGGCTTATATGCGCCGGAATCCTTGTCAAGATACCCCCTCCACTTCGAAAAAATAAGTTTTGGATGAAGCTCGTCAAACTCGCTCATAACCTGCTCGTAGTATTCGCCTTCGCCTACAACTATTACAAAGCCGTTCCTCTTCATAAGAGTACGCTGCCCCTTTGACTTAGCTCTACAGTTCTCACTTATCCCCGGCTTATCTGCGTTTGGCAAAAGAGGATATACCTTACTAAAATCACACGTTTCGCCGTCTCCTGATTTGTTTTTATCGCCGTTTGCAAAAATGTCCAGCATGGTCAACACAAAGCGGCTGCCATACATTGCCATATGATTCGCCTCTGCTGCCTTGTAAAAGTTTGCCAGGGAATCTCTGTTTGCAGAAGAAACCATGAGATAAACATATTTGTTTCTCTTAAAGAATTCTTCCGCCCATTTCTCAAGTTTTTTTTCTGAAAAAGGTTCTTCAAATGATCTTGGGCCAATCATAGTCCCTTCTGTAAGAAGAACATCAACCTTACGCTTTCCGCCAAGAAGAATCTTGTCTCTTACCATTTCAAGAACTTTGCTGTTTTCAATGCCTTCTTCCCCTTCCGAATGACCCTTGTAGCCATGATCACGGTAGTCGCCGGTATGAAGAATTGTTTTGTCCTTAATGTTGTTGTCGGATAATGTCTCCACAAGATACATATATGCGTCATATGCGGAATGGTCCACGTCAAAAGGAGTAATAATCATATCCTCATGGCCCGGAATCTTAATCTCTTTATTATCTTCAACAAAGAACAAAGTCTTTTTACGTTCACGTTCCCTAAGGCATTTTCTTACCGTGACAGTATCCTCGGGTGCGAAACGTTCCTCTGTAAAATCACTTATTGCACCGATTACCTCATAGGTAATTTTTCCCATAAAGACCGGAATATCTGAAGGGATCTCAGTCAGTCGTCCGATATGGTCACCGTGATAATGTGTAAAGAAAACAGCATCAACCTTCTGCCCTTTTTCTTCTTTTTCATCTTCTTTATCTTTAACCGGCTCCCCGGTGTTCCAGTTAAATTTCAGATTACCCGATTTCCCGGTTCCCGGAAGAGCCTCTCCAAAGTCAATTACTATTTTTGTCTTCAGTGTGGATATAACGGTTATGCATCCACCGATTCTGTCTGCATGATAAACTCTGATATCTGTTGACATTTGCGACTCCTTGAGTATCGAATGTTTTTTTCATTCTATCTTATATGAGTATTAAATACTATGCCAAAAAACCTATTTGATTCTTCTTTTTTCCGGCATATCCCTTCGGCAGTGCATCATCAAAATCCTCGGGACAAAGCGTACTTATTTCTTCCCTTCCAATTTCTTTTCCTTCATACGTGCGGATAAGCCTTCCGGCCTGTGCCATTTCTGCGCGTTCTAACATATTGCGCACAAATCTGCCGTTTCCAAATTCCGAAATGTTGCAAGCGCACCTGAACAGTTCGGTGCATTTAAGAATTGCCTCATCTTTAATCACATATCCCTTTTTTTCCGCCATAAGTTTCAGAATTTCCGTCATTTCTGCAGGTGAATAGTCAGGAAAATTCATATGAAAAGCAATACGGCTTCTCAGTCCTTCGTTCTTCTCCAAAAAGCTCTCCATTTTGTCAGGGTATCCTGCGAATATAACAATAACTCTGTCCCTGTAATTTTCCATCTCCTGCACAATCGTATTAATAGCCTCATCCCCGAAGCTTCCTGACTTATCAGCCAATGAATATGCCTCATCAATGAAAAGAATACCGTCACGCGCACGCCTGAATTTTTCTTTAACAATTTTTGCTGTCCACCCCACATATTTTCCAACCATATCGGCGCGTCCGCATTCTATAAATGTGGGCGAATCTATTATTCCTTCGTCATACAGGATTTCACCCAGCAGTCGTGCAACCGTAGTTTTTGCCGAGCCGGGATTTCCCGTAAAAATCATATGCATGGATTTTCGCTCTCCCGTCAGTCCCATCTCCTTTCGCATTTTCCGGATTTTGGCAGTATTTACAATATCTTCAACCGTCTTCTTAATATCCGAAAGTCCCACCATTTTCTTTAGTTCTTCATAAGGCTCATTCTTTATCACAGTTTTTTTCGGTATGACAAATTCACAGGTCTTATACGCCTTGTATACCCTGTTTTTCAATGAATCTCTCATTATTGTATCGTATGCGTCCCAGGTCTCACTAAGTGATATGATTTCTTTTTGCGGAAGCGCCTTTTCAATTTCTTTCGCGGTGATTGGAAAGCTTCGCTCTTTAGCTTTTCTTTTTATATAATCAATTGCTTCTTTTTTTGTTCCGTGCCCCTCCTTTATATCAATTACATCTATTACATCATCAAGTTGTCCGATTATCTTTTTGGATATTACTGCTTTATCGCCGCTCTCCACAAACACGCACAAAGTACTCAAATGTTTTTCACTGATCTCCTGACTGAAAAATCGAACCACTTCTTCGTATGCAGAAGCATAATTGTTCTCATCGGATACAGTATCCATGAACTCCATTACAAGCATGGAACCCGCTGAGCAGGAAAAAATATGAGAAACATCTTCCTCGTCATAGCAATTTTCCTTTATTGAATGCATCTCGTTTATTCTTCGTGACAAAATTCTGTTGTTTGCATAAAGAGCCTGGGCAAGTATTCTTTCTATTTCCTGCGCCGACTCACTGTTAGAAACATTTATTCTGTAGTGGACAGGATTTCCTTTAAAGCATTTGGCGTTCTTCGGTGAAAAAATTCTTTCTATCTCATCTGTCAAAGTTCTGTCAGCCATAATATCGCGTGCTTTTTCAAGTATTCTTTCTTTGGTGAGGCAGTTTTCACTCACAAGCTTCTCGTCATATTTAAAATTTCTGTTGTATCTGAAATTGATACCGATTTCACATTCTTCACTCCCCCATCTCTTTAAAAATCCGTTTCTTGTTCCCATCTGGCCAAGACGATTGAATTCTTCAATGGTTATTTCATGAGCATATTCGGTTTTCAGTTTATCCATCCCATATTTTTCTTTGAAAAATGAGAAGATGAACTTTTCGCACTTATCAAGCGCAACCTTCTCAATTTTTGCTGCCATGATAGCATTAATCGAGCAATTGCTACCGTCCCATATGTAAAAAGACAGGTTATCATCTTCATCACAATTTGCCCCCAGTCTTTTGTTGATTTCTGTAAACATTGCTTCGGTGGACATCGTTTTTTCGGAGTGTTCATCAAAGGGATTATCAATTTTTCTGTAAGAAAAACAAATGTTGTAAAAAATCATTTTGCACCTCCATCTTCTGCATCGTCTTTGTTCCGGACTTTACTGCCATATTTGTTCTTCCTTTAATGGCTCTTGCATCAAGATAATACCAAAAGATATGCACAAAAAACTGCGCATAATGGCATAAAAAATCTCCTAAAGCAGCTTTGTTAGTCACTTATCTGCTTTAGGAGAAGCCTATCATCACAAACTCTCTATTCTGTATACATATTCATCATCCGGGTTAATTCATTAAGTATTTCTTCACGAATGCACATTGGTTCCAAAATTTCAACGTGTGATCCGTATTGCAGGGCCCAGTACTTAATTGCATTCTCGTTACATACAACACGCACAACAATTTCTTCTTCATTTTTTTGTATGACGGAAATATCTTTACCAAACCAGTCTACCAAAGTATCCATCATTTTCGCGGAAGTTTTTATTTTTACCGGCACACTCTTTCCCGAAAACATATAGATGTGTTCAGCCATATGTTTTGGAAGATTGAGTCCGTTCTCAAGTCCCTCAACCTGTCCCATCGGTTTAACTGCCTCATCAAGTATCTCTACCCCTCGGATTTTATCAATCCTAAAGTATCCGTAATCCTCAAAGGGTTCCAGATTTGCAAGAAGAAAATACCGCCCTCTGGACGCAAGCATTTGATAAGGATTCACAATATATGTGCCGTCACTTTCATGGAGTTTTTTATCTGCTCCGTACTTTGCATACTTAAATGATATTTTTTTCCCTTCATCGATTGCATCATTAATTTTGCTGACCGAAATAAGAACCTGCTTGTTCTCTGTCCTGTCCATGTCGGGAATATTGGCAACATGAGAAACTTTCACATCAAAATACTTATTTCCAAACGATTTTAATTTTAAAATGAGCTCATCAGCCTGTTTGGCCGACAAATGCTTTGAAAACAAAACACTGTCAATCAGAACGCGCAATTCCGATTCGTCAAACTCTCTTGATAAAAGGCAGGTTCCTGCTTTTCGTTTTGTATCAATGGCATATCCCATTTGCGAAAGCAGTTCCAAATTAGAACTTATCGTGTTTCTGCTTGGACTTATGCCATACTGCAGCTCCATCAGTTCTTTGATCTTCTCTTGCGAAAGTCTGTGATTCTCATCTGTATGCTCTTTCAAGATTTCCAGTAAAATCAAGCTATATGACTTTGTTTTTCCCATATATTTCCCTTACAAACGATTATCTCTGAAGCCGGATGCACGGTGGCGGATTGCAATCCTCGTAAAATGAGTGGTCCAGCAAAAGCTCGTCAGTAGAAATGCAAAAATAATCATAAAAAGGAGCCCCTTCGCATCCTTTACCCGTCGAGATGTCAACAGGATCGTCAAAAGTAACATCTACGAAAGTGTAATCATTTCCCAATTTAATATAGTTCCATGCATGATTACCGCCCGCAGCAATCTTACATTCAATTCCCACCCGTGTGCATAATATCATAAATGCTTTTGAATATCCCTCACAGACACAATATCCGTCTATGATACATCCATATGCATTATGTTCATCCTGATATCCGGCATCCCGGTATTCGCAATTATTTATAAGATAATCATGAAAAAAAAGAGCTTTTTCATAATCGTCAGCCTCATCGTCTGCCATGGCAACGATTTCATCTATTTTTTTGTTAAAAGCTGCTATTTTAGAATCAATATTCGAAATATCTCCGTAGGTATCAAGGGTGTATGTTATTGTTGCACTTGTGTTGTCATAGGAACTGTGAAATGACCATCCCCCGGTCAGCCAGAAAAATTCGGGGTTTTCATCAATCACCTCGCTGATGACATTGGCGCTTTCCGCATAAAACAATTCATAATTATCGCGGGTAACATCGAACCGGATCGACGTTTTTCCATCAGATAATTCAGCAACTGCAAACTCTCTGAATGCATCCAAATCATCAATATAGCCGTCACCGCCTGCAGCATCGTCGCTACCGTAAATCTCATCCTCCGAATCTTCATCGGTTGCGGTCGTTGAAGTGAATACCTCTGTATCGTATTCATCCTCCTTGGCGGAGATACTTGGAATTTGCGTAACGGAAGGCACAGATACCACGGAAACCGTCGGTAAAGAAGTCGATACTGAAACCGTTGTTTGTGCATTTCCTATATTTTTGATGACATATCCGATGCCAAATCCACCCACTGCAAGCAAAATCAGCAATGTAAGAACAACGCCGACGATGATAGGAAGCGGACCTTTTTTCTTTGATATATAATCCGATGAATAATTGTCGTTGAAAGAAGAACCCGAATTCCCCGAAAAACCGAATGAATTCCGGCCGCCGGACGACCAACTGTATGACGCCTGACCGTTAGTTGTCCATTCCGAATTTTCGCTGCTGTTTTTGTTGTCAAAGGGATCTTCTTTATTCAAAAGATTGATTTCAGATTTACTCAGCGCCCTTCTGCATTGTGAACATCTGACCATTCCTGGCAAAAGCTGAGTTTTGCATTTCCTACAATACATTGTCACTCCTCCGATTAAAGGATTTCAATCTGACAAACTTTCATTGCTTCCAAAGCATTATTATGTGTCTCTACGGATACACCCGCACAGCATGATGAATCTACAATAATCGGCACTTCAGGAAGAAATGCCTTTGAAATCATCGCATTTGAAATAACGCATATATCTGTGCACAGGCCGATAAGCGTAATACTTTCAATCGGTTCTTCCGAATTCATTTTCACTAACAGACTTCCAAGTTCGGAGGAGCCGAATGTAAGTTTATCTATCGGCTCTGTTGTTCTTAATGCATCAAGTTCTTTTCTGATTTCCCATCCCTGAGTTCCTTTAATGCAATGCTTTACCGGAAGGTTTTTTCCTTCCTGCGTTTCAAGGTAATTATCAAAATGTGTATCTCTTGTAAAAATAACCTTACCATCAAAATTTCTTATCTTCTCTGCAACATTGGGAACAATAAGTTCTGCCTCTTTCGTGCCAAGGGCACCGTCAATAAAATCATTTTGCATATCAATAACAAGTAATACTTTCATCCTATTCCTCCTGCTTTATATTAAAATAAAAAGAATATTGGCAATCAATGCAACAAACCATGCAACCACACACTGCCAGACAACCACTGTCACTGCCCATTTCGCCCCAAGTTCGCTTTTAATTGCCCCGACTGCAGCAACACAAGGTGTATAGAGGAGTGAAAAAATAAGCATAACAGCAGCAGTTGAATTTGAAATCATGCCTGAGACATTTCCGCCAAACAGCACTTCCATTGTAGAAACTACGCTTTCTTTTGCCATAAATCCACTGATAAGCGCGGTTATAATCCTCCAGTCGCCCAAGCCTATCGGTTTAAATACCGGAACAAGAACACCTGACAAAACCGCCAGAATACTCTTGGACGAATCAGACACAACATTTAAGCTCGTATCAAAACTTTGAAGGAACCATACCACTATCGAAGCAATCAGAATAATGCTGAAAGCTCTGGAAAGGAAATCCTTCGCCTTCTCCCACAAAAGAAGCGTAACGTTCTTTGCTCCTGGCAATCTGTAATTCGGAAGTTCCATTACAAATGGAACAGCCTCGCCCTTGTAAATTGTTTTCTTCTTAATAAGCATATCAAGTATGCCGATAACTATTCCCATAAAATAAAGACCCGAAATGATAAGTCCGCCGCGTCCCGGGAAAAAGGCATTCACAAAAAACGCATATATCGGCAGTTTTGCCGTACAACTCATAAACGGAAGAAGAAGTATAGTCATTCTTCTGTCACGGCTCGAAGGAAGTGTTCTCGTTGCCATAACTGCCGGAACAGTACATCCGAAACCGATAAGCATCGGCACAATACTTCGCCCGGACAAACCTATTTTTCTTAACGGTTTATCCATAAAAAATGCCACTCTTGCAATATATCCGCTGTCTTCCATCATGGACAGGAAGAAGAAAAGCGTTACAACAATCGGTAGAAAGCTCAAAACGCTTCCCATACCGCCAAATACTCCGTTAAGCACAAGATCCTGAAGTGTGACATTAACATTTGCGGCAATCATTGCCTTTTCAACCAAATCCGCAAGAGCCGATATTCCCAAATCAAGCAGATATTGGAGAAAAGCTCCGATAACATTAAAAGTCAGCCAAAATACCGTAACCATGATTATGACAAAGCAGGGAATGGCTGTCCACTTTCCGGTAAGAACCCTGTCCAGCCGTTCAGATCGTATCTTCTCTTTGCTCTCCTTGGGCTTAACGACCGTCCGCTCGCAAACACGTTCAATAAAGTCGAAACGCATATCCGCAATGGATGCACATCGGTCCATACCGCCTTCGACCTCCATTTGAAGAACAACATGCTCTATCATTTCTTTTTCATTGTCATCCAGCCCGAGTCTGTCGATAATCATTTCGTCGCCTTCAATAACTTTTCCGGCCGCAAAACGTTTAGGCAGATTTGCCCGCTCGATATGATCGTCAATAATATTTTCCACCGCATGATGTGCCCTATGAATCGCACCGCCGTGATCGTCTTTAGAACAGTAATCCTGAATAGCAGGCTTTTCCTGATATTTTGCCACATGAATCGCATGGCTTATAAGCTCATCGATGCCCTCGTTTTTAGCAGCTGAAATAGGAACAACCGGCACACCCAAAAGATTCTCCATCCCATTTATGTCAACCATCCCATGATTACCGGTCAGTTCATCCATCATATTCAATGCAACGACCATGGGAATATTCATCTCCAGAAGCTGCATCGTCAAATACATATTTCTTTCAATATTTGTAGCATCAACAATATTTATTATAGCTTTCGGCTTTTCATCAAGAACAAAATTTCTTGAAACAATTTCTTCCTTCGAATAAGGCGACATTGAATATATGCCCGGAAGGTCTGTAATCAGTGTATTCGGATGTCCCTTTATCACGCCGTCTTTCCTGTCGACCGTGACACCGGGAAAATTACCGACGTGCTGATTAGACCCTGTCAGTTTATTAAACAGTGTCGTTTTTCCGCAGTTTTGATTTCCGACAAGTGCGAAAGTAAGCATAGTGCCTTCCGGAAGCGGGTTCTCATGTGTACTGTCATGATATTTTCCCGCTTCACCAAGACCGGGATGCTCGGAAAAATCTATTTTTTCAATACGTGTATGCTT
Organism: Lachnospiraceae bacterium; assembly: GCA_045600725.1. Lineage (GTDB taxonomy): Bacteria > Bacillota > Clostridia > Lachnospirales > Lachnospiraceae > UBA1258. The sequence continues at coordinate 58,805 of JAZRYK010000067.1, forward strand.
GTTTGTTCTTTCACCAATCGGTTCTATTTCAATTTCGCCGGCATCAGCCAATCTGAGAGTCAGTTCATAACCATGTATCTCCAGCTCAATAGGATCACCCATCGGAGCATATTTCACCACGGTGACCTCGGCTCCCGGTATCACTCCCATATCGAGAAAATGCTGTCTTAGCGCACCTTCTCCGCCGACTGCCGTTATTTTTGCGGATTTACCAATTTTTAACTCAGCTAATTTCATCATCCACCTCTTCCCACGAAGAATATAATACCACATTCGGTTATATAAACATAACTCTTTCTTCTTCGCAAAAAAAGAATCCCGCATCGCGAGATTCTTTTTAGTCCTAGTTTGTTTGTTGTGTAATAATAGTATTCTTATACCAGCTAAGTGCCTCTTCGTATGCAGCACTTACCTCGCTGTCATTCTTGTTATAAAGAAGAAGCAGTCTTGATACTTCGGGCCAGTCGGCAGTCTCATAAAACTTAATAAACTCATAAATTTCCGCGAAGGGACCTGTCCCGTCGACCAGTGCTTCCCGAATCGGTTTTGAGACCAGAATCATATCAAGCGCCTCACTCATAGGCTTCTCCAGAATAATATCAAGCACGGAGAACAGTCCCATAAGGAACAGTTCATCACTCTGCGCGTTCAAGTTAAATGAAGAAGAAAGATTTTCCGCAAAACGTGCTCTCAAAAGTGATAATCTTGTAACCTCACCCGGTCTGTCCGCATAAAGATTTTCCGTAACTGCTGTATTAATCCATCTTTTCAATTCTCTTTGACCCAGCATTGCCGCAGCATGCTTGATTGAAGTAATCTCGGCTGTTTTCACAACCTTATTAACCATTTTCAAAAGATCGATCGTCAGTGCAGTATCTCTGCCGACAATATCCGCAACGTCAGTCAGATCAAAATCGGGATTGTTAACAACTTTTAACAATTCAAGATATGTGATTTTCAGCGGAGTAACCTCATGCTCTCCTTTAGTAACGGGCACTCTGTAAAACGGACCTTCGTACAGTTCGTAACCCTTTCCTTTTAATGCTTCGAAATTCTCCTGCGTATCAATATTGCTTGCCACAAGTTTTGCATTCGGATATAACTTCGAGAAGAAAATCTGTGCTTTTTCTATCACAATCTTTTTGTTGTTAAGAAGAACATAATCCATCAGTTCAAGAATCGGTGCATAATCCTGAAATTCCGCAATTGCCAGCTTTCTGATTCCCAAAAGATAACCGTTCGCCTTAAGTTCCTTCAAACGATTTACGTACAAATCCACCGGCGGAATTGTTCTGTCAATAAGAAGAACCACTCTGTTATGAAGTGCCTTGCACTGCTCATTTACGTCCGTGAAAATCGAGATATTTGAAACAGATACAAATATCTTACTGTCATCTGCAAGTGAATCGATTCCCATCGTGTTGATAAGTTCAAGCCCCTGAATGCTTGTTGCACCATCATTCATCCCGGTTGCCTGCAAAGCAGGATTAAGGAATATATTGTTTCTCTCTGTAAAAATGGAATATGCTTTAACAGCCATATTCTCATCAAATAACGGAATCATCGTTGAAAACATACGCTTCTCCTTTACTGAAAAAGAATAATCTTTCTATTAGAATTTTAACAAAATAAAAAGGAAATGTAAAAACAATTCTTACATTTCCTTTGAAATATCTAATTATTTGCCATTGCCGCAAACAAAGCCGCAATTTCTTCATCAGTCAGATTTCTCTCGCTGCTCATTCCGTTAGCCGCATTAATTCTGGCAAGAATATCTTCTTCTGACTCGGGTTCACCCGGCGGCTTGTCCGCGATTGTACTCTCCTCACCTATCTGTGCCGCAAGTACCCCAAAGTCAACCTGATTTCTGTTTGATACGTCCAGATGATTTTCCGAAAGAAATGCTTCATATTCGCCGTTTGAAACATTCAGTCTTTCTTCCTTGTCATTTGTCCAGAATGTTCTTCCTTCAATTTCGGAAACATCACTCTGATTATTTTCGGATAAAGCCATCATCTCCTGCTGCCAAGCAATAATATCCTGATATGTAAGCAAATTAAAACGGGCTTTTTCTTCAAAACTCATCTTAACATCATACCATTTAACAACAGGGCTCTGTTTCTTTCGTCCCGGATATCCCGGCTCATACCCTGAACCATCCGGAGAATAGCAACCATATGTAGTTCTTTTAGATGAATTATTTGCCTCTGCCATAATTCTATACTAACCAAATATATTAACCAAATATTTTAAAAATCACTGACTTTTTAAATCCAACTGTAGTCTCCGCCGGTGAATGCAAGCGACAATAAAATGTCCATTTTTTCCACTTCTTCTTTGCCTTCAATCATCTGCAAAAGCTTTGCATCCTCCTTAATTTGAGGCATTTCTTCATCCGGTCCTATTTCAAGATCGGGCTCTTCACCGCAATACGGACAAACCAGTGATGGTGCTATTCTGATATCCAAAAATCTGCTTCCGCATTCCTTACATTCATAAAAACCGCATTGTTCTGTATCATCGGGAACAAAAAACATTATATTAACCTCTCTTAGTTCTATTTATATAATCACTCTGCTGAAAAAAATGTTACACCAATTGCGCCGGGGCCTATGTGGGTTCCTATTGCTGCACCGATTGTATATACCGGAATACTTTCTGTACTTCCTTCGTATAATTCGGCACTGTCGTTTAAGTACTTCTTTATCAATTCGTCAGATAAGCCGGAATAAGCGGCAGAATAAGGCATTGAAAAATCTATCCCACCACAATTTTTCACAAGATTAATCAGAAGATTGTTGGCATTTTTTGAACCACGGGCTTTTCCTACCAATACAACTTCGCAGTCCTCAACCGTCACAACAGGCTTAATAGACAGAATCTCACCTGCAAAGGCCGTTGCCGCGGATATTCTTCCGCCCTTTTTCAAATATACCAGTGTATCAAGGAGAGCAAGTATTCTGAGTTTTTCTCTTTTTTTGTTGACTTCATCGGCTATTTCTTTCAGACTAAGTCCCTTGTCTCGAAGTCGCACCGCCAGTTCCACAATTGCACGTTCACCTATTGCAACGCTTCCCGAATCAATAATTTCTATTCCGTCACGACCGTCCTTTGCTATATTCGCGCTTTGGAAACACCCCGAAAATTTTGAGCCGATTGTTACAGTTATTACTTCGTCCCCATTTGAAAGAAATTCATCAAATATTTCTTCATATTCCGCCGGAATTATCTGACTGGTTTTTGGAAGTTCATCACTCTCGATTAATTTTTCAAAAAACTCCTTATGTGACAAATTCACACCGTCGAGAAATTCTTCATTCCCGAAGCTGACTTTCAACGGAATAACAGATATCCCAAGCTTTTTTGCTTCATCTTCCAGAATATCGCATCCCGAGTCCACCACTATTCTGATAGCCATTTTATATTTTCCTCTCAGTTTGAAATTTAATAAACATTTTGTTGATTATTTTCACATTTATGTAATATACTGATTTGCAGCAAATATCAACCATCATCATATAACGCTTTGTTGCCTTCAACAACATTTGATTTGTATATGTTGATTATAAATTCTTTCCACAGGAGACAATAATATGGATGCACGTGTCAGATATACCAAGATGGTCATAAAAAAAGAATTCATCAAATTGCTAGAAAAAAACAATATAAGCAAGATAACGGTAACCTCTATATGTGAAAAAGCTGAAATAAACCGCGCTACCTTCTACAAATATTATGACAATCCATATGATTTGCTTGTCAAAACCGAAAGCGAACTTCTTGATAACATGCAATTAAAAATAGAAGCTTTGGACAAAAGAGATTTCGCTTCCGTTCTCAGAATTGTGCTCGAGGATTTAAAAGCGAACGCAGATGTCTATATAGTAATCTTTTCAAAAAACGGCGATCTTAATTTCCGTGAAAGGATTTTCTCACTTTGTCATCGTGAAAACATGGAATACATCAATTCAAGTTTCCCTCATCTTGATGCAATAAGGAAAGACTGGCTTTATTGTCTTATGCTCGAAGGATGCAACGGAATAATAAATTCATGGATTGGCGGAGGTATGGCTGTCCCCATCGAGGAAGTCGTTGAATTCACTCAGAACATTGCCAATATTATCCATAACAATCTCTAAAATCCTATATTCTTGCCAGCGTAATAAGAATCTGCCCCAAAAATATTGTGGCTACGCCGAGTATCCTGTATGCATTTGTCTTAACTTTTGCTGTTTGCAGAATACCGAAACTATCGATAATCAAACCGCCTGCAACCTCACCAAACATACAGCATGTCACCTGCAAGGCTGCGCCTAATTTAAGAACGGTAAACAGACTGAGGAAAATACCTCCTACGCCCCAAAGGCCGCCTGTTACCATCCAAAAATTAATACCACGATTTTTAAATGATTGTATTTTTCCTTTCGCAAAAGCAAAAGCGACAATTATCATTACAACAGCACCGACAACAAATGAAATAAAGGTTCCTTCCCAATCTCCCACAACTGCTGCCAGTGATGCATTTGTGGGATTCTGTATTGCACCGAGCATTCCCGACAAAAATGCTATGAAAACCATTGCAATCTTTTTCAAGTCTCTTTTATTCTTATCAGTTTTCTCTCTGCTTCCCAAATAAATAAGAAAAATCCCCACTGCAACGACAAAAAGTCCAATGACGCGAACCACCCCTACTTCTATTGCTTCAGCTCCCAGCCATCCGAATGCATCAATAACGGTTCCCATTACCAGCGAACCGAACATAATTGCCGCCACTGACAATGCAGCACCCAGCACAGGCATTGACGCAATTGTCACAAGTACACAGATTGCTCCGTAAAAGCCTCCTACCAAAGTCCACACAGGAGCCTTTGTAATCGCCAAAAGATTTCCCTGATGCAGAATAAGCATTATGATTCCGGATACAATCGCGCCACCCGTAAATGACACCGCAGTTGCCTGCATCGTATTCGTTCTTTTTCCCAATGCAGTATTAACGGGACCCTGAATTGCAAAAACCACTCCCCCGACAACTGCAAGAATAACATAAATCAAAGTCATATCTTTCTCCGATGAATCTGAAACAAGCTGACTAAAAAATCAGCTCGTACAGATTCACGCCTTTCTTCATCCGATTGTTTATTTTTGCGCCCCCCTTATCACCCGCATAGCTGAAGTAATCCTCAAAATGCTTGCTGCAAAGGGGCTCCAAATTAATACGATTACCGACAACCGTGGTATTCGGCGGACACACCCATGTACTCGTACTTATTCTGTCTACTCGTCCGAGTCGAGACCAAATCGATATATATCATTTATTTTTGCCTGATAAAATTCCATTTCTTTTTTCTGCATAATTCTGTCACGGTCGCTTAATATTCCAAGCATTTCATCAACAATGTCTTCCTCCCCGACAACCGGCAGGGCACGAAGGTATCCAAGCATTCTGTTTGCCGTCCACGTCGTTCTGAGTTCCCGTGATATCAATTCGCAAAACCGCTCTTCAAAACCGCGTTTTCTTAGTTCCGTGTACAATTTTATACTTTCTTCCGATTTGTATGCCATCTTTTAGTAAGCTCCTTTGCTTATGCTTATACAAAGATTACCGCACGCACTGTACCATATATCACTCTGTGCCACGCGATAAAGTGATTTCACCATATTCAAAGGAAAAATCCTGTCCGATATTTGCCTTCATCTTCAATGTGACAATAGGCTCATATAAAGGATAAAGTACTTCTTCGTAGTAATAGCCTATCGGAATATCAATATTGCACTCACCGATAGGTTCATAACCGATATATACAATATCTCCGATTATAGCCTCAGAAAGTGTAATCGGTTCATCATACAGCTTTGAAACATCAATTGTCCCAAGTACATTGCCGTCACACAAAACAGTAAGTTCACCTGCTTCCTTATTGTGCTCGAGCAAAACTTTTTCACTTACATATTTTGTAATATCTTCCGCAGTGAGTGTTGAAATCACACCCTCCTGTTCCCTGACAATAACAAGTATTCCCTGCCAGTACCCCGTTCCTCTGCCGATATTACCCGAAAAAACAAACTCACATTTGCCGTCCGAATCTATATCATATGCACGCACTTCAGTGAATTCGTGCCAGCCTTCAATTGTTACTTCGGTTGTTCTTCCGTCATAAAGAATCACATAATCCTCATCAAGGCTCCATACCTTCACAAGCCCTTCTTCGTCTTCACGCAAAGTATAGCCTTTTTCCGTCAAATCACTGACGGATACGCTATTGTTTGGAATGATTTGCGTATTATCGTCATGTCGTGCAGCCTCCAGCGTAGCAATTATGTCCTGTATTCCTTTTTCTCCACCCTCGGGAAGAATTGAGTTAGCATCAACCGAAATCCTTACTCCCGTATAATATTCAATATCAAGATATATTCCCGGAGCATCCGGCTCTTCCTCGTCACTCTTCTTAAGATCGGTCCAATTATACATATCGTGTTCATCGGATATTCTTTCAAGTTCCGATATATAGCTTTCGGGAATGATATATTCTGACAACAAAAAATTTTGATATTCACCGTCTTTTTCTTCTATTTTGAGTTTTTGTTCCTCTGAATTATACTCAAGAACATAGTGTTCATCTGCCATACCGCCAAGAACCGAATAAGTAATGCTGTATATTGCATTCACATTTATCATGCCGGGGCCGTCCAATGGTTGCGGTTTGATTATCTTACATCCCGCCAATGTAATGCCCAAGGCCAGTATTAATAATATTGCTCCGATTTTTTTCATCATTTGCCTCCAAAGGTTTTCAATCAGCTTGCTGAATTGAAAGCAATGCCAAACCCAGTACGATATTAACACATTGCACCGTCAAATAATATCCTTACATAAAAATATAGTACTTTTTTAAACTTGGTGAAACTCCGCTTCCAATATATCTGCCATGTAAATTATAACAATGGGCGGTCGGAAAAAGAGAAGAGATAATCAACATAACCGAATAGTTTATTGCTTGTTTTTACACATATCGGTTTAGTATAATCTACAATAAGTACGAAAAAATCAATAGGAGGCAAAATGAAATACAGAAACAATCGAAACGGTGAACCTATTTCCATCCTCGGATACGGATGCATGCGTTTTTCAAAAAACGGTGCCGCTACCGATGTTGATAAAGCGGAAAAGGAAGTTATGGCTGCATTAAAAGCAGGTGTAAACTACTTTGACACAGCATATATTTATCCCGGCAGCGAAGTTACATTAGGTGAAATACTTGAGCGAAACAATTGTCGAAAAGACATCAATATTGCCACCAAACTTCCTCAGTACCTGATAAAATCCGCTTCCTCAATAGACAAATATTTTGAAGAGCAGTGCAGTCGTCTCAAAACCGACTATATTGATTACTACCTTATGCATATGCTTACCGATATAGCCGCGTGGGAAAAACTGGTAAATCTCGGTATAGAAGAGTGGATAGCAAAAAAGAAAGAAGAAGGCAGAATAAAGAATATCGGTTTTTCTTTCCATGGCAACTCGGATATGTTCATTAAGATTCTCGATGCTTATGACTGGGATTTCTGTCAGATTCAGTACAACTACGTTGACGAGCACTCTCAGGCCGGCCGTAAAGGCCTCGACGCCGCTGCAGCAAAGGGTATTCCTGTTATTATTATGGAACCTCTTCGCGGAGGAAAACTTGTTGATATGTTGCCTGAGAAGGCAAAAAAAACTATTGCCGACTATCCCATAAAAAGATCACCTGCCGAATGGGCTTTCAGATGGCTTTGGAATCAGCCAGCGGTTACCTGTGTTCTGTCGGGTATGAATTCGTTGGAAATGGTTGAAGAAAATGTTTCTGTCGCATCCGTTTGCGAAGCAGGTGAATTTACCGAAGAAGATTTTGCTATGATTGAAAAGGTAAAAGAAGCCATTCAGAAGGATATAAAGGTTGGATGCACTGCCTGTCGTTACTGCATGCCTTGTCCAAAGGGAATCGACATCCCCACAGCATTCAAGTGTTACAACCAAATGTACTCAGAAAGTAAAGCATCAGGTCGTCATGAATATGCGCAGATAATGATGTTCCAGAAAAATATGGTTGATTTAAAAACCTGTATAGAATGCGGAAAATGTGAAAGCCATTGTCCCCAGCATATTGAAATCAGAAAAGAATTGAAGAATGCCAGAAAAAATCTTCTTCCCTGGTATTACAGAGTTGTAATTCGGGTTGCAAGAAAATTCATCCGGGCATGGTAAGCGAAAACATAATATTTTGTTGACACTTTTGTATATAGTGTATGATATCTTTCAATTTGAATAAATAATCATTTTTTCTTAATTTTTTATTTATTTTTTATATTTGCTATGTTATATTTAATAAAATATTAATATTAAAGGAGAAATTTAAATGGATAATCAGTATAATTACGTTGACAGCAACTACAACGGTGGTAACAACAAGAATTTCGGTGATGTAGCTTGTATCGTAGGTTTTTCAGTAGCTATTTTGACATTCTGTTGCGATCCTCTCTACATCTTCTCTCTTGTTGCCATTGTTTTCAGTATTCTTGGTATCTGCATGGGCCAGACTAAGAAAGGTTTTGCAATTGCAGGACTTATCATTGTTGTTGTGGCTGGTATATGGCAGATTATTTTTGATATTTTAACAATGGGCATAGGCTTCCTCTTCTAGACTAATGAATTTGTATAAAATATTACGAGAGTTTTTCTCGGAATATTTTTTGTTCAAAACCTTCTGACGTTTTTCAGAAGAACTCCATACAAAGCGAAAAAACCGTACCCCTATATCATAGGGGATACGGTTTCTTTTTACTCTACTTTTTCAACACCACTGCATTTCGGAATTGTATTTATTGAACCGTCTTCATTATATTCAAACTCGGCAACACATACCGATCTATGGAAAAGGCTTCCTCCCGGAAGTTCTCCTGTGTGATAGAACAAATAGGAATGGCCCTTAAAGTCCGTAATACCCGGATGGTTTGTAAATACACCGCCCTCCGTTGTCATAAGCACTCCGCCATAAACCCAGGGACCTGTCGGGCCGACTGAAGTAGAATAGGCAAGTGACTCATCATGCTCTCCCTCGCCAAAGGCTGCATAAACCATATAGTAGATATTGTTCTTCTTATAAAACCACGGCCCCTCGCCGTAGGATGTTCCTGTATCATGACTGCCTTTTGCAAATGATTCTACAGTCATGGGAATCTTCTGAATTCCCACGGTCTCATCATACGAAATCATATCCTCGTTAAGAAGAACATATCTAAACTCGGGATTTCCGAAATAAAGATAAGCCTGGCCATCATCGTCAATAAAAACAGTTGGATCAATATCATTCCAATCAGGTTCATCAACAAGCGGGTGCCCCAAATCTTTAAAAGGTCCTGTTGGACTGTCTGATATACCTACGGCAATTGACATTCCCGCATCCTTTTTATGTACAGGGCAATAGAGGTAAAATTTGCCGTTTCTCTCGATGCACTGAGGTGCCCAGGCTCTTGAATCTGCCCATTCAATGTCATCCAACGAAAAAATCACCCCATGATCCTCCCAATTCACCATGTCTTTTGTCGAAAAACAACGCCAGTCATTCATAGTATAGAAATCATTAATAAGAATATCCTCATCATGAGTTGTATAAAGATACAAAGTATCTCCGTGCACCATTGGCGCAGGATCTGCGGTATATATATTTTTTATAATAGGATTGGTACTTAACATTTTGAAGAGTTCTCCTTTTATTTGTGATATCACAATTTTACTACAATACTTCAGCAAATGACAGCATATGGTTTATCAAAAATATATGTTATCCATAAAAATCCCCATCAGTGTTACTCTGATGGGGATAACATTTCAAATATTATTTCTCTGCTTCCGCGCTAAGCTCTGCCCATGCAGTTTTAAGAGCTTCTATAATCTCAAGATGCTGAGGACAAGCAAGCTGACATTTTCCGCATGAAAGACATTTTGCAGGTGTCTGCTCAAGACGGATAAGTTCCTGATAATTCCAGTTCCACTTAGGATTTCCACCGTAAAGTGACCATTCATTCCATGCAGCAAAGACTCTCGGAATGTCAACACCACCGGGGCAAGGCATACAGTATCTGCAGCCTGTACACTGAATCTTTGTTCTGTCCTTATAAGCCTTACGAACTTCATCAATAAGCTTAAGTTCGTCTTCACTCATAATGTTTGCTTCAGTAGTATCAAAGATTCTTAAGTTATCATCAATCTGATCCGCTTCATTACATCCGGAAAGAATTGTCATAATCTCAGGGTTATTTGCAAGCCATCTGAATGCCCATTCAACAGCACTTCTCTTTTCGGGGAATGAATCATAAAGAGCCTGAACAGTATCGGGAGCCTTGGCGAGCTTACCACCGAGAAGGCCTTCCATAATAACAACAGGAATACCAAGCTCACCCGCAAGTTTCAATCCCTTTGTTCCTGCCTGGTTGTCAATGTCCATTATGTTGTACTGAATCTGAACCATATCCCAATCGCAATCCTTCAGGATATACTCAAAATCTTCATATGAACCATGGAATGAGAAACACTTATATTTAATTTTTCCTTCCTTCTTCATATCATCGAAGAACTCAGGTGCACCGATTGCCTTGAACTTTTCCCAACCGTTCTTATCAATGCCGTGCATCAAATAGTAATCAATGTGGTCTGTCTGAAGTTTCTTTAATTCCTCGTCAAGAAGTTTTTCCATATCTTCACGATTTTTAACTGCTCCGAGGGGCATCTTTGTGGCAATTGTTACCTTGTCACGGTATCCATCAAGAAGTGCCTTTCCCAGTACAATTTCCGAAGTCTTGTCAAGATACACATATGCGGTATCAAGGTAATTAACGCCCCCGTCAATTGCACGTCTGATAAGTGAAATTGCCTTTTCCTCGTCAATGATACTGTCACCGGAAGCTGCTCCGTTAAATCTCATGCAACCAAGACCGAATATTGAAGCAGGCATTTCAATTTTGTCAAATTTTCTGTACTTCATAGCTTTCTCCCATAAAAAGTTGATTTGCTTATTATTTACTCACATATTATACAAAAGCTACTTATGACTTTGTTGTTTTATTCTTCTGAAAAATTGTAAAAAAGCTATTTTCGCTTCAACTGTTTTAAGTAATCTTTCTGTTCGTCCGTTATTCTGAAACTCTCTCTCGCTTTCTGAATTGTTTTGTTGTGAACCCATGTGTCCAAACGTTTGTCGACAATATAAGGAATTGCAGCCTCCCACTGTTTTGCAAGTGCTGTTGCAAAAAACCAGGCCGTCATCATGTTTACATAGTATTCTTCGGAATGTACTGAAGCGGGCATTTCAAGGTATTCCGGCATGAAATCGTCATCGAGAAAATGTGCCATAAGCATTTCCATTCCAAACCGGCAAGTATAGGGTTTTGAAGAAGAAATCCATTCGCGAATTTTTCCCATGAGCATTGCTTTGTTCTTCTTAAAAACTTTGGGTGACATAGTATCGCACACAGCCCAGTTGTCAACATATGGCAGGAATTTTTCGACCTCTTCAATGCATCTGTCGTAATCCTTCATCTCAGACAAAATAAGTCCATGCAGCATATTTTCATCAAAATACTTGTGAGGAAGAATTGCAACAAACGCTTCCGCTTCAACAGTTTTCGCATATTTCTTTGCAAGCTTTCTTACTTCCGGCACCCGCGCACCAATAAATAATTCCCGCGGAATCCCCGGCGTAAGTTTTGCTTGAAAATCCCCATATTCTGTGTCCTTCAGTTGCCATAGTTCATTTGTTAATTCCATTTTCGTTCTCCTGCTAGCATATTATATCCAGGTATTTAAGTCTCACAATTTCATGGGGAGCAATTATTTCCCGCCCTGTTTCTCCCGAAATGAGGCGCTGTATTTCTTCCATAGCCATGGAAGAAAGCTCGTAAAAATCCTGTTTAACCGTGGTCATCTGTTTTCCCACATACCCCATCAGAGTAATTCCGTCAAAACCGCATACCGGTCGGAAAATATCCATTTCTGTAAGCGCCTTCATCGCACCGATAGCCATCAAATCAGATGCACACACAATAATATCAAAGTCAGCACCACACTCCTTTGTGATATTTCGTGCCTGCAGTTCCGAAAAATTACCACACACTTCGGTAAGTTCTATTTTTTCTTCTTCGCAAAGTTTTTTTATGCCTTTAAGGCGTTCTGCACTTACAAAACCGTTTTGTTTACCGGAAATATATAGGATTGATCCGGCAGCATTTTCGAGTATAACTTTTTGGGCTACATCGTACTGTGCCTTTTGCTGGTCAATCCACACGCATGAAGTAGATTCGTTAACCAGCGGTGCATCAATAAGAACACACTTAAACTCCTGCCTATCAACCAGTTCCATCAGAATCTTTTCATCGAGGGATAATCCGTAAATCACAAGTCCCGTTATGCTTTGAGATTTAAGATAATTTGTAATTTCATCCGCGTTCTTGTCCGCCAGCATGGAGAAAAAAATAGTTATAACATCAAGACCAAGCTCTTTTGCTTTAACAATGGCCCCCGACAAATACTGCATATCTATTTCATCGATAGCATTTGTCTGCGTCATTTGATTCATCAAAATAGCTATTCTGCCGGATTGTTTACTTGAAAGGGCAGATGCTACGGCATTCGGTACAAAATGCAGTTCCCTGATTGCCTTGTTGACCTTCTTCTTTGTTTCCTCACTTACATTCGGATAATTGTTTAACACCTTTGAAACAGTCGAAGTCGCAACGCCTGCTTGTGCGGCGACATCTTTTATTGAAACCATATCCTTTTCCTTCCTTGGAAATCGTTTTCCCTGTCAATAGTAACCGTTGTCGAAATATTCGTCAACTTCTCCTTAAAAATCTGTTTCCGCAGTTCTGCATACCGCCTCGCTACTGCTGTAATTTGCACTCCAGAGCTTGCCTTTTTGTGTCTTTTGAGTTTTTGTACAAATCAAAAAACCACCACTATTTTTTTTAAATAATGGTGGTAAATTCTTTGATTTCCAAAAGCCTCAATCAAATTGGCTAACTTTTTTTGACCGAATAAATTGTTCAGTTTCAATACTCAAGTTCAGAATAAATCTCTACAATATTTAACAGTATCTCCACAGCTTTTTCCATTCGTTCGTATGAGATGCATTCCTGATTTCCGTGGAAATAAAAGCCGCCGGTTCCAAGGTTTGGACAAGGTAATCCCTCATACGAAAGTCGGGCACCGTCCGTACCGCCTCTCACCGGTATTTCCACCGGATTAAGTCCTGCTTTTGAAATAGCTTTCTTCGCATTCTCCACTAAATGCATATGCGGTTTTATCTTCTCATACATATTATAATACGAGTCTTTCATGTTGACTGACACAGTACCGACGCCGTATTTTTCGTTCATAAGCTTTCCAATGTTTTCCACGCAGGCCTTGCGCTCCTGAAACTTGTCCCTGTCATGATCTCTGATTATGTATGAAGAAACCGCTTCGGACACAGAGCCCCTGATATCCGTCAAATGATAGAAGCCTTCCCGCTCACAGGTTTTTTCGGGACATTCTTCCTTCGGAAGCATATCATTAAATTCCATCGCAAGTTTTGACGCATTGACCATGGTATCTTTAGCATCTCCCGGATGAACCGACAAACCTCTGAAAGTAATCTTTGCTCCTGCCGCATTAAAGTTTTCATATTCAACCGCATCACAATCGCCGCCGTCGACGGTATATGCAAACTTCGCTCCAAATCCGGAAATATCAAAATAATTGGCGCCTTCTCCTATTTCTTCATCCGGAGTAAAGCATACACTGATTGGACCGTGCTTAATATTGTCCGTTTTAGTCAATTCTTCAAGGAGTGTCATTATCTCCGCTACACCGGCTTTGTCATCTGCGCCCAAAAGCGTAGTTCCGTCAGAAGTAATCAGTGTTTCACCTTTCATAAGACCGAGTGCGGGATATTTTTCCTTCGTCATCACAAACCCCGTCTTCGGAAATTCGACACATTCACCGTTGAAATTTTCATGAATTACCGGAACAACATTTTCCCCACTTGCATCAGGAGCTGTATCCATATGTGCTACAAAGCCAAGCGAAGTCTTGTTTTCATACCCACGGCTTGCCGGAAGTTTTCCGTAAACATAGCATTTTTCATCAACCCGGACATCCGACAGACCAAGTTTTTTTAGTTCCTCTGCCAACTGACCTGCAAGGTCAAATTCACCGATAAAACTCGGATGGGTTCCGGTCTCACTGCTCGAAGTAGTATGCACCTGTACATATTTTATAAATCTGTCGTATACCCTCATTTTTCGCCACCTTCAAACAATATCGTGCATTTGCACAAACAAATATGAGCAAAAACTCCCGCCGTTTCACCGACGGGAGAAAAAATTACTTAACTACGATATTAACAATCTTGCCCTTGACATAAATTTCCTTAACAATGGTTTTTCCTTCACAGGCAGCCTTAACACCGTTTAATTCGTGAGCCTTTGCAATAGCACTGTCTGATTCTTCATCAACAGCCACTTCAATGGTGCCTTTAACCTTACCGTTAACCTGTACACCTATTTCTACGGTGTCATCTTTGCAAGCCTCGGGATCGAATACGGGCCATGCTTCGTGAGCTATTGATTCTGTATGTCCGAGAATCTCCCACATTTCCTCGCCGGTATGAGGGCAGATACATGAGAACATCTTTACAAAGCCTTCAGCATATTCACGGGGAAGTTTCATTTCCTTATATGCGGCATTCATAAAGATCATCATCTGTGAAATAGCTGTATTGAAGCCAAGTTTTTCAAAGTCTTCAGTAACCTTCTTTACAGTCTGGTGGTAAAGTTTTGTAAGCTTTCCATCGTTTTCTTCAACAATATTGTCTTCGTCTGTAATGAAATTCCATACACGTCCGATGAACTTTCTTGCTCCGACTACACCGTCCTGACTCCAAGGTTTTGATACTTCAAGAGGTCCCATAAACATTTCGTAAAGACGTAATGTATCAGCGCCAAAGTCTCTGACGATATCCGAAGGATTTACAACATATTCGGGGAATCTCTTTCCCATCTTAATTCCGTTCGCACCCAGAATCATTCCCTGGTGAACAAGCTTCTTAAAGGGTTCCTTCGTAGGAGCGAGGCCTTTGTTGTAAAGATATCTGTTCCAAATACGTGAGTACATAAGATGGCCTACAGCATGCTCGGGACCACCTATATAAAGGTCAACAGGCATCCAGTGCTGCAAAAGTTCCTGATTTGCAAACTCATCATCATTGTTAGGATCAATATATCTTAAATAATACCAGCTTGAACCGGCAGAACCCGGCATTGTTGATGTTTCTCTTGTACCCTTAATTCCATTCTTGTCATACTGCTTCCATTCAGTGGCATTTTCCAAAGGAGCCTTACCGTTCTTACCCTTGTAGTCCTCAAGTTCAGGAAGAACAAGCGGAAGCTCTGCATCATCAAGAACATGTATCTGTCCGTCTTCCGTATGAACAACCGGAACAGGCTCACCCCAGTAACGCTGACGTGCAAATATCCACTCACGGAAATGGTAATTAACAGTTCTCTTTGCAACACCCATCTTTTCAAGTTTACAGGTGATTGCTTCTTTTGCTTCTTCTACCGTAAGTCCTGTAAATTCCTCGGAATTGATAAGTTTGAAGCCCTTTCCGAGATAATCATGTTTTTCAAAAGCCTTTTCGGAAACGTCAGCGCCTTCAATAACCTGAATCATATCAATGTTATGTGCAATAGCATATTCAAAGTCACGCTGATCGTGGGAAGGAACTGCCATAACGGCACCTGTTCCGTAATTTGCAAGAACAAAGTCACCGATAAACATTCTTACTTCTTTGCCGTTTACGGGGTTGATACATGTAACACCCTTTAATTCACAGCCTGACTTTGTCTTGTTAAGTTCGGTACGATCCATATCGTTCTTCTTGATGGTTTCATCAATGTATGCCTGAACTTCTTCTTTGTTTTCAATTCTGGGCATTAATCCTTTAACAATTTCTCCCTCGGGAGCAAGTACCATAAATGTGATACCGTAAATTGTTTCGATACAGGTCGTATATATAGAGAACTTGCCGCCGCCGACAATATCAAATTCAACTTCAACGCCGGTAGACTTGCCGATCCAGTTTCTCTGAATGTCCTTTGTTGATTCAGGCCAATCGATTTCATTAAGTCCTTCAAGAAGTTCTTCCGCAAAAGCAGGCTGATTTATAACCCACTGCTTCATATTCTTACGAACAACAGGGAATCCGCCTCTTTCGCTCTTTCCGTCAATTACTTCGTCGTTTGAAAGAACTGTTCCGAGCTCTTCACACCAGTTAACGGGCATGTCTGCATATTTTGCGTATCCATCATTATAAAGCTGCTTGAAAATCCACTGTGTCCACTTATAAAAAGAAGGATCCGAAGTAGCAAGAGTCTTTGACCAGTCATAGTCAAAGCCGAGTTCCTTTAACTGCTTTGTAAATGTCTTTATATTTTCCTGAGTAAATCCGTTGGGATGGTTTCCCGTATTTACCGCATACTGTTCGGCAGGAAGTCCAAATGAATCATATCCCATGGGATGAAGTACATTGTAGCCCTGCATTCTTTTCATTCTGGAAACAATATCTGTTGCCGTATAGCCTTCGGGATGACCTGCATGTAAGCCCACTCCTGAAGGATAAGGGAACATATCAAGAGCATAATATTTAGGTTTAGAAAAATCCCAAATATCAGTCTTGAAGGTTTCGTTTTCTTCCCAGAATTTCTGCCACTTAGGCTCTATCTCTTTGGGATTGTATACTCTTTCTCCGTTTTTCATTTCAAATCCGTCCTTATTTATCCGTTGATAATATTAATTCGTGTCTGTAACTCCGACAAAACACCATTTTTAAATTTAATCCTATTACCGATTTGCGTCAAGGGTTTGCATGAATATCGAAAAAGAAACACAGTCGATTACAGTCTCTGTTTCTTCATCAAAAACCGCAAAATTTAAGCCTTTTTTACCTACCGCACATTCATCCGGCCCAATGAGTATCGAAGTCGAAGGCACCGGATTTTCTTCCGACAGCCCTGCATTTCCAACGCTCTGTACTGCCCAGTAAACACCGTTTGACAATTTCCCGGTTCGGGTAATTGCACTTTCAGAAAATTCATTAACCATGCCGCTACGAGTTTTTAAACCAAAATAACTGTAACCTTCATTATTCTTAAAATCACAGTCTATCCCAAACTCAGCAAGCTTGTTGAGGCTTTCGTCCGATAAATCTTCAGGGCCGTCTTCCATAAGTGTAACAAAAACGGTGTAATCCGTTTTTTCCAGCAAATCAAGATACTCATCAAGGTCATTGCAGTTTACAAGTCTGGCCAAATTCATACTTTCAATCCAGTCCTGTTTCTTCTGTGCCCAACGGCTGTTTTCTTCTTTTTCAGGAACAACAATCCCCATATCAATCAAATCGTTTGCAAGCTGCTTTGTAAACTTTTCAGCCCCAAAGGAGTTTAAGTGACTGTCATCCTTAAAGTCTGTATCGCAGTCAAGCCCTATACTGTTAAATCGGTCCGTCTCGTTGTAGTCGAGGAACAAAATGTCACGCTCGCTTGCCGCTTCCGCTATGGAGCAGGATATGCCGTATCGCGATAATGTATCGGGATTAAGCACAAAGATGAGTTCAATATCATTTTCGATACAAAGCTCATTGATTTTATCGATATACTCGGCGGTCCGGTCCGGAATTCCCCATATACCGTCATAAATATCATATTCATTCTTTGTGACGGATTTTGTTTTTCCTGTTGGAATATATCCGTTCAGCGTAGTCGAGTAAATCTCGCCCGGTGCAAAATCAGTCCTTGTTAGTTCATTGTATCTGGTATGGTACGAAATCAGTGTAAATATACGATCTACCATTTTTTCTTCGGGACACTTTTCCTGCCATGTCTTTAACGCATCTATTTTCACCTTATCCCATTTCATTGCGTCGAATGACATATAGTAATAGTAAGGTGTCGCAAAAACTCCTTTGCAGAATCTGCTGGTTTCAAGAAAAACATACTTGGGTTTCTGCGTTTGCAAAGCAGCCTGAAGATAGGTATAACTCAAAAACAAATCCTGGTTTGAAGAAGACATATCAAATCCGGTCAAACCGGTTTCCTCGTAGAAAACCGAGGGAACAATATCATTATACGTATGACTGCTTCCGAGAAATATTACATCGATACTGTTTTTTGGTTCTTCGTAAAAAGCAGTCCAGTTTTCGGTTTCAGGCGAATTAAGTTTTATGGAAAAATAGCATTTCTCATACAGTATGTTTGTAACCGTAACAAAAACCACAGTTACTGCAAGAAGAAATGCCACGATTTTTATAATGTACTTAATCTTTTCGTTTTTCAAAACATTACCCCTTCTATGTAGAAATATCTACAGAAATCAAGTTATTATAGCACAGTGAAGACCTTATAAAAAGCCCATTTTCCATGCAAAAAACAAAACATTATTTATTTTTTCAATTTCTTATTGACACTTCAAAAATCATATAGTAGAATAAACTTCGCGTCGTGGGCGTGAGGTCTTTTTACGGGGTGTGGCTCAGCTTGGCTAGAGCGCCTGGTTTGGGACCAGGAGGTCGCAGGTTCGAATCCTGTCACCCCGACTCAGATGCAAAGCTAATATGCGGGTGTAGTTCAATGGTAGAACACCAGCCTTCCAAGCTGGATACGTGGGTTCGATTCCCATCACCCGCTCTCCTGCGAAGATGTTTTGTTTTTCGTAGTTTTGGCATTACAGCCGGTGAAACCGTAATTTCACTTTTGGTATGTGTCCGTAGCTCAGCTGGATAGAGCAACGGCCTTCTAAGCCGTGGGTCGGGGGTTCGAATCCCTTCGGGCACGTTATGGTGGATATGGCGCAGTTGGTTAGCGCGCCAGATTGTGGTTCTGGAGACCGTGGGTTCGAGTCCCACTATCCACCCTGCTTTATGCAGGTATTAGTCTTTGTACTATTATCAATGGGCTATCGCCAAGCGGTAAGGCACAGGACTTTGACTCCTGCATTACACCGGTTCGAATCCGGTTAGCCCAGTATGGGCCACTAGCTCAGGTGGTAGAGCACTTGACTTTTAATCAAGTTGTCGCGGGTTCGAGTCCCGCGTGGCTCATGAAATGTACGAGACGAAAACGTTTTGTTTTCGTCTTTTTCTATATTTCACGCTATAGTGTTACGCGGATATGGCGGAAGTCATGACAATTGAACTTCGTTCAATTGTAGGCAGACGCGAATTTGCAAGCAAATTTGCGCGTCCGGCAGTTCCGCATTGTTATTTTTACATAGTGTTACGCGGATATGGCGGAACTGGCAGACGCGCCAGATTTAGGTTCTGGTGGGAGACCGTGCAGGTTCGATTCCTGTTATCCGCATTAAAAAAGAGCATCAAAAGATGCTCTTTTTTAATGCGAGTGAGATCCAACCCTTTGCTTCGCAAACGGCTCTTTTCTGTTCTGTTATTTTGCTTTTCTTACCGGCAGCAACAATAACCTTGAAGTTTCTTTTTTATACTGCGCATAATCTTTTCTTCTTGCAAGTTGTCTTTTTTCCATAAGCGGTACAGATACCACATTAAACAGAATGACAATACTCGCAAATCCTATTCCATAAAACCATTTAGTCGGTGCATACGGAATCATCGCAAAAAAAACACCTACCCACACCGACATTTCGCCCAAGTAGTTGGGATGTCTGGAATATCTCCAAATGCCTCTTTTGCAAACCTCTTTTCCTTTACTCTCTTTTAAGAACGCATGCATCTCGCGGTCTGCAAGAAACTCCAGCATCACACCCCAGAGAATAACAATCATCCCGGGAATTGACAACGCTCCGACATTTCCTTTTGCTATTTCAAACAAAGGAAGCATTCCCGCGAAAACAACAAGTGTGGGCATCATATGAATTCCGAAGAAATTTACCACAGGCCAAAAGATTTTCGGAGACTCATCTCTGTACTTTTTGTATCTCCAGTCTTCATATGTGAAATCCGTAAATACCGTCACCCAGTTAATCGTAAGTCTGAATGACCATATATTGAATATGATGAGAAAAAGAATCTGCCAAACATTAAATGCCTGCATATATGCAAAAAGATAAATTGATATGACAGCAGGTGTAAGTGACCAATACGCATCATAAACACTGGAATTTTTCAATATTACGGAAAAAACAAATGTTACAACCGTTGCAACAACATCAAAAACAAAGCAGCGAAGCATCAAATCTTCTATCCATATGCATGGAATGTATCCCACAGCAAATGCCAATAAATAAATTCCCCAAACAATCAACAAATCTCTATTCTTCTTACTCACAGTCTCTTTTTCAACTCTTCCTTTATCATTCTAAGTGCATTACCGCGGTGGCTTATGGCATTCTTTTCTTCATTCGAAAGATCCGCCGTTGTACACCCGCGCTCCGGCAGCCAGAAAATCGGATCATATCCAAATCCCTGATTTCCCGAGGGTTCGTAAGCAACACTTCCCTCAACAACACCTCGCACCACTGTTTCGGTACCGTCCGGAAAACATGCCGCAACTGCACACACAAATCGTGCTGTTCTGTCTTTATCTCCTGTCTCGTTTGTTCTTTGAATCAAATTCGCATTCTTTTCGCTGTAAGGAACATCCCGTCCCATATACCTTGCTGAATATATTCCGGGCTCTTTGTTAAGACAATCTATTTCAAGTCCCGAATCGTCCGAAAGAACAACAGCCTCAATACCTTTTTCCTTCGCAATTTCGTAAACCGCTCTAGCCTTAATCAATGCATTTTCTTCAAAACAGGTACCGTTTTCTTCAGGATCGGACTCTATTCCTTCTTCTTTCATCGAAGATACTTCAAATCCGAGATCTTCCATAATATCTCTGATTTCAGCCATCTTATCTTTGTTACCCGTAGCAAATATCAGTTTCATCTTTCCACCACACTATCCAGGGCAGACACAATGCCCTCAGCTATTTTTTCTATATACTCTTCATTTATCAAAAGAGACGCTTCCGAAGAATTTGTAATTGTTCCTGCATAAAGCAGCACCCCCGGAATATCCAGCGCATGAAGAATAACCTTTTCATCACCCGCGCTGTCCAGTGAAAGGGCCCTTGTGCCTGCTGCCACAGCGGCATTTCTCAATATCACCTCGGCAAAGTCCACATTTTCAAAGCCGTTTCGGTAAAACTCATCATTATAGTAGGCGCTCATACCAAAAGAAGACGTGTCTTCCATATCGGTTCTCATTCCGATGCCGACATAATAGTCAGCGCCGTATGTATCAATAGCGGCAAGTCTTTCTTCAGTCAACATTGTTTCGTCCGCATTTCTGGTCATAACAATTCTGTAGTTCTTACCTTCAGCTTTTGAACGAACCGCTTTTGCAATTGCCAAATTAATCTCTTTCTCCATCGCACTGCCCGCTGTTGTTCCCATACTCACACCGCCGTACAAGGGATCAAGAACAACGACCGTTTCATTCAAATCAACCGGTTCCAGGCTTATCACTAACTTTTTTTCTTCTTCGGTGAGATGTGCATAGACTTTATCTTTTGTAACAACAACTACACGCACCTCATTGTCGTCGATTTCCTCAGATATGCTTTTAACTCCCGAAAAATCACCGTTCGGAGCATTTCGAATAAAATGCTCACTTTTGACTCCTTTAAAAATCAGAGTAATCGTGTTTTTATCAATTCGTTCCGAATATGAAAAATTCTCCGAATAATTGTCCGGGCAAAATATATTAAAGCAGCCTGAGGAATCGGATGATTCATATTCCAAATAGTACAGTCTGGCAGTGGGTGCCTTTTCTTCGGTCTCCATCAGGTTTTCAGCCTCTTCGGCGCTTACAATGACCACTTTGGTCGATGCGAAATAAAGCATCAGCAAAGTACATAATATCGCCAGCGGCAGAAACAATCCGCAATAAATCCATGTGAATTTTTTTCTGCTAAATATCTTTTCTTCTTCCACTTATTTCTTTTTATCCGGTTTCTTTCCCATAAAGGAATAGTAATATGTTTTCAGCATACCGTTGTATATTTTACGGTTTTTATCGGCTTTAAGTCCCATTGACTTCTCCGCACCGTCGTATGACGTTATCATAAACATTGACCAGTCATCCAACGCTTTATAGCGTTCTCCCAGGGTTTGGTAAATGGGAATAACGCTGTTTTTGTCCTCAAGTCTTTCACCGTAGGGCGGATTTGTAATAATAAATCCGTATTTTTTCGGATGACTCAGGGCATTTACATCCCTTACCTGGAAGTGAATCATTTTATCAACTCCGGCAAGTTTTGCATTGGCCCGAGCTATTTCAATCATATTTTTGTCTATATCATATCCCTGAATATCGGTGTTTTCCGGTAAGCAAACTTCATCACGTGCTTCATCAAAGGCATCTTTCCAAACCTTTGAAGCAACAATCTCCTGCCAGTTCATTGCAGAAAAATCACGGTTCATTCCCGGAGCCATGTTTGCAGCCATTAATGCAGCCTCAATCGGAATAGTACCGCTGCCGCAGAAAGGATCCACAAGAATTCTGTCTCTCTTCCACGGAGTAAGCATAATAAGCGCAGCCGCAAGATTTTCGGCAATCGGCGCCTTTGCAGTCAGTTTTCTGTACCCTCTTTTGTGAAGACTGTCACCGGTTGTATCAAGTCCCACCGTAACCACATCCTTCATAAGAGTTACTCTCACAGGAAAATTTTCGCCA
The DNA here is from genome assembly GCA_045600725.1 of Lachnospiraceae bacterium. Lineage (GTDB taxonomy): Bacteria > Bacillota > Clostridia > Lachnospirales > Lachnospiraceae > UBA1258. The sequence goes on from JAZRYK010000067.1 coordinate 81,565, forward strand.
TTTTCATTAAACCAGTTCACGTTGTATACACTTTTCAGACGTTCAACCATAGCTTTTTTCATGATTGACTGGATGTCTGAAGGCGAATACAATGCACTTTTGATGCTGGCAGCTTTAACAACATTAAAACGCCCGTCAACAGGAATAAACTCTTCCCAAGCCAGCGCCTTTGTTCCTTCAAACAGTTCATCGTAAGTTGTTGCTTTAAAACTACCTATCTTTATAAGTATTCTTTCGGCTGTTCGCAAACCTATATTTGCTCTTGCAACAGCTTCTTCATCTCCGACAAAAGTAATTTTCCCGTCTTCAACAAGGCTTACTTCATACCCTAAATCAATTATTTCTCTTTTTAACACGCTTTCCAAACCAAAGTGGCACGGAGCAATCAATTCATATTTTCTCATATAAAAATAATAACCTCGCCTATTTTACCAGTCAAGAGAACAAAAGGCGGATTATCAATCTACGATTGGTAAATCCGCCCAATATTTTCGTAAGTACTTTGGTACTATTTCACCTTGTCCTCTTATGACTTAAGTACTAGTATTGTTTGTAGGAACAAAAAGACTCCACTTTTAGTTCTATACCCTTATAGGTATTATACTCCCCTTATGAAAACCCTGCGTCCACAGGGTTTTTTCATTTCGCTATCGGAGCCACGGTTTTTCCTACTTCGAGCACACCGTCAATAACCAACTGCTCAACCGGTGTGGTTTTTGGTCTTTCAATAAGATTTATAAGTTTTTTCGCCGCCGTAGCACCGATTGTCGCCGTGTTCTGCTTGATTGTAGTAATTTTGGGTTCCAATTTTGATGCAACGGTAACACCGTCATATCCTGCAACGGAAATATCTGCCGGTATACTTAAACCATGAAGTCTGATGGAATTCATTCCGCCGATTGCAGAATAATCGTCACTGTAAAAAATACATGTAGGACGTTCATCCATCTCCAGAAGCTCATCCGTTTTTTCCTTAGCACCCTTGATATTTCTGTAATTGCCATGCTTAACATACTCATCGGGGATAGATATTCCGTTATCCTCAAGTACCTTATAAAATGCTGAAAGACGACTCTGAGTAACCGCAGTATCATCGCCGCAAATATAAGCAATTTTTTCGTGTCCCAGACTTACAACAAATTCGGTAAGCTGAGTCATTCCGTTGTAGTTATTTGAAACAACGGAACTTTTATTGTTGAACATATAGTCAATTGTAACAAGGGGAATGTCCGAATTTACAAGTTCGATAACTTCCGGGTCGTTGAAATCTATGCAGGCAATGACAATTCCGTCAAATCCACGGTATCTTGAATGTTCCAGATAAGAATAACGTGTACGGTTCTTCTTGCTGCAGTTTATGAAAGTCAAATCATAACCTCTTTCTTCAACTTCCATTTTAAAACTGTCCAAAACCTTTGAAAAATAGTCATGTGTAAGTCCGCTTTGTCCTTCGTCCACGAAAAGGACACCGATATTGTAGGAACGATTTGTCCTGAGTGCACGTGCCTGTGCATTGGGAAAATATCCCATCTCCTTGGCAGTCCTTTTGATAAACTCCCTTGTCTGTTCTCCAATATCCGTCTGATCGTTTAATGCTTTACTTACTGTTGCCACCGACACATTACATGCCTTGGCAATGTCTTTCATGGAAACCATACTTCCCCCGAATCTAATCTCACATGCAATAGTTTTTATCAAATTACCGTTTACGAAAACCTTTAACCACGACTTAATCGTTTTCGTATTTACAGTATATACAGTATTTTTTATATTTTCAATCCTTATTTTGATTGATTTTAGGCAATATATCATATATAATTTGCACATAAGAGTTTTTTTTATGCTTTTTTACTTAATCGTTTTCATAAAAAGCATAACACTATAATTTTAATGGAGGGTTACCATGAAATTCGGGTATTTCGACGACGCCAAGCGCGAATACGTCATCACATCACCAAGAACCCCATATCCGTGGATTAATTATCTTGGTACACAGGGATTTTTCTCATTAATTTCCAACACAGCAGGTGGTTATTCTTTCTACAAGGATGCCCGTCTTCGTAGAATTACAAGATATCGTTATAACAACGTGCCTATCGATATGGGCGGTCGTTATTTCTATATCAATGAAAATGGCACAATCTGGAATCCGGGTTGGTCTCCTGTTAAGACCGAGCTTGACGCTTATGAGTGTCGTCACGGAATGGGCTACACAGTTATTACAGGTAAAAAGAACGATCTTAAGGCTGAAGTAACATTCTTCGTACCTCAGGATTACGATGGTGAAGTTCAGCAGGTTGTTCTTACAAATGAAGGTTCTTCTGAAAAGACATTCTCCTTCTTCTCATTTGCAGAGTGGTGCTTATGGGATGCACAGGATGACTCAAACAACTTCCAGCGTAACTTCTCAACCGGTCGTGTTGAAGTAGACGGATCGGTTGTTTATCACAAGACAGAGTACAGAGATCGTCGTGATCATTACGCATTCTATTCAGTAAATGATACTATCGACGGATATGATACAGACAGAGATGCTTTCATCGGTCTCTACAACGGATTCAACAATCCTGAAGCAGTTATCGACGGCAAGGCAACCAATTCCTTCGCAGATGGTTGGGCTCCTATCGCTTCTCATTACAAGAAAATCACTCTTAAGCCCGGTGAAACAAAGACACTTGTATTTGTTCTTGGTTATGTTGAAATGCCCGCAGCTGAAAAGTTCGAAGCTGACGGAAAGACAATCAACAAAGTTAAAGCCAAGGCTATGATTGAGAAATTCAATACTCCCGAAAAGTTTGCTGCCGGCATGGCTGAATTAAGAGCTTACTGGGATAAGTTACTTGGAATTCTCACAGTTAATACTCCTGATGACAAGGTTAACCGTATGGTTAATATCTGGAACCAGTATCAGTGTATGGTTACCTTCAACCTTTCACGTTCTGCTTCATACTTCGAATCAGGTATCGGACGTGGAATGGGCTTCCGTGATTCAAACCAGGACGTACTTGGTTTCGTTCACCAGATTCCCGACAGAGCAAAGGAAAGAATTATCGACATCGCTTCAACACAGTTCCCCGACGGTGGCTGCTATCACCAGTATCAGCCTCTTACAAAGAAGGGTAATGCAGATATTGGCGGTGATTTCTCAGACGATCCTTTATGGTTAATCCTTTCTGTATCAGCATACATTAAGGAAACAGGCGACTGGACAATTCTTGATGAAATGGTTCCTTACGACAACGATATGTCAGTAGCTCAGACAATGCTTGAGCACTTAAAGGTTTCCTTCTATCACATTGTTGATAATTTAGGACCTCATGGTCTTCCTCTTGCTATGAGAGCTGACTGGAATGACTGTATTAACCTTTCTTGCTACTCAGATACACCCGGCGAAAGCTTCCAGACCTACACAAATCCTAAGTTTGCTGCAGAAGGCGGATACTCAAAGGTTGCTGAATCAGTTATGGTTGCTACATTGTTCACATACACAGGACCCAACTACGTTGAAATCCTTAAGCACATTGGCAAGGATGATGAGGCCGCAAAGGCTCAGGCTGAAATCGATAAGATGAAGGCTAACATTATGGAATCTGCATGGGACGGCGATTGGTTCCTTCGTGCATACGATGCCGAAGGCCAGAAGATGGGCTCCAAGGAATGTGAAGAAGGGCAGATCTTCATCGAGCCTCAGGGCTTCGCTATTATGTCAGATGTAGGTAAGGATCAGGGAACAGTTGAAAAGACTCTTGCAGCTATTGATGAAAGACTTAATACAGAGCATGGTCTTGTTCTTAACAATCCCGCATTCTCCAAGTACTACATCCAGTACGGTGAAATTTCCACATATCCCGGTGGATATAAGGAAAATGCCGGTATCTTCACTCACAACAATGCATGGATTATCTGTGCTGCTGCTTACGCAGGAAAGGGTGATCAGGCATTTAAGTATTATTCAGAAATCGCTCCTGCTTTCACAGAAGAGACTTCCGATCTTCATAAGACAGAACCTTATGTATATGGTCAGATGATTGGTGGTAAGGACGCAGGTTCCGATATCGGCAAGACCGGTAACCACTTTGGTCAGGGTAAAAACTCATGGCTTACAGGTACCGCAGCTTGGAACATGGTAGCTATTTCACAGTACATCCTTGGTATTGCAGCTGACTTCGACGGACTTAAGATTGATCCTTCAATTCCTGCAGCATGGGATGGCTTAACAGCTACAAGACAGTTCAGAAATGCAACCTACGACATCAAGGTTACTAACCCTGATCATGTTAATAAGGGTATCAAGTCTGTAACTGTTGATGGAACTGCTATTGAAGGCAACATCCTTCCTGCATTCGCGGATGGCAAGACCCACACAGTAGAAGTTGTAATGGGCTAATATTGTTGCATACATAAATATTCCCCTTCCGAATCATTTCGGAAGGGGGTTTTTTAATATAACAAAATCCCTCTTAATAGTCCTATCGGACAAAAGAGTGAGCGAAAACACTGTATCCTTTATAAATAGCGGCGACGGCGCTATCATTCTTTTTCTATCTCATAAAAAACATTTCCGCCGGTGTCTGCTCATTAATCACCGGCCAAAACATCCTGTATTTTTTGCTTCATAGCCAATCAAATTTCTCATAAGAATAAAAAGACATATAATATAGCCTGCAATTCCTGTAATTATATGTTCAAAATAATTTGCATATTTGTAAATACATATAACAAGTACATATAAAATTAATTTATATGCAAAAATGTGAATATTCCGCACTACTTTGAGCCACCTGTCCGGAGTTTGAGAGCCACCCTTCCGTTTGGGACAGAGCCACCCTTCCGGTAATTACGGAGCCACCTGCCCCGATCACATATATTCCTTTATACTGTATTCATACGCCATTGGCGTAAATACATATAAAGGAGGTCATCACTATGACCAAGTATCGTGAAATCCTCAGACTATCCAGTCTGGGATTCAGCGAAAGAAACATTGCTCTCAGCTGCAATGTTTCCCGCAACACGGTCACAAAGGTTCTAAAAGCTGCATCAGAAAAGGATATTTCCTGGCCGCTTGACGAATCTCAGACCGACAAAGTATTGGAAACAGTGCTGTTTCCAAAAGATATTTCCAAAGAGAAAACGGATCGACCAATGCCAGACTTTGCGTATATACGTAAAGAACTCCTTCGCAACGGTGTATCCAAAAAACTTCTTTGGACAGAGTATTGTGAAACGTGCCACATGGATGGTAAAGAACCACTCATGTACTCTCAGTTCTGCTACTACATCCAGCAGGATGAGGAAAAACGACGTGCTACCATGCATATCCCAAGAAAACCTGGGGAGCAGGTAGAAGTCGATTGGGCCGGAGATCCGGCTCATATCATAGATCCTGATACCGGTGTTATTACCGATGCATGGATCTTTGTAGGTGCATTCTCCTACAGCCAGTATGCCTATGCTGAAGCCTTTATAAACGAAAAGCAGAAAGCATGGATTACAGCAAATATTCACATGCTTGAGTACTTCGGTGGCGTTCCAAGAATTATTGTTCCTGACAACTGCACCACTGCCGTAAATCATCAGCAAAGCGACTGGTACACCCCAAAACTTAATACTGTCTACCATGAAATGGCGGAGCACTATAGTGTAGCCATTATTCCGGCAAGAGTCCGTAAGCCCAAAGATAAACCAGGAGCTGAAGGAAATGTCGGAAATATTTCCACCTGGATCACAGCAGCACTTCGTAACGAACAGTTCTTCTCGTTATCAGAACTGAATCAGGCTATCCGAAAGAAGCTTGAAGCTTATAACGCTCGTGATTTCCAGAAAAAAGAAGGTAGCAGGCTTAAGTTGTTTCTTGGGGAAGAAAAGCCACTACTGGCGTCACTGCCTGCTACCCGTTTTGAAATGTGCGAGTGGAAAGAAGCCACCGTACAGTTCAATTATCACATCGCAGTAGGCAAGATGTTCTACTCCGTGCCTCATCAGTATATCAAAGATAAGGTCGATGTGCGAATAACAGACACAACTATTGAAATTTTTTATCACAACGATCGCATTGCTTCACATAAGCGAATCTATGGCAGACCTGGGCAATACTCCACAGTTACTGCGCACATGCCAGAGGAGCACCAGAAATATCTGGAATGGAACGGTGATAGATTCCGCAAATGGGCAGATTCAATCGGTATAAACACAGCTAAAGTAATAAACGGTTTCCTTACCTCTGGGAGGGTTGAACAACAATCCTACCGAGCTTGTATGGGCCTTCTGAAACTCGCCGAAAAACATACTCCTCAAAAACTTGAGGCGGCGTGTATAAAGGCACTTCAGTATAGCTCATCACCCAGCTACAAAAGTATTAAGAACCTTCTAACCAACCTTATTGAGCAACCATCTGCTACAGATGCTGACCAAGAAAAGAAGGCAAACAATTATGGCATTACAAGAGGTGCCAGATACTACGGAGGAAACCATAATGATTAATTCAAGTACTAAAAATAAACTTATCGAGATGCATTTATCAGCAATGGCTGATGCATTCGTGCTACAGGAAAATGACCCTTCAATGAAAGAAATCAGCTTTGAGGACCGTTTTGGTATACTGGTTGATGCTGAATACACAACTAGGAAAAACAATCGCTATAAGCGTCTCATCAAAAAAGCTGAGTTAGAACAGCCTGACGCAAGTATTGCAGGTATTGACTATCACTCAGGTCGTAAACTCAATCGTGACCTTATAAACCGATTGGCAACCTGTGAGTACATCACAGATTTCAGAAACATCTTCATTACTGGTGCTACCGGAAGTGGTAAGACTTATCTTGCATGTGCTTTTGGACTGGCTGCTTGTAAGAAATACTATGTAACCAAGTTCGTCCGTATGCCGGATATGTTGCTTGAGTTACAGGCTGCACGTGAAAATGGAACTTTTTCTAAAGCACTTACCAAGTACACAAAACCGGTACTTCTCATCATCGATGAATGGCTTCTGATTAAATTAAACGATCAAGAGATTCGGAACCTCTTTGAGGTAATCAGTAAAAGACGGAAACATTCCTCTACAATCTTTTGCTCTCAATTCCTTGAAGCAGGCTGGTATGAGCAGCTTGGCGGTGAAGGTACATTAGCAGATGCTATTATGGACAGAATCAGCTACGATTCTTACAAAATCAACATCACCAGTATCGATCCTTCCAAAGACATTTCTATGAGAGAAGTGTATGGTTTGGATCCGGCTGAAGCACAATAATCATCAGCAATAATGATTCAAAAAGGTGGCTCTCCTCTGTTCGGACAAGTGGCTCTCGCCACACCGGACAGGCGGCTCCGCCGCACAAGAATATTCAGCATACTTTATATCGACGCATCGAACATCATTTATATTTGTAACATTGGTATTAAGTATTCCATCTTTTTGGGTCACATAACTTTCAATTGAACTAAGTCGCTGCGCGACGGCCTGCCAAGGCTGTGGCATAGCGGCTTTTCTTTTTATTAAAAAGGCAGTGACAAGATTCTCCCAAAGGATTATCGTTTAAGTGCGACCAAAAACACAATACTTAGCACGGGTGTCCTCTTATTACTGCCTATGAATACATTATCATTACTACTTGTCTTGTGCAAGACTTTTAAGTACGTACATCCGCCTCCATGAATAATAATCATTCTATTTTGACTATTATTTTACGGAGGTATATTTATGTACGAAAACTATCATATAAAATTTAAAGAAGAATGCTTTCTTCGTAACAGATCTGCCGGTACTACTCAGCAGTACTGGTCTGCTATTATGACCTTTATGAAATGGTGTGACTATAAGCCAATGGAAGAACTCACCATTCAAGATGCTAGGAATTACATTCTCTCCAAAAGGAGAAATGGTGCCAAATCCGAAACCTGTAACTTCTGTAATGCAGCCATCGCTTTTTTGTTCAGACATGTCTTACGTAAAGGTTGGGATGAGGAATTAGTACCTCGAATGAAAGTTGATCATGAACTTCCAGTTGTGTATTCTCTGGAAGAAATACAACATCTTATTGATACTGCCAAGACTATTCGAAATAAAGCTATTATTGCACTTCTTTATTCTTCTGGACTTCGTGTAGGTGAACTATGCAATCTTCACGCAGAGGATATATATGCTTCTAAGATGATGGTTCATGTTCGTAATACTAAAAATCATTGCGACAGATGGACAATTCTTTCTGAGGAAGCGCTTAAGCTATTAACCGAATACTGGTATTCCTATCCTATCAAAAGAGATATTTTCTTTGTCGGTGAAAAAGCTCCACATACACCTATTCAGCCTAGTGGTGTTGAAATCATGCTTAGAAAAGTTGGTGCTGATGCTGGGCTCAAAGGAATTCACCCTCATTCACTACGCCATTCATTTGCTACCCATCTCATGGAAAATGGAGTTTCTACTTTAGAAATTCAGTCACTGCTTGGACATAATACTTTCCATGCAACAAATGTATATCTTCATGTAGCAAATGTAAATCTTATGGGTATTAGAAGTCCTCTTGATGCTTCTAAACCTAAAAAGAGAGGCAGGAAGAAAAAGCATGAGGACTGATACTACCATTCAGGATGTATTTAACCGTTTTCTTCCTGAGTATGCAGAAGTAAGTAACTTCTCTGAAAGGCAGTATCTTGCTGTCAAATGCATTACTTCCTGCCGAACTGCCGAGATGGGTGCTCATGTCAGTGAGTGTGAATCTTGCCACAATACTTACATCCACTACAACTCCTGCAAGAACAGGCATTGTCCTATGTGCCAAAGCATGGATGTGGATGTCTGGATTGATAAGCAGCAAGAGAATGTATTAAATACAACATATTTCCATACAGTATTTACACTGCCCGAAGAGATATATCATTTGGTCTATTCCAATCAGCAGCTCCTTTATGATGCACTGTATCATTCTGCTAATAAAACGTTGACTGAACTTTCCAGGAATCCTAAATATCTTGGAGCTCAGCTTGGATATATTTGTGTTCTTCATACATGGGGCGCAAAGATGAATTATCATCCTCACCTGCATACCATAGTTTTAGGCGGTGGTCTTGATAAAAACAATCACTGGCAAGATAAGAATGGTAAGCTATTCTTTCCTGTTAAGGTAATGTCTGCTGTATTCAAGAAGTATTATCTTGCAGAACTAAAAGCGCTTCATGAAGCTAGCAAGCTTGAATACCATGGTTCTGCTGAAAAGCTAAAAAATCAGTATAGTTTCAAGGAACTACTTAATACTCTCTATTCAAAGGAATGGATTGTATATACAAAAAAAGCTTTTAATGGAGCACAATCCGTTATTGATTATCTTGGCCGCTACACTCACCGCATTGCTATCAGCAATAATCGTATCGAAAGAATCGAAGGTGATCAGGTTATTTATAAAGCCAAAGACTACAAGAATGGCGGGAAGATGGTACCTATTTCCATTTCAGGTACTGAATTCATTAGGCGCTTTCTTATGCATGTGCTCCCCAAAGGTTTTGTAAAAATCAGACATTACGGCTTACTTTCTTGTCGCAATAAAAAAGAGAAAATGACTTTATGCCGAAATCTCTTAGGATGTGAACAGTATCTCTCCAGACTTAAGGATAAGACCGTTGCTGAAAAACTCCTTATTCTGTACAACAAGGATATCTGTAAATGCAAGTATTGCGGTGAACCCATACATCCATTCCGCGTGGATGGTAGATACATGCTTTGCTAAAGAATCTTAATTTCATACTTCTTAATTCGGCCTTACAAAAGGTCTTTTTGTCGTGCCATAACTCTGAAAAAAAGAAAGATGCTGCTTTATCTTTTGCAACATCTTGATTAAAAATATATTTTCTTATATAGGAAAAGTAAGATTGAAATTCCACAGTTACTGACTAAGTGACGCGACTTAGTTTAATTGACGAAAACCGGTCTGCAGGTCATAATTACAGTTATCGACAAGCGGTAGCTGTTTTTTTATGACCTGAGCCCGGTTGTTCGCGTATGAATTTTATTATTAGCAATCTGTGAACTAATTTCTCTAACTGACACTCCATCCAAATAGTCCAAATGCCCAATAGTAATAGCGGTTTTATTTCGTTCCTTAAGCATATTAGCAT
>JAZRYK010000068.1:0-54255 GCA_045600725.1 Lachnospiraceae bacterium
TGCCATCTGTTCTTTTTCTATTTGCTGAATGCTTTTTTCAGGTGTTGGCAAATCTTCCGGCATCGTACCCCCAATTTTTTCAATTGCGGTTCTTACTTCTTTGCCAACGTTATAATGTACTGAAGTTGCCTGTTCAGCACCCTTGACTTTATCTTTTCGAAGTTTCTCTTCAGTCTGAGATATTCTAAACAGATTGGCAATATGTTCTGTACTTCCCATATAATCCAAAATTTTCTGCCCTACTTCCAACTGCTTTCTTGCATGAATATCATCAACATCTAAGCCTCCGTATAATCCCATATAACCGGCATTTTGGAAAATAGCAAACTCCTCATTTGTTATAACGCCGGCATTATGAGCAGTCTCTGCCAACATCTGATTCCACTGCTTGATATCACCTCTAACAACCAGCCTTCTGTTGTCTTCGTCAAGTTCGTTGAAATGATCTGCCACTTCCTGGCGATATGTCTGTATTGCAAAATAAGTCTGTCCCAATGCGATAACTTCTTTTCGAGGATCGCCATTTTGAACGATCAAGTAACAAGCATATCTAGATAATTCATAATCCTTTTTAGGTTTTGTTGTTGCACCTGCTTCTATGATTTTGCTGACCTCAGCAAAATCGTCCCCTACAATATGTCCACTGTTTTCACAGGCAATCATAGCGCGCTTAATTACCTTCTCAAAATTCCTCCACTGAACATACTCCAATGCCGGCCCAAGTTCACGTGCACTCCAATATTCACTTCCATCTTCTCTAATGCGTTTTATATCTTCAAATCTTTTATATTCAATTGCCTTTAACTCGCTCAAAACAAACCCCTCCTATTCTATAATTTCCTGTTAAAAGAAATATACTATTTCTTCACCTATTATTCCCCGTCTTCCTGTTCCGGCTGTTCAAATGCTTCCTGCAGCTCACCAATTTTATTCTTAAGGCGAGCTTTCTGCATATCTCTTTCTGTTTTATCTACTATTCCCTGAGGATATGTCCATTCCCAGTTATTATATGAATCTGTAATTGCTTTTCTTTCTTTATCCGTAGAAGCAAAGACTAACTCAAAAAGCTACACCATAATAATACTATAATTCCACATTATATATGAATATAAAGTGAGTTAATAGTAATAAAAAAAGCCGTAAGCACAAGGCTTACGGCCAATCGGAGTGACGTGATTCGAACACCGCGGTCTCGCCTTCGGCTCGGTCGGTGCTTAACAGGCGCCACTGGCGCCTAGCACCCTCCACGCCCGAACGACAATCGATACGTCTTAGGGTTGCGTGTTCGTTTCATATATATTTCTAATAAAAAAGAAGCCATGTGCTAAAGCACATGACTTCTTTTTTAATCGGAGTGACGTGATTCGAACACGCGACCTCCACGTCCCGAACGTGGCGCTCCACCAAGCTGAGCCACACCCCGATTATTCGTTGTTACAACAAAAGTGATTTTATCCTAAGCACTCTTCTTTGTCAAGAAAACAAGCCTAAACAGGTTTATTGCAGCAAAATCAAAACAGTTAAAAACTGCTTTTTCTTTCTATGCATACCTTTCCTGATAAATACAGCTTTCCGTCCTTATCAACTTCTACAGTTAACAAGCCACCGGGTTCTTTAAAATGCTTCGTTACCGCTTTTCCGATTATTTTATAATAATAAAATCCTGCTGCCGCCGTTCCACTTCCACAGGAATGCTCCCAGTAGAGAGAATCCACATTTTTCACATAAACAAGAGGTGTAAGAAATTCTTCTTTTTCATCTATCATCATAATACCCATCGCAGGAGCATTCATCTCATCACACCAGCTTTTAATTGCTTTTTCCGCTATATATCTATTTAAAATTCCAAGATATATTACATGATACATTCCATCAAATATTACCACCGGAAGCTCGTAAGTAATTCCGTCAAAAGTGAATTTACGAATAACCATTTCCCTTGGAAGAGGCATTTCAACCTTCCCCAGGAAATCTTTTTCGCCCAGTCTTTTTATTTTTACGGAAAGGGGATTCTTTGCACCGCTGACACTTACCGTCACATTTTGTATCACATCAGTTTCAATATTGTCTTTACTGCAAAACAAAGCAGCCGTGCTCATAGTTGCATTTCCGCAGAATTCGCCACCGGCCATTCTGAGTCGTATATCGCATCCGGGCTCGTTACGGTAAATAAAACCCACCTGCTCGCAAGTGGGTTCAATTTCACATAAACAATTTGAAATTTCGGGCTGTTTTCCCTCAGGAACTTCCTCGTCAACAAGAATAGTTATATTCCCTGTGGGGTTACAGTAATAATATTCCATACAATCTCTCATCTCTCAACTTAAAACCGCATTTTTTACTGCTGATAATTTTTAAGGAACTGTTTTGTTCTTTCATTCTGAGGATTTCCGAATACTTCTTCGGGGTCACCCTCTTCGGCAATATATCCGCCATCCATAAAAATAACACGATTGCTTACAGCTCTTGCAAAGGACATCTCATGCGTAACAACCACCATGGTCATTTTTTCTTCCGCAAGCTGACGAATTATTTTAAGAACTTCGCCGGTAAGCTCCGGATCAAGAGCAGATGTCGGTTCATCGAAAAACAAAATGTCCGGATTAAGGGCCAAAGCTCTCGCAATGGCAACTCGCTGCTGCTGTCCACCGGATAACTGACAAGGGTATGCATCTGCCTTATCCGCAAGTCCCATCTTTGCAAGAAGCTCTCTTGCTTCTTCCTCAACTTCTTTACGATCTCTTTTCTGAACAACAAGTGGTGCGTGCATAACATTTTTAAGCACGGAAAAATGAGGAAAAAGATTGAACTGCTGGAAAACCAGTCCAAAGTAACTCTTTACATGAGTGATATCCTTCTTGGGAAGATAAGTTACCTTTCCATGCTCGTCTGTCGATGCAACTGTTGTATCGAGATATTGTATTGAACCGCCATCAATTCTTTCAAGTAAGGTTGCGCATCGAAGTAAAGTTGATTTACCCGAACCGGAGGGACCGATAACGGAAACCACCTCGCCCTTTTCAACAGATACGGAAATTCCTTTTAATACATTATTATCGCCAAAGGATTTTGAGATGTTTTGCAAATCCAATATTTTGGTATTGTTTGATTTTTCAGTATTAATCATACTCATCTTTCCTCCTATTGATAATAATTAAGTTTCTTCTCTATTCTACCCATTACAAAATCAACTATTGCATTGAAAACAAAATAGAAAACGCCGGCAACGACAAAAGGCATAAAGCTTGTCTGTGAATTTGCAATCTGCTTACCGATCGTAAACATTTCCTGATACGAAACGGTAAATGCTATTGAGGTATCTTTAACCAAAGTAACTACTTCATTTGTTACACTCGGCATAATTCTTTTTATAACCTGCGGTAAAATAATCCTTATAAAGGTCTGAACTTTGTTATATCCCAAAACCTCAGCAGCTTCATACTGTCCTTTTGATATAGATTCGATTCCTCCTCTGTATATTTCAGAAAAATATGCAGCATAGTTAATCGCAAATGCAATAACAACAGGAATCAGTTTGTTCTTTGCAACACCTGCTCCAAAAAGGTAGTAGGGGCCGTATGTTACAGCCAGCAGCTGAAGCATAAGCGGAGTTCCGCGAAGCACGGAAATAATAAATCTCGTTATATTTGAGATTATTTTGTTCTTGCTCATTCTTAAAAGTGCAACGATCATTCCCAGGGGAAGAGCCAAAATAAGGGTGAAGAAGAAAATCGCGCAGGTTCTTCCCAAGCCCTCTGACATTTTAAGAACCATTGTCCATAAAGTCATAAAAATCTCCATTCTTAATAACACATATTCCCGGGAGCATTTTAACACCCCCGGGAAGAGTTTGTAATCGTTATTGAATTAGTTACGATTTATTTTTATTGCTAATTACTTAAGGAATACAAGGCTGTCAACAATTTCAGGATACTTAGCTGCAAGCTTTGCGTATGTTCCATCCTTAACAAGTTCTGCTACAGCATCTTCAACCTGCTTGCAAAGAGCCTCATCACCTGATCGGAATGCAATACCATACTGCTCACCGCCAAGCTCTTCATCAAGAATAACATAGCCTGCATTTTCAGCAACGTAGTTTGCTGCTACAGGATAGTCAACAAATACTGCATCAACAGCACCACCGCCAAGCTCTGTGAAGCACTTAAGGAAGCTGTCACATGTAACGAGCTCTCCAAATGTTGCAGCAAGATCTGCAAGATCATTCTGAAGAAGTTCATCGCCTGAAGTACCAAGCTGAACAGCTACTCTCTTTCCTGCAAGGTCAGCAGAAGTTGTAATTCCGCTTCCTTCCTTAACAAGAAGAACCTGTGTGTTGTCAAAGTAAGGAGCTGAAAGAACATATCCTGCTTCCTTCATTGAATCAAGAATTGTCATACCTGCCCATACGCAGTCACATTCGTTAGCATCAAGCTGAATAAGCTTTTCATCCCAGTTAACACCGAAAATTTCAAGTTCCCAGCCAAGCTTCTCGCAAACTGCACGGCAAACATCAACGTCAAAACCGGTGTATTCACCGTCATCGCCTAAGTAGCTGAAAGGAGGATATTCAGGATCGATACCCATAATAAACTTCTTTCCTGTTTCACTCTTACCGCCGCAGGCTACTATTGAAAGTGCCATAGCGACTACCAATAAAACTGATAAAAACTTTTTCATTTTTTCTCCCTTTCACCGAAAATTGCATTCGGTAACAATAAAAACTTTTTGCACTTTAGTGCGATAGCATATTATCATAATAAATTTTTTCTGTAAAGTTCATATGCACAAAAACGCCCTAGTTTTGATTACTTATGGCGTAGATATCATATTTATATAAAAATTTATATCCTAATCTTTCGGCAAGCTTTAAGCTTTGTTCGTGAGCAGCGTCCCAGCTTGCAAGAAGATTTCTTTTTTTGCACTCAATTAAAAGAGCTGCTCCGATAGAAAATCCGAAGCCCTTTTTTCTAAAATCCTCTCTGGTAATTATTTCAACCTCAATTCCACCGGGATATGAGCTGTAAGAAGAAGCTCCACAGATAGGCTCATCATCCTTTAAAAAAACAACTCCAAGTCCAGATTTTTCCCACTCTGAATAACTGTTAAAACCTATTACAAGATCACGTGCCCACGAAATTTCTTTGCATTTATTAAATAACTTTTCATCAATAAGTGAGAGCTTATATTCTTTTTCCCTTTCACATACTGCTTTTTGCAAATAATCAAAATCCATATATTCAAAGGATCTGAGTGTAGCGAATCTTGAATATAAACTGTATTTGTCATTATAGACCGCTTCGACAACTTTATTAAAATCCTTGTTCACACAGCGTATATTAAAATCATCCTGATGAATGCCTGATAAAAACAAAATACAATCTTTTGCTTTCTCTGACTCAGGATCGCCTGCAACAAAGCTATAATCTGCAACATTTATAATAACGACTTCCGGTTTTTCTAAATTATCTACATACATTTCACCGTTCATACCGCTTAATGCTGACAAAATACAAGAATCCTCGCATTCTTTAAACAAATCTGCGTAATAATTTCTTCTTTCCAAATCAAGTGTTTTCAATATATTTCTCCCTCATAATACTGAATAATAAAAGACCGGTTGTCCCGATCTTTTAATAAAAAAAGTCACATATTTTATCTGGAAATAATATATTTGCAGATAGGATTACCTATAGAAGAAAATTTTTCTTCATACTCTGTCATAATATTTCCCTTCATAAGCTCCTCGTCTGCGTGAAGATCGTAAGTTATTACTGCAGCCTTCCAACCGGCAGGTTCAAGCTCCTCTACCGCAAAATCAAACAAAGCTCTGTTGTCTGTTTTAAATTCTATGGTCCCGTCCTTTTTCAAAACCTTATCAAATAAGGCAAGAAATTCTCTTGATTCAAGACGTCTTTTGGCGTGTCTGTCCTTGGGCCAGGGATCTGAAAAATTTAAATAAATTCTGTCCACTTCGCCTTCCGCAAAGAAATCGCAGATGTTTTTTGCATCCATACAGATAAATTTTACATTTGAAGGTTTGTTCTCCCTTGCCTCCATTTTCTGAATTGCACGAAGAAGAACGCTGGAATATCTTTCGATTCCGACATAATTTATATCAGGATGCGCCTCGGCCATATCCATGATAAAACGGCCCTTTCCCATACCGACCTCAATATGAAGTGGTTGCTCTTTTTCAAAAATGGTGTTCCATTTTCCCCTCATGCTTTCGGGTTCGTGAACCACATAAGGACTTGCATCTATCACATCTCCTGCACCGGGAATATTTCTAAGTCTCATAATTCTTTCCTCGTACTTATAAAATCCTGCCGCTCCGCGTCAGTCGTTGCTTCGCAACTTCTGACTTTATTTCGTATACGCTCGGGTGAAAACAAATACCCTTCGGGTGCTTGTTTTCCTTCCTCGCTATAAAAAGTCGCTGTGGGTTACACAGCGACTTTAATTATAGCATATAACTGAAGAGTTTAGTAATTAATCTGAACTCTCTTCTTTGCGTAAAGCTTTATTTCTCCGGATGTAATCTTTGTTCCCTTGAAAAGCTTCTTGCAGGATTTGTCTGTGTAAAGCTTATCGTAGTAGTAGAAGTTTCCGTTGTCATCTCTGAATTCTCTATTGATTTCATCAAGTGTTACGGTCTCACCGATTCTTGCTTCATCATCAATATTAAAGCTGAAATCTTCTGCTCCGTTTACGCAAACTGTTACATAAGAAGGTACATATTCCCAAACAGCATACAACGTTACTTTATTCTTATACATGTTGTAAATGGAATCAACCTTTTCACTGTTAACAAAATCAGGGATGTAGTCATCTTCCGGTCTTACAGCTCCGATAGGATATTTGCTCCAGCCTACGAATTTATATCCGGTTACCTTAAATGCATTCTTGGTAAGTGCTTTTTGAGTACCGTAAACCAGACTTTCTGCTTTCATCTTACCGGTTGCTTTTGTTCCTTCGGGTGCATTTGCATTAAATGTAATCGAGTATTTGCTTCCGGTCCATTTTGCATATAATTCAACATCGCCGACATTTGTCGCTGAAATGGAGGTAACCTTCTTTGTTTTAAACTTTTCATCCTTATACCAACCGCCGAAGGTGTATCCATCACGTACAGGTGTAGGAAGTGACTTAATTCCGGTTCCGTAAACATAAAAATCAACATTATTAGCCAGGGAACCATCCTTTGTTAAATATGTAACAGTGAAATCTTTTCTCCAAACTGCATAAAGGTTAAGAACAAGTTTCCCGTTCTCATTTACTAAATCATCAGGTGAACTAATCTTAATCTTAGCTTCATTGGTAAATTCAATATCCCAATCATAAGGATATCTTGACCATCCTAAGAAGGCATATTTGTTGCCTAATTCATCCTTATAAGTAAATGCATTCTTTGTAAGTTTCTTTGTATCGTTCAACTTAACATTATTTAATGCACTCATCTTACCGTCTGCACCGTTTCCATAGAAAACAATGCTGTAATTTGCAGCCCATTTTGCATAAACAGTCATGTTTGCAGCAAGACCCTTTGTAGTTGAAACTGCCTTTGAATACTTGGCATCCTTGTACCAGCCCTTGAAGGTATAACCGTCACGGCTGATTACGGGAAGTGTTTCGCCGGAAAGCTTGGAGTAACTGTATGTAACAGGAGTCATGTCTCCGACAATCTCACCGGATTCACAACAAGGATCGAAGTAGATCTTATAATCTGTTTCCTTCCATACAGCATATAAAGTAATATCCTTACCTTCTCCGGATACGTTCGTTACTTCTTCTTCATCAGTGTAATTGTGAACCACATATGAAGGACCCTTGCCAAGTGCATCATACTTTGTTTTGCTCCAGCCTACGAATATGAAGCCGGGTCTTGAGAACTTGTTTGCTTTAAGTTTTGCTGCCTTATCAAAGGTAAGCTTCTGCGAAGTCATTGAACCGGAAGCACCGTTCTTGTCAAATTTTACATTATAAGATCTTGCAGTCCACTTTGCATATAAGTGATATGTTTCCTTCTCACCCTTTGCTGTAATGGATGTTACCTTCTTACCTTCTTCATTATACCAGCCGGCAAATGTATATCCTGTTCTGGTAGGCTTTAATAATGTAGTGAATTTCTTATTGTACTCTAAAGGCTGTGTCACTGATACATCTTCATCAGTATATTCCGTTCCCGAAATATTATGATAAACAATATTGAAATTATTTGACCAATGAGCATAAAGGGTTATGTCATTGCCTTCAACAAATACATTTGAAATTGTATCTTCTTCAACATCAACAAATGTAAATGCTGTTACAGGACCTTCAAAAGATACACTAAGTCTTACTTTTTCATTTCCGCTGAAAAGCTCCATTCCACCTTCGGAAAGGTTACTCCAGGAGGTGAATGCATATCCTGCATTTTTGTAACTGCATGCAGGAATCTGAATTTCCATTCCGTCATGAACAGTTAATTTACTTATTTCTGTGTCTGTTCCGTCATTTGATACAAATGTAATTGTGTATGCAGGAACAAGCTTCTTCGCATAAAGAACATAATTCTTTGCATCTGAAGGCTTAATTTCTGTAACTTCATTTACATAGTTAGGATCGGAATACCAGCCACCAAAGCCTGAATAATCAGGTACTGTGATTGAAGGATTCAATAATTCAACTGTTTCATCTTCAACAGTATATGTTTGAACTCGAGGAACTATTCTTCCGTCATCCCATACACATACATCTGTTCCGTATAAATTATTGTACTCAACTGTATATTCATTAAGTTCCCAGACAGCCCATAATCCATTAGATGATGCATATAAACCGTAAACATTTGATACCTTCTGCTTGTCGGTATAGTATACAGGTGACTCGTCTCCCTTATGAATAATAATCTCTTCTGTAATTTCGTTTTCTTCATCTAGGCTTACAGCCCAGCCAAGGAAGGTGTAACCCTTCTTTATTTCTGTATTTGCCTTAAGATTAAATACGGTATTCGGCGCTATATTTGCCTGTTTGATTGTTTTTCCATTTACATGATAAACAATCGTATATTTGCTATCAGTCGCTATAATCCTAACAGGATCTGAGTAAACAGGTTCTGTATCGTAATTGGCATCAACTGTAAATCTGAAATAATAATTTCCTACAGGATAGAAGCCCTTAGCATCCTTCTTGGCTACAGTAACCTTGTCTTCCTTAACAAGTTCGCACTTAAATCCATAATAAGCAGACATGTCGGTAAGATCTTCATCATTTCTTAAGTAGAAGCTGCTTATTAATTCTTCATCGTAATAAACATTTGCTCCGCCGGCAGTATAACTTATTTCAGGTGTAAATCCGTAAACTGTTTCATAGTTTACATCATAGCTTATAAGCTCAACTGTCTTCTTTCCTTCGCGAACAACAAACTTATCATCATCATTAAGACCGTCTACCAGTAAGAAATAAGTTCCTGTCTTATCAGCCTTAATATTTATGCTATGACAATCTTTATCAAATACAGTATCGATATTTCCGTCTTCGTCCTGATACATAAGAAGTATTCTTAATTCTTCTTCTGCATTGTGATGACTCTTACTGATATCATCTATTTTAATGTCATAGTATTTATCTTTAACCAGATTAATTCTGTAGAAACCATTCTTTGTATTATTTGCACCAAAAGTGATTTCGGGTGATTCAGGAAGAACAACAACATCAAAATATTTAGGCTCTACGGAAATTGAACCAATCTGACCATAATAGCTGATACTCTTTTTTCCTTCCCCGTAATATTCTTCAGCAGTTTCAAGGAAACTTAATATGTCGGGCATATCGTATTCCTGAACACCTTCTTCTAAATAAACGAGTACCTTTGCCATATCTTCAGGTGCAGCACCTATGTAATTCTCACCGTCTGACCAATATTCAAAATAATCGGGCGCTATAATTTCTGCATGGAAAATCTCTGAACACTTTTCAATCTTTATTTTTTCTTTACATCCCGCATGAGGCTTAATAAGGACATCATTGTCTAAGGGTGCACGGAAGAATATATATTTTGCAGTTCCTTCACCGATAACTCCGTGCTCAAACTGTTCGGTTTCAGTAAAGTAAATGCCTTCAATGCCTACATATCTTTCATAATCCTCTACCGTATTGTCGGAAGGATATATTGTTATTTTGTAAGTCTTGTCAGCTTCAGTGAATACTTTAATAGCCTGACTATAGTTTCTCGTTAATTCGTCTTCATCTGCGTAATCTATACCGGCAATTTCAATTTCCTTGCCTAATGCAGGAGTGTATAAATTCTTAAATACCTCTACAAATTTATGACCTTCTGCATATAACTCATCGCCCTTGTAAAGATTCCACCTGTATAAACCGGGAACAGTCAGAATAAGCTTACCGTTTTCATCGGGCTCCACTGTATAAGGTTCAGGCATAAATTCCACATATTCAAACTTAAGAGTATATCCAAGTTTTTCAATATCTGCTGCAGAAACATTCATATACATACCGTTATTGTCATAATAATCGATGTATATACTATTATTCTTTACTTCTTCACCTAATGCACAGGCAGACTTAATATTTGCATCATTCATATTAAGTGTCATGAAATTAAAATCTGCAACTACTTTAGGTAAGAAACCGATGTTTTCATCAGCATCTTCATCCTGTACAGCGATATCCAAGCCACCGAAAAGACCATTGTAACTGATCTCAAGCATTCCGCTTTCAGTCACTTTAAACTTAACACCTGTCCTCTTAGCAGCCTCTTTATCTGCAGGGTCTGCCGAATCATAAATAACATCTCCGAAATAGGGGCCTTCGAAATCATCATATAAAATTGTATAAATTTTATAATTTGCTTCCGGATTGGATGTCTTAAGATATAAAACATTGTTTTCACTGCCTATGGCAGCAATCATCAAGTTGCTGCTTCCAAGGTAATTTTCATCACTTATCTCAGGCTTACTGTAAAAACTAAAATCTTCAACTGAAACTCTGAAATTAATAACAGCTGCATCTTCATCCGTATCATTTGAAGGGTCAGGATCATATTTAACAACATAAACTCCTGCCTTATCAGTACTTAACTTATAAACATCATATTTGTTTCCAAGGCCTTCCTGATCATATTCATTAAAAGGAAGATCCTTAGATATAATTGTAAATACAGTTGAAGAGTCAATTTCCTTACCGTCCTTGTATACTTTTATTTTATCAAGGGTCAAAGGAGTAAACTGCACACCGTTTCCGGTTTCTTCACGATATGTAAATGAAACATAATAATCTTCATTTACATATAAAAATCTTTCATTATCCTCAGGCCACCAGAAATCCGAATCCTGATTAAATCCTATAAATCTTCCGGATATCCAGTCGATATTAAAATTATCGCAAATTGCTATCATAGGATCATTTAATCTTCCTATGTAAAATGTACATTCTTCCCAATAATTATCACAAAATTCTCTGCCGGGACATGACTCATCCCCATCCCAACAAGCATGCCTAAATGCTTTTAAATATAATTCGGAATCAATTAAGGTATCTATATTTTTAATAGTAACTTTTCTTCCGTTTGCTACCACATCAAAATCAAAATAAGTTTCTAAAGCTACTGCGACCTCATTGTCGTCAAAATAATAATAAACAGAACTTTCAAATCTGTAATCTTCTATATTTTCACATAAAAGATAGAAAATATTATTATTCTCATTTATAGAAATGTTATAGCCTAAATAGCTGTCAGTGCTCATTATTTCATTGCTATAAGCTGCAATTTCCGGCAATCTGCAGGAGATTGTCATTGTAACAACATCTTTGTTCTTTGTATCCTTGGGAGTAGGATCGTAGGAAATAATATAGTCACCTACCTGATCAGCATTCAAAGCATAAATGTTGTATGAATTCTTATTATTTGAATCAAACTTATATTCAATGTTCTCTGCCACAAGTTCAAGAGAATCTATAACATTTACACCATTAAGTGTAACTTTAATATCACTTAACTTTAAAGGCGCATATTTACTATCTTTTGTATAAGCAAGAGCAAATATATACCTGTCTTTATATGTTCTGTATTCATCTGCGTTTAGCTTCTTGAAGGTTGCAAAATCTTCTTCATTCTCGTAATGGAAGCCAATGACATCCCAAGTATCAATCCAGTCACAGATTCTTAAACCGGGACGACAGTCATTAATCTGTAAACCGCATCCACCGTAATTATTACCAAATTCAACATAATTACAATCTGCAATTTTATCGGTGAATTCAAGCTTATAACCATTTGTAACTTTTGTTACCGTTACATATTCTTTAATCTCATCTTCTGATAATTCACGACCTTCAAAATCTTTATGTATTCTAACATTAATAATTTCTAAATCGGCCTGATCTTCATCCTTTTCACCTGTTAACATATAAACAGTTTTATTGGTTGAAGAATAATCAAATGAATCTATAAGAGTATTATCTGATCTTTCATTTTTTGAATAAATACCCACTCTGGGTAATACACATTCAAATGAATAAACATAGCTCTTATCGTCCTTTGTATATGTAAGTGCGAAAGTTCCTGCTGTCAAAGAACGAAATCTGTAAATCCTATATTCTCCGTTTAATGCTTCAGGACAATTTTCATATTTTCCGCCGATTGAATATTCTGCGATATCCAAATATTCAAAATAATCCCCTACTTCTACTTCTTTTCCATTAATGGTTAAAGAACATGCCTCAGGGTCAATAGATTCAACATAAACTGAACCATCCTTATGTCTTTCCACATAAGCTAAAGCCATATTTCTGGTATTTTTTACTTCGCATTCAATAGAACTGTTGAATTCAGAATGATTATATTCACCATAATCACTAAATTCTACAATTTCTTTTTCCTGCTCACGATCCCAATATGAATCAATATAGTCACAAATCATTATTCCTGTTGAAGGATATAAGTTGTAATGAATTTCATTTGGCCATTCATTATTATTTCTATATCCGTAAATAACCAAATGGAACGGCGAGTTGACATCTTCTTTGATTGATAATTCAATAATTCCGTCACTATTTGTGATTAATTCAATATAGTCATCCTTATTTTTTATTTTTTCGTTTACAGATACCTCATAAATAATATTTTCGATAGGATCACTTGTTTTATCAGTAAGAACATAAAATTTCTCACCTGACTCATAGTAATAATTATCTGCAACTCGATTTTCATATTTAATTTCCGGTGCAGTATACAAACCGATTCAGGGATATCCGATATATATGCTTACTGTTAATTCATCACCTGAACCTGGCACACCGTCAGGATCATAAGTAACTTCATATTCACAGTTTTCCAATGCTCCAACTAACTCAAATACTGCATAATCGCCATTATATAAACCTTCCATGTTAGAATCATTAGAATAGTTAATTGAATATGAGACATTTCTAAGTGTAACATCTGTTTCAAGTTCTTCTCTTCCGGCGCTTGTTCCGTCTTCATATAATATATCCTTTGTAAAGGCCTTTACAGATAACTTACCTAAATCAGAATCTGAAAGTCTGTAATAGTTATCAATTACAGGATTATACATTTCATCATATTCACCTGTCTGACAACCAAAAACAATATAGTGAAACTCATCAACTCCAAAGCCTATGTTCTCAGAGAACATAGAATCCTCTCTAAAATAATATTTAGAATCTTCATCAAAGGAATCATTGTACTCAACACTTGTAACTAATAAAGAATCAGCATATTCTATTTTATTAATATATATTTCATGAGCAAAATAACTTCCGCCATCTTCGAAATCTTTTTTGATTCTAAGTCCCTTATTTACAGCAGATGCTTTAATTGTCAGAATGTTTCTTGTAGCATTAACCTCTACATAATCATAAAAATCGGGATTACCTTCTTTTATTTCGTGTTCACCAAATTCATCTTGCCAACGTAATTCATAATAATAATCATCAATATTTGTGTATGAATCCGTTAATACATAGACATTCTGAGGTTCGGAAGATTTCTTATCATATCTAAAATCACTTAAGAAAAGAACATTTTCCTGACTTCTAACATCAGTTTTATAAAATCCGATTTCAGGAAGAACAATATTGATTTTAACGGATGAAGTATCTGATCCGTCGTAATAAGAAACAATATATTCACCTAATGTTCTTGTTTCAAAGTTATATACCTTATAATCATTTCCCTTATAGTTTACAGTGCAATTTGTATCTTCAAAATAATCTGCGCAACCATTAAAGGATACATTTGTATCCTCAAGGGAAATGGGGGCATATGTATCATTGTCTACATCATAATAACCAAAAATATAAATATTCTGAGAATTAGGAAGAATTCTTTCGTAATATGTTTTATCTAATTCATCATTTTCCCAAATTTCAATAACATCGATATTTTCATCAAAATCACGTCTCCAGTCAATTTCATTCATGAAACGAAGGCCGGATGTGGGAGCTTCTTCAATGAAAACTGACCAAATTTCATTTCCGGAACTTTTTTCAACAATACCTATTTTTAATCCTGCACAACCGGGTTTAAGTGTAATCTCACTGTTATCTGAAGATACTGAGACATACTTGGTTTCATCTCCGGCAGGAATAACATTCCAGTTAATTTCGTAATCAAAAGAATAAGCTGAAGCCGGTTTATTACCGTCAGTTAACAAATAAATCTTATTGTTTTTGTTGCTGTAATAAAAATCTCCGTCAATTAAACTGTTTACATCTCTTGTATTTGATGAGTAAAAAGCAACATCGGGAAGACCAACAACCACCTCAACGGAATAGGGTGTTCCCTGATATGTGTATGAAATTGTGTAAGTACATTCTACATTGTGATAAAGCTCATAAATTTCATAGTTGTTGTTATCTACACCGTCAAGTGAATAAAGAAGTGTAAAATTATCATCTACAAAATCATTTGCATCAGAATCTGATTTTGAAACCGTCAAATCTGCCATTGTAAGTGCAGTAAATGTATCTGTCTGGTCATCATAAAATCTGAATGCATAATGTGAAATTGTTTTTGCTCTTTGAGGAGAGTATGTTTTTGTAAATTCTTCATATCCCCATCCTTCCGATCTGTAATCTCCGAAAGCATAAGGATGACGGTCATTATTAAAATTAAATAAATCCGCCATATAAAGACCTGTTACCAAATAGGGAACATTCTTCTTAGCCTCTTCCTCGCTTTCTTCGACAATTACATCATCCTTAATGTCTCCGTCAGAAACAGAATAGGAGACATCTTCGCCTATTTCTTCTGCCTGAGCATTAATTTTTGCGACATCTGTAAGATTTAAACTGGTAAATGTAATTACCAGAGCCATAATCAGACTTAATGCCTTTTTGACTTTTTTAGCCTTCCTTTCCATAAAATTCTCCTTTTTTTATATTTTAACTAATCCCTTTTTTTTCGTTTTTTCCGAACTATATATTTTCTTTGCCTTGCAAAGTGAAAACCTGAAATTATTTTTTTGACAAAAAGAATAAAAATTAACACCCCAACTGCAATCAGAACATATTTTACTATTCTGTTTACATAGATAAAAACGGGTGAATCCTCTTCTTCTTTGCTCATAAATTCATCATTGTTTTTAAAAACAAAGGATTGCGAACTGTCCCTGGCGGTAATCAGTGTTGCTTCACCGATATATTTTCCGTTAAAGCTATAGAATATATCCGCCAAAATTTTTGGATCGTTATCTCTGTAAACCAATTCACTGTCAAGCTGATCGAAGGTTACATTCTTTGGAAGTATTATTTCAGAAGTATTGTCCATGGAAATAAATGAAGAAGAATTTCCAAAAACATCATAATCAGTTTTAAAAAAGTTTCCGCTGTCAACTGTATAATGTGTTTCGTAATCGGAAACCCTTACTTTTGCGAAATTGTTAAAGCCATAGTTAAAAAGTGAGAGAGTATCTTCGTACTGAAAAGGGACTTCTTCTTTCATAACTACACAAATAAGGCGCATGCCGTTTCGCTCGGCACAGGTTACCAGTACATTTCGTGACTCGTCGGTATATCCTGTTTTTGATCCGACAAATCCTTCGCAATCGTAATAACCGCGAATAAAATAGTTTTTTGAAGAAAGATATATATCATCCGGCTGGGTATCTGTAGGATACCAATGATATGAAAGTGTTCTCGAAATTTTTGAAAGAAGTTCGTTTTTAAAAAATTCACGCGCTATAAGTGCAAGATCATAGGCTGAAGTATAATGGTCAGGATCTGTATATCCGTGAGCATTATTAAAATGAGTATCCACACAACCAAGCTCTTTCGCACGTTCATTCATTAAATTAACAAATGATTCTGCGTCCCCGCTTACAAATTCGCCCACACCGTTTGAAACTTCATTTGCGGAAAGAAGAAGAATTCCATACAAACAGTCTTCTAAAGTCATTGCCTCTCCGGCGTCTATTCCCATATTTGATCCGTCCCATGGACAGGAATAAACCGCTTCAACCGAAAATTCGACCATATCATTTAAGCTGACACCCTTTTTTTCCATTGCCAGCAAACATGTCATCAGTTTTGTGGTACTTGCCGGATACATTTGTTCATGAACATTTTTTTCATAAAGAACAATACCCGTATCCGCATCCATAAGTATGGCTGAAGCAGCACCGATTGCCGGTCCCTCCGGCCAGTTTTCAATTAAATTTGATTGTATTTCCCAGGTTTTTCTTTCTTCCTGCTCGTCCATCATATTTGCAGAAGAAAAAACAGGGATATTAATAATCAAAGTTGCAACAAAGGCGCAACTCATTATTTTTCCTAATATTTTTTTCAAAACCTAAACCCTTAAAAACAAACACCCGCCCGTAAGGGCGTCCGTATTTTTTATTCTACAGTACCTTCACTTTCTTCTGAATTATCCGTATTTTCGTTTTCTAAATTTTCTTCAGTATCAAGAGGTTCATCGCTAAGTCCGAGACCGATTCTTACTTTTGCGATTTTTGCAATCTTAACATCATCCTCTGTAAGTCTCATCAACTTAACACCGGATGTGATTCGTGATAATTCATTAACATCAGCCATTCTGATTCTGATAATCATACCCTGTGTGGTAATCATCATAATTTCGTGTTCATCGGTAACAGCCTTTACACCAACAAGATCACCGGTTTTTTCAGTAATCTTATAACACTTAAGACCCTTACCACCTCTGTGCTGAAGTCTGAAATCCTCAAGCTTTGTTCGTTTTCCGATACCGTTTTCAGCAACAACAAGAAGAGAATCTCCCTGGTGATCAAGCTGCATACCTACAACTTCATCGCCTTCGTAAAGATCAATACCCTTAACGCCCATCGCTGTTCTGCCAAGAGGTCTTGCTTCTTCTTCATCAAACTGAATACACATTCCCTTTTTGGTAACAATAAATACTTTATCGTGTGCTGAGGTTGTTTTTACTTCTATAAGCTTGTCATCTTCACGAATATTTATAGCATTTAATCCGTTTTTACGAATATTTGCAAATTCTATGAGAGGTGTTTTCTTTACAATACCCTTTGCGGTAACCATAAACAGACACTTATCATCAGCAAAATTTTCAACCGGAATAATGGCATTTACCTTTTCTCCCGGATTTAACTGAAGAAGATTAACCATTGCGGTTCCTCTTGAAGTTCTGCTTGCTTCCGGAATTTCGTAAGCCTTTAATCTGTAAGCACGACCGAAATTCGTAAAGAACATAATATATCCATGGGTATTTGTCATCAGAATATCGGTAATGAAATCTTCTTCGATGGTTTTCATTCCGGTAATTCCGACACCGTTTCTGTTCTGGGTTCTGAAATTGTCCTCAGTCATTCTCTTGATATAACCAAGACTTGTTGAGGTAATAATAACATTTTCATTATTGATGAGATCTTCATCAACAAGATCGGAATCGTCAGGACCAATCTGGCTTCTTCTTTCATCGCCATATTTATCTGAAATTTCCATAATTTCTTTCTTTATTACTCCAAGAAGAAGCTTCTCATCTGCCAAAATTGCCTTTAATTCAGCAATTAATTTAACAAGATCTTCATGTTCCTCGAGAAGCTTTTCTCTTTCCAAGCCTGTTAATGCTCTGAGACGCATATCAACAATAGCTCTTGCCTGAACCTCATCGAGATTAAATCTCTCCATAAGTCTGTCCATTGCTTCCTGCGTTGTTTTGCTTGAACGAATAATTGAAATAACTTCATCAATATAATCAAGCGCTGTAAGTAAACCCTGTAAAATATGGTCTCTTTCTTCAGCCTTGTTTAATTCAAATTTTGTTCTTCTTGTAACAACTTCTTCCTGATGCTTTAAGTAATATTTAAGCATTTCAAGAAGGCTTAATACCTTGGGTTCATTGTTTACAAGAGCAAGCATAATTACGCCAAAGGTATCCTGAAGCTGTGTATGCTTGAAAAGTTTGTTAAGAACAATATTTGCATTAACATCCTTACGAAGTTCGATAACAATTCTCATTCCTTCACGGGATGATTCATCACGAAGGTCTGTAATTCCATCAACTCTCTTTTCCTTGTGAAGCTCGGCTATTTTTTCAATAAGTTTTGCCTTGTTTACAAGATAAGGAAGCTCGGTAACAATAATCTGGCTCTTTCCGTTAGGCATCATTTCGATGTTTGTAACGGCGCGCACTCTTATTTTTCCGCGACCTGTTCTGTATGCTTCTTCACTTGTCGCGGTTCCCATGATAATTCCGCCGGTAGGGAAGTCGGGAGCTTTAACGAGAGGAAGAATTTCATCAATATCAGTCTCTCTGTCTTCGTCAATTTTGTTGTCAATGATTTTAACAACAGCACTTATTACCTCACGGAGATTATGAGGAGGAATATTTGTTGCCATACCTACGGCAATACCGGTAGTTCCGTTTACCAAAAGGTTAGGATATCTGGAAGGAAGAACAAGAGGTTCTTTTTCGGTATCATCAAAGTTAGGAATAAAATCTACGGTATCCTTGTTAAGATCCGCAAGTAATTCCATGGAAATCTTTGAAAGACGTGCTTCCGTGTATCGCATTGCAGCGGCGCCGTCGCCGTCGACCGAACCGAAATTTCCATGTCCGTCAATAAGAGGATAACGAAGTGACCATTCCTGCGCCATATTTACCAAAGCGCCGTAAATGGAAGAGTCACCGTGAGGGTGATATTTACCCATTGTATCACCGACTATACGGGCACTTTTTCTGTAAGGCTTGTCGGGACCGTTGTTAAGTTCAATCATGGAATAAAGAACTCGTCTTTGAACGGGTTTTAAACCGTCTCTTACATCAGGAAGAGCACGAGATGCAATAACACTCATGGCATAATCGATGTAGGAGCTTTCCATTTTGTACTTAAGGTCTACTTCTTCAATTTTATCAAATTGTACGTTATCAAAAATCTGATCGTCCATTTTTTATTCCTTTTTCTTTTTAGAAATTAAATTTTCAAAATTAATTTCTTTAAATATCAAGATTCTGTACGAATTTTGCATTCTTTTCGATGAATTCACGTCTGGGATCTACCTGATCGCCCATAAGTGTTGAGAATGTAAGATCAAGTTCGGATTTTACATCGTCATTCATATTTACACGGATAAGAATTCTCTTTTTAGGATCCATGGTTGTGTCCCAAAGCTGTTCGGCATCCATTTCACCAAGTCCTTTGTATCGCTGAATTACGTAATTCTTTTCCGATCCGAGTTCTTTTAATTTTGCTGCAAGTTCTTCGTCAGAATATGCATAATAAGCCTCTTTATTCTTCTTAATCTGATAAAGAGGAGGTTTTGCAATAAATACATGTCCTTCTTTGATAAGATCCGGCATATATCTGTAAATAAATGTAAGAAGAAGAGTAGCAATATGAGCACCGTCTACGTCGGCATCGCTCATAATGATAATTTTGTTATATTTAAGCTTTGTAATATCAAAATCATCATGAATGCCGGTACCGAAACAAGTAATCATTGCTTTAATTTCGGCATTGGCAAAAACCTTGTCCGCTCTTGCTTTTTCTACATTTAAAATTTTACCTCTCAAAGGAAGAATTGCCTGTGTTCTTCTGTCACGGGCAGTTTTTGCGGAACCGCCGGCGGAATCTCCTTCGACTATGTAAATTTCACATTCATCGGGATTTTTACTTGAACAATCCGCTAACTTTCCGGGAAGTGAACCCACATCAAGTGCTGTTTTTCTGGCTGCGGCACGTGCATTTCTTGCTGCTGCTCTTGCACGCTGCGCAAGTAAAGCTTTTTCACAAATAGCTTTTCCGACTGTCGGGTTCTGTTCAAGATAAATAGTAAGTTTTTCCGCAACTATATTATCAACTGCCTGTCTTGCTTCGGAATTACCAAGCTTTTGTTTTGTCTGACCTTCAAACTGAGGATCTTCAATTTTAACTGAAATAATTGCGGTTAAGCCTTCACGAACATCT
This sequence comes from Lachnospiraceae bacterium, assembly GCA_045600725.1. GTDB lineage: Bacteria > Bacillota > Clostridia > Lachnospirales > Lachnospiraceae > UBA1258. The sequence continues at coordinate 20,427 of JAZRYK010000068.1, forward strand.
TCACCTGCAAGTGAATTGTCGTTATCCTTTAAAATTTTTGAATTTCTTGCATAATCATTGAAGGTTTTTGTAATTGCATTTCTGAATCCCTGAAGGTGAGTACCTCCTTCAGGTGTATTTATATTATTAACGTATGTATAAATACTTTCTTTGTAGGAATCGTTGTGCTGCATTGCAACTTCAACGTAAACTCCGTTCTTTTCTCCTTCAAAATAGAGAATATCATCATAAATCTTTGAATTTCCTGAATTAAGATGCTCTACGTATTCCTTAATTCCACCTTCATAACAGAAGCTGCAGGATAATTCCTTTCTGAAGGATGATTTTCTTTCACCTGTCGAAGAAACTTCCGAAATTTCTTCTTTAGCATCTTCAGCCGCTCTGTTTAAAAGCTTGTTAATCTGAGCATCCTGGTCATCCATTCCTTCAGTTGCTTCGTAAGCTTCTTCAATCATGCTTGCAGTAACAACCGCTCTGGCATGTTCGTCACTTCTTTCATCATTTAAGGAAATTCTGAGTCCCTTTGTAAGGAATGCCATTTCACGAATTCTGTTTTTGATTATTTCATAATCATAAATTGTTGTTTCAGTGAAAATAAGCTTATCGGGAAGGAAAGTTACCTTTGTTCCAGTATCATTTTCATCACAGGTTCCTATTTCTTTAAGAGAATATATTGTTTTTCCTCTTTCGTAACGCTGTTTGTAAACTTTTCCGCCCTGTCTTATTTCAACTTCAAGCCATTCGGAAAGTGCATTAACTACAGAAGCACCAACTCCGTGAAGACCACCGGATACCTTGTATCCGCCACCGCCGAATTTTCCGCCGGCATGAAGAATTGTGAAAACTACTTCAACAGCCGGAATTCCGGCTTTTTTGTTTATTCCTACGGGAATACCACGACCGTTATCCTTAACAGTAATTGAATTATCATCATTGATTGTAACTTCAATGTGAGAACAATAACCTGCAAGTGCTTCATCAACAGAATTGTCTACAATTTCGTAAACAAGATGGTGAAGTCCGCGACTGGCTGTTGTACCAATATACATACCGGGACGTTTTCTAACCGCCTCAAGACCTTCAAGAATCTGAATCTGATCGGCGCCGTATTCATTTGTAACTTCTGTATTGTTGTTACCCATAAATTATTTTAGTCCTCCGACTTAATACTTCCGTTAACTACATTTATAACCTTATTAATCTGGAAATTGTTGTTTACAAAATCATCAAGACCCGTACATGTAATGATAGTTTGAATATCACCGATTGATCCAAGCAAATAATTTTGTCTGTTACTGTCAAGTTCGGATAAAACATCATCAAGAAGAAGAACAGGAACATGACCCGTAATTTTTTTAACAATTTCTATTTCAGATAATTTAAGAGATAATGCCGCAGTTCTCTGCTGACCTTGCGATCCGTATTTTCTGATATCAATACCGTTTACTATAAAAGAAAAATCATCTCTGTGCGGTCCGACACTTGTAACCTTGTATCTGATATCCTTTTCACGGGCATCTCTTAATTTTTCTTCAAAATCTTCTTTTTCAACATCAGGTTCATATTTTATTTCAAGATGTTCTTTGCCGTTTGTAAGCTTTGAATGAACCTCCATAATTATTTTGTTAAGTTCATCAATAAAAACATCTCTTTTATCAATCAATTGACAGCCGTAAGATACCAGCTGTGAATCCCAAATATTTAATGTATCAAGTAAATCCTGATTATAAAAAGAATCTTTTATTAATTTATTTCTTGATTCAACTATTTTGTTATATTTTGAAAGATTATAAAGATAAATAGCATCAAGCTGACAAAGCTCTGTATCTACAAACCTTCTTCTTTCTCCGGGACCGTCCTTTATAATGCTTAAATCCTCGGGAGAAAAAAGAACAACATTCAATAAACCCATAAGCTCGGTAGCTTTTTTTATTTTGCTTCCGTTTACGGCAACAATTTTTGATTTGTCCCGGCGAAGCTGCATATCAATTTTTATTTCATCGCCGGATTTATCAAGATAAAGAGTAATGTGAGCTTCGGGCTCATCAAAATTTATAACTTCTTTATCCTTTGCACCCTTGTGAGATTTGGTTGTTGCACACATAAATATGGATTCAAGAATGTTTGTTTTTCCCTGAGCATTGTCACCAAACAGAATATTTGTACCCTTGTCAAAATAAACAGTTGAATTTATGTAATTTCTGTATCCTGTTAATTGAATGGATTTAATATACATAATTACTTAATAATCTTAATTTCCTGTCCGTTAAAACTTACCAAATCTCCGTCATAAAGTTTACGACCGCGTCTTGTGTCAACCTCGCCGTTTACCAAAACATTTCCTTCCTGAATTTCTATTTTGGCTTCAACTCCGTCTTCAACATATCCTGCTGCCTTTAAAGCCTGACCGAGCTTTATAAATTCTTCACGTAATTTAATCGTTTCCATTTATTTTTCCTAATCTTACTTTTTACTTAATAAAATTTACAGGAAGGATGAGATATACATAGGAATCATCATCCTTTCTGATAATACAGGGATTCTTTGGACTCATCATATAAATATCAATGGTATCATCCTCAAGAACCTTTAAAGTATCGATAAAGAACTGGGGATTAAATGCAATATCTATATCCTTACCTGTTTTATCAACACTTATATCTTCATTCATTTCACCAAACATTGTTTTGATGTAAAAATTAATTGAATTATCACGTACTTCAAAAATAATAGGCTTCTTTTCGCCTTCTCTTAACATCAAAGTACTTCTGTCTATACAATCATAAATTTCTTTTTTATTTACAGAGAATTTTGTTTCATAATCCTTTGTAATCATTTTTGCGTAATCAAAGTAATTTCCTTCAATTACTCTTGATACTATAATTGTATTTTCAAGTTCAAAAAGAACGTGATTTGTTTCAAAATAAATAACAACGGATTTATTCTGATCACCTGTAAGAATTCTTTCGATTTCACCGAGAGTCTTTCCGGGTACATTAACCTTTGTTTCGGGATAAGATTCCTTAAGTTCAAGCTTTCTGTAAGCAATTCTGTGTCCGTCAAGAGCAACAACTTCCAAAACATCACCGTTAATATGGAAAAGTTCCGAATTCATAATAGGCTTTGTTGAACTGTCACCAACACAGAAAATTGTCTGTTTAATGATTTCCTTTAATGAATATTCCGAAATCATTACATTGTTTACTTTTTCAATCTTAGGAAGAGCTGTGAATTCATCACCGTTTTTTCCGGAGAGACTTAATTTTGCTTTTTCACATGTAATCTTTGTGAAAAATTTGTCATCAACATCAATTGTAATAATATTATCAGGAAGCTTTCTGACAATTTCAGAGAAAAATTTTGCATCAAGAGCAACATTTCCTTCATCAATAATTGTTCCTTCAATCTTTGTTTCTATTCCAAGTTCCATATCATTTGCGGTTAATGTAATAGCTCCGTTTTTTGCACTTATAAGAATGCACTGGAGAATAGACATTGAGGTTTTTGAAGGAACTGCCTTCGAAACAATTGAAACGCCGTTTGAAAGAGCGGATTTAGAACATTGAATTTTCATGTTAATAACTTCCTTTCGTATTTTAAGATAAATTTTTGTCCATAAAAAATAATAAAAAAGAAAAGAATTTAACAGTCTTAGTAGTAATAGCTGTTAATTTGTTGAAAAGCTTTGTTATTCCCTTAAAATCAACATTTTACAAAAATAAAACTAAGTTAAATGATGGTTGAAAGATTATGATAAGCAACCTTTTATCAACATCACAAATCAATAAAAATTTTTATAAAAAAGTTATTAAAGATAATCAACAAGCTTTCAACATGAAATGTTAATTATTGTGGTGATATCTTTTTTCTTATAACTTCAATTTTTGATGCAAGCTCAGGATTAATTTTTATATCCTGGGCAACCTTATCCGCACCGTATAAAATTGTACTGTGATCTCTTCCGCCTATTGCAACACCTATCTCATTTAAAGAAACATCAGTAAGCTCACGAATAAGATACATTGCAATTTGTCTTGGCATTACAATATCCGCACTTCTTTTTTTGGAAAGAATGTCTTCAACTCTTATACCAAAATGTTCGGATACAATATTTACAATATATGAAGGAGTAATTTCCTTTGGTTTATCCGGATAAATAACGTCTCTTAAAGCTTCTTCAGCCGATTCTAATGTGAGTTCAACATTGTTAAGCTTTGCAAATGCAAGAATTTTGTTAAGAGCTCCTTCAAGTTCACGAATATTTGATTTAATATTTGTTGCTATATATTCGATAATTTCTTTATCAATATTTCTGTCACAGTTTTCGACATTCTTCATAAGAATAGCCATTCTGGTTTCATAATCAGGCGGCTGAATGTCTGTACAAAGACCCATTTCAAATCTAGATCTGAATCTTTCATCAAGTATTTCCATCTTTTTAGGCGGTTTATCGGAAGAAATAACAATCTGCTTACCTGAAGAATGGAGAGCATTAAAAGTATGGAAAAATTCTTCCTGTGTACTTTCTTTTCCTATTATAAATTGAATATCATCAATCATTAAAACATCGACGGTTCTGTATTTTTCACGCAGCTTAGTAATATCAGATGCATTACCGCTTCTGATTGATTCAATAACTTCGTTTGTAAATTGTTCACTGGTTACGTAGAGAACTTTCTTTTTTGAATCATTTTCAAGAATAAAATGACCTATGGCATGCATAAGGTGAGTTTTACCAAGACCCGATCCACCGTAAATAAAAAGAGGGTTATAGGCAGTTCCGGGTGATTCGGCTACGGCAAGTGAAGCTGAATGAGCCATTTTGTTGTTGCTGCCGACAATAAAATTATTGAATTTATATTTAGGATTCAAATTAGCATTTTCGGTAATTATGTTATAAACATTTGTATTTACAACAGTTGAAGGCTTTGATGAACCTTCAATATCTTTTTCAAGTTTAAAAACAACATCGTCGTATGTATGATTATCCATTTCCGAAATTGTAACTTTAAAACAATCCTTATATTTGTTTTCAAGGAAACTAAGTACGGGAGCTTTTTCCGAAGGAACAATAATAATAACGATATTATCCTTAACTTCATGGAATTTAAGGGGACTGATCCAGGTATTAAAAGAGATTTCACTTATATCATATTCTGTGCGAACAGTCTCTTTAATTAATTCCCAGTTTTCGCTGATAAAATCCATAAATCCTCCAAAAAAGCATAAAAAATGACTTCATAACATACATAACCTATTCTACATTATTATAGGTAAAAATTCAAATAATTATTTGTATCCACAGGCTGTTTAAAATTATCCACAATATGTTGATAAAATGTTTAAAACAACAGCTTACAGGTTTAAATAATATTTATAAAAACATTATTTTAAAAGTAATCCACAATTTCTAAAAACAGCGTATTTACAGGAAAAAAGAAGTGTTTTGTTAATAATTTGTATGGATTATCCACAAGTTATTAACTTTTTGTGGATAATATTATGTTAAGTAAATATAAAAATAAGTTATCCACATTATGCGAATAACTTGTTAATAATTTCTTCCTATATAAAATACCTTCGTTTATCATAAATATTTTACAAAACAAAGCATGTCATTTATGATATGCCGGCGCCGCTCCCCCGCGCTGCAAGCGACATAATTCTTATGCAAAAGAGTGCGTATCCGCGATGACAGGCAGGATGGGCATCTTATAAATAAAATTATAAAACAAAGAAACTATATTTTGTGTGATTAAAATTTATATTTACACTATATAGTTGATAAAAAATTTAATATTTCTTTTTTGGCTGTTTTTCTTGACGATACTTGATTTTTTTCATATAATCGGATTGCTGTTTTCCACAAAACTAGTGAAATTAATCAGCCTTATATATAAATAAAGGTGTTCAGTGAAGGAGGTGTTTTTGATATGAAGATGACATTCCAGCCTAAGAAGAGATCACATGCAAAGGTTCATGGATTCAGAGCTCGTATGGCAACTGCCGGTGGCAGAAAGGTTTTAGCAGCAAGACGTGCTAAAGGAAGAAAGAAGTTAACCGCTTAGGCCGCATTTATGTGGCCTTTTTTTGTTATTGAAAAAAGGTTTTTATGATACGTTCAGAATCGTTAAAAAGTAATAACAATTTTCAAAATGTGTACAAAAACGGTAAATCGTACGCAAACAAGTTACTCGTAATGTATGTTGTGGAAAACAATACAGATATTAATAGACTTGGAATATCTGTCAGTAAAAAAGTCGGAAACAGTATTGTAAGACACAGATTGTGTCGGTTGGTTAGAGAAAGTTATCGATTACATGAAGCTATGTTTAATAGTGGTTTAGACATAGTAGTCGTCGCAAGGGTAAATGCAAAGGATTCTTCTTATAAAGAAATAGAAAGTGCATTATTACACTTGGGAAAGCTTCATAAAATTATTCAAAGAACATGAAAAGATTATTTATTTTTTTAATAAAGCTTTATCAAAGGTATATTTCTCCGATGAAAACAACAAAATGTCCTTATTATCCTACCTGCTCGTGCTATGCGCTTGAAGCGGTTAAGCGTCATGGTGCGATTAAAGGTGGGGTTATGGCTTCATGGAGATTATTAAGATGTAACCCGTTTTCTCATGGTGGTTATGATCCTGTACCGTGAAATGATTTATTAGAAAACGAAGGAGATTAGTTTGAATATTTTAGTTCTTACACAGTACGGAGGAAAGATTCTGGGACCTATTGCCAGATTTATTCTTGGTCCTATCCTCAATGCTATTTTTAATTTACTTAATCTTGTTGGAATACCTAACATTGGTCTTTCAATTATTCTTTTTACAATTGTTATTTATTTACTGATGCTTCCTTTGACAATTAAGCAGCAGAAATTCTCAAAGCTCCAGGCAAAAATGCAGCCGGAACTTCAGGCAATTCAGAATAAATACAAAGATAAGAGAGACCAGGATTCACAATTGGCTATGAATCAGGAAACTCAGGCCGTTTATGCAAAATACGGAGTTTCACCCGTAGGTTCATGCTTACAGCTTCTTATTCAGATGCCTATTCTTTTTGCATTGTACCGTGTTATTTATGCAATTCCCGCTTATGTTACAAAAATCGGCGAAACATTTATGGTACTTGCAAACAAAGTATATGAAACGGATAACGGTGCATTTCTTTTTACTGCAAGCGGTGATGATTTTAAAAACCTTGAAAAAGCAGTAAGTATGTATGCAAGAGGTGCTGCTGATATTATGGCAGATACCGAAAAAACGGAAACAGTAAAGAATTTTATTATTGATGTATTGAATAAGGCTTCATCAAAAGAATTAATTCTGATTTCACAGCATTACGGTCTTTCAGATCTTACTTATAACGGAAAACAGATTATTTCTTCTTATGATGCCGGTGGAAAGATTGTTACAAAGGGACTTATTGATATTTACAATAACTTCCTTGGAATCAATATTGGAAATACACCTTCGGATACAATTAAAAATGCTTTTAGCGAAGGTCAGTATCTTCTTATTGTAGGTGCTATTTTAATTCCCGTGCTTGCTGCGGTAACTCAGTGGCTTAACGTTAAGCTTACTCCTCAGCAGCAGAATAACAACAATTCAAATCCTAATGATCAGTCTGCTCAGATGGCTCAGTCAATGAAAATGATGAATACCTTCATGCCTATTTTCTCAGCAGTTATGTGTTTCACATTCCCTGCCGGTGTCGGTATTTACTGGATTGCAGGTTCTGTTGTAAGAAGTATTCAGCAGGTTGCTGTAAACAAATACATAGATAAGATGGATATTGATGATGTTATTAAAAAGAATCTTGAAAAGAAAAATGAACGTCTTAAAAAGGCGGGTATTGATCCAAACAAGATTTCAGCAAATGCAAATCGTTCAACAAGAGCTGTTGAAAGACTTACAAAGATAAAAGAAGAAAATGAAGCTAAGGTGAAGGAAGCTCAGGAAAAAGCATTAAACAGCGGTTCAAAGGGTGGTTCAATTGCAGCCAAGGCTAATATGGTAAAGAAATATAACGAAAAGAACAACAAATAAGAAGGTATAAATATTATGGAATTTAAAGAATACAGCGCAAAGACTGTAAATGATGCTATTACAGCAGCATGTCTTGATTTACAGATTACAAGCGATAAGCTTGATTATGAGGTTGTTGAAGAAGGTGCTTCGGGATTTCTTGGAATCGGAGCAAAAAATGCACTTATCAAAGCAAAAGTAAAAGATTCTACAGAAGACAGAGTTAAGGATTTCCTTGATGATGTATTAAAGGCTATGAAGCTTGATGCAGAAGTTTCTGTTTCAATGAAGGATGATAACAGGGAAATGGATATTGAAATTAAGGGCGATGACATGGGCGTTCTTATCGGAAAACGCGGTCAGACACTTGATTCATTACAGTATCTTGCATCTCTTGTATGTAACAAGGGTTCTGAAGAATATATCAGAGTTAAAGTTGATACAGAGAATTATCGTGAAAGAAGAAAAGAAACTCTTGAGAATCTTGCAAAGAATATGGCATTTAAGGTTAAGAGAACAAAGAGACCTGTTTCTTTAGAGCCTATGAATCCTTATGAAAGAAGAGTTATTCATTCGGCACTTCAGGACGACAAATATGTTACAACTCACAGTGAGGGTGAAGAACCTTTCAGACATGTAGTTGTTACATTGATTAAGTAATTTTTTGGTGCCTTAGTTTTATGCTAAGGCACCTTTTTTATTTCATAGGAAATTCTTCCGAATTTCCTATGAAATAAAAAGCCTCCGGCGGGATGCGCACCTCGCGGAGATGAAATTAATGCTTACGCATACCGCTCGGGCGCGAAGTGTGTGCAAGCACACACTTTGTTCTTTAATTGGAAATTTAGAGGAATTTTTATGGAAAATGAAACTATCGCCGGTATTGCCACTTCTTTATCTGAATCGGGAATAGGAATTATCAGAGTCAGCGGTGATGACGCAATTTCTGTAGTAGACAATATTTTTGTAAATAAAAAAGGGGAGCATAAACTCGCTTCCTTTTCTTCACATACAATTCATTACGGATTTATTTTCTTTGATGGGAAGGAAATAGACGAAGTAATGGTTTCTGTTATGAAAGCTCCTAATTCCTTTACAAGAGAAGACGTTGTTGAAATAAATTGTCATGGCGGAGTTTATGTTTGTAAAAAGGTTTTGGAAGCGGTTTTAAATTCCGGTGCAAGACTTTGCGAACCCGGTGAATTTACAAAAAGGGCATTTTTAAAAGGACGAATTGATTTATCAAAAGCCGAAGCGGTTATGGATGTTATTTCTTCTTCCGGAAGTGCCAGCTTAAATAATTCATTAAAACATTTAAACGGAAAATTATATTCAAGAATAAAAGAATTACGCGATAAACTTATTTTTGAAATTGCTTTTATAGAGTCAGCTCTGGATGATCCTGAGCATATAAGTCTTGACGGTTATACTGAAAGATTGATGGAAACGTGTACAGAGCTTAAAAAAGAAACAGATGATTTGATTAAATCCTTTGGAACGGGAAAAATTTTGAAAAACGGAATAGATACCGTTATCTTAGGAAAACCCAATGTAGGTAAATCATCTTTGTTAAATATGCTTTCCGGTGAAGACAGAGCAATTGTAACGGATATTCCCGGAACAACCAGAGATACTATCGAAGAGAAAATAACGATTGGCGATGTTTCTCTTAATTTAACGGATACAGCCGGAATTCATGATTCATTCGATAAGGTTGAAAGTATAGGAATAAACAAAGCCAGAGAATGTGCAAAAAACGCTGAACTTGTTCTTCTTTTGATAGATTCAACATCAAAAATTTCCGAAGATGATAAAGAGATTATCGAGCTTGTTAAGGATAAAAAGCTTATTGTTATTTTAAATAAAATAGATATGCCGGGGATTACGAGAGCGGAAGATATTCAGGAATTTCTTTCAGGTGATTATGATATTGTTGAAATATCGGCAAAAGAAGGTATCGGAATAAGCGAATTAACCGCAAAAATAAATGAGCGGTTTTTGAGCGGATGCTTTAAATCTGATGAAGAAATTGTTATAACAAATATAAGACAGACAGAGGAACTGAAGAAAGCTTCTTTGTCTTTAAGCAATGTTTGTAACAGTATAGAAGCAGGACTTCCCGAAGATTTTTATTCAATTGATATTATGAGTGCATATGAAGCACTTGGCAGAATTATCGGTGAAGATGTTGATGATGATCTTGTAACGGAAATATTCTCAAAGTTTTGTATGGGAAAATAAAATGACAGTAATGTCATAAAATTATTTTATAAATAATAGGATTAAAAAAATGCCTGATATTGATGTAACGAGAAATTCATTAAAAATTGAAACAGATGTATGTGTTGTAGGTGCAGGTCACGCAGGATGTGAGGCTGCGCTTGCATGTGCGCGTCTTGGTTTTGAAACAGTTATTTTTACTGTAAGCATAGACAGTATTGCACTTATGCCCTGCAATCCGAATATCGGTGGATCATCCAAAGGTCATCTTGTAAAGGAAATTGATGCCTTGGGCGGTGAAATGGGAAAAAATATTGATAAAACATTTATTCAGTCAAAAATGTTAAATGTATCAAAGGGTCCGGCAGTTCACTCTTTACGAGCTCAGGCCGATAAATCGGATTATTCTCGTTCAATGAGAAGAATTCTTGAAAATACCGATAATCTTACTGTAAAGCAGGCAGAGGTTTGTAATCTTGTTGTTGAAGACGGAAAAGTAAAGGGTGTTGTTACAAATACGGGAACGACATATTTGTGTAAAGCAGTTGTTCTTTGTACGGGAACATATCTTAAAGCAAGATGTCTTTGCGGTGAGGCAATTACTTATACAGGACCTTCAGGTTTACAGGCAGCAAACAGTTTGTCTGCTTCACTTATCGAAAACGGCGTTAAATTAAGAAGATTTAAAACCGGAACTCCTGCCAGAATGGATAAGAGGAGTATTGATTTTTCTAAAATGGAAGAACAGTTCGGTGATGAAAGGATAGTACCTTTTTCTTTTTCAACCGACCCTGATTCAATTCAGAAAGAACAAGTCAGCTGCTGGCTTACGTATACAAACGAGCAGACCCATGAAATTATTCGTGCAAACCTTGATCGTTCTCCTATTTATGCCGGAATAATTGAAGGAACAGGTCCGAGATATTGTCCTTCAATCGAGGATAAGGTAGTTAAATTTGCGGAAAAAGAAAGACATCAGGTTTTTATTGAGCCTGAAGGATTATATACAAACGAAATGTATGTTGGCGGAATGTCTTCTTCTTTACCTGAAGATGTCCAGCTTGCAATGTACAGAACCGTTCCGGGATTGGAAAATTGTAAAATAGTCAGAAATGCCTATGCAATCGAATATGATTGTCTTGAGCCGAATCAGCTTAAGTTAAGCCTTGAATTTAAGAACATTTCAGGTTTGTTTTCAGGCGGACAGTTCAATGGTTCGTCTGGATATGAAGAAGCAGCAGCACAGGGACTTATTGCAGGAATAAATGCTGCAAGATTTTTACAGGAAAAAGAACCTGTAATTTTAGACAGATCGGAAGCATATATAGGTGTTTTGATTGATGATCTCGTGACAAAGGATAATCGTGAACCTTACAGAATGATGACATCAAGAGCAGAGTATCGTCTTCTTCTTCGTCAGGATAATGCAGATTTGCGATTAAGAAAAATAGGTCATGATGTCGGACTTGTTTCTGATGAAACATATGAAAAGACGGTTGAAAAAGAAAAAGCCATAAAAGAAGAAATCGAAAGACTTAAAAGTGTTACGGTCGGTGCATCAAAGAAGGTCTGTGATTTTCTTGTAAGTCACAATTCTTCAGAACTTCATACAGGTGCTTCAATTGCTGAACTTCTTTGCAGACCGGAATTAAGCTATGAATTGCTTCATGAACTTGATCCGGAAAGACCGGAGCTTAATCAGGATGTAATTGAGCAGGTTCTTATTTCAATAAAATATGAGGGTTATATTGAAAGACAGAAGGAACAGGTTGAAAAGTTCAAAAAAATGGAACGCAAAATGATTCCCGATGATATAGATTATGATGATGTATCAAGTTTAAGAATTGAGGCGCGTCAGAGATTAAAGCAATTTAGGCCTACATCTGTCGGACAGGCTTCCAGAATTTCAGGTGTTTCACCTGCAGATGTATCAGTTTTATTGATTTATTTAAGTCAGAAGAAAAAATAGTTTTTTATTTTGCAGTGTAATTGTTTATCACATACAGATGTAAAATGCGGAGATATTTATGATGGAAACAACTCTTTTGGAAAAAACAACTGAAGATATGGGTATTGTTCTTTCAAAAGAGCAGTTAGAGCAATTTGTTGATTATTACAAATTATTGGTGGAATGGAACGAAAAAATAAATCTCACTGCAATCACAGAGTGGGAGGATGTTTGCATTAAACATTTTGCAGACAGTTTAAGTCTTAATCTTTGTTACAATTCTTTCAATGATTTCAATCAGAAGTTTTCACGTAAAACTCTTTGTGATGTGGGAACAGGAGCCGGATTTCCCGGAATTCCGCTAAAAATTCTTTTTCCTGAACTGGAGGTTTCACTTTTTGATTCATTGGAAAAAAGAGTTAAGTTTTTAAATGAAGTTATATCAAAGCTTAGTCTTCAGAAAATTGATGCGGTTCACGGACGTGCGGAAGAGCTTGCTTTCAAAAAAGAATACAGAGAAAAGTTTGATTATGCTACTGCAAGGGCAGTTGCTTCGCTTCCGGTTTTGTCGGAATACTGTCTTCCCTTTGTTAAGCCGGGTGGATTTTTTGTTGCATATAAATCCGAAAAAGCTCCTGAGGAAATTGAAAGTTCTGTTAATGCTTTGAAGATATTAAAGGGTGAAGTTTCCTGCTCTAAAAGTTTTGTTCTTCCGGGAACTGAGCTTGGACGAAATATTATTCTTATACGCAAGACAGGTAATATTACTTCAAAATATCCAAGAAAAGCCGGAACACCTTCAAAGCAGCCACTTTAGAAAGAATTCAAATTATGACAGAAGAAAAATCAAGAAGTATTATTTACAATTTAAAAAGAAATTTTCTTGCTGAAAAAAAGGTAATTCAAGATAACATTGTAGAAGCGGAAACACAAATCAGACAGATTAATGATTATATAGAATCATTGTCAAAAAAAGATGACTGCGATTATAATGTTTTTTCTCCGAGAAGTGCCTCCAGTGTTTATAAGGACAGGGTTGAAGAAAAAAAGCAGCAGATTCTTGAAATTGAAGAACAAATCAGAGAAATGTATAAGGAATTATCAAAAGTTACGAAACAGCTTGATTCGCTTAATGAATTGCAGCCGGAGAGCTTTGTTGATGTAAAAAAAGAAGAAACTGTTTCTTCTTCACCTAAAGATAATTCATTGCTTTTGGAACTTCAGGAAGATGACCGCCAGCGAATTGCAGCTGATTTGCATGATACCGTTTTACAGAATCTTACGCTGGTAATGCATAATTTAGAACTTTCTTCGAAATTTATTGATTACGATCCGATAAGAGCAAAACTTGAAATTGAGACAAACAGAAAGCTTGTAAGAGAAACAATTGATGAAATAAGAACAACAATATATGATTTACGTCCTATGCAATTTGATGATTTTGGTTTTAAAAGAACTATTGAAAATCAGATTAACAATTATAGGTCGCGCACAAATATTGAAATCAGTTGTGATATTGATGAGCTTGAAAATATATCAAATATTTATTTAATTACTGTTTTCAGAGTTACGCAGGAATTGATGATTAATGCAATAAAGCATTCACATGGAACAAAAATGTTTATCGCAATTTCACGGAATGAGTCGAGTATAAAGATTTGTGTATCGGATAACGGTATTGGAATGCCTGAGGGTGATATTCCGAGTAATCATTTTGGATTGAAAATTTTAGGTGAGCGTGTAAAGATTTTGGGCGGTAGCGTAAAAGTTGAAAGCTCACAAACAAAGGGCACACAAGTTTGTGTTGAAATACCTGTGTAATTGGGGGTAGTAATGAGTATTAATGTAATGATTACAGACGACCATAAAATGCTGCGAGAGGGAATTAAGCAGTTGCTTGAGTTTGATAGTGATATTGTTGTTATTGAACAAGCGTCTGATGGAAAAGAAACATTAAGCAAGGTTTTTGATGTAAAACCGGATGTTCTTCTTTTGGATATTAATTTGCCTGATACCACCGGCGTTCAGATTTTAAAAGAGATTAAAAGAAGAACAAAGAAAATTAAAGTGCTTATTCTTACTGTTCATAATGAAACAGAATATCTAATGGAATGTCTTGATGCCGGTGCAGAAGGATATATTCTTAAGGATTCGGATTCTTCTGAGCTTATTGAAGCAATTAAGGTTGTTTATGACGGTGAGAAATACATTCAGCCAAATCTTATTCCTGCTTTAAATGCGCGTCTTGTTCAAAAGGATACAGAGTATGATATGGTTCGTGAGTTGACTAAACGTGAAAAACAGATTCTTATCAGTATTGCAGGTGGAAAATCAAATCAGGATATCGGTACAGAATTAAATATCAGTGAGCGAACAGTTAAGAATCACATTACAAGTTTGTTTAAAAAAATTGGTGTTAAAGATCGTACTCAGGCTGCTGTTTTTGCAATCAGAAACAATCTTATAAGTATATAAATAGAATGTTTCACGGTTATATCGTGTAAAATGTTTCACGTGAAACATTTTTTATAAAAAAACAAAATCACAAAATATGTTTCTTATATAAAATATATGCCCCTAAATCTTGTGATGTTTCACGTGAAACATTTTTGTTCAATAGGAAATTGCTTTCCTATTGAACAAAAACGCTCCGCGAGGATGCGCACGCTTTTGCAAAGGAATATTGTCGCTTTCAGCGACGCAAAAGCGGCGCCGGCATGTCGAAAAAGACATGCTATGTTCTTAAATAGGAAATAGCTTTCCTATTGAACAAAAAACGCTCCGCGAGGATGCGCACGCTTTTGCAAAGGAATATTGTCGCTTTCAGCGACGCAAAAGCGGCGCGGCATGTCGTAAACGACATGCTATGTTTGATTTATGGAGTTTTGTGAAACAATTTGTTGTAGAATAGGTACGAATTTAGTGATATAGTTGTTTAGGTAAAGGAAAAAACAATGGGAAAAATAATATCAGTAACAAATCAGAAGGGTGGAGTTGGCAAAACAACCTCATCTATTAATATCGCAGCTGCACTTGGTGCAGAGAAAAAGAGGGTTCTTGTAGTAGATTCAGATCCTCAGGGAAACACCACAAGCGGTTTCGGTGTTGAGAAAAATGAAATTGAAAATACATTATATGAGCTTATGATTGGTGATTGCTCAACAGAAGAGGCAATTATCAAAAAAGTTTCGGCAAATGTTGATCTTATTGCAGCAAATGTTAATTTGGCTGCTGTTGAAATTGAGCTTCTTAATACAGCAAAGAAGGAATACATTTTAAGAAGAGCTTTGGACTGGGTTCGTGATAAATATGATTTTGTTATTATCGATTGCCCTCCTTCATTGAGTACACTTACAATAAATGCTCTTACTGCATCAGATTCAGTTCTTGTTCCTATTCAGTGTGAGTATTTTGCGCTTGAAGGACTCAGTTCACTTATTAATACAGTAAATCTTGTTAAGGAAAGACTTAATCCGGCAATTCAGATGGAAGGTGTATTCTTTACAATGTATGATGCAAGAACAAAACTTAGCGAAGAAGTTGTTGCTGATGTAAAGAGTAAGCTCAGAAATTACAATATTTTTGAGACTATTATTCCTAACAATGTTCGTCTTGCAGAGGCTCCAAGCCAGGGAATGCCAATAAATGTTTATGATCCTTCTTCTACAGGTTCAAAGGCATACGAAGCTCTTGCAAAGGAAATTATTAAGAAAAATAAGGCATCTAAATAAGAAAGGACAATGATATGGCACTTAAGCGTGGATTGGGAAGAGGTCTTGATACACTGATTCCTATGAGTATCGGTGAAGATAAGGTTATTCAGGATGTTGCAAAGACAAGTGGCGGTCCTGAATCAATTGTTGATATTAATAAGGTAAATCCGAACAAAAACCAACCTCGTAAAGAGTTTAATAAAGAGAAACTTGAAGAACTCAGTGAATCCATTAAAATTCACGGACTTATTGAGCCTATTCTTGTTCAGGACAGAAAAGATCATTATGAAATTATCGCCGGTGAAAGACGATGGAGAGCTGCCAAGCTTGCAGGATTAAAGGAAGTTCCTGTTATTATCAGAAATTTTTCCGAGCAGGAAATCGTTGAAATATCACTTATTGAAAATATTCAGCGTGAAGATCTGAATGCAATCGAAGAAGCTTTGGCATATAAAAGATTAATGGTTGAGTTTAACATGAAACAGGAAGAAGTTGCTGTTAAGGTTTCAAAGAACAGAACTACTGTTGCAAACTCTCTCAGATTGTTGAAATTAAGCGATAAAGTTCAGCAGATGATTATCAACAGAAGTATTACAGAGGGACATGCCAGAGCACTTATCGGTATAGAAGATGAGAAAAAGCAGGTCGAAATTGCGGAAAGAATAGTAAAAGATAAGCTTTCTGTTCGTGATATCGAAAAGCTTGTAAAAGAAGGAGATAAACCTTTAAAGCCGGGAAAGAAGCCTATTTCTGAGGATCTTGACATTTTCTACAAGGATATTGCCGAGAAAATGAAAGCAAAACTCGGAACAAAGGTTACCGTTACCGGAAAAGGGGATGGTTCCGGAAAAATTGAAATTGAATTTTATTCAAATGATGATTTAGACAGAATAAAGGGTATGTTTAGATAAGTGTTATTGGGGAGTAAGTATAAGAATGGAAAGCAAATTTTTATCTTCATTAGGGTTAGGTCAGATTGACATAGGAATTGTACTTCTTGTTATTTCAGTACTTCTTTTGGTGGCAATTATCGTATTGATCGTATTTGTTGTTAAGTTTTCAAATCTCAAAAAGAGATATGAAAAGTTTACACAGGGTCGTACCGCAAGAAGCCTTGAAGAAGAAATAGCTACAATGTTTGAGCAAAACAAACAAATTTGGGAGCAGACAGAGAAGAATCGCAGAGACGTTAAGATTCTTTATAAGAGTATTGAGCCTGCATTCCAGAAAATCGGCCTTGTTCGATATGATGCATTTAATCAAATGGGCGGAAAATTAAGTTTTTCGCTTGCTCTACTTGACCAGAAGGATAATGGATTTATAATTAATTCGGTTCATAGTACAGACGGATGTTATACATATTCAAAGAAAATTAAAAATGGTTTATGTGATATAGCTCTTGGTGCAGAAGAACAGGAAGCATTGAACATTGCTACTTCGAAAGGTCAGGAGAAGGCTTAATGAGATTATGTAAGTTATCCGATATTGTCGGAGATGAAAAGCTTGCACGCGCAGTTATGACTCCTGACTATCGTGAATTGCTTGCTGCCGGAACAGTTCTTAAACCGGAATATGTCAGAAAACTTGAACAATTAGGTGTTACAGAAGTATTAATTGTTGATGCAAAACATAATCCTGAGGAAGTTCAGATTTTAAAGGATGATGTTGAAGATAAATTTAAGGAAAAAGTACGTTCCGTAATTGAGAGACATGTTTATACAAACGGCTCTGAATTGGAAGAACTTAGCAATACTGCAGACAGTATTATCACGAATATTCTTAATAATGACGAGATTGTTGAGCAGATTTTTGACATTCGTGAAAGAAGTGCAGATATTTACGAACACAGTATAAGTGTTTGTTCCTTGGCTGTACTCGTTGCTGCAAAGATGAAAATACCCAAGGAAGAGATTCATGACCTTGGTGTTGCATGTATTTTCCACGATATAGGACTAAGATATCTTAATTTCGAGTTCAACAATCAGATGCTTGAAGACCTTTCTGAGCGTGAATTAGTCGAATACAGAAAGCATCCGGCATATGCTTTTTCCGCTTTGGAAAAAGAAAAATGGATTTCAAGAGACAGTAAGCTTATGATTTTACAGCATCATGAACGTCTTGACGGAACAGGATATCCTCTTCATGCCAAAAATATCGCCAAATGTTCGCAGATTTTGGAAGTTGTGGATGCGTTCGACGAGATGATTTGTGGTATAGGATGTCTTCGAAGTCGTGTTTACGAGGCAGTTGAGTTTATGAGAATATTCCGAGGAACAAAGTTCTCCGAGGAATGTGTTGATATATTGCTTGAGTTTACAGCAGTATATCCTGCCGGAAGTCTTGTTGTTCTTAATACAGGAGAAACAGCAGTAGTAGTAAGGCAGAATAAACAGTTTCCTGAAAGACCTGTACTTAAAATTGTTAAGGATAAAGCAGGGAATACAGTTAACGAAGAGAAATTATTCGATCTTCTTGAAGTGAAGACCGCATATATAGAAAATGTTATTATGTAGGAGGATTATTTATGATAGACATTAAGTTTTTACGAGAAAATCCTGAAGCAGTAAAAGAAAATATTAAGAAGAAATTCCAGGATGATAAGCTTCCTCTTGTTGATGAGGTTATTGAGTTAGACGAATTAAGAAGAAAAACTCAGCAGGAAGCCGATGATATTAAGGCTCAGAAAAATAAGATTTCAAAGGAAATCGGTGCATTAATGGCACAGGGCAAGAAGGAAGAAGCTGAAGAAAAGAAGGCTGAAGTTGCAAGAGATGCCGAAAGACTTGTTGAGCTTGATGCCCTTCAGAAGGAATATGAAGAAAAAACCACAAAAATTATGATGGTTATTCCCAATATTATCAATCCCAGTGTTCCTATCGGTAAAGATGATTCCGAAAACGTTGAAGTAACAAAATATGGCGAGCCTGTTGTTCCTTCTTATGAAATTCCTTATCATACACAGATTATGGAAAGCTTTAACGGTATCGATATTGATGCTGCAGGTCGTGTTGCAGGTAACGGTTTCTACTATCTTATGGGCGATATTGCCAGACTTCACTCAGCAGTTATTTCATATGCAAGAGATTTCATGATCGACAGAGGATTTACTTATTGCGTACCTCCTTTTATGATTAGATCAAATGTTGTTACAGGTGTTATGAGTTTCGCAGAAATGGATGCAATGATGTATAAGATTGAAGGCGAAGATCTTTATCTTATCGGTACTTCAGAGCATTCCATGATCGGTAAGTTTATTGATACAATTACTCCCGAAGCACAGCTTCCTTTAACACTTACAAGCTACTCACCTTGTTTCAGAAAAGAAAAAGGTGCTCACGGTATTGAAGAAAGAGGTGTTTACAGAATTCACCAGTTTGAAAAGCAGGAAATGATCGTTGTTTGTAAGCCTGAAGAATCACCTGTGTGGTTCGAAAAATTATGGCAGAACACAGTTGATCTCTTCAGATCAATGGATATTCCCGTAAGAACACTTGAATGTTGTTCAGGAGATCTTGCAGATCTTAAGGTTAAGTCCTTCGACGTAGAAGCATGGTCACCTCGTCAGCAGAAGTACTTTGAAGTTGGTTCATGTTCAAACCTTGGCGATGCTCAGGCAAGACGTCTTAAGATCAGAGTTAAGGATGATAACGGAAATAAATATTTTGCTCACACACTTAACAATACAGTAGTTGCCCCTCCCAGAATGCTTATTGCATTCCTTGAGAATCACTTACAGGAAGACGGATCGGTTACAATACCTGAAGTTCTTCAGCCCTACATGGGCGGTAAGAAGGTTCTTACCCCTAACAAATAAAGGAAATATTAGCTTTGCACAAATTTTTACGCGCTGTGGGCTTTTCAGGAATTAACAGTCGTGAAAAGCTCCAGTCTTTAATAGCTCTGACAATTAAAAATGCTACCGAACGTTCCTTTACAACAATGGAAGAAGATGTTCTTCTTGCGGAGTATTCCTTAAATTACGGAAATGGAATAGGAATAACGGTTTGCGGAGAGATGGATAAGGAAGATAAATTCATTTTTGATTATTGTTTTCCGTATTACAGATCCGCACATATTTCTTCTTCTGCAGAGGCTGTCATTGAAAGACATGCATCACGCATTTCATATGCGGGAGTTGTGGAAGATAATCGTATCGGTGTTACAATTATTTTTTATCTTTTGAACAGAATACCTTATGTGATGAGAAAGAATACTTCTTCTTTTCCGGCTCCGAGTACAACGATTACGCTTACAGGACTGTCTGTTGAAGGAACAATAGTAATGCCGATAGTTAAAAATCCGGAGGGTACGCAAAAAGATAAGCATAGAATCAAAAAGAGAAATATGCTTCTTGAGGCTGCCAAGAACGGTGATGAAAGTGCCATTGAAACATTGACACTGAATGATATGGATATGTACACGCAGATATCCAAGAAAATAAAGAACAATGATATATACACATTAGTTGATACATGTTTTATGCCTTATGGTGTAGAATGTGATCAGTATTCAGTTCTTGGAGAAATAGTTGACTGGAAACTCACTGTTAATTCTGTTACCGGTGAAGAGATTTACCAGATGTTACTTAACTGTAATGAAATTACACTTTCTGTTTGTATAAATAAAAGGGATCTTCTTGGTGAGCCTGATAAGGGACGTCGCTTCAAAGGCGTAGTTTGGCTCCAGGGATTTTTGAACTTTCCCGATTAAAGACACAGCTGTGTCTTATGCTTCCATAGTTAAACGGATATAACGGGCCCCTCCTAAGGGTCAGTTATCGGTTCGATTCCGGTTGGAAGCGCTAAAAATAAAATGCTCTGTATGCGATTATCAGACTGAAATAACGTATATTCTTACGTTTAGCTTTCTAAAAACGGCATACAGGGCATTTTTCTTAAAAAACCCAGTATTTATGCGGGTTTCAGAGCACCAATATTTTGTGGTTTTTCTTACATTTACGTCTACATGGTGTATTTTTTTATTTTTTGCTATTTTTGATCACTTTTTGTATTTAATTTTTTTGAAATAAAAATGCATTATTCATAAGTAAGCAGAAGACAAGAATGTTAAGAAATGACACACATGTCGTAAATATATGGTGTTTTATAAAATGTTTGCATTAAGATATTTCTTTATTATTGTTAGCGTAAAATGTAAAATAGAAATATGAGAAGCTAAACCTTGATCTTTGGAAAAGCGTTTTTAATTAATGGAGGAAATATGAGATTTAATGATGGATGTTGGGTAAAAAAACCCGGGGTGGAGTTTTTTGCTCCAAAGCAGGTTTATTTTTCAAAAGAGAATGCAAATGTGCTCACAATAAAGTGCCCCACAGTGTTTGTTCGCGACAGAGGTTCGGTAACGGAGGGAATGATTTTAACAATTACTGTTTCTTCTCCAGCTCCCGAAATTATTCGTGTTCAGACAAAGCATCATTTGGGAACACCTACCAAGGGACCTCATTTTGATTTAAAAATATCTGATGAATCATGTCTTGATATTTCTGAAAATGAAGAAGAATTTGTCTGCCAATCCGGAGAAATGAAGCTTGTTATTACAAAAAATCCTTTTTCCATGACATATTACAGAGGTGAAGAGCTTCTTACAAAGACTACAGGCAACGACCTTGCAATTGTAAAAACAAATTGGAAGGGTTATATCAACGATCTTGAAGGAGATAATGAAAATACATATATTCGCAGCGCCATGGGAATAGGTGTCGGAGAGTTGATTTACGGACTCGGAGAACATTTTACTGCTTTTACAAAAAATGGCCAGAATGTTGAAATGTGGAACGAAGACGGTGGTACAAGCACCGAATTTTCTTACAAAAACATCCCTTTTTATTTAACAAACAAGGGATATGGTGTATTTGTTAATCATTCAGAAAAGGTTTCCTTTGAGGTTGCCAGCGAATTTGTTACAAGAGTTGAATTTGCTGTGAAGGGCGGCGAGCTTGATTATTTTGTTATTAACGGACCTTCCATGAAGGAAGTAGTGATGCGATACACCGATATTACCGGAAAACCGTCTCTTCCTCCGACATGGTCATTTGGTTTGTGGCTTTCTACGTCATTTACAACAGATTATGACGAAAAAACAGTTACAGGTTTTATAGATGAGATGGCAAATAAGGATATTCCCTTGCGAGCAATTCATTTTGACCCCTATTGGATGAAGGAATTTCACTGGACCAGTCTTGTTTTTGATAAAAAAGTGTTCCCGGATCCCCAAGGCATGCTAAAAAGATTCAAAGATAAGGGCATAAATGTTTGCCTTTGGATTAATCCTTATATCGGACAGGAAGCGGAATTATTCGAAGAAGGAACGGAAAAGGGATATTTTGTAAAAAGAGCTGACGGAAGTGTGTGGCAGTGGGATATGTGGACAGCGGGAATGGCTATTGTAGACTTTACAAATCCCGCGGCATATAACTGGTTCCAGGAAAAGCTAGGTCTATTGGTAGATTTGGGTGTGACCTGTTTTAAAACCGATTTTGGTGAAAGAATTCCGACAAATTGCGTATGGTATGACGGTTCGGATTCTGAAAAGATGCATAATTTTTATTGTTATCTTTACAATAAATGCGTTTTTGAATTGCTTGAAAAGAAGCATGGAAAGAATAACGCGGTTCTCTATTCCAGATGCGCCACTTCAGGCGGGCAGCAGTTCCCGATTCACTGGGGCGGAGACTGTTGGTCGGATTATGAGTCTATGGAGCAAAGCCTTAGAGGTGGTTTATCGTTAACTATGTCCGGTTTTGGTTATTGGAGTCATGATATCGGTGGTTTCGAAGAGACTTCAACTCCGGATGTATATAAAAGATGGGCAGCATTTGGATTACTTTCTTCTCACTCACGACTCCATGGCAGTCATTCCTACAGAGTTCCCTGGTTGTATGGAGACGAAGCGGTTGATGTTGTTCGAACTTTTGCAAAATTGAAGGCCCGATTGATGCCTTATATATACAAAAATGCTGTAGAGACCAGTATTTACGGATATCCTATGATGCGCTCCATGGTTATGGAATTTACAGAGGACAGAAATACGCATTTCCTTGATAAACAATACATGTTTGGCGACAGTCTTCTTGTTGCTCCTATTTTTAATTCGGATTCAATCGGTGAATTTTATCTTCCCGAAGGTACCTGGACAGATTATTTTTCAGGTGAGAAGCTTGAAGGCGGAAAATGGTATAAGAAGAAATACGATTATTTTTCAATGCCTTTGTTCGTGAGGGAAAATTCCATTATTGTGACAGGCTATACCGATAAATGTGCCGATTACGATTATGAAAAAGACTGCAATGTACATATTTATGAGCTGAAAGAAGGAAAAACTGTCGAAACAGTAGTTTATAATCAGAAAGCCGAAGCGGCAATAAAAATTACAGCCACAAAAATAAACGGGAATGTAACAGTCAATACTTCAGCTCCTGTTAAGAGGATTTTTGTTGATGGAAAAGAGTTGTAAAAAAACGACATCTCTTGTTTTTACAGGAGATATTGGTTTTGACAAGTATATGGAAGGGCGATTTAAAGACGAAGATCTTTTATCAGATGAGGTAATGGATTTTCTTAAGTCAGGTGATCACTTGATTATTAATGTCGAAGGTCCCCTTTCTGCGCAAAAGAAAATAGAAGTTCCCGGTGGTGGTGCAAAGCTTACACATACTATGGATCCGGAAGCAGTAGGTTTTTTCAATAAAATCGGTGCAGATATTTGGAATATTTGCAACAACCATATCATGGATGCCGGTCCGGAGGGTGTTGCCGATACTTTACGGGAGGCAGCAGCATCAGATGTAAAGACAATTGGCGCCGGAATGAACCTTAAAGAAGCAATGAAGCCGGTTATTCTTAACGAAGCCGGTGGAATCGGTATGTTTGGCGTCGGATATCAGCGAGCATGCAGAAAAGCCGGAGAGGATTTGGCAGGATGCTTTAGCTGGTCAGATATGGAAAATATCAAAAAAGCCATTGAGGAAATCAAAAAATCCTGTCGTTGGTGCATTGTTGTTGCACATGGAGGGGAGGAATTTACCTCTTTGCCGACATGTTATACAAGAGATCGCTACATAGAATATCTTAATATGGGCGCAGATATAGTTGTTTCGCATCATCCGCATGTTCCGATGAATTACGAGACCTTCCCGGGTAAGGCAATATTTTATTCTTTAGGTAATTTTATTTTTGATACGGATTATCAGAGATCTCAGTTTAATACAGAAAAGGGAATTCTGTTAAAGCTTAATTTATCTGAGGAAGATTTTTCCTTTGATCCCTTCGGTATAGAGATAGTCAGAGGTCCCGAGCAAATTGTTGCAGGAACTTTACCTGAGATTTTTGAAGATGTGCAGGAAGAAGAATACCGTAAATTAGAGCCTTTGGCAGCAAAAATGTTTATAGAAGCCACAAAGCGACAATTAAAATATATGAAACCGGAACAATTTACAAATGCTTCGGATGAAGATTTTGTTGCGAACTTCTACGAACCCTTGCGAAGCGGTCGTGTCCCCGGTGAAGTTCTGGATTTTCAAATTGTTTATCCTATTTCTTTGCGGGAAAAGGAAAAAGAATGGGAATCGTCAAAATTAGAGAATGTTAAGAAATATATATTAGAGCAAATATAAGAAAGTCGGTGCGACTGTCTTACAAAGAAGCCTTTTCTTCTTCTGTAAGTAAGTCGCATTCTTCTTTTAAGGATTCTACATCTTTATATATTTTTGCTATGGATTCCTGGGGTAATCTGAGTGTTTCGCTTGCCAGTTTTTTGAGTACATTCTTACTGTAAATAAGTCCGCCCAAAGCAATTATCGATACTGCAATATCTGCATAAAGCAATCCCCGGGAAAAATATCTGTCAGTTAAACAATATACAAAAAATATTGTTATAAAGAATATAAAATATTTAAAGATATCGTAAAGCAAACGGGAAATTTTGTAAGAACGATCACTTTTACCGATACTCCATGGCTCTGCATTACCACATCCGGCGCATTTACAAGCGGTTAAATTGAAATCTGAATAATCGCCATTGTACGATTTAGTAAGTGCAGAGTAGTACGTGTGAATTATTTTATCATCTAACTCAGACTTTGTGGCATTTTCTCTTTTGGCAAGCCCCTTATTTGTCAATACACCCTTGTCGTTGTAGGAAGCGGAAGCAGAATAGATTCCAAAACCTATATTTGTTTTACCGCATTTGGAGCATTTCCAAACTGCAGTTACTCCTCTGTTTGTTGTCAAAGTGTGTACGTGATAGATACCCATGTTTGTCTGATCCTTCGCTTGCGAGTCTTGGTATTTTTACTGTGCGAAATTTTTTTCTTCTTTAGCCTTGGAAAGTTCTTCCTGGGTAGGCCATTTCGAATAAAGAATCTTAAGAATAACCGGTGTTGCAATTGATGATGTAACAATTAAAAGAATAACTGCCGTGAAATAAACCGGTGGAATAAGATTTACCGAAAGACCTTTTTGAGCTACGATCAAGGCAACCTCTCCACGTGTCATCATTCCGACACCAATCTTTATTGAATCGTGAACCGAAAAGCGACAAGCCTTTGCAACAAGTCCGCATCCGATGATTTTGCAAATAAGTCCCACAAAAACAAAACCTACTGCAAACAATAAAATACTTAAATTCAAATCTTTAATATCTGTTTTCAATCCGATTGATGCAAAGAAAATAGGACCAAACAGCATGTATGAGTTAATATCCATTTTTTCGGCGATATATTCCGAATCTCTTATGTTGCAAAGAATGATTCCGGCAACATAGGCACCGGTAATATCTGCGATTCCGAAATATTTTTCCGCAATATATGCCATGGCAAGACAAAGTGCAAGGCCCATAATAGGGATTCTTCTTGTGTGAGGATATCTGTTATCAAGAAATTTGAAAACCTTGTAAATAACAAATCCAACGCCAATAGAGAAAATGAAGAACAAAACGGTTTTGATGCAAACCATTGCGGGATCGGTTGATGCATCCTTAAGTCCGATTACAATTGTAAGAACAATAATACCGATTACATCGTCGATAATTGCGGCGCTCAAGATTGTTGTTCCTACGAGTCCTTTAAGCTTACCCATTTCGCGAAGTGCCTGAACAGTAATGCTTACACTGGTTGCGGTAAGGATAACACCTATAAATACCGCTTCAAAAAACTTAGGAGAGCCAACCTCCTGGAAACCGTAGAAGCACATATAATAAAGTGTTCCGCCTGCAAGAGGAACAAAAACACCGGCACATGCAATAAGTGTCGCTTTAAAACCTGTTTTAATCAAATCGTGTAGATTTGTTTCAAGTCCGGCGCTGAACATAAGAAGAATAACGCCGATTTCAGCCATTTGAGTAAGGAAATCTGTCTTGTCTACCCAATGAAGAAGGCTTGGACCAATTATAATTCCGGCTATAATTTCGCCTACAACCTGAGGTGCTTTACATTTTCTGGCAACAATACCAAAAATCTTGGCAGCGATAACAATAATTGCCAAATCCCTAAATACTAAAAATGATTCCATTTTTATTTCCTTTCTTTAACGGAGTCAGGTTTCTTGGGCTGTTTTTTGGCGTTTTTTACTTTTTCGGCGCGGTTAATTATGTCCTGCGCCTCATTTTCAGGGATTATTTTCCTTGTTTTTACGGTAAAATAGCGTTCGTCCTCGGATTTCCTGATTCGAACTTTAATTTTTACAAATCCATGCGTATCACATTTTGAAAGACCTAAATAATATTTGCCTGTGGGAGAGAAGAACTTGACAAGCTTGTTTGTTTTTCCTCCGCAAATGTAACAATTCATATCCTTTACGCACTTGTCCTGAAGCATTGCTTCTTTTGAAACAAAGGTTCTTGAAATGTATTTGTCATAATTTCCAAAGAACAAATGAGGTTCGGCCTCTTTATTCTTCGGAGGTGTGTAAACATCATAAGAGTAATGGCGAAGAGTGTCATCACGTTTAATATACGAGAAAACCTTCGCTGTATAGTAAGCATCGGAAAAGGCACGATGAAAAGGGATGTCCTTTTCGATTCCAAGCTGATCGACCGCAGCTTCAAGTGAAAGACGTTTGTGTTCTTCTTCGTGCTCCAAAGCATATAATTTCTGGATATCGTAGAAAGCCAAAGGTCCGTTAGCGAGTGGCTCAAAGCCATAGAATGTCATATTTCGCTGTAGTTCAAAAAGATCTAACGGTCCCCAGGTGCAGAAAATCGGATCTTCGCCGCACCAGTCCAGGAATTTTTTCATTACTTCGGGGAAAGGAAGCTCATTTTTGAGTTCCTGCATTTTTAAGTGAATGATTTTCCCTGTCATATAGTGCATGGTTTTGTAAATCCGGGGTTTTATGAGTTCACTGAATTCACTAACCATCACTTTGTTGCTATTAAGTTTTACCGCGCCGATTTCAATTATTTCAAAAGGAACCGGAGTGCCTGTAACGGAAGGGGATGCGTTTCCCTGGTTCCATTCAAGGTCCAAAACAATGTAATTCATGAATTCATCCTATGTTTTCTGTTAAAAAACGTGTGCTTTGGCACATACCATACCAAATTTATATCTTACGCAAAAACAACGCATTTATCAAGGGATATTGAGTAAATGCGTTGTTTTTTTGTTTTATATGAATTTACTATGAAATAATTCAGCGGTTGATTAATTTGTCAGAGCGGTATTTTGCGTAATTAAAGTTTCTGAAGTTGAATTTTCTTTCTTCATGTTCTGATTTCCAGCGGTTTGCATATTTGTCCTGAGTGAATTCGTTTGCCATTAAAATCGGGGCTGCATCTTCGGAAAGATTCCACACAAGATAATCATAATCGCAATAGGTTTCTTCTGTAATGAAGAAATCACTTTTACTGTCTCCGGAATTTGCAAGATTCCACTTTGCAATCTTGTAATCGGGATTGAATACCGCAAGTGCAAGATATAAGGCAGCTATAACCACAACCGAATACTTAAAAAGTTTGAAGTTCTTCTTCCATATTTGAAGAAGAAGTCCGGTAAGCAATAATGCTATAACAATAAGTGTCCAAAGAACAAGGATTCTTAAGAATGAGAAATAATAATATTTAATATACAAAATCATTCTGAATGCACTCGAAGCAGTCATAATATATGTGCATGCGCAGAAAATAGTGAGAATGATTTTGGTTACCTTGGTTTCGCGGAAGAAAATGACGCTGGCAAGAACCATTCCAACATTCAGCATACAAACAAAAAGTAATTGGAAAAAGCCTTCGCGGGCGTATGTCGCGTATGTATATCCCTCAGGAAGAGTAAATTTTCCGATGAAAAGATAGAAAATCTGAATTGTACAGAATATAACATAAACAAAATCAAACATAATTCCGGCAGTTACCACAATCAGAGGATTGCCGACTTTAGCTGTGAGTTCTTCTTCTCTGAAAGGCTTTTTGGAATGCTCTCTGAACATTCCGTATGAAAACAGGAAAATGAACGCTGTAAGGAAAATAGAACCAATCCAGCTTAACTTCAGATTAAATACATTGTCGAGCATATTTCCGAAAACCGCATCGGCGGTCGCAAGACAAAGAATGACAATTCCAAGCACCGGAATACAGCATAAAATTGTGACAAGTATTATATACCAGGGAAAGCCGGGTTTTTCTTCTCCGTTTTCAGCTTCAACTGCTTTTTCCTTTTTATAAATCATGTAATCTGCGAAAGGTGTGTAAATAAAGGCAAGACCGAAGAATGAAGAAGCAACATAGTTAATTGTGTTTTGGAAAAAGCTCCATTTTGCATCCGCAGCAAATTGATGAAGAGCAATATGGAAAAGAAGAGCGAAGACGAATATTACATTAAAGAACAATAAGAACAAATTAGATGTAAATACCTGCGCTACGCTGATTGCAATCAGAATGATGATTTCAGGAATACTGTCTTTTTTGAAAGGTACCTGAAATTCCTTCATGCAAAGGAAAAGAAAAACAAGACTTCCTACCGCGAATACGGGGAAGGTTATTCCTGTCAGATTTTTGTAAAGACAGAAAGAATAAAATATTGCATAAACAATTGAATAGATTGCCAAGTTAGCTTTTTTGCCCATTTCTTTTTTCTCCTTATGGATTCATTATTTGAATCGACAAGTGATATATAGCACGTAGTTTTTTAAAAGAAAATACACTTTCGTGTTTCTTAAGGAATAGTACTTTAAATATAAAAAAAGTTAATAAAAATGCATACTTTTGTGTTATAGTAACAAAAAAAGTATGTGAGGTCGTTATGAGAGAGATTTCAGTCAAAACTATTACGGCAGCAGTAAAGGAGATGTGTATCGAAGCAAATCATTTTCTTGCTCCGGATATGAAAAATGCACTTTTTACTGCAGAAAAAATGGAAAAATCACCTTTGGGAAAGCAGATTTTATGCCAGCTCGAAGACAATCTGAAGATTGCAGAGGAAGATATGATCCCGATCTGTCAGGATACGGGAATGGCTGTTGTTTTTATAAAAATCGGTCAGGAGGTCCATTTTATCGACGGTTCTTTGGAGGATGCCATAAATGAAGGTGTCCGTGAAGGATATGTAGAAGGCTTTTTAAGAAAGTCCGTTGTATCGGATCCTCTTCTTCGTGAAAATACAAAAGACAACACTCCGGCTGTTATTCATTATGAAATGGTTAGCGGAGATAAAGTTGAAATAACAATTGCTCCCAAAGGCTTTGGCTCGGAAAATATGAGCCGCGTGTTTATGCTTAAGCCCGCAGATGGTGCAGAGGGTGTGAAAAATGCGGTTCTCACAGCAGTTAAAGATGCAGGCCCCAATGCGTGTCCCCCCATGGTAGTTGGTGTCGGAATCGGCGGAACCTTTGAAAAATGCGCGATTCTTGCAAAAAAAGCACTTACCAGACCCGCAGGGGAGCACTCGGAAATTGAATGGGTGAGCGAAATGGAGACAGAGCTTCTTGAGAAAATTAACAAAACAGGAATTGGTCCGGGCGGTCTTGGCGGAACGGTTACTGCTTTTGCGGTTAATATTCTTACTTATCCCACACACATCGCCGGTCTTCCCGTGGCCGTAAACATTTGCTGCCATGTAAACCGTCATGTTCACAGAGAAATTTAGGAGGAAGAAAATGGAAAAGAGAATCAGCCTTCCCCTTACAGAGGAAAACACAAAGGATTTAAAAGCCGGAGATTATGTTTATCTCTCAGGAATTATATATACTGCCAGAGATGCTGCACACAAAAGAATGGATGAAGCATTGGCGAAGGGAGAGTCTCTTCCTATAGATATTAAAGGAAATACTATTTATTACATGGGTCCCAGCCCTGCAAGAGAAGGACGTCCCATCGGTTCTGCCGGCCCCACAACTGCAAGCAGAATGGATAAATATGCTCCCAAGCTTCTTGACCTTGGCTTAAAAGGAATGATTGGTAAAGGAAGAAGAAGTGAAGCTGTTAAGGACGCAATCATCAGAAACAATGCAGTATATTTTGCAGCAGTAGGTGGTGCAGGTGCTCTTTTATCAAAGGCAATTATTTCATCAAAGGTTGTTGCATATGACGATTTGGGAACTGAAGCCATAAGAGAGTTGGAAGTAAAGGATTTTCCTGTTATTGTTGTTATAGATAAAGACGGAAGCAATCTTTATGACATAGCAAAGGAACAATATTGCGAGGAATAAATTAATATGAGAATTGCGATGATGGTTTTTAAGCTGATTCTTTTTGTTCCTTATTATTTTATAAGAATAATAGTAGAAGGAAACAAATCAAAGGAAAAAGCTTATTTCTGGGTTAAATATTGTGCAAAAAGAGCTAATAAAGCCGGAAAAGTGTTGATAGAGGCATCGGGAGTAGATAACCTGCCTAAAAAAGACGGGTTTGTTATTTTTCCGAATCACGAAGGTCTTTATGATATACTGGTTTTTCTGGACGACTGTCCGCGCCCTTTTTCCTTTGTTGTAAAAAAAGAAATCAAGAATGTTATTCTTATTAAGCAGGTTATAAAAGCTTTGGATGCTCTGCCAATTGACAGAAAAGATTTGCGTCAGTCCATGAAGGTAATCCAGGAAATGGCATCACGCGTGAAAAAAGGTGAAAACTTCATTATTTTTGCAGAAGGAACAAGAAGCAAAAAAGGAAACAGAATGCTCGATATGAAGCCGGGTAGCTTTAAAAGTGCCGTAAAAGCAAAGGCACCGATTGTTCCGTGTGCGCTTGTTGATACGTATAAGCCATTTGATTCCGGAAGCACAAAGCCTGTTAAGGTCAAAGTTTTTTATCTTGAACCATTATTATATGAAGAATATAAAGATATGACGACTGTAGAAATTGCCGGAGAAGTTCAAAGACGAATAGAGGAAGTTCTTTTTAGATTTCCGCAGTACAATGATTAGTGTTGACAAAAAGGCACCCCTTAGATATAATCATTGTTGCGTCGTAGGACGAATTTAATATTGGTAGCGGATAGCTGCAGCGTAAGGAGAAATACTCAAGAGGCTGAAGAGGCGCCCCTGCTAAGGGTGTAGGTCGGGTAACCGGCGCGAGGGTTCAAATCCCTCTTTCTCCGTGATATTAAGGCTTTGGAATTATTCCAAAGCTTTTTTTGTTTAATACGAGATAATTCCTCTGAATTCCTTATTAAACAAAAACGCTCCGTTATGAATGTGCGCGCTTTTACATAGGAATTATTTCGCTTACAATGCGGGGGAGTGGCGCCGGCATGCCATAAACGATATGTTTTGTTCTTTGATTATATTATATGGAGGTATTATGGCAGAAATAATAAAAATTGATTCACATACCTGGAGATTTGAAGACGGATTTGTAAGATTTTTTCTGCTGGAAGGTGAAAACAAAGCTATGATGATAGACAGCGGCGTTAACTGTCCCAATGCAATAGAGCTTGCAAAAACAGTTACAAATAAGCCGATTATGCTGTTGAATACACACGGTGACGGAGATCATACTTCCGGAACAGGCGGATTTACTGAAATTCATATGCACATTAAGGATTATATTAATTGTGGGGTGAATACAGGATATCCGAATACTTCTTTGGCAGAGGTAAAAGACGGAGATATAATCGAACTTGGAAACAGGCCGCTGAGAATTATACATATACCCGGACACACGCAGGGCAGTATCGCAATTTTAGATGTAAATTATCGTGTTCTTTTTGCGGGGGATTCTGTTCAGAAAGGTCATATTTATATGTTCGGGAATAAACGGTGTCCCGAGGAATACGAGGAATCTCTTGATAAGCTGATTGATTTAAAAGACGAATACGATCATATATATGCATCACATGATGAATATGTTGTTTCAAATGATTATGCTGAAAAAGTTAAAAATGTTTGGAAACTGGTCCAAAACAATGAAATAGCATTTGAGACAGTGGATTTGTTTGGCAATAAAGTTAAATCGTATACGACAGACGTCTGTGGATTCTATATTGATTGAATAAAAATCAGTACGAGCAGTACGCCGTATTTTTCGACAGTATTATGAAAATTGATTTATATTTAGGAAGGAAAACGAAATGAAGAGAGTCAGCAAGGGTCACGGTTTTTGGCTTAGCTATATACTGAATATGTTTTTCAGACCCGAATGGGTTGTTTTAGCAGTGGCATTATTTATCGTATTTTTATTTACTAAATGGATTCCGCTTTTGATTTTAGCAATATTGTCACTTGCCGTATGGTTTATTTATCCGCTTATACTCACGCTTGTTCTTGGCTGGGCAGCTAAAGTGGGAAGTGAGCCAACCCCTCACAGAGAAAACAAAAATCCTTATTCGGTAGGAAACGTTATGCAAAAAAGTAAAAACAATATGCAAGAAGAAAAACTGTTGTGTCCCTGCTGCAAAAGCTTTCAGCTTGATGAGGTCGGAGGATATGAAATATGCCCGGTATGCAACTGGGAAGATGATCCGGTTCAACGAAAAGACCCTGATTTTGCAGGTGGAGCAAATAAAGTCAGTTTAAATCAGGCCAGAAAAGATTTTTTAAAAAAGGTGACAAATCATGAATAAATTTAGAAAAATCTTTCTTCTTGCGGCAGCAGTATCAATGATTTTTTCACTTACTGCATGCACGGAAGAAGAAATTGAAACAGTATCGCAGATTACAAGTATTATTATTGAAAGCAGTTCTGCACTGTCAGTATCAGAGATTGAACCTGAGATATCAGAAACAATTTTTTCTTCTGAAAATGAAATGGAGATTTCGGAATCAGTGGAAGTATCCATATCCGAGGAGAAACCGGAAATATCAGATTCTGCAGAAGTATCTGTATCAGAAGAGCCTGAAATTGAGCCCGAATATGTTGATTTTTATTTCAGGAATAAGAAGCTCCTTGACCAGCATTATGAAAAACATGGAAAGGATATGGGCTTTTCAGATTCGAAGGCATATGAAAAAGCGGCCAGCGATGTTATTAACAATCCCGATGCGTTAACAAAGACAGAAAAGGAAGATGGAGACTATATATTTTATATAGAAGAAACCAATGAATTTGTGGTACTTTCCGTAGACGGATATATAAGGACATATTTCCTCCCCGATTCGGGAAAGAAATATTACGATAAACAGTAACGAATTGCTTCATTATATATATAAGAAGAAACAGCCTATATATAGGGGTAATTGTTTGAAGAAAGCACATAATGTTGGAGCAATTAAAAAAGTTTGAAAAGCTTTGAAAATTTGCGTTGACAAAGAAAAACAATCGTGCTAAATTAAAATTCCACCGCGAAAAGCGGTTGATTTTTTGAGTCAAAAAAAACTTAAAAAATTTTTGAAAAAACTCTTGACGAGTCAAAACGGAAGTGCTAATATAGCACCGTTGCGACTTACGGAGCAACGAAAAAGTGAGAAATCACAACACAGTACCTTGACATTTGAACAGCATATGCAACCCTGAAAATCTTTTGAAAAGATC